>JANNOM010000023.1:0-97619 GCA_031399065.1 Chitinophagaceae bacterium
GTACACTGGTTAAGTTCACCACCGATGAAAAAGGAAACACGGGCGAGGAAGAATCTTTTCGGAGAAAGATTTCGCAGGGAAAAATATATTATTACTACAATACCAATAATCAGCTCACCGATGTAGTAAGGTATAACCAACAGGCCGCCCGGCTAATGCCCGATTATATGTTCGAATATGAAGAGGATGGCAAACTTTCTACCATGACACTTGCCCCGCAGCTGGGAGCCCGGTTCCAGAAATGGTTTTACAGATATGACGATAACGGTCTGAAACTGGCGGACTTCTGTTATAATCTGAAAGAGGAATTGCAGGGGAAGGTGGAATATGACTATGTGTTTTAGACACAAAGAAACCTTGAAGATTTAAATAGCAGTTACAATTATTTAAATCTTCAAGGCTTTAATATTGATAGTATACTAGCACCCTTTTAGTCTTTGATACCAAGGTATGCCTGTACTTCAGAATAATTACTCCAGTTTATGGCTGAACGGGCGGCAGTTCCACCAGGAATCAAGACATACCTATACCTGCTTGCAGACCATACGTCTGTTTGAGTAGTGGGAAGCAAGCCGGTAAACAAATCTATAAAGCCCGCAGATCCTGCAACATTAAGCCCTCTAAAAGAAACTTCTGTAACCTGCGGGGCTGCTGTAGTTCCAAGGTTAACGTATGCTTTTATGACACCTCTATTTAAAATCGCTGTATCAACCTTAGGAGCCACAATCTCAGCAAAATATTGCGAGGCAGTATTGGTTGGATTTTGAGCAGAATCAAATGCTAACGTAAGCCATGCTGAATAGGTTACATTGGAGGACCCAGGTGCACCAGGAGTTCCGGGAGTACCAGGAGCACCGGGTGTACCAGGAGCACCATTAGCACCTGGAGGACCAGCCGGACCTGCAGCACCTGCAGGACCAGTATCGCCCTTTTTGCAGGATGAAAAAAGTAATACACCTAACATAATCACCATAGAGAAACTCATCGACAATTTTTTCATAAATCTTAATTTTAGATATTTGAGGTAAAAATAAACTTTTAGGGATAATATGTTAAATGCAAGATATTAAATTAATGGATTTTTTATCAAAATATCAAAAACGGTACATATTAAGAGAAAATAAATACTTCTTTTAGCTGTGAAGCAGAGGCATGGGAATTGCAACCGCAATTATTTAATATATAAATTGCAAAATTATGGGAGATGTTAAAAATTTGGCAAATGAAGAAGCTATTGTAAAGATAAAAGAACTTGTAAAAGATGCTACTACCTGTATGTTTGTAACGCGGTTATCTCAACAACCGCTCTCCAGCAGACCGATGGCTGCGCAGCAGGTAGATGAAGAAGGCAATATCTGGTTTTTAAGCAGCAGGTACAGCGAAAAAAACTCCGAAATAGAGCACGACGAGCACGTTCAGTTATTTTTTTCAAATAATAGCAAATATGAATACTTAAGTGTTTATGGAGAGGCAGAAATAATCGTCGATAAAGAAAAAGCCACCGAGTTATGGACACCCATAGCGAAAACATGGTTTCACGATGGGGTTGATGATCCCAATCTAACGCTTATTAAAGTACATCCTTCCGATGCCTATTACTGGGATACAAAAAATAATAAAATGATTTCCCTGATAAAAATGCTGGCGGGCGCACTTACGGGCACTACAATGGACAATGGAGTTCAGGGCAAAATGAAAGTTTAGTTTTCCTTTTCAAACGTATCGCCCTGCGTAATGTCGCCGGTTTGAAATCCCTTTTTAAACCAAAACATTCGCTGAGCGGAACTTCCATGCGTGAATGATTCGGGAACTACGTGACCCTGGGACTGCTGTTGCAGCCTGTCATCACCAATAGCATTGGCAGCGTTCATAGCTTCTTCTAAGTCGTTGTTTTCGAGAATATTCTTCATGCGCTGCGCGTGATGTGCCCATAAGCCTGCATAAAAATCGGCCTGCAATTCTAGCTTTACGGAGTATTTGTTATATTCTTCTTCGCTTAACTGGCGCCGGAGGCGGGCCATTTTATCACTTGTTCCCTGGAGATACTGGACGTGATGCCCTATTTCGTGCGCTATCACATAAGCCATGGCAAAATCGCCCGGAGCTTTTAATTTATTCTGCATGTCTTCATAAAACGAGAGGTCAATATACACCTGCTGGTCGCCCGGGCAATAAAAGGGCCCGGAAGCGGAGCCGGCCATGCCGCATGCAGATTGTACCTGGTCGCGGAAAAGAACCAGCCGCGGCTCCTGGTATTGCTTCCCCTGTTCATTCATCAGTTTATTCCATACGTCTTCCGTATCGGCCAATACCACTTTTACAAACTGCGCTCTTTCATCGTCCAGGGCTTTCTCCTGCGGGCTTAACTCCTGCGCGGATTGTGTGGGTGCCATCTGTTGCTGTATCTGCGAAAGATCCACTTCTCCTCCCATCAGCAGGTTCAGAACTACTACTATTATCCCGACCAAACCACCTCCTACTGCCACTTTTCCTCCGCCGGATAATCCCCTGCGGTCATCTACATTACTGCTTTCACGCCGGCCTTTCCATAACATAATATTAAATTTAAGTAATTAAAGATAAAGAAATCTTTTGCTAATATCTACCCGGAAATTTAGACGATTCGAATATAATTATTACTTTGGCATCCGATTCTCAAACGCTTTAATACCCCCTCATATCCAGGCAGGACGTAACTATAAAATCTGCATCACAGCAATAGCTGTGACGGCACTGCTGTGCAATTATACACAGACTTTTGCATCCGATACAACGGATGTCAGAATAAGCAGAACTGCGCTCTACCTGCAACTGTCCGGTAAAGGAAATGAAAGATCCATCAACTTCGAGCGGGTATTCCGGAGAGGAAAAAAATGGAACTATAGCTATGGTGCGGGGTTTTCACTCTTCCATAAACACTTATCTGCACCTTTTTCATTTAACGCAATTACCACGGCTCCCAGGCACCACCTGGAGTTGAGCCTGGGCATAATTCCTCATATGAAAAAACATGCAACGGGTGTGATTAAAGACAAGTACGACAAGGATAAACAGCTATTTATAAAACCTGCTATAGGATACCGCTACCAGACGACCGGTTCCGGTTTTTTTCTGAAAGCGGGTATAGGACCGCAGCTATTTATTGACCCTCCTTCTGGTAATATCTGGAACTTCAAGCCCCGTTTAATAAGGCCTTCTGCCCATATAGCCGCAGGATTTAGTTTTTAGATGGTGACTATAATACTTTATTGGCTGGCGTAAACCCACTTAAAATAGTGGCTTTTTAAATGATCGAAATAATAGATCAATAAAAAAGCGGAAACAAGAAAAACCACCGTCAGATAGAGGTTGGGCCAGCCAATCACCAGGCAGATACCCGCCAGTAGTATCCTTGAAAATTCAAGATAAAATATCCATTTCTTCTGCTCCATAATGGCGCCGCAATTGATCAGCGTAAGCAGGATCAGCAGGGTGATTAAAACCTTATCATAAATATTGACATGGTGCTCCAAAAGAATAAAAACAAAAAGGCCGGCCAGTGTAAACAATATCTGTCCTATCACATATCTGTTAAGCAGCTGATTCACTACATCACGCTTCGCTTCTATTCCGAATTTTCTCTCGGCGATGGCACGGGCATAGGAAGGCACGGCAGCGGGCCTTCCGAAGAGTACCTTTATTTTATTTTTAATACCGATCACAGATCTTGCGGCTATAAATAATTCAGCCAAAAAATGAAAATGCTGCCATAAAAAACTATAGCTTTTCAGGGGGGTAGTTAGTCCATATACTATTACTTCTTCCTTTTCTTCCTTTGCAAAAGTGCCAAACAGTTTATCCCATATAATAAATACGTCTCCATAATTTTTATCAAGGTATTTTTCGTTGCAGGCATGATGCACCCTGTGGTGCGATGGTGTAACGAACAGGTATTCCAGTATACCCAGGCTGCCTATCATGCGCGTATGGATAAAAAAAGGATAAAGTCCATGCACCAGCAATACGCTGGTGATCATGAAGGCCGGGAAACCGAGCAGTGGCAGTACACACCAGAAGCCGGTACGCACAAATGCCTGTAAAACGGTGATGCGTGCAGATACCGTGTAATTAAAATCCTCACTTTGATGATGCACTACATGCACAGCCCAGAACACGTTGATTTCATGCGCCAGCCGGTGATACCAATACCACATAAAATCGGTGCAAATCAATAAAAGTATCCAGAGAAAAACACCCGGTTTGATGGTGAGTATGCCCCATTTCTTCTGCAGATAGTCGTAAACAAAAAAGAATAAACCGGTGACAAATACATCCAGCAACCGTTCCGCAATACCAATACTGATATTGGCGATGGAGTTGTGAAGATGAAAATAAGGCAGTTTTTTTCTTTTAGCGGCTATCCACTCCAGCAGCATAAAGCATATAAATAAGGGAACGGCAAATGCAAGATAATTGAGCTTCATAAACAGGCGTATTTAAGCTTTAGCAATATTGGATTCAGGCCAATTATAACAGCAGGCAGCCATTTTAAAAAGGGCAGTGTAGAAACACCGCCCGGCTTCAACGATTGCTTGCTATATATGAAGAAACAGTGATCGCGGGCGGATTTGAACCGCCGTAAAAGGTTTTGCAGACCCTTGCCTAGCCGCTCGGCCACATGATCATTCAACCCCGTTGATTATGTGCAATAATAGGAAGAAAACATTAGTGCACAAAATTTGTAGAGTATTTATTTTTACAGCCTCCTTCAATTACTATACTGTATTTTTTAAAATTTCGCTAACTTGTCTGATGCTTCTTAAGAGTACGATAACATTACTGCGTATACCCTTCTCTTTTTTCCTGATGCCCGTTTATTTTTTTGCGCTCAGTCAGACGCCTGTAATAGACATAGCAAAAGCGGCACTGATATTTATCATCATTCATTTTATCATGTACCCCGCCAGCAACGGTTATAACAGCTATATGGACCGCGACGAGGAAAGTATCGGGATGATCGAAAAACCTCCGCTACCCACACGGCAATTATTTTATCTTTCTGTTATACTGGATGGCCTGGCCATCCTTCTAAGCCTGCTGATCCATCTCCCATTCGCTGCCTGTGTGCTCGCCAACGTACTTGCATCGAGGGCTTACAGCTACCGCGGCATCCGCTTAAAGCAATACCCGGTAACAGGATTTTTTACCGTAGTACTATTCCAGGGAGCTATTACCTATTACATGGTGTATGCCGGTGCGGCAGAAAACTATCAAACACTTGCCATCCCCTGGAGCGGAATGGGCATAGCCAGTTTATTGTTCGGAGGCTTTTACCCGCTCACGCAGATATACCAGCACCAGCAGGATCTTAGAGACGGGGTAAGAACCATCAGTTACGTATTGGGTTACATGGGAACTTTCCTGTTTAGTGGAATTATGTACACACTTGCCGATATACTGCTTTTCTTTTATTTCAGGCAAAGAGAACAGTTAACTCATTTCTGGATGCTGCAGGTCTGCTTTCTCCCGGTTATCGTATATTTTATTTCCTGGTGGATAAAAGTGAGCAGGGATAGCAGCAAGGCCGATTTCAGACACACCATGCAAATGAATATCGTTGCCGCAGTAAGCACCAATATTGCTTTTATCAGCTTTTGCTTTTTAAATCATACCTTCAGGTAGGCACTTGTTTTGAATATTTCACTCATGCGCTGCGATAATCTAATACTACCAAGTGAGCAAATTAATATCGATAGGAACTGCTTTACCTGCTTACCGCCACCGGCAGAAAGATATTCTGGATTTTATGCTGAATATCTACCAGCCGGAAGCAGGTGACCGCCGCAAAATAGAATTGCTTTATGAACGAAGTGGCATAAATACAAGGTATTCCGCCATACCGGATTATTCAGCAGCTGTGCAGGATAGAACATTCTATCCCCCTACAGAAGACATGGAGCCTTTTCCTGGGCTCGAGAAAAGAATGCAGCTATTCCAGTTGCATGCAACAGACCTGAGTATACGATCCATCGAAAACTGTTTGGAAGGCCATATCGGCAAAAGTGAAATCACCTGCCTCATCACCGTAAGTTGCACGGGTATGTCGGCTCCCGGGCTCGACATCAGCATTCTTCAGAAAATGCGGCTATCTCCCAATATACAGAGAAGCTCCGTCAACTTCATGGGCTGCTATGCCGCGCTGCATGCGTTAAAATCGGCCGATGCCCTTTGCAAGGCAGATAAAGACGCCCGTGTGCTGATCGTTTGCACCGAATTATGCACCCTTCATTTCCAGAAAGAATACGATATGGATAGTATTGCCAGCAGCCTCCTGTTCGCCGATGGCGCGGCAGCGGTATTGGTAACGGGCGATTCGTTTAAAGCAAAAGGATTATCATTAAAAGGTTTTTACTCCGAAGTCGCTTTACAGGGGCACGATGATATGGCATGGCATTTATCCTCCCGCGGCTTCCTGATGCGGTTAAGTGCCTATATCCCGCAGTTAATAGGCGAATCCATTACACCACTGCTACACAACGCCCTGTCCTCTGCAGGCATTGGAAAAAACGAAGTAACGCGATGGGCTATTCACCCCGGTGGTAAAAAAATACTGGATACCATTCAGAAAGAATTGTTTTTACAGAAGGAGGACCTCGCAGCATCCTATGAGGTGCTGAGCAATTACGGCAATATGTCGTCTCCCACCGTGCTATTCGTATTAAAGGAAATCATGAAGAACCTGGAACAGACCAAAGAAAAGATATTCGTGGCGGCTTTTGGTCCGGGTATCACCCTGGAAACACTTATACTGGAACAATGAGCCTATTTTCCCAGCGATCCCGCAGCACCGAACTGATCGACGCACCGGACGTACCGTTTAAAGACTGGGCGGACTGTCTCCGCGAGCTCAATACTATCAACACCTGGCTGGGAGGGCATAAAATTACTACCAGCGGGTTGGCAAAAATGCTGAATAACAACCGGCAACCACTCACCATAGCGGAAATTGGTTGCGGAGGCGGCGACAACCTGAAAGCTATTCACCGGTGGAACAAGAACAGGAAATTACCGGTTCACTATATCGGGATCGACCTTAATGAAGCCTGCATTGAGTTTGCCAGGGAAAATTGTGCGAACCTGCCCGGAGCTGAATTTATATGCTCCGACTACAGGCAGGTTCGATTCGGGGAAAAGCATCCGGACATCATATTCAGTTCCCTGTTCTGTCATCACTTTAAGGACACGGAACTGATCGGGATGCTGCGATGGCTAAGGCAAAATGCTTCCCGCGGATTTTTTATAAACGACCTGCACCGCCATCCAATGGCTTATCATCTTATCAAGTGGATCACCGCTGGCTTTTCGGGATCTTACCTTGTAAAACATGATGCCCCGATATCTGTATTGAGAGGATTTAAAAAAGCAGAGTGGACGGAACTTTTACGCACGGCGGGCGTCGACGATTTCGATATCAGCTGGAAATGGGCTTTCAGGCATTTAATAACCGTGAAAAATGAATAGGGGCAACCTGCATTACGATGCAGCCATCGTTGGAGGGGGACTGGCAGGTCTTGCTTCTGCCTTATTACTTGGTAAAAAAGGATACCGGGTCGCTCTTTTCGAAAAAGAGATGTACCCTTTTCATAAGGTATGTGGAGAATATATAAGCCTCGAATCCTGGAACTTCCTGCTTTCGCTTGGCTTACCGCTCCAGGACTGGCATTTGCCACAAATAAAAACCCTCACCATATCCGCACCTGGAGGCGCTACGCTAACACAGGGCCTGCCCTTAGGGGGGTTTGGGGTAAGTCGCCACCTGCTGGATAATACAATGGCAGAACTTGCGAAAAAGCAGGGGATTGATATTTTCAGCGATACCCGCGTGCAGGACATACAATTCGATAAAAATGAATTTATAGTAACAAGCAATAAGACAACTATCAGCGCACTGGTATGTTGCGGCGCATTTGGGAAAAGAAGCAACCTGGATATTAAGTGGAAAAGGCCTTTTATAACACAGAAAACCAATACTCTCAACAATTTTATCGGTGTTAAATACCACGCCGTAATACCACACCCGGAGCAGGTGATAGCCCTTCATAATTTTCTCAACGGCTATTGTGGTATTTCAAGAATCGAAGATGGCAAGTGTTGTATTTGTTACCTTACTACGGCAGATAATCTCCGTAATTACGGAAACAGTATCGAACGGATGGAAAAAGAACTCCTTTCGCGCAATCCCCTGCTGGCAGAAATATTTTCCAGTGCCAGCTTCCTGTATCGTAAACCGCTCACGATTTCGCAGGTGAGCTTTGAAAAAAAATCGCAGGTGGAGAACCATGTGCTTATGCTCGGTGATGCAGCCGGGCTTATTACCCCGCTATGTGGAAATGGCATGAGCATGGCACTGCACAGCAGTAAGATCGCCGCGGACCTGGCCGGCAGCTTTCTCCGGGAAGAGATTTCCCGGGAAGAAATGGAATCCATGTACCAAAGGCAATGGAAAGCCAGTTTCGCCAATCGCCTGTTCGCCGGCAGACTCATTCAATCTGTTTTTGGAAAAGAATGGACTACCAACCTGCTCTTGCGCTCCCTGCGTCCCTTTCCTGCAATCGTGAACCGCATCATCGCTCAAACTCATGGCGAAAAGCCATTTTAGCCTTAAACGGGGTTTTTTTCTCCACTTACTCATTTGCATGCAAGCCACCAGCACGATTTACGATAATATAGGGGTTTAGACCCTTATAAAGTAAAACCAGACGAACTTTTAATAAGAAATGAATGTTTTGAATTGTAACTTTGCAGACATGGACAACGATAATGATATACTGGAGCAGTTAGCCAGCCGTGAGTACGAATATGGGTTTGTAACCGATATCGATATGGACATCGCCCCCGCCGGGTTGAACGAAGACACTGTGCGTTTCATATCCGCTAAAAAAAATGAACCGGAATGGCTCCTCGAATGGCGCCTGAGAGGGTTCAAAGCATTTCTGAAGCAGGAACAACCCAAATGGCAGAACTTCAATCTGCCCGAGATGGACTACCAGAAAATATCCTATTATGCAGCCCCTTCGCAAAAGGCGAAATACGATAGCCTTGACCAGGTAGATCCCGAACTGCTCCGCACGTTCGAGAAACTCGGTATCCCGATGAACGAACAGAAAGTGCTGGCAGGCGTAGCGGTGGATGTGGTATTCGACAGTGTATCCGTTAGCACTACCTATAAAAAACACCTGAATGAACTGGGTATAATCTTCTGTTCCATTTCGGAGGCGGTAAGAGAACACCCGGAACTGGTAAAAAAATACCTGGGAACGGTGGTTCCCCATTCTGACAATATTTTCGCTTCTTTGAATACCGCCGTATTTTCCGACGGGTCCTTCGTTTATATTCCCAAAGGTGTAAGATGCCCCATGGAGCTTTCTACCTATTTCCGTATCAACGCGGAGAATACCGGCCAGTTCGAACGCACGCTCATCATAGCCGACGAAGGCAGCTATGTAAGTTATCTGGAAGGATGTACCGCTCCCATGCGCGACGAGAACCAGTTGCACGCCGCCGTGGTGGAATTGATTGCGCTTAAAGATGCTGAAATCAAATATTCAACGGTACAAAACTGGTATCCCGGAGACAAGAACGGCAAGGGAGGTATTTACAATTTCGTTACCAAGCGGGGGGCCTGCCGGGGCGACCGTTCCAAAATATCGTGGACACAGGTAGAAACGGGTTCTGCCATTACCTGGAAGTACCCCGGCGTACTGCTGCAGGGCAATGATTCGGTAGGCGAGTTTTATTCCGTAGCCGTTACTAATAACAAACAGATAGCCGATACAGGCACTAAAATGTATCATATAGGCGCCAATACGAAGAGCAGAATTATTTCAAAAGGTATCTCTGCCGGGCAGGGACAAAACAGCTATCGCGGACTGGTACAGATCGGCAGCAGGGCCAACCAGGCAAGAAATTTTACCCAGTGCGACTCATTGCTGATAGGCAACAATTGCGGAGCACATACCTTTCCCTATATCGAATCGCGCAATAACACCGCTACCATAGAACACGAAGCCACTACTTCCAAAATCGGGGAGGACCAGGTATTTTACCTCAACCAACGGGGTATCGATACGGAGAAAGCCATCGCGTTGATCGTAAACGGGTACGCCAAAGAAGTATTGAACCAACTTCCTATGGAGTTTGCGGTGGAAGCACAGAAACTGCTTTCGCTTACGCTCGAAGGAAGTGTAGGTTAAAAAACGAGATTAAAAACCAGAAGATAACAAAAATGCTGACAATTAAGAATTTGCATGCAAGAATCGGTGAAAAGGAAATATTAAAAGGCATAGATCTGCAGGTGAATGCAGGAGAAGTTCATGCTATTATGGGGCCCAACGGATCCGGCAAAAGCTCCCTGGCGGCAGTGCTTGCAGGAAGGGAAAATTATGAAGTAACTGAAGGAGAAGTATGGCTGGATGGAAAAAACCTGCTGGACATGAAACCCGAGGATAGGGCGAGAGAAGGCGTTTTCCTGGCATTTCAATATCCTATAGAGATTCCCGGCGTTTCCAACATTAATTTTCTCAAAACCGCTCTTAGCGAGATAAGGGATTACCGGCAACTGCCACCCCTGACGGCTAAGGAATTTCTTAAACTCACAAAGGAAAAACAGCAACTGGTGGAGTTTGATGCCAAGCTGGCCAACCGGTCGCTGAACGAAGGGTTTTCTGGCGGAGAGAAAAAAAGAAACGAAGTATTCCAGTTGGCGATGCTGGAACCCAAGCTGGCAGTGATGGATGAAACCGACTCGGGACTGGATATTGATGCCCTGCGCATTGTATCCAACGGTGTTAACAAGCTGCGTTCGGAAAAAAATGCGTTTGTACTGATAACGCATTATCAGCGCCTGCTTGAATATATTGTTCCTGATTTTGTGCATGTACTTTATAATGGAAGAATAGTTCGCTCCGGTAACAAAGAGCTGGCACTGGAACTGGAAGAAAAAGGGTATGATTGGCTGAAGGAAGAGTTGAAGGTAAGAGAATCATCTATCCAATAATTATTATGACAAACGAGGTAGCAACATCACTTTACAATAAACTGGCCGATGAATTCGAAATGCGCCGTAAAGCTCCGGCCCACGCGGCGGAAAGATCGCTTGAAGGACTAAGGCAAGAGGCATTCGATGATTTTAAAACGAAAGGATTTCCATCTATAAAAGAAGAAGACTGGCGCTTTACCAGCCTGGTCCCTTTCCTGGATGCCGACTATAATCTCAACATAGTAAACGGCGACGAGAACAGCCTCGCAGATGCAGTAAAGAAAGCGGCTATCCCGGAGCTGGACGCTTACCGGCTCGTATTAGTGAACGGCAGTATCCATATAGGTCTTTCCCGCTTGCCCAACCAGGACATGGCCTCGATTGTTTCCTTAAAAAGCATCTCGGGTTCCGAGTTTTACAGGGAGCAACTTTCCACCTTCAACCGTACGGAAGGCAATACCCTTACCGCATTAAACAGTGCTTTTTTTACCGACGGGTTTTATCTGGAAGTAAAAAAAGACGTATCGCTCGATAAGCCGCTGGAGATCATCCATATTTACACGGCACCGGAGAATGCATTTTTCCAGCCCCGGCATTTACTGGTCATCAACCGTAATGCAAAAGCCGAAGTAATAGAAAACTCTATAGTGTTGCATGATAAAAAGCGGGTGTTCGTTAACAGTGTTTCGGAATTTATAATAAAAGAAAACGGACAGTTATCACACTATGATATACAAAGCAATACTGCCGGAGAAAGATGGCTGCAATACAATCATATAACCCAGCAAAGAGGCAGCCGCTACGATAATTTTACTTTCAGTCTGCCGGGTGCAGATCTTATAAGAAACAACCTGGAAGTAAGGCTGAACGATACCGCAACGGAAACACACCTGTATGGACTGTACCTGGTAGCGGGCAACCAGTTGACGGACAACCATACATCGATAGAGCACAGGCACCCTTCCTGTAAAAGCAATGAAATGTATAAGGGTGTATTGATGGATAATGGCAAAGCCGTATTTAACGGGAAGGTTTTCGTTAAGCGCGAAGCGCAGCAAACGAATGCTTTTCAACAGAATAACAACCTGCTGCTAAGTGATAAAGCGCAGGTATATGCCAAGCCCCAGTTGGAAATATTTGCGGATGATGTAAAGTGCAGTCATGGCTGCACGGTAGGGCAGTTTAACCCGGATTCCCTTTTTTACCTGCAATCCAGGGGTATCGGTGAAATAGCTGCCAAAAAGATGCTGGTAGAAGCATTTATGTTCGATGTAACCGAAAAAATAAGCAACCATGCAGTTAAACAGTATGTCCAGGAACTGATCTACCTAAAGATGGGAAATACGGCTGCATCTGCTAACTAAAGAGTATGATCACAGGCTTAAACACAGAAAAAATAAGGAAGAATTTTCCATTGCTTAATGTAAAAGTAAATGGCAGGCAACTGGTGTACCTAGATAACGCGGCCACTTCGCAGAAACCGCTGGAAGTTCTGGCAGCTTTAGATAAATATTACAAAGAATACAACAGCAATGTGCACAGGGGTGTACATACCCTCAGTCAGCAGGCCACCGATGCCTACGAGTCGGCCCGTGATAACGTTGCGGCATTTATTAACGCCAAACATTCCCATGAAGTAATATTTACCAGAGGCACTACCGAAGGCATCAACCTGGTATCGAATACATTCGGAAGAAGTTTCCTGAAAAAAGGAGACGGCGTGCTTATTACGGCGATGGAGCATCATTCCAATATTGTACCATGGCAGATGATCTGCGAAGAGCGTGAAGCCATTTTAAAGGTGCTGCCTATAGACAATAACGGCGTATTAATGCTGGAGCAATTGGATGCGTTGCTGGATGACAGAACGAAAATAGTAGCATGTACCTATGTTTCCAATTCGTTGGGAACGGTTAATAATATAAAAGAAATTATTTCCCGGGCTCACGCCAGAAACATTCCTGTACTGGTGGATGCGGCACAGGCAGTGCAGCATATGCCCGTAGATGTACAGGAACTGGGGGCTGACTTCCTGGTATTTTCCGGACATAAGTTGTATGGACCTACCGGTATAGGTGTGTTGTATGGTAAGGAAGAATGGTTAAATATGCTTCCCCCGTGGCAGGGTGGCGGCGATATGATCAAGACAGTCAGTTTTGAAAAAACCGTCTATAATGAGCTGCCTTATAAGTTCGAAGCGGGCACTCCCGATGTGTCCGGGGCGGTGGGACTATCGGCTGCCATCGACTATGTAAGAAATATTGGGATTAAAAATATCCAGCAGGCAGAACATGAACTGATAGCCTATGCCCTGGATAAACTTTCCGCCATAGAGGGTATTACTTTCGTGGGTAAAGCTGTCGACCGGGCTGGTGCCATCTCTTTTTTAATGGATGGACTTCATCCTTTCGATGTGGGCGAACTGCTGGATAAGCAGGGTATAGCTGTCCGCACAGGACACCACTGCACACAGCCGGTTATGGATTTCTTTGGAATTCCCGGTACAGTCAGGGCCTCTTTCGCACTTTATAATACCAAAGAGGAAGTAGACTTGCTGGCGGCCGGGGTACAAAAAGCAGTAGCCATGCTGAGTTGATAAAGCATAAGACACTTATGAGCATTCACGAACAACAGGAAGAGATCATTGAGGAATTTGGGTTATTCAGCGACTGGATGGACAAATATGAATACATTATCCAGTTAGGGAAAGAGCTGCCGCTGATAGAAGAACGGTTTAAAACGGAAGAAAATCTTATAAAGGGATGCCAAAGCAGGGTGTGGCTGCATGCAGAACATAAGGACGGTAAAGTCTGGTTTACGGCAGATAGCGACGCGATCATCACCAAAGGCCTTATAAGCATGGTCATTAAAGTATTGTCGCAGCATACCCCCAGAGAAATCGTAGATGCGGATCTGTATTTTGTAAATGCCATCGGGCTCAATAGTCACCTGTCCCCTACCCGATCCAACGGCTTACTATCCATGCTGCAACAAATTAAATCATTCGCACTTGCTTTTCATCTACAGCAGATAAATAATGCTAAATCATGAGTGAACTATTATTGAGAGACCAGATAGAAGAAGCCCTTCGGACCGTTCATGATCCAGAAATACCGGTTAATATCTTTGAACTTGGACTGGTGTACAGTATCCAGGTAAAGGATAATAATGATGTGCAGATCACCATGACGCTTACCGCTCCTGCCTGTCCTGTTGCTGGAGAAATAATACTGGAAGTGGAGTCTAAAGTGAAAGCCATTGGAGGCGTGGGGGACGTGCATGTTCACCTCACGTTCGACCCGCCATGGAGCCGTGAAATGATGAGCGACGAAGCAAAGCTGGAACTGGGTTGGTTGTGATATGGTCAGATCGTATAAGACAGGATATTTTTACCGATCAGGTTTTTCTCTATCATGGCATCCCAGAATTCGGCGGGGATTTTTTTGGTGCTCATTTCAACATTTCTTTTCACTTTTTCAGGCTTCGTGGTACTTAAGGCCACGCTTACCACGCCGGGAATATTAAAGCCGAAATTAAAACAGGCTTCCGCAGGCCGGATGCCAAACTCATCGCAGAGAAAGAAGAAAGCATCCCTCCATTCGTACAGGGCTTTGCCTTCCGCTGTATTTTTATCTACCTCTTTATAATTATAAAAATCGCTTCCAATCAGGAACCCGCCATTAAACACGGCTGAATTAATAATGGAAACGCCTTTCTTGTTCAATTGGTCTATAAACTCAATGAGGTCTTCCGGGTGACTGTGCAATGTGAGACTGTTGGCGATCATTACCCAGTCAAGGTCCACATCGGCCGCTATGCGACGGATCACCTTCCATTGTTTGGAACCAACGCCGATACTGCTTATTTTCCCTTCTTCTTTTAGTGTGGCGAGTGCCCGGTAGGCTTGCAGAATATCCTCGTACAACCGGTCCTCTTCTTCTTTATTGGTGGCGGTAGCCAGGTACTCATCCGGGTCATGCACAGAGGCCATCTGTGAATTATAATTGCCCAAAAGATCATTTCCCTGGTGAAAGCATTCCATTATACCTTCATAACTTATTTTCTGAACGGCGTCATTCTTCAGTTCTTTCCAGATGCCCTTTTCAAAGGTAGGTTCGGCGGTAGTGAGCGGTGTTTGATACCATGCAAGTTTGTTGCTGATAATAACATTCCTCGGGTCGACTCCTAAATCTTTCAGGCAACTGCCCAGCACTTCAAGTGCAAGGCCTGCCCCGTATTTACCTGCACTGTCGAAAACAGGAATACCCGGTGAATGATACACGCATTCTTTTACAATGGCTAATTTGGTCTCGTAAGGGGTAGCTTCGTAAATGTTTCCCAGGCCGCTGGTACCATAAATTACGGGGGGCAGTTTTAATGCATTTTTAGCAGGCATATCGGTGCGTTAATAAAGATAATTACCCGATGGCTTCATTGAGATCAGGTAATTTGCCCAGTCTCTTCAGGAAATCGACATGTGATTTGAAAGCCTGCATAAACGTTTTGTTCTCCCGGTAAGGGATATTAAACTCGCGGGTAGTTTCTTTAACAATTAATGATAACGCGGGATAGTGCACATGCGATATCCGCGGAAAGAGATGGTGCTCCACCTGGAAGTTCAGTCCACCTACATACCAGGAGAGCCATTTATTATTACGTGAGAAATTCATGGTAGTTTCCAATTGGTGAATGGCCCAATCATTTTCAATAATTCCATTATGCGGAATCGGGTGTTCGGTACCTTCCAGTGAGTGGGCCAACTGAAATATAACGGTCAGTATAAGGCCAGCCACGAAGTGCATTAAAAGGAAACCCGTAATAACCTGCCCGAACGGAATATTAAAAAAAGCGCTAGGTACTACCAGGAAGACGAACATGTATACTATCTTAAGTATTATGATATTAGCCAGCATCACCCTGTTTTCTTTGGTCGAAGACGCGTTTACCCCATTTCTTTTAAACTTTACATATTGTACAAAATCTTTGGCTGTTACCCAGTATAAAGATGTTAATCCATAAAACAGAAAAGAATAAATCCACTGAAAACGGTGGACAGGTTTCACCTGGGTATGGGGAGAAAAGCGAAGCACCAGTTTGTCTTCTATATCTTCGTCCATGTGTACTATATTAGTATAAGTGTGGTGAAGAATATTATGCTGAAATTTCCAGTTAATGGTAGATCCGCCCAGCATATTGAGCACGTGCGCCATCATAGTGTTGATGGTTTTATTGGAAGAATAGGAGCCGTGATTGGCATCGTGCATCACACTCATTCCCAGCCCTGCTATACCAAAACCCATCAGCAGCCATAGCAGCATGCTCATTCCAAATGAAGGAGCGTAGGCGAGCATTACAACAAACGGGACAATATAAACGAGCATCAAAACAATCGTTTTTATAACCATTGTACTGTTACCGTATTTGGAAATATTATTTTCTATGAAATAATTGTCTACCCGTTTTTTAAGCGTTGCAAAAAATAAGTTCTTATCCTTATTAATGAATTTGACCTGACCTTTCAGTTTTGGTTTTACAGGGAGAGTAGCTGTTTCTTTTAAAGACTGCATAAATACATTTTAACTATCGTTTGATAATAAATAACCTGAATAGCTCTTAACTCAAAAAATAGATTACACGTAAAATTACGTATAAAATCGCTTGCCCGCGTATTCAAGGGTATCTTTTAACATAGCGGGCATTTAATTATAATATTGCCTCAACGGGTGATTCATTTATTTATATTATTTTCTAAAACAACAAGCTCCCCCCACCAGCGCCGCAGTTTCGGAAAGAGCCGATTGTACGATTATGGTTGGGTGGTAAAGGGCAGATTGCAGATTCTTAATAACATCGATCATAAAAAGATCCCACGAATACGCTATACTTCCTCCTATAACGGTTATTTCGGGCAGTTGTTTTTCTATCAGCATTTTTAATATCCAGGTCAGGTCGTTCCCAAAAAGCCGAAAGGCTTCCCTTGCATGGTGATCGTTGGGCCAAAGATCCGCAATGGCCCTGGCGTCCTTTAGCTGTATGCCCGTCAGCTCGTGGTAACGCCTCACAATACCCCTGGTCGATACAAATTCCTCTATTTTTTCCCCCTGGTAAAGAGTAATACTTAGTTCTGCATCTTCCGTTTTACCGTTATGACTAAACGAAGACCCGAATCCCGTGCCCAGGGTTACGCCGGCAACATGATCATATCCTTTTGCCGCCCCGGCAAATATCTCACCTTCAAGAAATGCTTCTGCATCATTGCGGAAACATATGTCTTCTCCCGCCAGGTGCAGCCGACGTGCTATTTCCTCCCTCACGTTGTACTGGTAAAGTTCATCAAACTTATCAAAGCCTTTAATAAGAGATACGCCGTTTTTATAATCGAAAGGACCCGGCATGGCAAAGCCCAGCCGGGAGTTCTTAATTTTATGATGTTGCCATAGCTCGCCTACTACGCTGCACCAGCCGTCAAGTATTTCTTCCGCAGAGCCTTTTGAATTGATCCGCTTCCTGATGGTAAACCCGTCTTTGATCGAATAGTCGTTAATGTCTATTATTCCTGCGGTTATATGTGAGCCGCCTATATCTATCCCCGCAACCAGACTTTCCTCTTTTACTGATCCGCTAATCATGCTATTGGTTTATGAATTTGTTTACTGGTCAAACGATACAATGGTCATATTAAAAATAGTTAGAAGATCGATACAATTTAAAAAACTATTCCATAAATACCCTCGGCCGGCAAAAAGGGGGACTGCCCTTACATATTACAAAGAAAATGATAGTCTCCGGTTTAACCGGTCGATTGCGCCCAGTCTGGCAAAAAATACCCCCTACGATTAGATAATACGAAAAGCATTTTCTATTTTTAGGCATAAAGATCCTCCATCCGGTGCAATAAGCCTGTTTTCGCTATCCCATTACAGAACTGTTCTTTACGTAAATCATTATTATGGACATTAAGCTTTACCTGACTGGAGCAATATTCCTGGCTGTTTCTGTACTTCCTTCGATGGGGCAGGAACTGCTGGCCAAGCACAATCCGAAAATGGATGTGAATCTGAGTCCCCGCGCGAACCCGCTCATTAATCCCGTTTCCAATTCCAGCATCAATCCGAAACTGAACTGGAATATCAATCCCTATCATACTGCCCGGCTTAATCCCATGTACAATGCATCCATCAACCCGGCAAGTAACCAAAACTGCAACCCTAATTACAACAGCACGCTTAATCCCATGTACCAGAACAGCCTTCACCCGAGGAACCCGATCTGGAAAGGGCTTTACCTGTACGACAGTACCGACGCACTTATCGGCTATATTTCCGTAGCAACGCAGGACGTAATGTTATGTTTTGATGCAAACAGTGAATGGACAGGTTACTTTGTACGGGCAAATAATAACTTGTATAATTGTTTCGATTTAAAGGGCACCTGTGCAGGTAACTTTTTATGTTACGATTCAAAAGGTGGTTATAATATCTTCAATAAAAACGGCGATTTTACCGGTAATCACATTAAATAACCATTTTCATAATTTAAAACGTCCTTTGAATTCTTTTTTGAATTCGAGGAAGTCGGGTATAGATACATTCCGGACGTAAGAATTACCCGAATGATAATAGATGTACTCCTGGTGATACTCCTCTGCAGGATAAAATGCCGTAAACGGAACCACCTGTGTTGCTATTTTACTTTTATATTTCCCGGCATCCGTCAGTTTTTTTATTGCGGCCTCTATAGCGTTTTTTTCCTTTTCATTTCTATAAAAAGCAACGGAACGGTATTCTGTACCTATGTCATTTCCCTGCCTGTTCACCTGAGTAGGATCCTGACTCGCGAAAAATGCGGCTACCAGCTCCTCGTACGAAATTTCTGCAGGATTATAATACACCTGCACCGTTTCAGCATGACCTGTTTTTCCGGTACTCACTTTCTCATAATCCGGACTTTTATCCGTACCACCTGCATATCCGGACACCGCATCCCTCACACCTTTTAAACTCTGAAATACCAGTTCCGAATGCCAGAAGCAGCCTTCGGCAAACGTAGCCACGGCTTCCGGGCCGTCGACCTTTTTATCACCCAGTGGAATTTTTATATTCTGCGTTTGTCCGCAGGATACAAATAAAACCAGGGAGACGGTTAGAATGATGATTGATTTCATAAAAACTGTTTCGTTTAAAATGTGATTACTTAGGACTCACCGGTGGTTTGCCGCCTTCCGGAACAAATAATAAAGCCGCTGAATTCATACAATACCGCTTGCCGGTTGGTTGAGGGCCATCGTCAAAAACATGCCCCAGGTGAGAACCGCTTTTACTGTCCACCACTTCCCATCTTGTCATACCGCCGCTTTCGTCCTTAATAAGCCTGACCGCGTCCGGTGTGATGGGTGCGTAGAAGCTGGGCCAGCCCGTACCTGAGTTAAATTTGGTTTCTGAACTAAATACCGGCTGCAGTGATGCCGCAGAGTAATACGTTCCTTTTTTATAAAAGTGATCATACTTGCCGGTAAAAGCCCGTTCCGTACCCTGCTGCCTTAGTATATAATACTGACCTTCCGTGAGCCGGCTTTTCCATTCCGCATCATTTAGCTTCATTGGAAACGCATCGTTATGACTAACGGAAGGCGGATCCGGGAACTTGGCATTTCCTGACTGTGCCATTCCACAATGAGAGGCCATAAAGGCGAGGGAGACAATCGCTGCAATGAGGTGTTGTTTCATTTTAAAATTTTTACTGTTGCCTGTAAGACGCAATTTTTACCAATAACTTACAGGAGTTAATATACTTTAACATATACGGTAAAGCAAAGTTTAGAGTATGTTAATTTGTTAAAGACCGGAATAATAATCATACCCCCGTTCTGCCCAGTAATCTTTTGGGCGTTCTTTGCTGAATGAAAGCGTACCTATACGCTTTAAACTCTTTATACCATATTTAACAGGTATTATCAGTCGTAACGGATAGCCTTGATTCAACGGAAGTTCTTTATCGTTCATTTCATAACAAAGCAGCGTTTGCGGGTGAAGGGCACTTGCCATATCTATTCCTACATAATATTGCTGATCCGGCGTTACGAGGCTGATATATTCCATAGCGGCTTCTTTTTCCAGGTGGTAATAAGATACAAAGTCTATTAACTTTACACCACCCCAATGGGTTACCTGGCTCCAGCCTTCTATACATTTAAAATCGAAAATCAGCTCCGTTTTTGGAAGTTTCCTGATATCGGCCATCGTTATCCGTAAAGTATCGCCATTATTCTTCAGCACTTTCAGCCTCCAGTTAATGGTATCTACCGGCTGCTTCAGACCCACGTTACCATTAACCCTTACATTACGGGCCGCTGCAGATTTGGGATAGGTTTTTACAAGGTTCTTATCGCTAAATACTTTACGGAACAGGGTCTCGTTACCATCCAGCACTTTCCGCACCGGCGAACGAAGGCCTGCCGTGGCTCCGGGTTGTTCTTTCGGCGCATTATTTAACCATTTCCAGCCCAGTACAAACAGGATGGCTGCCAATATAAAAACGGAAAAGCTAATCAATGTCCGCCTTGTTATTTTTTGTTCAGTTGTTAGTTCCTTCTTCATTGGAGGGTTTTTGTGTTTGAATCTTTGTCAATGGATTACCGGTGGAAGAGCCGGGGGAATCCACCACTTCGAACCCGGTGATCACGGAGCGGAAATTATTCCATCCCGCCAGTATCACCTGGATGATATGAACAAGAAAGAAAAGAACATAGCCAATGGTAAGGGCAAAATGTTCCAGCCGGGCGAGGGAATATCCTCCGCAAAGGTAAACAAGCCAGTTAAACTGTACGGGTTTATGAATAGCCAAACCGGTGATGAGCGATCCCAATCCCATAACGATGATTGCTGTATAGGCGATGCGCTGTGCGGCATTGTATTTTTTTTGTGGCGGCACCGTTTTACGTATATGCAGATCGTGCAACAGTACCTGCCAGGCTTCTTTAAAAGACCGTCTGCCGGGAACCAGCAACCGCCATTCACCGGAAATAATAGTGTATAAAACATAGAGGAATCCATTGATGGCAAAAAGCCACATAAACATAAAGTGCCAGGACATGCCTTCAGCAAGGCGGAAACTGATTTTAAACGTTTTGTAAAACCATTCCGGAAAAAAAACAAGGAACCTGTTTCCTGCAATCGTTATATGGTATTCGTCGTTTGCCCAATAAATGAGAATGCCGCTCCATATCATAATGGCAAGTACCGGGAAATTGATCCAGTGGAACCACCTGATAGCAAGTGAATGTTTTTCTCTGATGTGTTTCATTTACAAGGTAACTTTAGAAATAATTCAGATACCTAAATATATTTGTATTTGTTGTAAAAACCTGACCATTCATTTTCCTGTCATTTCCAACAGTTTATTGCTTCTGCCGCATTTACCTCTGTTTGGTAGGAAACAGTATAGCGCCGTTAGCTTAAATCCACGTCAACACGGAATGTATCACGGCGGCTATCTACTTAAAGAACAACCTGTAGGTCTGCATCCGGTTATGTCCAGCTATGGTATTTAGTTTACCTCCTGGTAGCGGAAGGGTTTCATCGTCCGTTTCGACATGAGTCACCCTGCTGCCCTTTATGATGGGTGAGAGACCGGTAACGGAGAAAGGTTTATCCGTATCAGCCAGGTTCCATACACGCATAATCACTCCACTATCGATCCCCTCTTCGGCCGGCTTCAGGGCCCATACCAATACATTGGGATCGGATACCGATAACAAAGAAAATTTACGGGCATTATAAACCGGGGCCGATCCGGTTATTTTTTCCGCGATCAGTGGATTCTGATGTTGTAATGAAAACCGCATGGCTTCAGCAGCGGTAAAGCCGGTGGCATGAGGCTTGAGGGCGAGGAAATTTTCAAAGTATGAATCGCCGTCCTGGTTTACCATCCCAAGGTTGGCGTCTATTTGTCCGGCCGCCAGTACTTTAATTTGAGCCGTGCTATCGTCCAGTACTGTCACGGTACTTTTTCCCGCTTTCATAAAATAGGCGTCCCGGTTAGAAAGCACCATTCCGAAACTGGAATCCGACATGTCGGCAAAATGGTTGAGTGCCAGCCAATCGACCCGGCAAATGCTGTCGGCATAGTGACCGCCGCGGGAAGCAGTCTTTGCTTTTAAAATAGCCCCTGCTTCTTCGTGCCATATCTCTGGCCGCGTCATGTTATATGAAAAGGAATAGGTGACCGGCTTTTCGTCCAGGTTCTGCGTAATATAGTTTTCTATTTCAAT
This sequence comes from Chitinophagaceae bacterium, assembly GCA_031399065.1. Lineage (GTDB taxonomy): Bacteria > Bacteroidota > Bacteroidia > Chitinophagales > Chitinophagaceae > JADCRZ01. Next base: position 22,287 of record JANNOM010000023.1, read on the forward strand.
GCGGTCGCTTTTCGCAAACAGGGTAACTTTTGATGTATGTTTAACAGGCTTATAAGTGGACGCTACCAGCGTAATGGAAACAGGGCCTTTGTTCTCCGTTTTGATGGGATCACCCTCTTGTCCCAGTCCTGCGCCAAGATCATTCAGGTATAATTTATCGGCAGGTTTTACGCATTCCCTGTTATTGAGTTTGTCTTTTAAACCGGTGATCACTCCCTGAGCGGTAAAACTGATTTTGTAGAACGCATTCTCGATGGTGCTGTCCGTTACAGCCAGGGTACTGCTGCTTTGCGTTACGCCTGGTTTTTTCTTTATGTCAAATACTTTATAGCCGAAAGAAGGAATATTATCTGCCCATATCCGCAGGTAGGATTTTCCCTTTTTCTTTATTAACTGGAAGGAAACTTCTTTCTGATCCGTTTGATCTGTTACACTGATGGAAGCGGGGCCACTATACAGGTAGTCGCTATAGTCGGACCGTTCCCAGCCTAACGGATTATAAACATAAAACGCCTCGTTGCCAGTAGCGGATCCGGGAATCATCCGACCCAGTTTTTTAAGTGACTGATGGTACAAGGTATCCACGTAGCTATTGAAATCACCCGCCATTTTACGCTGCCAATCAGCTCGCTGTTTACGGGTAATTAATTTACCGTCCGAAGTCCAGTCGTGCTCAAAGTACATGCCGCAGGATAACCAGGCTTTTTCTTTTTGCTCACTAAGGCCGGTGGCGAACTTTTTATCTTTAAGGGCCACGATAGTGTAAAGGGATTCAGCGGCTCTCAACTTTTCGATGGAACGCTTTACGGAAGCGGACACTTCTGCCAGCGAAGCAAAGCTGTTTCCCCATTCGGTAGTTCCGTAAGAGATGGTTTCGGAGGGCAGGGAAGCGCCGTACTGTTTCTCGAAGTCCCTGAAAAAATCCACCTCGTTCGATACGATGATCTCGTAGCTGGAATCCGATTTATCCCTGGCTGCTTTCGGAAAAATATTGGTAAGCGTTTTAAGATCGTCCCCGCCTTTTCCGAAAGCCGCCGCCATGGTATAAGGATAGTCCGGATTCTGATGCATTAACGCCTTACAGTCTTCGATGGCATTATTGGGATTGTTCGCCTCCAGGTAGGTACCCAGGAAATAGCGGTACTCCTTTCTTTTGGTTATCATCGAAGGATTGGGAGAATACCATTTCATCAACACCTTCTGACGGTCCAGCCCTGTATACCAGTATACCTGGTTCTTGCGGTTTTCGAGGCCGGTTACTTTACTTGCGCAGGCACATACGCCTTTCCAGGAGTATTTGGCGCCAGAGCCTGCCCATAAAGAAGAAAGACCCAGGGGCAGCACCTGGTCCTCCATATTCAGTGCTATGGAAATATCGAGGCCATACCTGCGTTTCAGGTACCCCGCGTAATACATATCACGCAGACTGGCTTCGGCCGGGGCGGCTCCCAGCAGTACGATCATAGAGTTGAGGGGTACGGTAATTTTACCCGCTTTTACCTGTGTTAGTAATTTATCGAACTGTTCTTTAGTCCGGTATTTTTCATATGTATATATCCAGTAAGAACCGTCGCAATTCCACTTGTTTTGCTGGGCATAGGGGAGATCTGCGGTGGAATCATTCAGTTTTATATAATAATCGAGCGTTTCCAGGAAAGTGTTTTTATACGTATCCTCATCGCCTGTCCACATGTAATCCGTATGATCATCGGGCGCGATATAAATTTTTTTTTGCTGACTGTGACAATCGGGTATTGCGATTGCCCAAAAAAAGGTCATCAACAGGGTCGCTAGCGAAATTTTATGCATATCACGGTTTTAAAAATTAGTATACGGCCATTTATGGAACTTTGCCCGTCCAATGATAGCGTATTCTATGAAATTATAAAATACAGTCCGGAAATTTTTTATCTTCCGGTGCAGATACGGAAACTAAGATCCTGGGATTCTTAATACCTATCGTTTAGTACTTCATTAACCGTTAAAAAAATACACTTAAAATCAGGGATAATTCCTACCTTTAATCGACTCCCATAAGTTTCACATATATACACAATTCTTATTCAATTTGACGTTTTTGAGTATTCATGTGTCATTTAATGTTCGTTCGGGGAGTCATTATTTAATGTAAAAAAAGAATATGCCATTTTTAGATCATGTATTAGAGCCGCCTTCGTATGGGTGGAAAGACAACCAGGGAAATCTTATTAAGCCTTCCGCAGGGCAAATATTAACTGAATTCTTTACCCGGCTCAATGTATTTAAAGACCGTAAAAACTGGTTACCCTTTTTTAGCTGGCTGAAAGTGGCGCTGCTGATTCCTTTCTTTATTGTTTTCCTGATCTATTATCTAAATGTATGGACAGTAACCGCAGCATTTGTATACAGTATGATCATAATGGGTACGCATGGCACCATATGGCATCACCGGTATTGCACACACGGAGCTTATAAATTCAGGAATAAATTCTGGCGGTTTTTTACCCAGAACTTGACCATCAATGTGATTCCGGAAGAGATTTACGTGGTTTCGCATCACGTGCATCATTCTAAAAGCGACCAGCCCGGAGACCCTTATAATGCCGAGGCAGGGTTTCTCTATTGTTTCCTGGCAGATGTAAACCATCAACCTATCGCAAAAAACCTGAATGAAGGAGATTATAACAGGGTGAAATCGCTTATGAAGCACACGGGTGTAACAGCGAACACCTACCAGCAATACCAGCGTTGGGGTTCTTACGTTAACCCGGGCAGAGCTATATTGTCCTGGGTACTTAACTGGTCGTTCTGGTACCTTGCTTTTTACCTGCTGGGTGGCCACGCGCTGGCATGTGCCCTGTTTGGAGCAGCAGGCTTCTGGGCAGTAGGCGTACGCACGTTCAATTACGAAGGGCACGGGAAAGGAGAAGACAAACAGCGGGAAGGAATCGATCATAACCAGAAAGATAATTCAGTAAATCAATTATGGCCGGGATTCGTGGCCGGTGAATGGCATAACAATCATCATCTTTTCCCTAAAAGTGCCCGCAGCGGTTTTAAGCCGCACCAGGTTGACTTTGCCTGGTACTATATCAAATTCATGAGTATAGTGGGCGCCGTTAGTCATTATAAAGATTATAAAAAACAATTTTACAATGACTATTATTTGCCCTACCTTAAAACCAAACAACTGAGTCAATCCGGCAAATCGGATGTTTCCTTACCGTGACATGATTATCACGCTTCCTTACCATGATAAGATTGCACCAGAATATATTGAAGCTTCTTACATTGGTATTTAGTTTGCCGATGGAAATAAAGGCACAATACCCGCCGACATTTTATGCTTAAAAGCAACTCTGTAAAGCATATCATTAAATTAGTATTTAAAAAATTAGAGTCTGCAATGTATTTTACTACTTGCAAACTCTAAATTAAACAAAACTAAACATGAGATATCCCATTCTTAAAACTGGAATCGGTATCCAAAATCAGGCTGGAAACCAATCTGATCTATTTGGTTAACCTGTCGTGTTAACCTATTGTAATCCCTTGAAAACACATTGCTGGCATTTGTAATATTTTGGAAGTCAACATAAAATTGGTGTGAACTTTTCTTTCTTTTGCTATTGAATTTAAATCCAAATTTTAGATCTAATCTTAAATAAGCATCATATTGTTCACTATATGCGTTTGCATCATCTCTGATTTCGTAACCAACCGCTTGTGATGCCGCTAAATCAACAGGAGTGTAATATCTTCCGCCAGCAGTGGTAAATTTTGTGTTGATGCTGAAAATATTGCTTTTAGCTTTTCCTATTTTGAATTCTTTTCCGGCCAAAGCATTTATTACATATCCATTGTTGAAAGGAGAATTTCTTTCGATACCATCGCTGCCGGTATATTTACTTTCAAAAATTGAAGTGGTAAAAAGTAAATTGTATCCTTTGCTAAAGAATTTTTCCAAAGTAAGTTCTATACCTTGATTGAAGCCATCTCCAGTGCTTACCAGAGAATTTTTATCTGTCGAGAAAGTAAAATTGGCACCTTCGGTAAGAGACGAATAACCTGAGGGTGTTTTTTCTACAGCGGCTTTATCTATGGATTGGTAGTACACTTCCACTTTGGTTCTCCATTTATCTGCGAAGCGCAGATCATAACCCAAAACATAATGAGCACTTCTCACTAAATCCAGGTCTTTATTGCTTTGAACTAAATTTCCACCAATGTTTTCATTTAGAAACAATAATGGCGCAGCCACATTTTGATGATGTAAACCGTAACCAATATTTAACGAGCTTTTGTTATTGATCGCGTATGTTAGCGCAGTTCTTGGCTCAAAAACAAATTCTTCGTTCAAAGAAAAATATTGACCATGTAAACCGGCATTAAAGGTTAATTTTTCGGTCAGTCGAAATTGGCCCATCGCATAAGGTTGAACTATTGAGTAGGAGCCATCATTATTAATCAGATTTGCAAAATCGGGTTGCCCATCGCTGTTAGTATCATCTTGTCTATCTCTATCAGTTAAAGAATTTTCTAATGAAAAATTCTCAAACAGCAAACCTGTTCTAAACGTGAATTTTTTGGAGATTTTAGAATTGAAAAGTGTTGAGAAAGTTATTCTGCTTTCGGTATTATCTACTTCTGTCCAGCGCACTTTAAATTCTGTCGGTGTTTCTAAATTAAAATAACGGTCTTCTTCATAAGTATTACTGGAAGTGGAACCACTGATTACCGTTTTCAAGTATGACTTTGAACCTATGTCTATGGTATGTTTTAATCCTACAACTCCAAAATTTGATGTTACAAAGGCATCTTCGTCCCGGGTTGCAAATAAATCGTCACTAGACGGCTCTACATCTTCACCAATTAAATCGATAGCTGAATTTCCTAAAATTCCGAATACCGCCAGATTTCCCAATTTTCCTTTTCCAAAATCGACATTAAATGAAAGGTCATTATAATTAGGTTGCGAAGCTGTTCCTGCCAATCCTAAAGAACCAACAATTCCATAACGGCCAGCAGCGAGAAATGAACCGCCTTTTTTGCCCAACGGGCCTTCTGCCATTGCTTCGGCCCCAGGAAATGCAGCTACGCCAACCGAATACTCATACTCTTTATTGTTACCTTTTCTTAACCCCAAATCAAAAACTCCTCCAATGGCATTACCGTATTCTGCTGGAAATGCCGAGGTTATAAAATCAGAATTCGCTAATAAATTGGGATTTAAAGCCGAAACCGGACTTCCTGTAGTACCTAATGTAGAAAAGTGATTCGGATTAGGAATTGGTATGCCTTCTAATCTCCACAATAATCCGGTAGGCGAATTTCCTCTAACCACAATATCATTTCTACTATCATCGGCAGTAGAAACTCCAGCAAAGTTGGAAGCCAAACGTGCCACGTCGCTTCTTCCTCCGGCATATCTGCTTACTTCTTCCGGAGAGAATTGTCGCACTGAAACAGCTGCCAATTTATTAATAGATTTTGCTTTATTGTTACCATCGCTTACAATGACAACTTCATCAAGGGTATTAAATTTTTCTACTAAAGAAACGGAAATGATAACCTCTTTTCCAGTAGTTACATCAATATCTGGTAATGTAGAACTCTCATAACCCAAATAGCTTACTCTAATAGTTTGCCTGCCTAAAGGAACGTTTAACAATTCGAAATTCCCTTTTTCATCCGTGATAGCACCTTTACTTGAGTCACTTACTAATTCAATTGCAGCACCTGAAATACTTTTTTCAGACTGTTTATCTGTTATGGTCCCTCGAATTACACCAGTCTGTGCAAAAGAACCTACACTCAATAATAATGAGAATAAAAATAATAGTTTTTTCATTTTTCTTTATTTTTCTTTGAAACGTTGTTAAATGCAATATTGCATTCTTGCAGTACAATAGGTTGAGGTAAACCTTCTAGAATAAAAGATTTACCTATTTGTTTTTGAATAGATTTTTCTGAGGTTGTTTGTGCGTTTGCCATTTGCAAAATGAACAAACTGGTAATTGTTGTTGTAATGAGTTTTAAAATTTTTATCATATCGTTAATTTTAAATATTTAATTTAACTTTTCGCAATGCCGATAGCTACGTGTCGCACTGGTGATCACCTTTAAGCCAATCGACTTGGCCATCTGAAAAAAAAGTGCCGACATTCTATTTGACGGTAACCTCTCCAAGTTCAGATACACGCTGCTCCATTGATGCATCCAGTATCACTTCTTTCCTGGATGTAACTAGCACTTCCGGAATGATAATGGGCTTATAACCGTTATAAGTGATCACCACCTTTTGACGGCCGATAGGAACGTTTTTAAACACAAACATTCCTTCGGCATTGGAAGTAGCTCCATTATTGACGCCTGTAAGGGTGATGGTAGCACCTGCGAGCGGCTTTTTGGAGGCTTCGTCTGTAACAATACCCTTTAAAACCTGCGTGAGTTCCTGTGCCTTAGATGTAAAGGCAGTTAAGGTAAGTAGCAGGACGACTGCCGGGTGAATGATGATGTGTCTCATGTCATTTGATTTAATAAGCCTGCAAAATAGAGCCTGTAGATAGATGCAACACTTGACCTAAGTTAAGAAGAAGGGTCTTAAGCAATTACCTAACATAGGTTAAGAAAACACCTGATGGCACTATTCTTAACCTATGTTAAGCATGATAGATAGCGAATAAATGACTTTTGTAGCACATCACCCATCGGTTCAACAACAAGGCGTTAATTTAAATTTATCAAGATGAATATTTTAGTTTTCGGAGCGGAAAACAAAATCGGGAAACACCTGATTAAACAAGCCATACAGCAGGGACATTATGTTACGGCTTTTTTGCCTTCCCAATATTTGCCCGATATCGTTCCCTTCCCTAATCTAAGTGTACATGCAGGCGATACATTAAACTACGAGGCAGTGGAAGAAGCCATGCAGGGACAGGAAATAGTGATTGAAGCCTTGATGCAGGAATCTCCCCGGTCTGTCGCCCTAATAACAGAAAGCACTTTTAACATCATTAAAGCCATGCGTGTCAATAAGGTAAAACGGATCGTAATGCTTTCCCAGGTGGGGGCTGCAGATAGTCTTCGCCAGGGACCTTTCTTTTACCGGCTAGGTATGTATTTCAGTGCAAAAAGTAAATCTGTTCTGCCAGATAAAACGATCCGCGAAGCGTATGTGCAAAAAAGCGGTCTGGAATGGACCATCGTACGCTCGGTCAATATAACGAATAGCAAGAAATTTAAAAAGGAGCTCGATGTAAGTACTTCGCCGGCTATTTCTCTCCGGAAGGCTTCTGTTGCAGGATCTAGCCTGGTTTGGTTCCTTCTCAATACGGCTATACATAATAACTATATTAACCGGATTATCGGTATCTCGGACAAATAGTGTTTACAAACTATAATCATTTGTGAAAGAAATTAAAAAACAATCATTGTGATTTATTTTTAAGTATTTTACAACATACTTATATAATGTATGATTGACCCTACTTTCAAAAGTTTTGTATCAAGGATATATCCTTTGAACGATGAAGAAGTGACGGCATTACAGCGTTGTTTTAAACCAAAACAAATCGATAAAAAAGCCTATATATTGGTAGAGGGTGAGATTACCAGGCAACTTTTTTTCATTAAGTCGGGGGTTTACCGTGGGTTTTACATTAAAGATATCGATGAAATAACGCTTAGTTTTTATTTCGGACCTACATTTTACGCGGATATCGTTTCTATACATGATCAGGTCCCTACAAAGCACAATGTGCAGGCTGTAGAAGCGGGAGAGGTCTGGTACGGGGATATTCGGGAAATAGAAGCCCTGGGCCAGGAGTATCCTTCGATGCTGCGTTTGTTTATACGGTTCTATGAAAATATTTACACTTTCGTCCAAAAAAGGAATTTGTCCTTTATTTTTGATTCAGCGGAAGAACGTTACCTGAAGCTACTTAACGAACGTCCTAAAGTAATCAGCCAGATGCCACTCGCTCATATTGCCTCTTACCTTGGCATTAAACCGGAATCTCTTAGCCGGATCAGGAAAAAGATTGCCGGTCAATAATCTACTAATCGTTCACAGTAAATGAATTGTGCAGTCCTGAGGATGTTATTAGTTTGTTATACAAGGCGAAGGATATCAAAAATTAATAATATTACAGCTTGATTCTGAGTTGAGATATCCCCGGGATATTCCCGGAATATTCCTGGGTTATGAGTAAATGGAAGCTATTCGGCGCACAAGGCCAGACTACTTACGGGGGGCATGACATCATCCGGTAAGGTGCGGGAACATTGCTGGGTATTTCTTATTTATTTTACTCCGCAACAGATTTTCCCAATCGACACCCAATGCCTCCATCAGGCAAGACAGGATTATTATCTCCAGATCAGCCATTACAGGCTTTTGGGGATAAAATTGGAGATTACCTCTTGTATCAGCTTCGTCTTCAAAGAACTCTTTGCATATCCGGTAAAATCTACCGAAATTCGTTTTGATGGGGTGCATCCTGTTTGGGAAAGTTTGGCAACTAACTAGAACAACCGCACAACATCTTTTTATTTTATGTGTCACCTATTATCTGCACATTTGTTAATAGCACAACCCGTTATATACTATGCAAATTACCGTTACCCCTTTAGAGGAAGAACTACACTGTAAGATCGACTTTAAAACCAAACCACCCGGTTCACTGGGTCTATTGGAAAGTATAGCTTTACAAGCAGGGCGCATTCAGAACACACTATCGCCGCAGATTACAGCTCCACATATACTGATATTTGCCGCCGATCATGGAATAGCGGCTACCGGGCTGGTAAATCCCTACCCGCAAAGCGTAACCGCCCAGATGGTACTGAATTTTATCAGTGGCGGTGCAGCTATCAATGTGTTTTGCAGACAGCATAAAATCGATCTTACGATCATAGACAGCGGTGTAAATCATGATTTCGGAAATACACATACTTTCCCTCAATTTATAGATGCCAAAATATCCTTCGGAACTCAAAACTACCTTTACGGTAATGCCATGACGGAAGACGAGGTGATGATTGCCGTTGCTAAAGGCAGGGATATCGTTAAGCGGCTCGCAGCATCCGGGTGTAACACGGTTGGATTTGGAGAAATGGGCATAGGCAACACATCATCGGCATCTCTCATCATGACCAGCCTGTTGCAAATACCGGTAGAAGACTGCACCGGGAGAGGAACAGGTACGACAGATGAACAGTTGCAGTTAAAGATAGAGACGTTGAAAAAAACATATCAATTCCACCGGCTTGATTTAATAGACGGCAATGCCATTCTCCTCTTATCCAAAATAGGAGGATTAGAAATAGCCATGATGACCGGTGCTTACCTGGAAGCAGCTACGCAGGGAATGATAATAATGGTAGATGGATTTATTTCGACCGCGGCCCTATTAATAGCTCATAATATGAATAAAAATGTATTAGCCAATTGCATATTCGCCCACACGAGCGGCGAAAAAGGCCATAAAGTGATGCTGAACCACCTGAATGCAAAACCATTACTGCAACTGGGTCTGAGGCTGGGTGAGGGCACCGGTGCGGCATTGGCCATTCCCCTGGTACAATCCGCTGTTAATTTTTTAAATGATATGGCCAGTTTCGAAAGTGCCGGGGTAAGTAATAAAGAAGCATGAAAAAAGAGGTACAGTTATTTTTAACGGCCATTATGTTTTATACGCGCATTCCCGTACCACGCTGGGTGAATCATGACCCGGATTATTTAAACCAGGCGACCAAATATTTTCCTTTAATGGGATGGATCACGGGCGGTATGGCTGCGTTGATTTTTGTAATTGCTTCCATCCTTTTTACACCCCCGGTAGCCATCCTTTTATCGATGGCTTCTTCTGTATTAATAACAGGTGCTTTTCACGAAGATGGATTCGCAGACGTATGCGATGGATTTGGCGGAGGCTGGACAAAGGAAAAAATCCTTGACATCATGAAAGACAGTCGGGTAGGTGCTTATGGAGTTATCGGCACCATCCTGATACTGCTCACAAAATTCCACCTGCTGCTTTCTCTTCCTATCGCTTCAGTGCCGGCCGTTCTTATAGCAGCACATGCTTTATCGCGCTGGACGGCTTGTAGCTTTATACTTACGCACGATTATGTAAGAGAGAACGAAGACAGTAAAGCCAAACCGGTTGCCAAACAATTTACCGTTCCGCATTTTTTGATAGCTTCCTTTTTCGGTATCATACCGTTATTGCTTTTTCAAAACAAAATAGCCTTCCTGCTGATCGTTCCTGCTTATCTGATGAAATCTTATCTGGGATGGTATTTTAAAAAATGGATCGGCGGTTACACAGGCGACTGCCTGGGAGCCACTCAGCAGCTTTGCGAAATCGTTATTTATCTTACAGCACTCGCTCTATGGAAATTTATTTAGTCCGTCATACCAGGCCCCTGATCGGCGAGGGAATATGCTACGGGCAAACGGATGTCGATGTAGACATGGAAAGCTATGAACAGACTGCGATTCAGATCCTAAACATATTGCCGGAAAAAGCAGCTGTCATTTACAGCAGCCCGTTAATCCGGTGCAGTAAGCTCGCTCAATATATGCAAAAGAAAAAATACCCTGCGGTAAATATCGTTTACAGCCATTTGCTAAAAGAAATGGATTTCGGGGATTGGGAAAATAAAAAATGGGATGATATTCACCGGCAAGACCTTCATAAGTGGATGAATGATTTTGTAGACACACAAGTACCCGGAGGAGAAAGCTTTATTGAGCTTCATGCACGCACACAAGTTTTTTTGCAGGAAATAACACATCTCAATTTCCCTTTTTTAATTATAGTAACACATGCAGGCGTTATCCGTTCCATTTTAAGTCATACAAGATCGACTTCACTTAAGGATGCTTTTACCATTGATTGTACTTATGGAAGCGTCATTAAAACGTTGATTTAACGACTCGCCCATGTTAACAGATTTTTAAATCACCAATGTTGATATTTTGCTATTTCATAGTAAAGTAACTTACCGCCTGCAAGGACTATACATTAACTACTGTTAACGGATGAAAGATATATTCAGCTCATTTAGCGAAGTGTGCACAAAACTACAGCATAATCTCCCATACATTTTTCTGATGTATGCTGTCTCTATGATGGTAATAACTGCATGGATCACTCCGCCCTACCAGGTACCGGATGAATCGAATCATTTCGCCAGAGCCGAACAGGTGTCCAGGGGTCAGTTGTTAGCTGTTTTTCGTACCGAAGGTAAAAAGGAGCCCCGTACTATTCCCGATGAGAGAGTGCTGATGCCGGATATCGGTGGATACACTGTTGACAATGGCATTCAAAAAACAGCCTCATACTATGATAATATTCCTTTTCACCCTGATGTAAAAGTTCGATTAACACAAATTGAATCTTCAAAAAAAGTTATGTGGAACGAAGGGCCGCTTACCTATGGCAGTTTTCCCAATACAGCCATTTACCCTCCTACGGGCTACCTGATAGTTGCAGCCGGTATAGCTATAGGAAAGGCAGTAGATGCCTCCGTTATCTCCACACTCTATCTTTCCAGGTGGCTGAATGGCTTTGCGTGCGCACTCATTTGTTTTTATGCACTCCGTCTGGCAAGAAATAGCAGGATTCTATTATTCATTGTTCTGCTGTTTCCCCTTACTATTTCACTATTTGGTTCTGTGAGCCAGGATGGCGTGCTAATCAGCCTGGCCACTCTTTTTGTAGCCATTATAGACAATGTGGAAAACAGCGAGCCAAGGATTTATACGCGATGGCAAATGATTGCATTGGTATTTATAATCACCTCTATTAGTGCGGCTAAGCCCCCCTATTTTCTATTGTCGCCCGTACTTTTTTTTATTAGCCTAAACAGAAAAGCAAAAATCGTATGTTTCCTGATACCACTTGTGTTAGTGACTACCTGGGGATTGCTTAATATTCGCAATTATGGCGTTGTATGGGCACCGCCGTATATGAGGATCAACGCCAAACTCCAGATCAGGCATATCCTTGCTCACCCATTTCAATTCGCAGGATACTTTTTTAACTGGAACAAGGAGGTGTTGATCCAGCATGTTAAAGGCTTCATAGGAATATTGGGGTGGGTAGATATGTGGTTACCATCTTATTTTTATCGTTTAGCATATATAGCCTCCTTGTCAGCATTTCTTTCAACGATATCTTTAAATCTGAAGAGGGGATTACGACTCAGATTGGCATTGTTAGTTTTGACGATCGGATGCTTTGTCGCGGTTATAACCGCTCAATACGTGACGTGGGTGGCTTTGGAAACCCCCTACCTGGGAGGAGTTCAACCAAGGTATTTTATACCCGTCTTTCCTTTTTTGGCACTGGCATTGACAGGATTTAGAAATGATTTTTTGTTAAAAAAATGGCAATTACCTTTTTTTCTCTGTGTAATCATTTTTCCTTTTATCACTGAAATAATTTTAATCAAGCAGCTGATTGTAAGATATTATCTTTTTCAATAGGAAAAACGGGTAGGTATAGAATAGAAGTAAAACAGGACTTTTAATAGTGCCCGGGGCGGGAATTGAACCCGCACTCGCATTGCTGCGAACAGGATTTTAAGTCCTGCGTGTCTACCAATTCCACCACCCGGGCGACACTTATGAAGAAAAAAAAAGCAGATAGTCTAGTATCTGCTTAGTATTGTGGAGCGGAAGACCGGGCTCGAACCGGCCACCTCGACCTTGGCAAGGTCGCGCTCTACCAAATGAGCTACTTCCGCTTTTATAAGAACTTAAAGAATAACCAATAACGGCTACCATTTATTAATCAGGAGTGCAAAAATAAGGTTTGTACGTTCCCGGCAAAATTTTTTTCTATTTGTACTCGGGCGTATACTTGGTATTTCCCGGCACGGATATCTCCGGCCGGCCCTTGTATTTATGCGTATAGAGACCATAACAACCACCCAGTACGAAAGCCAGTATACAGAACACCTGCAGGTAGAAAAGAAAAACGGATGAATTTACCCAGTTGGCCGCAAAGTCTTTTTCTTTCGGATCTTTATATTCAATTTGCTCCATATATGTTTTAATTGCTTTGCAAAAATAAAGATTCGGTGTCGAAAATCATAGTTTGTCTTCAATAATTTCCCTGAAGTTTTTCTTTCTCTTTATAAAATGCATCCACACTATGCTGTGAGGATACCAGCCGCTAAGCTTCCCGCGCCTTTTCGCCGGAAACAAACTCCGGCCCCTGTATAATAAAAACCATTTAATAAATCCTATATGCGCTTTCCAGATGGCGGCGAAGTAGGTAATCTCTTCCCCACTGGTCAGCGACTTGAATGCGGAAAGGGTATCAAGTACAAAGCGGAACGGTATCTTCCACAAAGCCTGTTCAGGCGGCAGATTCTTGGCCAGCATTATGAGGTTGTTGCGGAAGTTAAGATATACTTTTCGTGAATTTCCCTTGGGCAACGTTCCTCCACCGAGATGATAAACCACGGAGGCAGGACAAATCAAAATCTTATAACCAGCCAGTTGCCAGCGCCAGCAAAGGTCTATTTCTTCCTGATGGGCAAAAAAATAGGGATCCAGTCCTCCTTGCTCGTGGTACAGTTCAGCCCTTACAAACATGGCTGCTCCGCTGGCCCAGAAAACGGGTTCGGCGTTGTCGTATTGTCCTATGTCCGGCTCGCATACATCGAAAATGCGTCCTCTCGCAAAAGGGTACCCGAACTGGTCAAGCCATCCCCCGGCTGCTCCTGCATATTCGAAGAGCGTTTTGTTGGTGTACATCCTTATTTTGGGCTGACAGGCAGCAATCAATGGATCGGAATCCATCAGTTCGATTATTGGTTCTATCCAGCCGGGTTCTACTTCCACATCTGAATTTAGCAGTACATAGTATTCGGTTTTAACCTGCTTAAGTGCTTCGTTATATCCCTGTGCAAAACCGTAGTTACGGGATAAGAAGATGATGCGCACGGAAGGGAAATGCTCCTGTAGAAATGAAATGGAATCATCGGTGGATGCATTGTCTGCTACTATTATTTCCCGCCCCGGATACGTAGAGCGCAGCACCGATGGCAGGAACTGCTCCAGGTGTTTTCGTCCATTCCAGTTAAGGATTACAATGGCTATTTTCGCGTTCAATACCTTTTTTTAATAATAAAGAGTAGCAAAAATAAGGGTTGACACCCATACCTTCTTAAATTACACACATGTTAGGACGATTCATCAACTGGAGAACGCTTCTTGCCCTGGTTGCCATCACCATCGTGATCGGTACTATTTTTTATTCTAAATATCTTTCCGATAAAATCATAAAAGAAGAACAGAAAAAATTACAGCAATGGGTGGCGGCTAACGAGTTTATGGACAACAATCTGAACGCAGACCTTACCCTCCCGTTAATGATCAAGATCGACCAGCAGGACATACCTATCATAGAAACGGATGAAAACGATAGCATCGCCTCCTTCGTAAACCTGGATACCACGCTTGCCAAAGACCCGGCATATCTTAAGAAAAAGCTAACGGAATTTGCTGCTCTCCACGATCCATATGTGCAGACATCCGGCATACCGCCGCGAACCAATAAATATTATTACGGAAATACCCGGCTGTTGAATGAAGTACGGTATTTCCCCCTGATCCAGTTGCTGATAGTAGGAATAATCATTTTTTTCGTGATCCTTATTATCAATATCCGTAGCGAGGCCACCCAAAACCAGGTATGGGCCGGCATGGCAAAAGAAACGGCACACCAGTTGGGTACTCCCATTACGTCTCTGCAGGGCTGGGTGGAACTGTTGAAAGAAGACGAGAAAAGTAATGCCATATCAAAAGAACTGCAAAAGGATGTGGACCGGTTAAAACTGGTATCTGACCGCTTTGGTAAAATAGGAAGCAAGCCGCAACTGGAAGAAATAAACATCGTTACCGAAATAGAGCAGATGGTGGAATACATCAAAAAACGGGCACCCGGCAAAGTGCATTTTCATTTTCTTACACACGGAGCAGCGGAAGTTAAGGCCCGTATTTCGGTATCCATTTTCGATTGGGTAATCGAGAACCTTTTAAAAAACGCTCTCGACGCTATGGAAGGCAAAGGAGATATAACCGTTGAAATAAAAGACCTGAATAAGGAAATACATATAGACGTAACGGATACTGGTAAAGGCATCGCCCGTACACATTTTGAGCGGGTGTTTAAACCCGGTTATACTACTAAAAAAAGAGGCTGGGGACTTGGTCTTAGTCTTTCCAAACGAATCATAGAACAATACCACGAAGGCCGTCTTTTCGTGGTGGATTCCGAGCCGGGCAAAGGAACAATTTTCCGGATAGTACTTAAAAAATAATATTTCCCTACATTTGCATTCAAATCAAAGCGCAGGTGGCGAAATTGGTAGACGCACTACTTTGAGGTGGTAGCGCCGTAACTGGTGTGGCGGTTCGAATCCGCTCTTGCGCACAACATGAGGGACAGTCAGTGTATACTGGTTGTCCCTTTCCATTTTACTATTTAAGGATAAATTCATAATGATAACAGTGATGTTGCTGTTTGCAGTTAACGGTTATAAATCTATTTAAAAAACATCCGGAAAAAGGCTGTCCATTAAGATCATATATTTGTATGTGAATTGCTTATAACAATTCATTCCCAACGCAAAACGATTGAACGATATGGAAAAACTAACATACGATGCCATCGTGATCGGCTCGGGCATGTCAGGGGGCTGGGCAGCTAAAGAGCTTACGGAAAAAGGCTTGAAAACCCTGGTAATCGAGAGTGGCAGAAATGTGGAGCACCTTAAAGATTACCCAACTACCAATATGTATCCCTGGGAATTCGACCATAGGGGAAAATTGCCGCTTGCCGTAAAGGAACAGTATAAATCACTTAACGATCATTATATACTGCAGGAAGACTCCGTTCATTTTTTGAAGAAAGATGAAGAACAGGAATATATCCAGGATCAACCGTTCGATTGGATCAGGGGCAATCAGGTAGGCGGCCGCTCACTGTTGTGGGCACGTCATACACAAAGATGGAGCGATTTTGATTTTGAAGGTCCCCTGCGCGATGGGTATGCTATCGACTGGCCGATACGTTATAAGGACCTGGCACCCTGGTATAGTCATGTTGAAAAATTTGTAGGTATATCCGGCAACAGGGATGGATTACCTGCACTGCCGGATGGTGAATTTTTACCTCCGTTTGAAATGACCTGTATGGAAAAACATTTCAAAGATGCCATACACTCCCGTTATACTGACAGAAATGTAATTATTGCCAGAGTAGCGAATCTTTCCGAACCGGCACCCATTCACCTGGAACAGGGAAGGGCGCGGTGCCAGCGAAGAGACCTGTGCTCACGTGGTTGCCCCTTTGGTGGCTATTTTTCGAGCAATGCATCCACTATTCCCTGGGCTATGCGAACGGGGAACCTTACACTGCTAACCGATTCCATTGCTCACTCCGTTATTTTCGATGAGCGAAAAAATAAAGCGACGGGTGTTCGGGTGATTGATAAAAAAACGGGGGGCATGCAGGAATACAATGCCCGTATCATTTTCGTAAATGCATCAGCACTTGCCACGAACCTGATACTATTGAACTCGACTTCTTCCCGGTTCCCGCAGGGACTGGGTAATGATAACGGCCTGTTAGGGAAATACATGGCATTTCATAATTACCGGGGTAGGGTAACGGCAGAATATGATGGGCTTACCGCATTCACCACAGACGGGCGCAGACCGGGTTCCAGCTTTATGCCCCGGTTCAGGAACCTATACAAACAGGAAACTGATTTCCTGAGAGGTTACAATACGCTTATTACGTCTTTCCGTTCTGCCGGTTCTTCGCAGCAGGGATATGGAGATGTTTTAAAATACAACCTTTTAAACCCAGGTCTGGGAAAATGGAAAATCTTCGCTCAAATGATGGGGGAAACCATTCCTAAATTAACCAGCAAGGTATATCTTGATCCGGTACGTAAAGATAAATACGGGTTACCCCAGCTTCGTGTATCGGTCGCTTACGATGACAACGACGAAAAGATGCTAAATGATTTTTTCGAATCATTTTCAGAAATGTTTTCCAGGGCGGGTTTTAATAATATTCAGCAGGTGGATACTAAGCGAAATCCGGGCAACGAAAACCATGAAATGGGAGGTGCGCGCATGGGCAATGATCCTTCCAGCTCCTTACTGAATAAATGGAACCAGGTGCACACCTGCAATAATGTGTTTGTAACGGATGGTGCCTGCATGACCACCACTTCCACCCAGAACCCTTCACTTACCTATATGGCACTTACTGCAAGGGCTGCGGATTATGCAGTAAAAGAAATGAAGAAGGGAAACCTGTGATAAACTATTTCTTCTTAAGCCATTTGTGCAAAAAGCCAAGGCTTAGCGGCAACTGTGTGCGTACGCTGTTGCTTTCATCTTCTATATAATAATATTGTATGGAAGATGACTGGGCGGCTTTTAATATCTGGGGCAGATTTAACTGGCCTGTGCCAAGAGCTACATCGTTTTCAACCGGTGTTTTCCCGGAAAGATCGCCGGTAATGCCTTTTCTTAAATCTTTAACGTGCATCAGTTTGAAACGCGTAGGATATTTTTTTATCAGTTCCGCTGGGTTTGCCCCAGGATGAAAAGCCCATAATATATCCAGCTCAAAGCTCACATAATCAGGGTTTGTATTTTTTACCAGGTAATCGAAAAAAGTACCGTCCCCGTAACGGGCAAATTCGTAGCCATGATTATGATAACAGAAAGTTATTCCATAAGTTTCTTTTAATAATTTACCTGCCTTATTAAAATCGGCTACTGTTTTTACTGCGTCATCAATGGTAAATCCTTTGCTATCTTCATGAGGTATCCAGGCCACGCGTACATAGCTTGCTCCGAGCGTCCGGGCATTTTCTCCCACTTTATCAGTGTTATTAACCAGGTCAGGATAACTTACGCCATACGATGTACATACCATTCCCCTTGCATCCAGCATATTTCGCAGTTCCGTAGAAGTTTTACCAAAAAGATTGGAGAATTCTATGTTGGTAATGCCATACTTTTTTATGGTATCGAGTGTACCCGGTACGTCTTTTTGAAACTCGTTCCGGAAGGTATAGGAAACGACTCCCGGGTTGGTCCCTGCGCTGTACTTACCGGCGGCGGTCAGGCTATCCTGCGCCATAACAGCAGAAGATACAAGTAGTAGCAACGCAGAAATGCAAAGGGATGATACAGTTATTGATTTCATATTATTTATGTTCGTTTGAATGATTTCTTTTGTATGCCTGTTTATAAGCTATGGCGTTTTGTCCATCGTAAATTCAATAGTGCCTCCTTTGCTGATAACATCATGCGTGATGATATTACCGTTCCATTTCTTGCCATTTACCACTATAGTTTTAACATAAATATTTTCGGGCGAAGCCTGGGGGGCAAGTATAGTCAGCGGGTTTCCATTGCCCAGGCGCAATTGTATTTTAGTAAACAACGGGCCCGTCATATAGTAAATATCCTGCCCGGCATTGGGGAATATACCTATGGAAGAAAAGATATACCAGGAGCTCATAGCGCCGCTATCGTCATTACCTGGGTAGCCTTTATCAGTAAAGGACTTACTTAATAACTGGCGTACCCAGTAACTGGTAAGATCGGGCCTTCCGGCATATAAAAATCCATGTACCGCCAAAAAAGCCGGTTCATTATCGTACCGTATCAGTTTCTTTTCAAAACCATAGTTCAGCTTTTTAACAAAGGTTTCGTTGCCACCATTCAATCCTACCAGTTCCTTAAACTGGTGCGGCGCAAACCAGGAATAATTCCAGGAAGATCCTTCGTAAAAATAGTTTTTCCAGGAACCGGGATAAGTCTTAAAGTCGATATTTATAAAATCTCCCTCTTTCGTTTTGGGCATTATAAAACCTGTAAAGCCATCGCTGACGGCGTCTTTATTCCAGAGACTTATCCATTGTTTGCTTCTACGTAGGTATTTATCATAATCGTCCATTTTACCCATTCCTTTTGCCACCAGTGCTGTACAATAATCGTTATAGGCATATTCAAGGCTCATGGAGCAGGACATGATGCCTCCCGGTATCCAGCCAGTCTGCTTATAGGTATTTAAAGCACTATCCTGCCTGCGCCAGGCAAAGCTTCCCAGCCGCTGCTGATCGGCATCGTACTTCAACACCTTGTATGCCTCTTCCCAGTTAATTCCCTTGATGCCTTTTACATAAGCATCGGCTATTATGTTATCTATGTTATTGCCACCCTGCTCCGATCCCATATCATTACCGTTCACGAAGGCATCTCTTACCACTCCATATTTTTCAAACCGGGCGATGAACGAATTAACGGTTCCGCTCACTACGGAAGGATTAATTAAAGCATGCAGCGGGTAAACGGTTCTCCAGGTATCCCATACCGCGAAATGATCGTCCCATACAGGAACATCTTTATCAAAGGCTTTTGAGTCATTGGTCCTGTTGCGCGGCATCAATTGAGCATGATACAGCGCAGTATAAAAAATTGCTTTATCCTTCTCCGAACCACCTTCCACCTGGATAGTTGATAGTGTTTTGTTCCAGGTATCTTTCGCAGTTTGCCGGTACTTATCATAATCCCAGCCAGGCATTTCCTGGCCCAGCCAAATTCTTGCCTGTTCAATGCTTTTATACGAGACAGCAATCTTAAGATAAATTTTTTCGTTTTGCCTGGTATTAAAATGTACATAACCTCCTACTCTGTCGTTTTTGACCACCAGGGCCTGCGAACCGTTTCCCCTGTTTATTTCTCCATTAATCCAGGTACCGTAACCTGCGGGGGTTTTGCTTAATGCCGCCGCGAAATAAACGGTATATCTGCCTCCGCCGAATCCGCCACTGTATATGCCATATCCTGAGATAAGCGTATGCTGTGCATTATCGAAGTGGATCTCTCCTTCGGATACCTCTCCTTTAATGACCGGCTTGATATCCATCGGGATATTATGTGTAATATCCAGCAACAGGTGAGCACTGTCGGAGGCAGGGAAAGTAAACTGATAGATGGCGGAATGATAAGAAGGCGTTACCCTTGTAGCAATGTTGTACCGGTCAAGCGTTACCGCATATTCATACGGCTTTGCACTTTCACCTGATTTGGGGGAATCATGTTCCTTGTCATTGACAGCGAGGCCCGTTTGGGGAGATAAAAATACCTGTCCATTAGTACCCCAGCCAGTACCGCTTACATGCAACTGCCCGAAACCTCTGATAGGCTGGCCCGGATCGTACCCGTCATCTGCACCTTCCATCGTTTGAGGGCTTGGATTAATGGATCCGAAAGGAAGCTGGGGACCTATTACGCAATTGGATATGTCGTCTGCAACACCTATCCGGTTATCAACAAAATCAACCGGTTGCCTGGTTTTTTTTTGTGCAAGTACTTGTGAGCTGTTCATTACCGTGAGCAGCAAAACGTAAATGAATAATGCCGTTTTATATCTGTTATACATATTTATTAATAAGAGAATAAAGTTGAATCACCATCCATGGGATCATTTTAAAGGGCGGATCTTTATACTTCGGAAACCTATAGCAAAACCGTGATCCTGTAATAAAATATGGCCTTCCTGGTTTTCGGCGAACCCCTTAATAGTACTGTATTTGCTTTCCGATATCAGTTGTTTGAACAGTTCCGATCCTTTAGTGTATTCCAATACTTTTACACCATTAAGATAATGTTCCACTTTGTTATCCGGGTATACTACCAGCCTTACCTTATTCCAGGTTCCCGGCGGGTTTTCGAGATTTTCTTTTTTGGTGGCAGTTATAAGATCGTATAGGGAAAGAGAAGTATGGTTTCCATTTTTACCGGCTTTTGCATCGGGATGAAGGGAATCGTCCAGCAACTGTAGCTCCAGCCCTACCGAAGACCCTTTCTCATTTGTTACAAAATATTTAAGGCCGCTATTGCCACCTTTCGAAATATTGTATTCAAAAGAAAGATCAAAACAGCTGAATTTTTCGGTGGTCACTATGTCGCCGCCCAGGCCCCGGTGGTTTTTCGAGTTTTCCTCCTGTATCACTTTAAGCTCCCCGTTTTTATATTCCCATCCCGCTTGAGGAAACGAAGTACCGCCGGCACTCCGCCAGCCCGCGGAAGTTTGGCCGTCGTATAATAAGCGGTAGCCAGCCTTCTTTTCTTTTTTGGAAAGGGTGTTGGGAAGCTCACCGTTTTTCGGCTGACCTATTACTAACTGGCAAATCAACAGAGCGATTACCAGTTGAAACATTCTTGCAATCATCGTATCTATGTTTTTCAACCTATGAATTTATACCTTTACTTCCCATCCTTTTTCATATTCCCTTCCCCATAACTTCATAGCTTCCGCATCTTTAAGAATATGTCCATTGGCCGGGTCGCAGGTTAACACTCTTCCTACACGGTAGGCAATATTACCGAGTTGCGGCAATAAAGTGGATTTATGGCCTTCCAGTATGGGAGCATTGATCTTTTCGTTGCCACGAATAGCTTCCGCAAAATTCTGCAGGTGCTGCCCATCCAGGCTTTCCAAAGGACTAACTGTATTGGTAGGATCGTAGGGAGTAGAGTCTTTTACTTCCGATACCAGCTTATTGGCGGCATCGAATACTTTATAACTGTTTCCGCCCGAGTATACAATGGTTCCTTTGTCTCCGTAGAAAATAACACCTCTTCCAAATCCTTCTGAGTTGTAGCTGTTACAACTGCGGCCCTCCCAGGTACAGGCGGTATTATTGGGAAATTTATAGGTAATAGTTTGTGTATCGGGCGTTTCCCAGTCATCCTGCCAGTGAAAACGTCCGCCGGCCGAAACCACTTCAACCGGGAAGTCGACGCCCAGTCCCCAGCGAATCACATCCAGTTCGTGTGTACCGTTATTCAGCGATTCTCCGGTACCCCAGTTCCAGAACCAGTGCCAGTTGTAGTGAACAACATTATCTCGGTAATCGGTCCGGGGAGCAGGTCCCTGCCACAGGTCGAAGTTAAGATTAGAGGGTACCGGCGCCACTTTGCCTTTACCGATAGATTTCCGGTTATTCGTATACCAGCCCCTGGCAAAATAGACACGTCCTATAACACCGGTATGCAATTTATCGATCATCTCCTGCACGTTTTTAAAAGTACGGCGCTGACTTCCCATCTGCACCATGCGCTTATACTTTTCGGAAGCCTCCACGAGCAGTTCGCCTTCCCTGGGATTATGACTACATGGTTTTTCTACATAAACGTGCTTGCCTGCCTGCAGAGCCATAATAGAAGCCGGTGCGTGCCAGTGATCCGGGGCAGCCACTACGAGGCCATCAAAATCTTTTCTTTCGAGCAGCTTACGGACATCTGCGATGCCCTCGGGCTTCTTTCCCGTTAGCTTTTCTATATCCGAAATTGTTTTGGCCAATACATTGGCATCCGGGTCGCATATATAAGCTATTTCAACATTGGGTAGTTTCGCAAACGTTTTCGCCAGAAAACCACCCCGGCTATGGGTACCCATCATACCAAGCAATACTTTATTATTGGGAGATCCTTTAAAGCTGCTGGCCGAAACGAGTGATGGTGCAAAAAGCACGCTGGTAGCGGCAAGAGAGGTGTTGCGTATAAATTGGCGACGGCTTTTTATGTCTTGCATGATCGTTAGAGTTAAATGTTATTGAAATCAAATATAATAATAATGCGACAATATTACTATCTGATCCCGCAAATTAATAACAACCTGTTTGCATTTAACAATAGCCATTGTCAAGTAATAGCGAACAACTGCCTATTCGAAGGTTATATTATTCGCAAAAGTGTTTTTATCCATACTTGCATCATTCAATGATGTCATTTTAGCGCCTCCCATTTTGAAATTTCGGAATGTAATGCCATTAACCGGACTAGCCGCCGTGCCATATAAATCACCCTCATCAGGGTTTTTATCATCAATTGTCAGGTTATCGAATAGCCAGTTACTAACGCTTTTATGCCCGGAGTTAAATACCAAAAATTTATTGGTGTTGTAATTGCTCGTTTTCGGATGCGACTCTATCCGTAGGTTTCTAAAGGTAATATTATCTATATTTATATTGGTTCCCGTTGACCCATCTACCAGTATCATGGCGGGACCTCCATCCTTACCTATTACATTAATATTTTCAAACTGCATTTTGGAAGTGGAAGCCTGGTTGTTTACCCAGTATAATCTTCCCCAAGGTCCGCCCCATACAACGATATTGGATATTTTTCCATTGGTGGCGCCGTGAGACATGAAAATATCGTCATTGGTAAAAATAAAACAATCGTCCACGATATGGTTATTTCCATTTACCCATATACCATCCGTATTACCGTTCCAGGACATCAGTTTCAGATTACGAAACTGGTTATCGTGTGTAAGATTATCACTGTTATAAATCGGTATCGTCCATCCCGTACTGTTAGCTATGATAATTCCCTCCATTTGCAAAAAACTCACCCCGTTTGCTTTAACAGCTGAATGTGCGCCCAACCAGCTTATATCTACCGATTCGTGCGGCCACTCTCCCATACAGAGTATCCCCCGGCCTTTAATACTGATATTTTTTGTATTATATGGCATTATAAATGATCCTTCCACTACTGCGCCCGCAGCTATATAAACTGACTCGTTGGAGTTGATCACTTTGGCCAGACCTACCCGGTGCACACCCGGGCCATAATAATACGTGGCATTGGGATTGGGTATATCAGGTCGTTCGGCAAATAAGAATAGCGGATTCTTCCTGTCATTGATTTCAATGGATATCTTTTTGGGTTCGCTTAACGTAAATGTAAACACGTTACCGTTCTTAACCGGGTTAATACCAAAACCCAGCGGACGCACCGTTACATTATTGGCCGTGCTCTTGTAGGTAATTCTGATGTCTACCGAAGTCTCATTAAAAGCGAAGCTGGTAAAAGAAAGCGAATTTTGCGATTTGGATGGCCCCCCAAAATATTTGTCTACCCAATAGTTGTCGGATTTGTACACGAAACAGGTTTTGTATGCCGTTTCCCCGGCACGCTTTACTTCCACCGTATAATCGTTGGATTCGGTAAGATGCTCTACCGATGACAAATTTCCCGGTGAGGGATAAACATTCAGTACTCCCTTAATTACCGGAGGGTTGGGTGATGGAGAAGTCTCTTCCTTTTTGCTACAGGATAATACAGATAAAAAAGAAAGAAAACAGAAGGGTAAAAAGTTTAGCGCTGTCATAAAATTATATTTTATCGGATATTGATATCAAAATATTATTGAATTACAAGGATAGTTGACTTTACAGACGCAGTGGATACACCTGGGATACCGGTAGTTGTAAGTGTTACAGTATATGTTCCGGGTAAATAAACGTGACTCGCAGCTACTTCTGAAGATACCGGTGATCCATCACCGTAATTCCATGAATAGGTAGTTCCGTTAGAAGATGTGTTGACGAAGTTGGCCGTTCTTGTTTCTCTGAATATGTAGGAAGTAAAGTTGGCAACCGGAATCAGCATTTGCTGTGGATCAACCAGGATAACAGTAGTACCAAATCTGGGATTGGTATTTTTTGAAGACCCCGTGGCCGAAATACCTACTGCTAACGCGTACCTTTTCTTAGGGGTATTTAAAAGGCTGTTCAATAAAAAGTTAAGATCGATACTTACATTAAAGCTTTCGTTACTGCTGCCACCCGGCACATTCACAATGGTTGGAAGCGTAAATGCGGCAGCCGGCAATTGCTCTGTGGTAACGGTGGGATCGGTTGGCACAGCAAATCTGCCGGAAGCGATCAGCTTTGAAACAGTATCTGTATTTAAAGCAATGTCAACAGGTATCAAACCGGAAAGATCCGTGCCCGAACGGAGAATGCCCAGCGGAACATTACACTTGCCGGCAGTTACATCATTCAAATACCGGTAAGACAAACCCTGGATGCTGGGAGTAATCGAATAAATTCCGTTACTGGAAGCTGCTATGGATGCCTGAGGCATATATATCACCTGGTCGGGGTAGTTGAAATCCACCAGGTCTTTACTGGAACATCCGTATAAAATCAAGCCTAAGACCATAGCTATTATAGATAGTGTTTTCAGATGGTTAATTAGTTTTTTCTGCATGATTAAAATTTTAAATTACCATGATGGATTTTGAACGATCAGGGGAGAAATATTAAGGTCGCTTTGCGGAACCGGGTATAAATACATTTTCGGCTCGAACACCCGGCTTTCCACCACGTAAGGGGCGTAGCTGAATGTACTGGCACCCGTGCGGGTAATATTCAACCCGCGCAGCGGCCTGTTGAAAAAAGTGGTTCCCTGCATCCATCGCCGCACATCCCAGAACCGGTGATCCTCGAAGGCAAATTCCACCCTTCGCTCATTTCTTATTTTTTCCCTTACCTCTTGCTGTGTAAGGCCTGTCGGCAAAAGCGGCATAGCTATACCCGTTCTGTTTCTTACGCGGTCGTAATACGCTTTTATATCCGCAGCTCCGGGGCTCCATTCATTTAGGGCTTCCGCGTAGTTAAGGTATATCTCCGGGTAACGAAACAGTATCCAGCTGTGCGAACCGGTATTTTCGTTGGTTAGGTTTAAACTTTCCTGCTGGTACTTTCTCAGGTAGTACCCTGTTTTGGAAGCATTGGGTACAGGTCTCGCATCCAGTCCTCCCGTATACAACTCAACCAGACGCGCGGGGGTGCCGAATGAGGAATTGTTCAGTATTACGGTAAGTGCCAGCCGGGGGTCCCTGTTGGCATAAGGGTTGGCAGCCATCGCTGGGTCGTTCCAATCGAATGGTACGGCGGTAGTATTATTTAATTTTACTTCGTAAGCATCTACCAGGTCCTGCGACGGGGTATTGCCGCTTAACCCTTTCGCAAATCCAATCGGTGAATTATTTTTTTCGTAGGCATTACTGTTACCCCCTGCTGTATTGCTTCTGCAAAAAATAATTTCTGCATTGTTGAATGTATTAAAAAGTGCTTTATAAGCGCCCAGACCGGGAAGGGTATTGGCGTCTATTACCGCCTTGGCAGCGTCGGAAGCCGCTTTCCACCTGGCCATGCGGTCAGCAACAGGTAGCGAGATCAGTTCAGGCTTTGTATATCCCGGTGCCCAGGAGGGTGTGTTGAACAAGTCGCTGGCCGCATACAGAAGTACCCTGCTTTTGAGAGCGAGGGCACTCAGCCTGGTGGCCCTGTTAAGATCGCTGGTAACCACGTAAGGAAGGGTAGAAGTAGTGAGTGGCAGGTTAAGTGCCGCGGAATCCGCCTCACTAACGATAAATTTTATACAGCTATCAAGCGAACTACGCTGAATCTGTGAAAAATCACCATCCAGTTCCAGTGCCGAGTTGATGATGGGTACACCTCCATAACGCTTAACCAATTCAAAGTAGAAATAGGCGCGTAAGAAACGGGCTTCGTATTTCCACCTGTTGATAGTAGCCAGGTTGGCATTATAAACTGTTTGACCATTTACCGAAGGATCCAGTTTCCAGGGGTCGAGGTTGATTTTATCTGTCGACAATAAAAACTGATTTACTTTGCGTATTCCTCTGTAGTACGTACCCCATACCAGGTCCGGATTACTGACCGCGTTCCAGGAACCGGTATTAAAGCTTTGTACCGCGTTCGATTCTGCGGTAAATTCCGCTTCGTCAGTGGCGGATGCCATCATGGCGGCACCACCGATATAGAGCGTACCATCGGGTATATCTGCATAGATAGCAGTCAGCAGGCCGCCTACATTCCCAAAGGATTGTTCGATTTCATTGCGTCCGATGGTAGTCACAAACTCCCGGTCAAGCTTTTCGCAGGCACTGATAGATGCCATCCCACCGATCAGCAATAGATATATAAACTTTTTCACTGTTTCTTCTTTAAATGGTTATAATTGAATTTTAGCACCCAGGGTAACTGTTCTTGTTACCGGATAACCGCTCGGCGATTCGGGATCGCCGTATTCGATATGATCCAGTGAAAAAAGATTGGTTCCGTTTGCAAAAATCCGTATGGTAGTGGCCTTGATTTTATCAGAAATTTTTAACGGCAACGAATAGCCGATCTCTGCGCTCCGAAGTTTTATGAAACTGCCATCCCTTTGCCAGAACGATGAACCCAGAAAGTTATTCAGGTTATTCCTGGAAGATAAACGGGGATAGGTTGCCGATCCCGCTGTTTCAGGTGTCCACCTTCCCAATGCGATCGGCGAAACAGTTCCGTTGTTCTGAAAAGCATTAAAGTAGCTTCCTCCCAGGTAGGCCGTATTCCCGGAAACACCTTGTAGCACAAGATCCAGGTCGAACGATTTGTATCTGAACCCGCCACGCAATCCTACCTGCAGATCAGGTATGGCGTTTTTACCGATCGGCATCAGGTCGTTACCATCAATGATGCCGTCAGGCTTACCTTCCGGACCTCCCGTATCCTGATATTTCAGGTCACCCGCTCTGATTGTTTCGGTAAGCACGGCGGGTACGCTCTTTGGATCTGCCAGTCTTCTATCGATGTCTTCCTGGGTATAAAATCCGATAAATTTATACACCAGTGGCTGACCGATAATGCCACCGGTACTATACAACTGGCTGTTTATCTGAAGGGACTCCGCATTGAATAATACTTTGTTCCTTGCATAGGAAACATTTGCCTGAACATAAAACTGCCAGCCTCTTCTGGTATTTTTCGAATACTCCAGGGACAGGTCGAAGCCTTTATTATTGGAACGTCCCTTATTCAGATTTTGTGTATTTACTCCCAGAAATAAGGGAGTGGTACTGTTGGATGGCACCAGGATATCGTAACGGTCGCGATCGAATACATCGAAAGACAGGGAAAAATGATCGAACAATGTGGCATCGAATCCGATATTCAGGTATTTTTCCTTTTCCCAGGTAATATTCGGGTTGGCGATAACATTTTCGGCGAAACCATTCGCCGGGACGTTGCTGGTACCAAAAAAATAACCGCCGCCTCCGAAAGTGCCGGTAAAAGCATACCGGGTAGACAAACTGGGGGGAACGATGGTGTTGTCGTTACCTACGATACCGTAAGACGCCCTCAGCTTAAGAAAGTTAAGCTGCCTGCTGCCTTGCAGGAAATCTTCATTGGATGCCACCCATCCTACCGATCCGGCAGGAAAGAATCCATAACGTCTATCCTTTGGAAAAAGATCGCTGCCCATGTAGGCAAACGAAAACTGGCCTGTATATCTGTCGTTATAAGTATAGGTTAAGCGGCCGGCACCGTTATTATGCTTATAAGGGTCCGTGGAATTGGCAGAAGGAACCGTTGGATCGCTTGGCGGTGCATTGAAGGTAATGTTATCCTTATTGAACATCAGCATGCCGGATACATCACTTTTGCCGAAAGTACGCTGGTAATCCAAAAAAGCCTGTACGATAAAATTGCGGTATTGGTCAAGCGTCTGCTCCGTACCTGCCAGTGAAGTCAACTGACTCCCGGGAACAAGAACGGTAATATCCTCTCCTCCCGGCGTTTTAACCGCCGTATAACGGGGATACTGCTTTGTTTTTCTGGAGCCCGACTTAAAGTAATTATTAATGGAAATCACGCCCGATACGCTTAATCCTTTTGTAATGGCATCCAGTTGCTGCGTAAGCTTCAGCGATGTGAGAATAGTACGGGCATTTGTTTGAAAAAACCCGGTAGACCTGAGGTTGGCTACTGGATTGCCCTGGGTATATGTGGTATTGCCGCCATATGAACCATCTGTGTTGTATACAGGAAAAGCGTTAGGTGGAAGGGTTGCCAGGAATGAGAACGTGGAAGCAGTATTATAAGCAAAGGGATTACTTATCTGTTCCAGCGAGCCTGCTATCTTAAACGCCGCCTTCAGCCGCCGGGAAAGCGTGATGTCTATGTTGGACCGGAAGTTATACCTGGTAAACTTCGAGTTTGAACTTTCTTCATCATCATCCCCAAATTTTTTATAAAGTCCCTGGCTGTTCAGCGCATTCAGCATTACAAAATACCGTACAGAGGGATCTCCGCCGGAAAACGTAAGATCGTAACTGGAAACGCCGGCCAGGGGACGCAGCACTTCATTATACCAGTTCACATCAGGATGATAGATAGGGTCTGAACGATCTTTGTATGCATTCAGATCCGCTTCGCTGTATCTGGCAGGAAGACCATCATTTTGCAATGCCTCATTGTACAATAGTCCGTAATTGTATGAATCCAGAGATTCCGGTATATACCGGGCCTGATTGAATCCGTGTTTAGTGGTAAAGCTAACTTTTAAAGCCCCTTCCTTTCCCGTTCTCGTGGTAACCAGCAGCACCCCGTTGGCTGCCCGCATTCCATAGATGGCCGTTGCAGCCGCGTCTTTAAGAACGGAGACCGATTCGATCTCTTCGGGTTGTAACTGCATAAATGCATTGGCGGTATTATACCCGTTGCTTATGAGTCCGTCTATTATAACCAGGGGTTCACTGCTGGCATTTACCCCGAATGTATTTCTTCCCCTTACCAGCAGGGAGGGCACTCCGGCGCCTGGCTCGGAATTACCCTGACTAACCGTTAATCCTGCGAGTCTTCCAAAAAGCGTATTGCCCGCATTGAGCGTAAAGTTTTTTTCAAGCGTACTTCCTTCTACAGTGGATATGGCAGCAGTTACTTTATTTCTATCCTGGGAACCATAACCTACCTGGAGATTGCTTCTCCCGCTGTTTATGATGGTGGTGTCGGCTACTGCCGGCCCAGGAGCTATCGTATCCTGTGCCCTCACCGAGGTACCGTACAACAGGTACAACATCATGCTGAATATGCTAATAAGATGTTCTTTTTTCATAATGACTTTTGAAGCCGTTTAAAATGATATATAAGAAATGCGGCCTTTAACCGTTCGTCAGTAGCCGGGATTCTGAACCAGGTTTCCTTTCAGTACCTCAGGCTGCGGGAAGGGATGCAGGTACATTTTCTTTGTAAACAGCCTGGTTTCGAACGACCAGGTGGACCATGTATAGGTTCTTTCGTTTACCCTGTTGATCCGCAGGCCTTCAAACGCACCGTTCATTACTCCGTCTTCTTCAGCAATTAACCAACGCCTGATATCCCACATGCGGTGATCTTCAAATATCAGTTCGATGGCGCTCTCGTTTCTTACCCGTTGGCGAAACTGCTCCTGGCTAAGCCCTGTGGGCAGGTTGGGCATGTCGGAGCGGTTCCGGATTTTGTTGACTGCCGCGTAGGCTTCCGCCGGCGGTGCGGCATTATATTCATTCAATGCTTCTGCATAATACAGGTAAAGCTCGTTTAAGCGATATAAAACGTCATTAACATTTATACGACCCGTAACGGTGGGAATAAACTTACGCATCCAGGTTCCTCCAAAACAATTGTTATACACGTTCGCCGGCGTACCTCCATTGTATAAAGCTACATTCGGGAAGGAAACATTGAAATAAGACCTTGTATAACAAAGCGTCTGCTTGAACCTGGGGTCCAGCTCATAATATTTTGCCAGCAGGTTATTACCACCCGAAGCAGGCCAGCTTTGAGGAGTGCCATCTTTTTTTTCGTACTTCTTTAAAAAATTAAGCGGCATAGTACAACCGGAACGGCTGGTACCTGCAAACGTTGGTAAAAAAAGCCGGATGGGATCGTTGGAAAAATTATTAGCCGCATTTCCCTGGTAAGCTAGTATGACTTCAGAATTATTAAAAATATCCCATGAATTACGGTAGTTGCCCGCAGGGATTTGCGGAGCTCCCGTATTTACACCAGATACCACCGTGTCGGAAGGGTTCCTGTTGGCAGGAACATCTATCATGGAATAACCGTTCGATTCCGCATAATCTATAGCCGCCTTTGCAGCATCAGCGGCCAGTTTCCACCTGTTAAGGTCATAGTTTCCAAGACAAATCAGGCGGTTGTTTGACTCACCGGGCATAGACAGGGAAGGCACAGCCGTATTGAATTGCGGACTGGCGGCCAGCAAGAGTGTTTTTGCTTTTACCAGGTAAGCAACTGTTTTGGTTACTCTTCCTGTAAACGTGGCCGGGTAACTGGCCGGAAGATCCGGGTTCGCAATAGCATCATCGCAATCCCTGATGATAAACTTTATACAGGAGTCCAGCGAACTTCTGGGTACATCGATGGGTACGCCGGCTTCAAATACCTGGTCTACGATCGGTACGCCGCCATAGCGTTTTATCATTTCAAGGTAATTCATAGCTCGCAATACTTTTACCTCACCGGTAACCTGGTTAATATAAGATTGCGTGGCAGATGGGTCCTTTTCAGGTACTTCCCCGGCTCTTTTCAGAATCAGGTTGATCTGGCGTAATGCTATCCACCTTATATAATAGCGGTAATCCTCAATGGCCACTATATTGGTAGGAAGCACGTTTCCCTTGTTCCATTCATTGGTTAAATAATATCCCGCTTCGGAGGCATCCCCTTCATCGCACATAGCAGAAGTGGGTCCTGCCGCATCGTATTGAACTACCGGCACCGTATAAGAAAAATATTGCTGGTCGCCGTAACGAAACAGGGAATGCATCCCGTATTTGTAAACAGTTACAATAAACGACTCCAGGTTATTCCGGGTGCTGAATACCGTGTTTTCAGTAATATCGGTACCCGGTGCCTTATCAAGGAAGTCTTTGGTACATGCAGGTATTCCCGTAACAAGCAAACAAAAAATAAATAAATAAATTATTTTTCTCATATCACACAAGCTTTTAAAAATTAACGTTGAGCCCCATATTGATGGTACGAACAAGTGGGTAAGGTTCGAGGTTGGTGTCCGATGTATTGGACGAGCTGTTTTCCGGATCGATGCCAGGATATGTTTTTTTCCAGGTAATCAGATTATTCGCATTGGCATATATTCGGCAGGAACTGATACCTACTTTACGCAGAAACGCCGCACTGGCTGTATAACCTATTTCTCCGTTTTTCAGGCGCAGATAGCTCGCGTCTGCAAGAAAAAAACTGGACCCCTGGGTATTGGGACTACCGCTCACGCTAAAACGGGGAAACCGGATAGGGAGGCCCTCTTCATATCGTTCCTGCGTCCAGCTCTCATTATGATAATCAGCAGCTCCTTCCGGTATCGGGCCGCCAAAGCCGGGTGCGCGCTGACGATTCAGATAATATAGCGATACGTTACCGACTCCCTGGAATAAAACGGAAAAATCAAATCCACTGTAGTTGAGGGCCAGGGAAAAACCAAATGTCTTTTCCGGGATATTGGAATATCCATAGGGTACCTGGTCGAAAGCGTCTACAATACCGTCTCCATTTACATCCCTGAACCGGAGATCGCCCGGCTGCACCCTGTTATTATTTGCCTGGTATGCGGGCCTTTTCGCATCATTCACTTCGTCCCAGGTATTGAAAAAACCGTCTGCAATCAAAACGAAGTTCTGGCCCAAACGCTGGCCCGTTCTGTTCTGGTAGGCATAGGTGTTGGGGATCTCATCTCTGAATAGTATCTTATTACGGGCAAAACTATAATTCGCACCGATCCTATACCCCACCTTTCCTATAAAATCACTGAAGGTAATATCGCCTTCATAACCCTTGTTCTCCATTCTACCCAGGTTGGTAGCGGGTTGTATTAAACCCGTGATAGCTGAGATCGTTTGGGGAGTAGCCAGGATATTATCGCGCTTTTCATTAAAGACATCGGCATTTATTTTCACCTTATCGTTATAAAGAAACATCTCCATTCCCACATTCTGCTTGATGGAGCGTTCCCATGTTACGTTGGGATTACCGGTAGCCCCTTCCCTGAAACCATTATACCCGGAAAGCGTGGTACCTACATTTCCAAAGTAATACATGGCATTCTGAAGAGACCCGTTAAATCCGGGTATTAAACTATAAGTGGTAGGGTTATAAAGAAAGCGGTTTCCACCGATCTGGTCGTTACCCACTTCTCCATAAGACACTCTCAACTTTAAAAAGGTAATGGCCTTGCTGACAGGAAAGAAAGACTCTTTGGAAGCTACCCAACCAACGGAGTATGCCGGGAAAAATCCGAAGCGTTTGCCTGGAGCAAAATTCTCGGTTCCGTTATAGCCCACATTTACTTCAGCAAGATAACGGCCATCGTAATCATAGGTACCACGACTCACAAGACTCTGGTATCCTTTCGGAACGCCAAACTGAAACTCGGGATCGAAGGTTTTTTGCTGGTTATACAATAATAATCCTGTTACGTTATGATTGCCGAACCTTCTCTTATAATCAACCGCGAATTCTGCCGTTATTCTCCTGTTGTAGGTTCCGTTCTGACTGAATCCGAACTGCGCTTCCGTAGTGTTGGGAACATAGTTGACCGTACCCCCATTAATAGGTCCGCCATTGATCGGGAAAGCCGTATAAGAAATCAGCGTTTTGGTATTTATGATCGTCTGCTGGTTATAAGTCTGTATAGCTGCTGTGGCATGTGTAGATAACCCTTTGGTGACGAAACCCAGATCGAGATCGCCGCGTAAAGAACCGTTTAGATAATTACGATACGACCGGGACACCCCACCTGCAGCACCTGGAAACAACAGCGCCGCATACGGATTACCGTTCTGCGCATTGATGTTTACCACTTTGCCGTCTACTACCCCAGGTCCGTCGAGCGGCGCAGCTCTCAGTATATCGCCTACTACCCTTTCCGTGCCACCGTTGTTCGTATTTCCGTTTCTTATTTCCGTTTGGGTAGACAGGTCCATGGCTATGGTAAAACGTTTGGTCACTTCAAAATTAAAATTCGATCGCACATTGTATCTTCTGAAAGTAGACTGCGCGTTAAACTCCGGAACGATATCCGTAAGATCTTTGAATAATCCCTGCTGATTAAAAAAACCACCTGATATAAAATACCTTACTTTCCGCTGTCCACCGCTAATATTGATATTATGCTGTGATTGAGTGGACACCTTGCGGAATAAAAGATCTGACCAGTCCCTGTCGGGGTGAAATATGGGATCTGTACCATTTCTGTATAACTCGATATCCCTTTCGGAATACCTGGGCAGATAAGCTGCCCCGGTTACATAGGTATCTGATTTAAGTCCTTTATTATAATTAGTAGCATAATCGGCTGCACTCATGGAATGCCTTAAATCCGTAAAGGAGTTAAATCCCTGGTTGAATGTATAACTAACCCTGGGAGGGCCTGTTTTACCTCGTTTGGTGGTGATAATAATGACGCCGTTGGCTCCCCTGATACCATAAACTGCCGTAGAAGAAGCGTCTTTAAGTATAGTTACGGATTCTATCTCGTTTGGGTCTATATTGTTGTAATTGTCTACCTGTATACCGTCCACTATAGCCAGTGGATCGGTGTTTCCGGAAAAAGTGCCCACCCCTCTTATTCTTATGCGGGAGGCATCGTTACCGGGCTCACCGCCGGACTGGGTCGCAAATAAACCGGGTAATCTGCCTACCAGTGAATTACTGATATTAGCTACCGGAGACTGCACCAGTTCTTTTGTATTGATCGTTGAAACGGCGCCTGTATTATTAATTTTCTTCTGCGTACCATATCCTACCACTATTACATCATCAAGAGAGTTGGTAGTAGTGGCCATTTTTATGTTGAACGTTAACTCCGAACCTACCGTAAGCTCCTGGGTGGTGTAACCCACGCTGGTAATGGAAAGTACTGAAGCAGCACTTTTTACTTTAAGCCGGAAAAAACCCTTGGCATTAGTGCTGGTAGCATTGGATGTCTCTTTCTCCCGTATGGTAATACCCTCGATTGGCTGCCCCTTTTCATCGTATACATAACCGCTTATCTCTATATCGGCTCCTGGTGCGATGGTAGTTTTAAGCTCGGAAGTGGCTTCAGTAGCTGTTTCAGGAACTTTACTATTCGAAAATAACACAACCTGCTCATTCACTACCCTGTAACCGATATTATAGGCGCTAAGGTCTTCATTGAAAAAATCAAGCAGTGTTTTGTCCTTTACGGAACAGGTTACTGTTCGTTGCATTTTAATAGAACTCGCGCTAAAGCTGAAATCAACATTTGTTTGCTGCCTGATTAAGTTTATAACCCGCTGTAGCGACTCATTTTTCACATTGAGTGTTATCCGTTTCTCCAGAACGTTCTGCGCCATAGCTTCCCTGGCATGCAGTGAAAAAGCGGAAACTGTCAGGAACACTAATTGAAATGCTGTTATTTTCATAACAAGAATCGTTGAAGCAACGATTAGTTGCTTGGATTTCATAAATTTGTTAGATTTGATTAAGAAGTGCTATCGTTTCAAAACAGTTAATTCTGTTAAGAGTTGGTTGTATCCCCATACTTCCAGCTCTTTTTAATAATTTCAAATGGCTTATATTCTCATGTTTATTTATTGAAGTTAATTATGGGCAACCGTTTCCTTTTATTAGAATCTTCGTTCCGTTTATTTCGTAATCCGCATTGGTAGCAAGGCAGATTATATTTAATTTATCGTACAGATTTTGCCTGTTTACATCCCCGCTAAAAACACATCTATAGATGTCTTCATTATTCACGATTATTTCAATTCCGTATATGGTTTCGAGTTCTTTTAATATCTGTAATAATTGCACATTTTCATATATAAAATCGCCCGTTTTTATCAGCGTTCCGGAAGATGAAACCGCTCTTGCCTGGGAAATTACCACCGGGCTATCTACCAAAGTAGTTTCAAAAAAATGCCTGCTGATTTTGTATACTGCTTTCTGATTGGGGGTTACTATAAGACTCATGTTCTTCGGCTCCTGCTGCACGATGGCTTCGTTTTCGTATACCTGTACTTTCCCGGATAGTACTTCTACTTCGATATTGCCTGCAACGCTGTTAGTGCGTATGGTGAAGGAAGTACCCAGCACTTTGGTAACCAGGTTATCGTAATAAACATAAAATGGTTTAAGCGGATCTTTGGCGATTTGGAAAAAAGCTTCTCCTTCCACATAAACCTCTCTTTTGGCGGAAAATTGTTTACTGGAATAAAAAACGGAGGCGTTGGGCTTCAGGTGTATCCGGCTTCCGTCGGGAAGTGTGACATTCAATGAATTGCCGGTTATGTTAGTGGTCCTTTGAGAGCTGTTTTCAACAAATTCATCGATGAAGCGGCTACTGCTCTTATTATTAAAAAAATAAAATGAAACGGCCATTACTGCAATTACGGAGGCGGCGGCCAGCCATTTCACGACTGGAATACTCATTTTTTTTCTGTCTGTCCCAGCACTTTTTTGCGATGTAAGAATCTGGTTCATGATATCACGGGAAGTATCTAAAGGAAGATCTGTTCCTGGGTGTGCGTCGTCTTCATACATCGTTTTATCGAACTTTTTTTCCAGTAAATCGTCAAAATCTCCTGATGACAGTAGCTCAAAAAACTCATCCTTTTCTTTCGCGGAGATGTTATTATCTACATAAAGCATCAGTAAATAGCTGAATCTTTCTTTCATAGCGCTCAAAACAATTAATATTTTAACCTGTACCCTGTAATATACAATCGTCCGCCAATGAAGGAGTACCGACTTAAATAATAATTATATTTTCAGAATTTCCGGCGGGTTAAATAAACAGGGAGATACACAAATGTGCCGGGTGAGGACGAGTTCAGAGTCAATAAATGAAAAACAAAATAAGCAGGTTCCAGTGCGTGTTAACAAAAAGCCGGATATGACTCAGTGCGCGAGACATATGCGTTTTTACAGTAAGTGGGGATATGTTCAGCTGTTCTGCTATTTCACGGTAAGAAAGGTTTTTTTCCCTGGCCAATTGGTATACCTGGAATTGTTTTTCGGGCAAGGATCCCAGTGCCTCTTTTATTAGCTTGGTATAATCCGCCTCCGTTAATCCCTGCTGGGTGGAGTCATCCTCGAACTGCTGGTTATTTTTTATGTGGTTGAGCGCTTTCCACTCAATGGCTATCTTCTTAAGCCTGTTTAGAATATTATTTTTTGCCACGGTAAAAAGCCATCCTTCTACAGGCAACTCTTTTTGAAAATCTGACCGTTTGATCCATAATTTCAGAAAAACCTCCTGCACTACTTCCTGAGCAAGGGCCGGAGACTTTAGATACCGAATTGCCACCCTGTATATACGGTTACGGTGTCGGTTGTAAATTACCTGGAAAGCATGTTCACTGCCAGTAGCCAGCAAAGACAAGAGCTTTTCTTCCTCATAACGGTTTTGTTCCTGGTACAATTTCAATTCGTCTTTTACTTCTTTTTAAATATGGTAGCTTCTGTATAGTATTTGAAAAACCGATTAATCAACTAATTTACAACTAAATGTCAATATTTTACAATTTTGATCAGATATCCGGCCATTCTTCGTTACTAACTCTGCAACTTAAAGTAGATAATCTGCCAACGTAATTTAAACCAGTAATGCAGCTTACTAAAAAAGCCATCCTGTAAAACAAGATGGCCTTTATTATGTGAATACATTTTTAACAAACGGTTTATTCTCCAAAAATCTGCTGTTCTTCCCGATCCTGCACAGAGATTTTCCTGATAAAATCGTCATAACGCTCGTCTTCATGATTGGAGTAAACTCCGTAAGCATCTATACTGTATCCGACAAGCCCGTCCTTCGCTTCGATAATATAAAGTACTACGGAATCAGAAGGGTCCGATTCACCTTCGAAACGGTAGGTCTTTATAATTTGGAGGTCTTCGGGATTGTAGAACTTCCCGTTATTAGCCGTAAAGCCTTCAGGTGCAAGTGTAAATTCAATATCTTGTCTTTTAAGTCTTAATTTTTCCAGGATATAGCTAAGTGTCGTCATTTCTGTAGATTTGCTCATGGTGGTTTATTTTAGAGTCACAGTCCAAAATACATACCACTAAAATAAAAAGGCACCCACTCATCAATTGGAGGCCGTAAGCAAGATTTACCCAGCCCTACCGTAGAACTTATTCCTCAAACTCATTTTGAGACTCGTGCGTCCTCAGCTTATTATATAAAGTCTTCCTGTCTATTTTCAATAGTTCTGCGGCCTTAGTCTTATTAAAGTTTACTTGCTTTAGCACATTCATGATCGTTTCGTACTCAGCCTGCGTAGCGGCGTTTTTAAGGTCGTGGGAAGTATGGGCTAAGGGTGTTGAGGTGTTAACAGTTGCCTGCTGCTGATAATCGCTAACCGGCATATAAGATGATCTGTTGGTTATTTCCCACGGCAGGGTACCGGCATCTACCAGAGAGCCACTGGTAAGAAGAGCAGCCCGGCGGATCACATTACGGAATTCTCTCAGGTTACCCGGCCAGGCATAGTCCATGAATAATTCAACCACTTCTTTTTCGAATCCTTCAATACTCTTATTTAACTCGTGGCAGGCTTTGGTCAGAAAAAATTCGGCGAAAAGAGGAATATCTTCCCTTCTGCCCCGCAATGGGGGGATATTGATAGAAAACTCATTAAACCGGTGGTATAAATCTTCTCTAAATTTGCCCTTGCGATAGGCATCCTGTAGATTTTCGTTGGAGGCAACGATTATCCGTACGTCGACATTCATCTCTTTCGTACCTCCCACTCTCTTGAACTTCCTTTCCTGGATCACCCTCAACAGGCTGGCTTGAATCTCGGAAGATAAATTGGCCACTTCATCCAGGAACAGAGTGCCCCCGTTAGCCAGTTCAAAATGACCTTCTTTATCGTTCAGTGCCCCGGTGAAAGACCCCTTAACGTGACCGAAAAGCTCACTGCCCGAAAGTTCTTTGGACAGCGTACCACAGTCCATGGCCACAAAAGGCTTGTCTCTCCGGTCGCTGCTATTATGTATGGTCTTAGCCACTACTTCCTTACCTGTACCGCTTTCCCCATACAATATTACGCTGTATGGCGTAGGGGCAACCAGTTCAATTTGCTTGTATAAGTCTTTGGTCGCCGAACTCTGTCCTACTAAAAAGTCATTATCCGAATAGGTAGCAACGGGCGATTTTTTCCTGGGTGCCATCGCCATTTCCATCACGGCAGATGAAGTAGAAGCCTTATCCAGCGGCTGATTCAGGGCCTTACTGATAACGTTCAATACCTCGTCGGGTATCAGGGGTTTGGTAATATAATCGAAAGCTCCCTGCTTTATAACATCTACCGCAGTTTTAATGTCCGAATAACCGGTTATTATAATAACGATCATTTGAGGGTTGATCGTTTTGATTTCATGGAGTACTTCTTTTCCTTCCTTGTCTCCCAGCCTGAAATCGCACAGAACAACGTCAAACTGCACTTCTTTTACCTTGGCTATGCCCTTTGACCCGTTATGCGCCACGTCCGTCTCAAAACCTTTGCGTTGCAGGTACCTGCTTAGCAACGAGCACATGTCCATATCGTCATCAATAATTAGAATACGCTTCATTCAACTTATTATTTTTGCAAACTTAAAATTAATGATAATTATCAGATTTTTACCGGTTTTTCCACTTCTACCTTTTCCACTTTGATCCAGACTGCATAATCGTTCGGGAAAATCTTACCTCCGTATCTCATAGCGTACACCTGTGTAAATTCTGCACCGAAGTATAATATCACCGCGCTGTAGTAAATCCAGACCATTATCACCACGATTGAACCCGCCGTACCGTAGGCATTGGAGAAATTACTGCGTCCTACATAGTAACCGATACCAAACTTGCCTATCATAAATAATAAAGCAGTTACCAATGCCCCGATCCCCACATCTTTCCACCTTATTTTCGCATCCGGCAATACCTTGAAAATAACAGCAAAAAGAAAGGTAATGATCAGGAACGTGAGCACATTGTCAAAAAGATTCACGAAAGCAATATCCTGCCCGGGAAATATTTTTACCAGTTTTTTACTCAGTCCCGTAATTAAAGCATCCAGTACAAGGGAAACCATTAACAGAAAGCCGAGACTGAGGATCAAAGAAAAAGACAACAATCTATTTAAAATGATCTTAATAATGCCACGCTTGGGTTTACTTTTCAGTTTCCATATGCCATTAATAGAGTCCTGTATTTCAGCGAATATTCCCGTGGCGCCCAATATCAATACAGCAATACTGACGGTGGCTGCCAGCATGGTATTACCAGTAAGATGTACATTCTTGATCATTTCCTGTATCTGATGGGCGGATTCACTTCCTACAAAACCATTCAACTGACTATACACCGCCCCTTCTATTGCTTCTCTTCCATAGAAAAAACCGGCAAAAGATATGACAATAATCAACAATGGAGCGATAGAAAATATAGTATAGTAGGAAAGTGCTGCACTTAACTTAAGTGCCTTAT
Source organism: Chitinophagaceae bacterium (assembly GCA_031399065.1). Taxonomy (GTDB): domain Bacteria; phylum Bacteroidota; class Bacteroidia; order Chitinophagales; family Chitinophagaceae; genus JADCRZ01. The sequence continues at coordinate 62,497 of JANNOM010000023.1, forward strand.
CGTCCGCAAATTCTGAAAAAACCGTTTTTAAAAACCCCCAAAACTCTTTTATTCTGTCAATTATCATAATTCGTTTAGAATCAATGCATTAAATAAGTCTGCAATATTGATCAGATATCTTGTAAACATCTTGCCAAAATACCAGATAACATACATAATAGTAGTTGTACGATATCAGTATTTAAAAAAATAAAGCACTGTGGAAAAGATGACCCATTCCGGGCCTAATTTGCCCGATAATTATAAATGCAATCTTTTATTATAAAAACTACAAATCGCAAGCGTATAAATCTTTGATCAATTGGCGTAAAAATTGCTGAGATACTTACGAATTTTTACAGGCAGGTCACTATTTAAGTAATTAAAGTTGAAAAGTAATTGGTTCAAGGTTTTAATTGTGGATGATGAAATCGACATTTGCTATTTGTTAAGTGGCATGTTGAGGCAGAAAGATTTTAAGACTACTTATGTTAATTCTCTTGCAGATGCCACTATATCCATTGGCCACGACACTCCTGACATTTTATTTCTTGATAATCATTTACCCGACGGGTTAGGAATAGATTACATCAAAACTGTAAAGGAAGAATATCCCCAGATACGTATTATAATGATTACAGCGCACGACGGTCCTTTAGAGAAGTCACGCGCTTTAATGAACGGAGCGAATGCTTTTATTGGAAAGCCTCTTACCCGGGAGCTTATCTACAGTTCGGTTGAGCAATTTATGATACCGCGTCCAACTTTATAAAAAATGTAGTACCGGTTCCCACTTCACTCTCCACCGAAATATTTCCTTTGTGATTTAAAATAATGTTCTGAGTATTGGTGAGGCCCAGGCCGTTGCCCTTTATCTTGTTGGTGAAATAAGGCTCAAACAGCCTGCTTAATGCTTCCTCGTCCATTCCGCTGCCGTTGTCTGTAATACTGATTGTGCATTTTTTGTTTTTCTCTGAAACACTAAGTTGCAGAATTCCTTTGCCCGGCTGCATTGATTCTATGGCATTCACTATAATGTTGAGAAATGCTATTTTTATTTTTTCTCCATCCGCCAGGATGGTACAGGTGCCGACATACGATTTTTTCACTTTGATATTATAAAGCGAGAGCCTGTCCTTAGCCAGTTCCAGGGCATCATCCATCAGCGAACCTACTATGGCCTCGTTGTAATCCAGTTCAGAAAATTTGGTAGAGTTTAAAAGATCGGTGATGAGGTGGTTGATCCTGTTACTGTTTCGTGTCACCATGTCGAAAAGAATATCCAGGTTATCTTCGGACGAAGGCATATCGCTTTTAATTTGCTCGATAGCAAGATTGATATTAGTGAGCGGATTGCGTACTTCATGCGCGATCGTTCTTGCGATGCGACCGGTTGCGGCAAACTTTTCTATACTTCTTACTTGTATAAGTTCCTTATTGGCTTCCGCCAGTTGCTCTATTTGCTGTTTCAACTGTGACTGGTATTCAGCCACCTTTTCGTCGGCTACCCTTCTCTCTTTGTTCTCGCGCAGGTAAGTAAGAAATCCAAGAAATAATAGTAAGAAGGCTAAAAACAAAGATGCCACTATAATGGTATTAAGTGCCGTAGAACGCTCGGTAAGTACCTTGGACCCGGTCTGCAGCAGATTTTCCTCATGCATTTGCATGCGCATCGATAAAGACCTTATCTGTTCCATTCTTATTCGTCCTTCGTAGCTCAGGAAAGTTATGGAATCGTTCAAAACAAAATTAGTTGCCGGTAGTTTTTTTATCATGTAGTACATGTCTTCGTACCGGGAGTTAATAAGACGTATGAGAGTATCCAGACGGGCACTTTGCAGAAAGTTGCCCTTTGTTTCTTCGAGAAGCGTTCTGTATATAGTATCCACGTTTTGCTTGGAAGTAAAATATGGACCCAAAAATTTCTGGTCTTTCATTATCATGTAACCTCTAGCGCCCGTTTCTCCATCTTTCAGGCTGGATAACATGCTTTCAATATGATAAATGATTTTATTGGAGTGGTCAACCAATTTGGCCTGTTTTATAAGCTGTTGATTGGCATATAAAGTAATAAGAAATGAAACCATTAATAAAAAAAAAGCAGTACCATATCCAAACCGAACCTGGCTGTCCCGGCGTATTTTATTGATTATTTTTTTCATATCTTACTGTAGAATTCAAATTATCGCTTTCCTTTATGCGAATATTATTACCCGGTTTTCCACGATCTTCCCCACTACCGTAAGAAAATTTCCAAGTCTTAGCCTTTAACGGTAGTTGGTACAAGGATTGTACTAATTACTATGGAATTGTGATTGTAAGGTATTATACATTTTCTTAATAGTTACGAAAAAGTACACACATTATAATGTTCCCGGTCACAGAAATAAATATTAAAGTGCCCGGAGTTGTGGACAAGTTAATGAATCTTTATACGAATTTGAGAGAACGTAAGACATTTTACGAAACGGTGGCATCGAGGTTTAAAGATAAGGAATTGGAAAGATCCGTAATCAGTCTTGCTCAAGAAAGTAATCAATATGCCTCAGAAGTGTGCGCACAGATTCATTGTATGGGCGGTGGTATAGATTATGGATGTGATCCGCTTGCTTTTACGGGGAAGGTTTTACAGGAAATGTCAGATAAAGATAACATAGGTAAGATTTGTGATAGCAGCGAGAAGGAGATTGTATTTTTATACAGAGACATCCTAGAAGATCCTTTTTTGTTCAGCGGTTTAAAAAAGATGATTGAGTATCAGATGAAAGGGTTCATGTATACAATCTCTCAATTAAGATTATTGCAAACATCAATATATTAAAGTCTCTAAGTAGTAGGTTTGGGTTTTAGGGTTCAGAGGATGCCATTCTTGGCATCCTATTTTTTTATATCTACTTTCTACCCATTCGTGAGATAACAAATATTACCAGGGCAATTATACCTGCAACAAACAGGATACCTACCCATACGCCTGCTTTAAAAATACCTTCTATCAGACTACAGCTGTTCAGTGCAAGCAGACATGTTGAAATAATGGACAACGCTTTTAGTGAATTGATTTTCATGCTTTTTATTTTAACTTATTATGTGACTGATACTCGTTTTTCTTCACCCATACGGAAACCGAACCACCTTCGCAAAAGAATTTTCCCCAGCCTTCTTCGTTGATAGTAACTTCTTCATTCCGCTTCCCCAAGTAGTCTATATATATAACACCTGCATTTGTCTTTCCCATTTCCATATCCTTTACTCCTTCATCACCATTTGATATGATAACAGCACAACCAGATGTTTTTTGCTCGTCATTTCCCTCACGGGTCCAACCAATACAGTTTGGGTGATCGAAATAATCTCGTTGGGTTCCGTAAGCAAAAAATTTCCTGCCTTTTAATAGTTTATCAAGGTTTTCTACCGGGGCCAGATGAATATCACAATCTTCTCCTTCTTTGTTTTTATCGGTATAATCTGCACCATATAAGTCCGGATAAAAAACGCATGGATACCCCTGCTCTCTTAAGAGAATCAGCGCGTAGGCTATTGGCTTAAACCAGTGGTCTACCGGAGCTTCTAACGCCTGCAACGGTTGTGTATCATGATTATCAACTATCGTAACCGCCAGGAAAGGTTTCGCTTCCAACAGGGATCCTTTAAATATGTTGCATAAATCGTAGTCCCGCCCGGAACGTGATGCCTTGAAAAAATTATGATGCAGCGGAGCGTCGAACAATGACATTTTTCCGTTTGTAGCCTCTATAAATTTGAGAATAAGATCGCGGTCATCCGGTGCCCAATATTCTCCCACCGCGAAAAATTCGCTTCCGGAGATAGTACTCATGTGAGCAATCCAATCGTTCAAAAAAGAGGGGGTTATATGTTTGACCGCATCCAGCCTTACTCCATCAAACTTTACAAGGTTCAAATACCATTCTCCCCACCTTTTAAGCTCTTCCCTCACTGCTTCATTACGATACTCGATGTCCGCACCCATCAAGTAATCGAAGTTGCCTTTTTCAGTATGTATCATTTCTTCCCAACCTTCACCATATTCATTCAGGATACTAAAGACTGCTTTTTCATTCGTATTGCTGGCATAATCAACTCCGGTAAAGCAGCGATGATCCCATACAAAATCCGAATATTTTTTTTTGCGCCCGGGAAAAGTAAATTTAGTAAAAGCTTCAATTTCTAATGGCTCCGAAATAAACTCGTTCCTGTTTTCCGGATCTACCTTTCTCACTACTATTTTTTCCGTTTCATCGGCTCCTGATAGGTGATTGGTTACTACGTCGACATATACTTGTATACCTAACTCATGTAAAGCACTAATAGCATCGAGGTATTCCTGGCGGGTACCATACTTTGTTCTTACCGAACCTTTCTGATCAAATTCTCCCAAATCATAGATATCGTATACATCGTAACCCTGACTAACAGATCCGTCAGCTCCTTTGTATGCCGGAGGAAGCCAGAGACCAGTAATACCAAGATCAAAAAAATGCTTCGCTTCGTTCTTAATAGTCGTCCAAAGGCTGCCGTCTGCAGGAATATACCAGTGAAAGGCTTGGAACATCGTTCCATTTTGCATATAAATTTTTTAAAGTATGATAATAACACAAACGTGTTTTAAAAAACATGCCATTACTTTAAAATCGTCTTTATGGCTGGCTTAACATGGCGAAAAAAGAATTTTACGGCGAAAAATTTTTTTTGCTAAAAATCATGCTCATCATTTGCCCAGACTGGGGAAATTATTTCGCAAAAGTCCAGCTTTAACATCCGCATTATCGGCTTTTTTTAATATATATGTCTGGAACAATTGCAGTTTTGCATTTGGCAAGATTATTTGACTAAGGATAGTAATTAAATGATTTTTTAATTCTTAAAACTTATATGTTATGAGCAATTCAAAAGCAGCTTTAGGATTTCTGGCAGGTGCGGCAGCAGGTGCTATATTGGGCCTTTTATTCGCACCCGACTCAGGTAAAGAAACCCGTAAGAAAATTTCCAACAAGTCGTCTGACCTTACAGAAAGTCTGAAAGATTCTTTTAATGATTTCATAGACGGTCTTAAAAGTTCCTACACGAGTGCAAAAGAGGATGCAGACGATTTAGCCGACTCAGGTAAATCAAAATTTAATAATTATAAGAACGAAGCGAAGAACGCTTTGTCTTGATAGAATAAAATTCTCAAATATCCGGGCATTAGTCCCGGATATTTGCTTATAAATAATCAGCCATGGAAAAAACTACACGTAATATTGATGCATTCATTACGGAAGCTGGAGACTATATAGAGAACAGGGTGGAATTATTCAAACTTAAGCTGGCGGATAAAACATCCGATGTTGCTTCCACAACCGCGTCAGGACTGGTAGTAGGCATTATGGCATTGCTTTTTATTACGCTTATAAGTATAGGTCTTTCTTTGTGGCTGGGAGAACTTACCGGTAAAAGTTATTATGGGTTTCTGATAGTGGGAGGCTTCTACGCCTTGCTTGCAGCCATTATATATGCCGGCAGGGGAAAGTTGTTGAAAGAACCCGTGAGTAATATCATTTTAAAAAGCATCTTTAAGTAATATATATGCACCCCATAGCCAGTAATAAAGACCTGCAGGAACGAATAACTTACCTCGAAGATAAAACGAACAGGCAAAAAGACGAACTTAAAACGCTGTGGAAAGCAGGATATGAAAGTATAAAACCACAGAACCTTATAAAAAATGCATTTTCTGACGCCGTAGCCGAACCCAGGGTGAGAAATAATATGCTCAATACTTCCGTGGGTTTGCTTACGGGATTGTTGACTAGGAAACTCCTTATCGGCAGCGGTGCCGGAATTTTCAAAAAGATTGCAGGTACAGCCGTACAGGTGGGTATCACTAAATTTATTGCACGCCAGTTTCCGGCAATACAACATAAAGCGAACGAATTCCTTCAAAAAAAGCCTGCGGCAAAAAAAGTAGTTCTCGAAGAATAACTATTTCATTTTTGTTATACAACGGCTAAGGCTCTCCTTCCAGTCGCTTAAAACAATATCGTACGTATCAATTATTTTTTTCTTACCAAGCACTGAATAACCGGGACGTTTAGCCGGGGTGGGATATTCGGATGAAGGGATAGGATGCACATTGCATTTACTATAGGTAAGCTCTTTTATTGAAAGAGCAAAGTCATACCATGTAATAATTCCATCATTGCTGTAGTGATAAATACCAGGGTTCCATGTAGCAGTTTTAATAATCGATAGAATTACCATAGCCAGGTCGGCCGCATAGGTAGGCGATCCTAACTGGTCGTTCACCACCTTAATATTCTCCCGATCCCTCATCAGCCGCATCATCGTTTTTACAAAGTTGTTTCCATATTCCGAGTACACCCAGGAAGTGCGTATAACCAGGCTGGTTGAAGGATTCTGCATAGCCAGTTGCTCCCCTTTTAGTTTGGATGCGCCATACAGGTTTACCGGATCAACTACGTCATCCTCTTTATATGGTGATGAAGCGATGCCGTTAAAAACATAGTCTGTCGAGATATGAATCAGCCTGGACCCGTATTGTACGCATGCATCGGCTAATATTCCGACGGCATAGCCGTTGATGGAAAAAGCGGCTTCCTGTTCCGTTTCAGCTCTGTCCACAGCCGTATATGCAGCGCAATTAATGCAGAATGCAGGCTTATATGTTTTGAAATAATGATCTGCTCTCTGAGCGTCGTTAATGGGCAGCTCAGATCTTGAAAGAAATATGAACTCAAATTCAGGACACGTGTCGGCAGCAGCCTGAATTTCCTGGCCCAGCTGCCCCCCGGCCCCGGTAACTATTATTTTATTGCTCATATACAAAATTATGAACACAGTCTTCCAGGGTAGGATACAGCGTGTCTTTTTCGGATAGTATCATTTTGTCTGCGGGTATTTTCCAGTCTATTCCATGACCGGGGTCGTTGTAAGCCAGTCCGCCTTCGGCGGCTTTGTTATAAAAGGTGTCGCATTTATACAACACCAGCGCGGAAGCGCTGATAACTGAGTATCCGTGAGCGAAACCTTTGGGTACCAACAACTGCAATTTGTTATCGGCGGATAATTCGATAGCGAAACTTTTTCCATAAGCAGGCGATCCTTTTCGCAGATCTACCACGGCATCCAGTATGGAGCCTTCCAGTGTTCTTATCAGTTTCGTTTGCGCGTAAGGTGCCATCTGGTAATGAAGGCCTCTTACCACGCCATAGCTCGATAAGGCCTGGTTGTCCTGTACAAAGCGGTGCATTATTCCTTCCTTATGAAATGTTTGCTCGTTATACGATTCAAAAAAATAGCCGCGGTCGTCCCCGAAAACCTTCGGTTCGTATATAAGGAGATCAGGTAATGGTGTAACTAGAAAAGGCATGATTATCTTTTTTCATATTGGTCCTGGTAATAGTGTTGATAGTCCCCGGAAGTAATATGGTTTATCCATACTTCATTGGCCAGGTACCATTCTACCGTTTTTTCCAACCCTTCTTCGAATTGCAGGGAAGGCTTCCACCCCAGTTCTTTGTTTAGTTTGGTAGCGTCTATGGCATACCGGAGATCGTGGCCGGGCCTGTCCGTTACGTATTTGATTAAACCGGCTGATTCTCCTTTCTCGCGGCCCAGTTTTTTATCCATGATATCGCACAGCAAATGAACCAGGTCTATATTCGTCCATTCATTAAACCCACCCACATTGTATTTTTCCCCGTCTTTTCCCTGGTGAAAAATAACGTCGATCGCACGCGCATGATCTTCTACCCAAAGCCAGTCCCTTACATTTTCCCCTTTTCCGTATACAGGAAGCGATTTTTTATTCTTGATATTGTTTATCATTAAAGGAATCAGCTTCTCAGGAAAATGATGCGAGCCATAATTGTTGGAGCAATTGCTCATCACTACCGGCATGTGGTAGGTATGATGATATGCCATTACGAAATGATCGGAGGACGCTTTGGAAGCAGAATAGGGGGAACGCGGATCATAGGGAGTAGTCTCGGTGAAAAAACCTTCCGTACCCAAAGAGCCATACACTTCGTCGGTAGATACATGATAGAAACGTTTTCCCTCCATCTCATTTTTCCAGTGTTTCCTGGCCACATTCAGCAAGCTGGCAGTACCCAATACATTCGTTTTTACGAACGCCAGCGGGTCCATTATGGAGCGGTCTACATGACTTTCCGCAGCAAGATGGATAATGGCATCGAAATGGTACTGATCAAAAAGTTCATCAATCCTGACTTCATCCGTAATATCCGCCCTTTCGAAAATATACCCTGGTGCATTTTCTACGTCGGCTAGATTTTCAAGGTTGCCGGCATATGTAAGGGCATCCAGGTTTACGATACGGTATTCCGGATAGTTGTTGATGAAAAGACGTACAACATGAGAGCCTATAAAACCGGCTCCTCCTGTTATAAGTATTGTTTTCGAAAAATCTGGTGTCATATAGGTTAAAAATTATTTCATATCAACGATCTCTTTTGTAGGATCGGCTAAGGACTATTTAGAACTCTTGAATTCTTTCGGAAGTTTTACCAGTTCCTCTTTGGGGAGCGACTTGAAATACTCATAAGTAATTTTCAGTCCTTCCGCCCTGTTCACCCTTGGCTCCCAGCCCAGTATTTCCCTTGCCTTGGTAATATCCGGCCTTCTTTGTTTCGGATCGTCTGTGGGTAAGGGTTTGTATACTATCTTTTGCGTTGTGCCGGTGAGCCTGATGATCTCGTCAGCAAAGTCTTTCAGTGATATCTCATCGGGATTACCTATGTTCACCGGTTGCGCATAGTCGCTCAGTAACAGGCGGTGGATTCCTTCCACCAGGTCGTCTACATAACAGAAAGACCGGGTCTGCGATCCATCCCCGAACACGGTAAGGTCCTCTCCCCTCAGTGCCTGGCCTATAAATGCCGGAAGTGCCCTTCCATCATTAAGCCGCATACGCGGACCATAAGTATTAAAAATGCGAATGATCCTGGTTTCCAGCGCATGAAAAGTATGATAAGCCATCGTCATCGCTTCCTGGAAGCGCTTTGCTTCATCGTATACGCCACGCGGACCTACCGGGTTTACATTACCCCAGTACTCCTCATTCTGCGGATGCACCACGGGATCGCCATAAATTTCTGAAGTGGACGCCACCAGTATACGGGCTTTTTTGGCTTTAGCCAGGCCCAGACAGTTATGCGTACCCAGCGAACCTACTTTAAGCGTCTGTATAGGTATTTTAAGATAGTCGATAGGACTTGCAGGCGATGCAAAATGAAGGATGTATTGCAATTCACCCGGTACATGTATAAATTTCGATACGTCGTGGTGGTAAAACTCGAACTGCTCCAGTTTAAAAAGGTGCTCAATGTTTTTAAGGTCACCCGTGATTAAATTATCCATTGCAACCACATGAAAACCTTCCTTGATAAAACGGTCGCATAAGTGAGATCCTAAAAATCCGGCGGCACCTGTAATAAGAACACGTTGTTTTTGCATGTAGATTCAACTTTAAATTTGAGTGGATGACGGGCGGCCAATGCTTTCGTAATAAAAACCAAGTTCTTTGATAGCCGTTGTATCGAACAGATTCCTGCCATCAAATATCACTTTATTACGCAGGCTGGAAACGATCTTTAGGAAATCAGGCGTTCTGAACTCGTTCCATTCGGTTGCAATAACCAGGGCATCGGCACCTTTAAGCGCTTCGTACTGGCTCTCGGCGTATGTTATCTTATCCCCTATCAGATTTTTAACATTGGGCATCGCTTCCGGATCAAAAGCCGTAACGGTAGCACCTGCGCTTATGAGTGAATCGATGATATACAAAGCCGGGGCTTCGCGGATATCATCCGTATTAGGCTTAAAAGCCAGTCCCCACAGTGCAAAATGCTTTCCGTTGAGATTTCCTTTAAAATATTGTTCAATTTTAGGGATCAAATGCAGTTTCTGACGCTCGTTCACATCCATCACCGCATTCAATATTTTAAATTCATACTGTACGTCGGAAGATGATTTTACCAGCGCCTGTACGTCTTTCGGGAAGCAGCTTCCCCCGTAACCAATTCCCGGAAACAGGAAACGCCTGCCGATACGTTCGTCGCTGCCGATACCTTTCCGCACCATATCAACGTCGGCGTTTAAACGCTCGCACAATTGAGCTATTTCATTCATGAAAGATATCTTGGTAGCCAGGAAAGAGTTGGCCGCGTACTTGGTAAGTTCGGCAGACCGCTCGTCCATGAAGATAACGGGGTTGCCCTGACGCACATACGGCGTATACAGATCACCCATTACTTTTTTAGCCCTTTCGGAGCTGGTACCTATTACTACGCGGTCCGGTTTCATAAAGTCATCTACGGCTACCCCTTCGCGTAAGAACTCCGGGTTAGACACTACATCGAATTCTCCTTTATAGTTTTTCCGGATAGCGTCGAACACTTTTTCGGCAGTTCCTACCGGTACGGTACTTTTATCTACTATAACCTTATAATCATTCAATAGCTTCCCGATATCTTCAGCGCATCCCAGCACGTATTTCAGATCCGCGGAACCATCTTCGCCGGGGGGCGTAGGCAGTGCCAGGAAAATGATCTGCGCATCCCGGATACCCTGGGCCAGGTCTGTCGTAAAATGAAGGCGTTCTTCTTTCAGGTTGCGGAGAAATAGTTTTTCCAGCCCGGGCTCGTAAATGGTGATCTGCCCGTTCTTTAATTTTTCTACCTTTTTAACGTCGATGTCGATACAGATTACTTCGTTGCCGGTTTCGGCAAAACAGGTACCTGATACCAGTCCTACATACCCGGTTCCTACTACAGCTATTTTCATGTTGTGTAAATTAGGGGTTTATTTGTTTATAAATTCTAAAGCCATTGTTATTATAAAATCAAGTTGTTCTTTTTCGAGTTCCGTATGTATCGGTAACGATATCACTCGCCCGGTCAGCCAGTCCGTTACCGGCAGTTCAAAAGCGCTCCCCCCGGATGCCGCAAACATTTTCTGCTTGTGTGCAGGCACGGGATAATAGATCATGGAAGGTATCTTATGTTCTGCCAGCCATTTACCCAGTTCATCCCTGTTTACATCTTCCAGTTGTATGGTATATTGGTGAAAAACATGTTTCGCATAAGGAGCCCTGTGAGGAATTATTATACGGCTGTTGCCAGCAAAGGCGGCGTCATAATAATCTGCAGCCGCCGTACGGGCAGCTATATAATTATCCAGTTCCCTCAGCTTAATATCCAGTATCGCCGCCTGTATAGCATCTAGCCGGCTGTTACAGCCCACCATATCATGATAGTATCGCCTGTCCTGACCATGATTGGCGATCATTTTCAGCTTTGCCGCTAACGTCTCGTCGTCCGTAAATATTGCGCCCCCGTCTCCGTAAGCACCCAGGTTTTTGGATGGGTAAAATGAAGTGCAGCCAATCCTGCCAATAGAACCCGTTTTTTTAACCCTGCCGTCGCTAAACCTGTAATCACTTCCAATGGCCTGGGCATTGTCTTCAATTACAGGGATGCCGTATTTGTCCGCCAGCTTCATGACGGCTTCCATTTCGGTGGCATGACCGTAAAGATGTACAGGTACGATAGCCCTGGTACGGGGAGTAATGGCATTTTCCAGGGAAGCTATATCCATGCAGAATGTGTGTGGATCCACTTCCACGAATACCGGCTTTAACCGGAGCAGTGCCACCACTTCTGCGGTGGCTATATAAGTAAAGGAAGGAGTAATCACTTCATCGCCCGGTTGTAGATCCAGCGCCATCAGCGCAATCTGCAGGGCATCGGTTCCGTTGGCGCAGGTAATTACATGGCGGGAACCATTATAAAAAGCCAGATTTTCGGCAAATTGCTGCACCGCTTTACCGCCTATAAAAAGGGAACTGTCTATAACCCCCAATACCGCAGCATCCACTTCATCTTTGATCCTGAGGTACTGACGCCTCGTATCTACCATCTGTATAGGATGCATATCTAGCATTTAGGAGCGGCAAAAGTAATAAAATAAAGGGATAACTCATAATGGCCCGTTTAAGGGTTATTAGCATTTCCCGGATGCCCTGTTTCTTGCGCCTGTGGCTTTATTTGTTAGATTTGTGGATCATCAACGATTACATGGTGGATCTGATATTATATAATTGTTTCCTGCTATTGTATACAGCAGGTGCCCGGATGTTAAGTCGCTGGAGCCCCAAAGCCGCTTTGTGGGTAAAAGGAAGAATAAACCTGTTTGCCTCGCTTGACCGGTCGCTTTTAAATGGCCAGGGTCCGGTGGTATGGATGCACTGCGCCTCCCTGGGTGAATTTGAACAGGGCCGCCCCCTGCTGGAAGCTGTCCGTAAAACATATCCTGCTTATCGTATCCTGGTTAGTTTTTTTTCTCCTTCCGGTTATGAGATAAGGAAAAATTATAAGGGTGCCGATATCGTGTGCTACCTGCCGATGGATTCAAAAACAAATGCCCGGAACTTCCTGGACAAAGTGCAGCCCGTGCTTGTTCTTTGGGTAAAATACGAATACTGGTATTATTACCTGGAAGCCATACAGGAAAGAAAAATTCCTTTATTGCTTGTATCAGGTATTTTCCGGGCTAACCAGCCTTTCTTTAAATGGTATGGCGGACTGTATCGGAAGATACTCACTTTTTTTACCCATCTTTTTGTGCAGACGCAGGAGTCTGCCTCCCGGCTTGCCCGTGCCGGCACGGGTAAAGCTTTTACGGTTAGCGGAGATACCCGGTTCGACCGGGTTACGGATATTGCCGCTATGTTTGAACCCATTGTTCCAGTGGAAGCATTTTGCCAGGGCCATCGAGTGATTGTTGCCGGCAGTACCTGGCCGGAGGATGAAGAAGAAATGGACCATTATGCCAATAGTCACCCCGAGCTGCGATTTATTATTGCCCCTCATGAAATAAGCGAAGAGCATCTGAAGGACACCGAGAAGCTCTTTCGCCATAGCATTCGCTATTCCCGCCTGGTAGCAGGTGTGCCATCCGTTACCGTGGCCAATCTCCCTAATGTACTAATCATTGATAATATAGGAATGTTGTCCAGGCTTTATCATTATGCAGATATCACGTATGTAGGGGGCGGTTTTGGTGATAATGGCCTGCACAATATCCTGGAGGCAGCCGTGTACGGCAAGCCCGTGTTGTTCGGACCAAATTACGACGGTTTCTACGAGGCAGAGGAGTTAACGGAAAAGCAGGGCGGTTTCAGTATAGAAAATGCGCTGGAGCTGGAAAAACTGCTGGATAAATTATTGTCAGATGCTGAATTGCTGAAACGAACCGGCAAGGCCGCGCAGGATTATGTATATGCGAACCGGGGAGCTACGGAAGTGATCTTCCGGTACATTCAGGAGAACCGTCTCTTAACCAACTGATAAAACAGCCTGGTCGTTTCGCTCCCGTTATCCCATCCAAGTTTTATTTTTAACTCGCGTTCTATCCAGTATTCGGCTTCGGCAAGTATCCGGAAATTATTGATCGTTTTGATGCTTCTTTCATACATATCGACATCTCCGCGAAAGAGTTCATTGATGAAAAGGAAGCGGTCGTTGACACCAATCGCTTTCTTCAGTTCGCGTACAGGCGTATCCGTGAGAAAGGAGGAGATTTCTGTTGTGGCTGTTTTCAGCCGGTCGTTGAGTGATTCTCCTCCCAGCTTGCCCATTTTTTCATTCAGCTCCTTTATTTCATCCTGGTGGGCAAGAGTGGGCGTTTCCAGTACTGGATCCAATATCCATACTTCTTTATCGCCTGGTTGTTCCGCCACGGGAAATATGATACCCTCCGGCAACACTGCTGCTTTTACAGCTGGTATCTTTATTATATCCTCTTCCGGTAACAAGGCTGCTTTTACGCCCGGCATTTCCACGACAGCGTTTTCCGGAACGCCTTGCTGCAAGACAGCTTCGGACTGCACTTCAAATAGTTTACGGTAACCGGGAAGCGTTACCGATACTCCCGGACGGATGTCCGCAAATGGTTTTTCCGCCAGTAATTTAGCCAGTTCTGCATGTAATAACTGGACGGTAATCAGCATAGCGGAGGGATCGGCATTCGCCTCCGACTGTTCCTGTAACCGGTTGATTAACGTTTTACATCTTTCCATATTCAAATGCACTTTGATGGATTAGCACTAATCGATATAGTTAAGTAACTATTAACTTTACAAAAAAATTTATCAAATCTACTCATAAAATAATAACCCTTTTCAAAAAAGACTTCTTACTGGAGATTCGCCAGCAATATACTTTTTATGGCATCCTGCTGTATGTGGCCTCAACGATATTCGTGCTTTACCTCGCTATGGGCCAGCCGGATACGGATGTATGGAACGGTCTTTTCTGGATGATCCAGCTATTCGTGTGCGTAAACGCGGTGGCTAAAAGTTTTTTGCAGGAAGGAAGGGGACGTATGCTGTATTTCTATTCCATTGCCGGTGCCCGGGATTTTATACTGGCCAAGCTGCTATTCAACACGCTGCTCATGATGGTGATGAGCATCTTAAGCTGGCTGCTTTTCCAGTTACTGCTGGGCGATGCGGTACAATATGCCGGTAAGTTTATCGCCATTGCCTGTTTCGGAGGATTTGGCCTCAGCCTCGTATTTACCTTCCTGTCTGCCATCGCGGCCAGGGCGCAGCAGAATGCGGCCATCATGGCCATCCTCGGTTTCCCGCTCATTATCCCGCAGTTGCTTTTACTGATGAAACTTTCCAATATCGCTTTTTCGGACGTCATCCAGGGAAGCCTGCTTCAGATCGTTCTCTTTCTCGCGGTATTGGATCTGCTCATCATACTATTGGCCGTTATTTTATTCCCCTTCCTCTGGAAAGATTAATGATCAAGTCCACGTATTACATTAAACCTTCCAACAATGACCGGACGTTTAAACAAAACTAACGCCTGTTTGTTTTTTCACTTATTTACTTGAATTATTGCGGGCGATTATCCTATTTTTGCCGCACTTTCTTTAACTATATATTTATGCTGCGCCGATCTTGGTGGAAAATTCTCGGTATCGCTATGTTGTATTACACTGTAATAGGTGGCTTCCTGGGCGGCGTACCGGAAAAGCCCATACTTAACGAAACGATCCGCAATCTTTACTTTCATGTAGCCATGTGGATGGGAATGATGGTCTTATTCATCGTGTCGGTGGTGTACTCCGTAAAATACCTTCGTTCCGGCAAACAGTTGAACGATTTTTACGCCGTTGAATTTGCCAATGCAGGTATACTTTTTTGCACACTGGGTCTTATCACCGGAAGTATATGGGCCAATTATACCTGGGGTTCACCCTGGAGCAACGACCCGAAACAACTGGGGGCGGCTATCGCTTTACTTATATATCTTGCTTATATCGTGTTGCGCAACTCCATAACGGATATCGACAAACGAGCAAGAATAGGGGCCGTATATAATATCTTTGCGTTTGCCATGTTGTTCCCTACGATCTGGATTTTACCCCGGCTGGCAGAAAGCCTGCATCCCGGTGGTATGGGAAATCCCGCTTTTAACCAGAAAGATATAGATGCCCGTATGCGGATCATTTTCTGGCTGGGTGCCGTACCGGGATGGACCCTGCTGGGAGTATGGATGACCACCCTCCGGATCAGGTTAAAAATAATGCAAGAAAAAATATCAGATCATGCTTAAGAGAATAATTGGTGCAGTATGCATTTGGGTCTTCGCGCTTTTGAGCTCCATAACTTCGTTCGCGCAGGAGATGCCGGAAGCAGAAAAAGTACATATGGCAGAAGGCCTCCGGTCAAGTGGAAAGATATACGTGGTAGTGGCAGTGCTGCTCACCGTGGTTACAGGCATGGTATTATACATGGTACGTATAGATAAAAAGATAAGCCGGCTGGAGAAGCGGCAATTATAATAACAGACCATTCGTATTGCACCATATAAATCAACTAAAAACCATCTCATGTCAGCACAACAGGAATACAGCTTCTTTGGAGCCGTAGAAAAAAGCTTCGATAAGGCCGCACAGTTTACGAACTGGGATCCCGGCATCCTGGAACAGATCAAACAATGCAATGCCGTTTACCGGATGCACTTTCCCGTTAAGATAGGCGATAAGATAGAAGTGATCAAAGCCTACCGGGTACAGCATTCGCACCATAAAACGCCTACCAAAGGAGGTATCAGGTATGCCACCAGCGTAAACCTCGATGAAGTGATGGCACTTGCCGCCCTTATGACGTATAAATGCGCCATCGTGAACGTTCCTTTCGGCGGCGCCAAGGGAGGGATCACGATCGATCCAAAAAAATATTCCGCTTACGAACTGGAAAAGATCACCCGCCGTTATACGTCGGAACTGATCAAGAAAAACTTTATCGGTCCGGGTACCGACGTACCGGCACCCGATTACGGCACCGGCGAACGCGAAATGGCATGGATACTCGATACCTATATGAGTATGCGTCCCGGTGAGATCGATGCGCTGGGATGCGTTACCGGCAAACCCGTTACGCAAGGCGGCGTTCGCGGACGCAGGGAAGCAACCGGGCTGGGTGTATTTTATGGCATCCGGGAAGTATGTAATATGCCGGCCGTTATGAGTAAACTAGGACTGGCACTGGGCATTAAGGGGAAAACGGTGGTAGTGCAGGGATTGGGTAATGTAGGGTATCATGCAGCCCGGTTTTTCAGGGAAGGAGGAGCCAAAGTGATCGCACTCGCCGAATATGAAGGAGCCATCTTTAATGCGGAAGGACTCCATGAAGAAGAGGTATTTCAGCACAGGAAAAAAACGGGGGCTATCCTCAATTTTCCGGGAGCGACCAATATTTTTAACTCCTCCGACGCGCTTGAACTGGAATGTGATATCCTGATACCGGCCGCACTGGAGAATGTTATCAATGGCGAAAACGCTCCTAACGTAAAAGCAAAAATCATAGGCGAAGCGGCAAACGGACCTTTAACACCCGAAGCAGACGAAGTATTCATTAAAAAAGGAGCCCTCGTAGTGCCGGATATGTATCTGAACGCCGGAGGTGTAACGGTGTCGTACTTCGAATGGCTGAAAAACCTTAGTCATGTACGCTACGGCCGACTGGAAAAACGATTTACCGAAAACCTCAATACCGAGATCCTTCAGCAGTTGGAAACACTCACCGGTAAAAGAGTGAATGAGAAAGAAAAGCTGTTTATACAGCATGGGCCCGATGAAGTGGACCTGGTGTACAGCGGACTGGAAGAAACGATGATTACCGCTACCCGCGAAATAATGGACCTCTGGGAGGCCAATCCTTCGATACCCGATATGCGTACCGCAGCTTACGTGGTTGCTATCAATAAAGTGGGTACCAGCTATTCGGAACTGGGGATATTTCCATAATCATAATAAGCTAATGATTTATAACGAGAAGCTGTATCCGAAAAGATCGATACAGCCTCTCGTTACTAAATACCTTCTTTTTTTACTATCTATCGCATAACAGGAAGTTCTTCCAGCATCACAAGTCCGTCAGATTTTCTTTCGAAAGCAAAGGTGAAAATACCGTTCGTGATCAACATGTATTGTACCGGTACCGACATATTATAGCGAACAATTTGTTCCAGTACTTTCCCGTCCAGCGGCACTTCCATCGCTTTGCATTCAATCATCATCCAGGGTTTGTGACCCTGGTTATAGACCAGGATGTCGAAGCGCTTGATCATTTCGCCCAGCATGATCTGCTTTTCTATGGCTATCAGCGAAGCGGGATATTTTTTTACCTGCAACAGGTACTGCAGTATATTTTGTCGTACCCACTCTTCCGGGCTAAGACGGGTCCAGCATTTACGGAACGGATCGAAAATGATTTCTTTACCATTCTCTTCTTTTATTCTAAATGGGAAAGAAGGAAAATCGATTTTTAGCATAGAGGAAACTATTCGCTAAATTAGCAGAATAAGTGAAGTAAGCACTTACTAATTTGTCGTTATGCAATCATATCCACTCCTGCGGATCAATCATTTATCGGTCAGTTTCGCGACGGAAAGCGGTGTTGTGCAGGCAGTAAAAGACATATCGCTGGAAGTAAAAAAAGGAGAGATCGTGGCTATTGTCGGAGAATCAGGTTCCGGTAAATCGGTCACTTCCCTATCCATATTGCAGCTATTGCCCGTACCCCCGGCAAAATATATACAGGGAGAAATATGGTTCTCTCCCGGCGGCGAAACCCCGGTGGATCTGCTTAGGCTGGATGCTGCACAAATGCTGCCTGTGCGGGGCAACCAGGTGGCGATGATCTTTCAGGAACCCATGACCTCCCTCAACCCGGTATTCACCTGCGGCGAGCAGGTATCCGAAGCTATTATACTACACCAGCGTAAAACCGCCGAAGCCGCCATGCAAAGAACCCTCGATCTGTTTGCCATGGTGAAGCTGCCGGAACCTGCAGACATCTATAGCCGTTATCCCCACCAGTTGAGTGGAGGGCAGAAACAACGAGTGATGATTGCCATGGCGATGAGTTGCAACCCATCGCTCCTGATCGCCGATGAACCCACTACCGCCCTGGACGTAACCGTACAGCAAACAATACTTGCCCTCATAAAAGAATTGCAGTCTCAAACGGGTATGGGAGTGATCTTTATCACCCACGACCTGGGAGTAGTGAAAGAAATAGCCGATAAAGTGATAGTAATGTACAAAGGAGAAATCGTGGAGCAGGGAGAATTGCAGCAAATCTATCACCAGCCGGTGCATCCTTATACCCGGGCCCTACTGGCTTGCCGACCCGCTCTTCATGCCAGGGGCGAAAGGCTGCCCGTGGTAAGCGATTTTATGGGAACCAATCTTTTACCCACAGTTTTAGATAAAGAACCGCTGATTGACGAAGCAGTCGGCAAACCCACGGAAAGCAGTGAGAAAGCGGTGATCCGGGATCATAGTCCTGCCTCATTGCTCCGGGCGGAACGTCTTAAAGTATGGTTCCCGTCTAAAAAGCCGCTTTTCGGAAAACCGGCTTCTTATACAAAAGCAGTGGATGATTTGAGTTTCGACGTATTTGAAGGAGAAACGCTGGGACTGGTAGGCGAATCGGGATGCGGGAAAAGTACGCTGGGCCGTGCATTACTCAGACTCATAGAGCCAACAGCGGGGAAGATCATCTTCAGGGGAAGAGACCTTAATACGATCCGCCCGTCTGAAATGCGGACACTGCGAAAAGACATGCAGCTTATTTTCCAGGATCCCTATTCTTCACTCAATCCATCTTTATCCATAGGGTCGGCCATCATGGAACCTCTCAAAATACATGGACTCTATGGCAGCGACCGGCAGCGCAGGGAGAAAGTAATGGCATTGCTCGAAAAAGTAAATCTTCAGCCGGATCATTTTAACCGCTATCCTCACGAATTCTCCGGAGGTCAGCGGCAACGGGCCGTTATAGCCCGGGCACTCGCCCTCAACCCTTCTTTTATTATATGCGATGAATCCGTTTCCGCGCTGGACGTCAGCGTGCAGGCCCAGGTACTCAACCTGCTCAACGATCTGAAGAAAGAGTTCGGCTTTACAGCCATCTTTATTTCACACGATCTGTCTGTAGTGCGTTATATAAGCGACCGCATTATGGTGATGAGCAAGGGTAAAATAGAAGAAACAGGTACTGCGGAACAGGTATATTACCATCCAGCAAGCGATTATACCCGCCGTTTAATAGACGCCATTCCTGGGTAGTTCAATTTTCCCAGCTTGTTTCGTTAATTTAATGTACCTTCGCACACTTAAAAATCATGCCGTAACATGAAGTTATCCCAGTTTAAATTTGATCTCCCTTTAAATCTTATTGCCCAGAATCCATCCAAGAAAAGAGAAGATAGCCGCATGATGGTGGTTAATCGCCATACCGGCGAGATGGAAAATAAGCACTTTCGCGATATTCTTGAGTACTTTAACGATAAGGATGTTTTTGTTGTAAATAACACCAAGGTATTTCCTGCGCGTATGTATGGGCGCAAAGAAAAAACCGGGGCAAAAATAGAAGTGTTCCTCTTGCGCGAATTGAATAAACCCAACCGCCTGTGGGACGTAATCGTAGACCCTGCCCGCAAGATAAGGGTGGGTAACAAACTCTATTTTGGTGAGGCAGATGAGCTGGTAGCAGAAGTGATCGACAATACCACCAGTCGCGGTCGTACCATCCGTTTCTTATGGGATGGCACAGAAGAAGAGTTTCGTCAAATGCTGGAAATGCTGGGTGAAACTCCATTGCCCAAATATATCAAACGCAAACCGGATGAAGAAGATAAAGAGCGTTATCAAACGGTATACGCCAAGCATGAGGGGGCTGTTGCCGCGCCCACGGCGGGTTTGCACTTCAGCAGGGAACTGATTAAGAGGCTGGAGATCAAAGGTATCCGTTTCTCAGAAGTGACGCTTCATACCGGCCTGGGCACTTTCCGCCCTATCGAAGTGGAGGATCTTAGCAAACATAAGATGGACGCCGAGTATTATAATATTGATGAAGGTGCCTGTAAAATAGTCAATATCGCAAGACAATCAGGCAAAAGGATCTGCTCTATAGGAACTACTACCATGCGGGCCATCGAGTCTTCCTTCACCGCTGAAAAACTACTGAAACCTTCAGAAGGCTGGACGAACCATTTTATTCATCCTCCTTACCAGTTTAATATAGCGGATTCATTGGTTACTAATTTTCATCTTCCCAAGACCAGTCTGTTGATCATGACCTGCGCTTTTGCAGGATACGACCTGGCCGTAGAGGCGTACAAAAAAGCGATTAAGGATAAATACCGTTTCTTCAGTTATGGAGATGCCATGCTGATTATATAATGGAAGCTCGTTAAAACTAAAAGAGCCCCGATGATTACCGGGGTTCTTTTAGTTTTAACGCGTTATGCCATACTTAATATGCGGCGTTTTAAAAGAAATGGTAATTTGATCTTTATCTGGTATTGTCCAAACAATCAACCCTTTTACTATCTATCAGTTGAACGTTTATTCAATTTATGCTGACCCATATTCCTGCGATGTTGACCCACCCTCATAGCGAAGAATAAATTAGAGAACTTTTAGTTATCAAAACCATTTATCTTCTAAATCCAAATTTTGTATTTAAATTAAGTTGAAATTTTTGTAACATTTTTTAATTCTCGGTATCTAACGAAGGAACAATAAAAACAGATACGGTGAAATCAATAGTAATATTAATACCCGTTATTTTAATAATTATCGCCGCGCAATCCCAAAGTATCTATAGTAGGACATTTGGTAATCCGAAAGACAAACCTGTGATATTTCTTCATGGCGGACCAGGTTATAATTGCGCACTTTTTGAGGCCACAACAGCAAAGAAGCTATCTGAAAATGGGCTTTATGTGATTGTTTATGACAGGCGCGGAGAAGGGAGGTCAAAAAACGCGCCCGCTAAATTTAATTTCCAGGAAACTTTCGACGACCTGAACATTATTTACAAAGAACATCATCTTACGAAAGCGACACTATTGGGGCACAGCTTTGGGGGAGTAATAGCCACATTATACTCAGATAAGTATCCTGAAAATGTAAGCCAAATTATTCTCATTGGTGCGCCGGTTTCTTTGCAGGAAACGTTTAAAACCATTATCAAATCAAGTAAAGTGTTATACGAAACCAAAAAGGATACGACCAATTTAAATTATATAGCAATGCTTGAAAATATGGATAAGAATTCTATCGAATATAGTTCGTATTGCTTTGTTCATGCGATGCAAAATGGTTTCTATTCCGCCAGAAAAATGACGGAGGAAGCAAAAGTCTTATATATTACTTTGAGAAACGATACGTTAGTAAAAAACTATGCCGCTCAAATGAGTTATGAAGCGCCACTCGGTTTTTGGCAGAATGAAAAATACACGACGATCGATCTTACCTCCACTATTAAACATTTAAGGAGTAAAACAGCCATTTATGGCATTTATGGAAAAGATGATGGGCTCTATGGGAGTGAGCAGATTGAAAGTCTCAAAAGTTTAATAGGTAAAGAAAACGTAAAATACTTCGATAACTGTTCGCACAATGTATTTAGTGACCAACAGGCAGCCTTTATAGACGTACTTAAAATATGGGTTAAGTAAAGATGATTGATGAAATTCGAGGATATTTATACAGTTTATTGGCAGAAAGTGTATCGTATCTGTATGGGATATGTGAACGACCATGACTGGGCAAAAGACATTGCCCAGGAAACGTTTATTTCGGTATTTAAACAATTATCCAGCTTTAGAAACGAGGCCTCCATTGAAACCTGGATATATAGGATCGCATCCAATCACTGCTTACGGCAGATGGAAAATAAAGGCAAACTTCCAAGGGCAAATTTTCCTGCCGAAATTTCTAACGAACCGGAATCCGACATCAGGGAAAAATCTGCCTTTTTATACACATGTATCTCTGAATTACCCGAGATAGACCGTATTATTATTTCATTAGAGCTTGAAAATGTAAAACAAAAAGAAATAGCTTCTATAGTAGGACTATCGGAAACAAACGTACGGGTGAAAATATACAGGATTAAAGAAAAACTAACACAAAAATTTAACAGATATGAACGATAATATCGACTTTAAAGATTTGTGGCAGACAAAAGTTACTGAAACCCCTGATATTAAGGAAGTTTATTACTTAATAAACAAAGAAAAAAAACGGTTGCTTAAAAGGTTAATAGCGACTAATATCATATATTTTTTGACAGCAACATACATAATGGCTATATGGGTATATTATAAACCTCAATTGCTTTCAACAAAAATCGGCATTTCAGTAAGCATTTTAGCTATATCAATTTTTATACTTGCACAGAATCAAATGTTGCCCCTTTTAAAAAAAGTGAACAGCAGTATGACTGTAAGCGATTATGTAGACCAGTTTAATAAAGTACAGCGAAAAGAAAAGTTTCTGCAAACTACCATGATGAACATTTACTTGGTTTTACTTGCACTCGGTATTTTTATTTACATGTATGAATATGTTGCCAAAACAGTTGTGAGCGTATTATTGACATACGGAATTACCAGCGGGTGGTTTGCATTCAATTGGTTTTATCTGCGGCCAAAAACCATTAAAAAGCAGCAGGCTAAAACAAATGATTTAATTGCAAAACTGGAAACTTTTAAAAATCAATTAACTGATGCATAATTATAAATCGATCTCTTAAAAATCAGTAACGATAATATTTATTGCTTTGTGATTACTCACTATCCCAACATCCTCTGTTTGATTTCAAGAATAACCTTGGGGCGCGACATAACAAGCTAAATACTATTCCAACCCAAACAAACCACTATTCAGCAATTGCAGGGTTTGTGTCTTATATTTTCCCGGTAGTAATACGGATACATTGTGCCTGCTTCCGCCATAACTAACCATCCGCACCGGCACCGGCTTTAGTGCTTCGAATAGTTTACTTAGGATATCGTTCGTTTGCGCTATCTCGTTACCAACGATGGAAACGATCGTCTGGTCTTTATCGACAGTAATGGTACCGAACGGCTCCAGTTCTTTCAAAATGGAAGAAAGATTTACTTCGGTGTCTATGGTGACCGATACGGCCACTTCGGAAGTGGTGATCATATCTATCGGCGTTCGGTACTTCTCGAATACTTCAAATATTTTTCTTAAGAACCCGTAAGCCAGCAGCATACGACTGCTTTTAATGTTGATGGCGATAATACCGTCTTTTGCAGCGACCGCCTTTACTCCTACACTGCCAGCCTCCTGTCTGATAACGGTACCGGGCGCGTCTGGTTGCATGGTATTCAGCAATTTCACCGGCACATTTTTCTGCTGTGCGGGCCAGATACAGGTAGGGTGCAATATCTTGGCACCGAAGTAAGCCAGCTCTGCCGCTTCTTCGAAGCTGAGTTGCTCGACCGGCACTGTCTTTTTCACCATACGCGGATCGTTATTATGCATGCCGTCTATATCGGTCCATATTTCACACACTGTGGAATTGCTGGCAGCGGCCACCAGCGATGCAGTATAATCGCTTCCACCGCGTTTGAGGTTGTCTACTTCCCCCTTCGCGTTACGGCAGATATAGCCCTGAGTTACAAACAGCGTTTTAGTACTGTATTGTTTCAGTAACTGTGACAGCCTGGAAGTAATAACAGGCAGTTGGGGTTCATCATCCTGGTCGATGCTCATAAAATCCAATGCAGGCAGCAGGTGGTGATCGATGCCTTTTTCATCCAGGTAGGTAGAAAACAATTTGGTGCTGAGCAGCTCTCCCTGTGCGAGAATATCTTTATTCAACGCTTCGTTGAATGATATTTTGGTAATGATGTTCAAAAATTCAAAATGCTCACCTACGATACCAGCAGCTTTTTTTAAAGACTCGGGTGTTTTTACCAGTTCTTTAATAAAAGTGTGGTAATGAGATTCCAGCTTTTCAATAAGCTGTTTGGCTTCGTCCTTATCTCCCTTCGCGAGCGCTTCACCAATGCCCACCAGCGCATTGGTAGTGCCGCTCAGGGCACTTAATACCACTATCTTCGGATCATTATCACGCGTGATTAGTTCCGATACCTGGTACATGCGTTCAGGTTTCCCGACACTGGTACCTCCAAATTTCATTACTTTCATCTAAATAACTTTTTAGTAAATAACATTCAAAAAAGCACGCGAAGTTATAACTGAACATTGAATTTTTCTCCAATTTGTTGAAGATCTTCTATTACTACTTTTAAAAGGGGGATTCCAGTGGCCATTCTTTCTTTTTCCATCTCCCGCTCCGGATCGCCTGGTATCAGCACTTTCTGCTGCCCGTTTACCGGTTCGGCGTTACGGAAACGCCTGATCCAGTTATCCATATCTGCCTTAAAGTCTTCCGTCTTGCGGAACGCATCCACACGCATGGCCCCCAGGAAATGCCCAAGGCCTTTGCCCGGCATGTTTTGCGGCATCGGTATATAAGCAGGAAAGGGAGGCACCCAGGGCCCATAGTTGGCCCCGCTTAACACACCCGAGAAAATATCCACTATAGACCCTAACGCATATCCTTTATGACTGCCATGGTCCCTGTCTCCGCCGAGCGGCAATAATGCCCCGTTCTCTTTTAATGCATGTGCATTAACGGAGGAACGTCCGTCCCTGTCCTGTATCCAACCTTCCGGTGCTTCCAGTCCCTTGCGTTGCAGTATCTCCAGTTTTCCGTTTGCGGCAGTGGTAGTAGCCAGGTCGGCAACAAACGGAAGCTCCGTACCCGCGGGTATGGCCACGCTGATAGGGTTGGTACCCAGCATGCGCTCTTTGGAAAATGTAGGGGCCACCAGCGCACTGGCATTGGTCATGGCAATGCCTATCATATCGTGCTCCAGGGCCATCATGGCATGGTAACCAGCTATGCCGAAGTGATTGGAGTTCTGCACACTCACCCAGCCTGTGCCCACTTTGGCCGCTTTTTCTATGGCGATATTCATGGCAAAGGGAGCCACTACCAGGCCCAGCCCGGCATTGCCATCCACTACAGCCGTGGAAGGCGTTTCATGAATGATCTTTATATCCGGACTGGCATTAATCCGCTTCGCTTCCCAAAGCCGGATATAACCGCTCAGCCGCGCCACTCCATGCGAATCAACCCCTCTTATATCCGCCGATAGCAGCGTTTTTGCAGCAATGGCCGCATCACCGGCGCTACAGCCTGTTTGGATAAATACTTTTTCCGTGAATAGCAATAGCCGATGGTAAGAAAATAACTGGTCGCCCATATATGGTTTTTAGAATGGCAGATCGTCTACAGGTTCGTTTATATCACTGCCTGCGGTAACACCGGGTGCCTGAGATGCATATCCGCCGCTCTGCTGACTTCCTTCGCTTCCGCCTTCTCCGGGCTTGCCGCTGCCCAATAGCTGGATGCTCAATACTCTCATCGTAATGGTAGCACCAAAACTCCCGTCATTTTTGGTATAGGTTCTCAGGTCGGGAATGCCTTCCACGTATACCTGCGTACCTTTTTTGAGATAAGGCGCAATACCGGTGCGATCACTCCAGTAGGCACAATCGACCCATATGGTTTTATCTTTCTGATTGCCCTGCGCGTCCTTGAACTTTTCAGAGTGCGCAACAGTTATGTTCATAACGGATTTGCCGTTTACGATGTTAGTGGTACAGTCCTTTCCAAGGTGACCTATTACCTGCATTTTTATCATAATTTTTTGATTTTGAATGAGGGAGCAAAATAACGCATTTCTGCCCGCTTCCGCAGGTAAAATAACCCTAAATAAAGGGTGTTTTCATCATGGAAATGCCGAACCCGCTTTCATCGTATCTTTGAGCATTCAAAATGAACAGTCATGAGCAGTAAAGGAAAGGTGCTGGTAGCCATGAGCGGGGGTATTGACAGTACCGTAACCGCACTGATGCTGCACGAGCAGGGATATGAAGTGGTGGGAATCACCATGAAAACATGGGATTATGCGGAAAGTGCCGCCCCGGCCGGCAAAAAAGAAACCGGCTGTTGTAATGTGGATAGTTTTAACGACGCCCGTATGGCCGCGGTGGAGCATAATTTCCCTCATTATATCCTGGACATACGCAGTGAATTTGGTGATGCGGTAATCGAAAACTTCGTGGAGGAGTACCTGGCTGGTCGCACCCCCAACCCCTGCGTAATGTGCAATACACATATAAAATGGCGGGCACTGCTGAAAAGGGCCGATGCCCTCGGCTGCGAATGGATAGCCACCGGGCATTACGGGCAGATCCATCAGCATAGCAATGGCCGGTATTATGTAAGCAAAGGCATAGATGAAACCAAAGACCAGAGCTATGTGCTGTGGGGGTTGCAACAGGATCTACTGAAACGTACCCTCCTGCCGCTGGGCACGTACCGCAAATCGGAGATCCGGCAGATGGCTCATGACTTCGGATACCCGGAACTGGCCAAAAAAGCGGAGAGCTACGAAATATGCTTTGTACCTGACAACGACTACCGCGGTTTCCTGAAACGCCGGGTGCCGGGGCTGGAGGAAAGAGTGACCGGTGGATGGTTCGTAGATAAAGAAGGCCGGAAGCTGGGCCAGCATAAAGGATATCCATTTTATACTATCGGTCAGCGCAAAGGATTGGACATCACTTTCGGCAAACCGGTATTTGTTACCCATATCAATCCCGAAAACAATACAGTTACCCTGGGAGAAGAAGAAGATCTTAACCAGGCACAGGCCCTGGTCACTAAAATCAACTGGGTTAAATACGATGGCATTACGGATGGGATGGAGGCTATAACTAAAGTGAGATACAGGGATGGCGGTGCCCTCAGTAACCTTTACCGGGCCGACAACGGGGTGACCGTACAATTCTACGAGGACGTAAAAGGCATAGCACCCGGCCAGAGTGCTGTGTTTTACGAAGGCAACGATGTAATTGGCGGCGGAATTATACAGCGCAGTGGTTCGCTTCACTAAGCGTTTTAAAAAGCAATATAACACTGCTTTTAACGTTTACTTCCGGGTGAAAACCGCAAAACAACAGGCTTTTATGAAAAAAAATGCGCTCCTCTTTTCCATTTTGCTGACAGGTATCAGTATTATCTTCTGTACCTGTAGTAAAAAAGATGATTATACATCGGAAAAGCTGGAGAGCTATATGAATATGCAGGTGGGTAAGTTTGTCGTTTACCAGCTCGACTCGCTGGTATTTACGGACTTCGACCGCGTACTTACCGAAATAAAATACCAGGCGAAGGACGTGGTTAATGCCGCCATTACCGACAATGCCGGAAGGCCAGCCTGGAGGATCATACGTTATATCCGCGATAGCACCAGCACCAATGAAGCGGACTGGAAACCGAATATTACCTACATGGTTACGGTTCTCCCATCTTCGGTAGAAGTAACAGAAGAAAACCTGAGGTTCATTAAACTAAAACTGCCCATTAAAGAAGGATATACCTGGAAAGGAAACTCTTACATACACCCGGATTCATTCGATCCCAGTTTCTCGATCAACTCATGGGAATACCTGTACGAAAATGTTCATTTACCATATACATTGAGCGATGGCCGTACAATTGACAGTACCATTACCGTAAACCAGGTAGATGAAGTATTGGGAAATCCCGCCAATCCGTTTACCTATACCACCCGCAACTTCAGTAAAGAAGTGTATGGTAAAAATATAGGGCTGATATTTAAAGAGTTCTTTCATTCCGAATACCAGACTTTTTACAGCACTTCCAACTGTTATTATGTACGATGTGCCAATAACAGGTGCGATACGCTTACCTGCTCTTCTACCAACCAGTTCTGCGATTCAAGCAATATCGCCAATGGATTCAGGAAGTATTGCAGGGATACTACCCTAACCGATTATTATTATATTGGCTATGGCATACGCCTTAAGATGATAGACCATAATTAGAAAAGCTGGCCACAAACATAGAATCCGCTTTTTCATAGTAGCCCTTTATCAGCTCCATCCTTTTTAGTTGAAGACCCGACCGGTCTTTTATAAATTGCACCATTCCTTCATTCTCGCTTTCGAAAACAGAACAGGTAATATACAACAATGTGCCCCCGGGGTTTAATGCAGGTATGATCCTAGATACGATTTTTTGTTGAAGTGTTGTATAATGGAGAATGCCGGCAGGATCGAAAAAGTATAACTGCTCCGGAGTGCGCGCCCAGGTGCCGGATCCGCTGCAGGGAACATCAGCAATAATAAGATCGTACTTATGGGGAGATAGTGCTTCGGCAGGATCCGATAGATCAGCAATAAAAGCACTGTATTCTTTAATGCCCGCTTCCCGAAACCTTTCATGAAGATTGCCGATGATCGATGGCCGCAGGTCAGAAACGGTAAGTTGTATATCTCCCAGCAGATCGTGCGCCATAATGGATTTACCCCCGCTGGCGGCACAGCAGTCCCATATAGATGCAGGAGAAATGCTTTGCATAAATTCCCCCGTTTTCTGTGAACTGAGGTCCTGTATCACTACTTCACTGTTTAACGATAAGATGCTGTCGGCTTTCGTAGTATTGGCCAGCCCGATACAGGATTCGCTGATAAGATGATATGGGGTGCCGCTGGCCTCCAGTTTTTCTATAACCGTTTTCTTTTTGCCGGGGCGGATGCGGAGAAAAAGTGCCGGTTGCTGCAGGAAGGATAAACCAAACGCTTCGGCATCGATGCTCTTACTTAACAGACCCGTCCATGGAAATATACCCGAAGCGGAAACGAGCGGCTTATCCGGTTTAAAATAATCCACTAATGCCGAAGACTCACCGCTGCACCACGCGATGCCCGCCAGCAGTCTTTCTTCTATCGTATTGAATGAATGACGACCAAGTCGGTAATAACTGTATACCAGGTGCGATACCGTCTTCCGGTCATTCGACCCCATCTGCTTATTTTCCCGGAAAAAATCCTTTAACCATACAGATAAGGGGAACCTTCCGTCGTATTGTTTGACAATACCAACGGCATAACGCAACTGGTTATCGTATTTCATTAAACTTCGAGTAAGGTCTTAACGGGATCTTTACCGAATAATAAAAGATCGGGGTTTTCCAGCAGTTCTTTAACCCTTACAAGGAAACTTACCGATTCACGCCCGTCGATGATGCGGTGATCGTAACTGAGGGCTACGTACATCATCGGACGTATCACCACCTGACCGTTAACGGCCATTGGCCTTTCCTGTATCTTGTGCATACCCAGTATGGCCGATTGAGGAATATTGATGATAGGAGTGCTCATAAGCGAACCAAACACGCCACCGTTGGTGATCGTAAAAGTGCCGCCCTGCATTTCCTCCATGGTTAGTTTGCTCTCCTTCGCTTTGGTAGCGAGTTCCACCACCTTTTTTTCTATCTCCGCCATGCTCAGGCTTTCTGCATTGCGGATTACCGGCACCACCAGGCCCTTAGGTGCAGATACCGCTATCGAAATATCACAGAACTCATGATATATAATTTCATCTCCGTCGATATACGCATTTACAGCTTTCCATTCCTGTAAGGCAAAACATACAGCTTTGGTAAAAAAGCTCATGAAGCCCAGGTTAACCCCATGCTTTTTGTTGAACCCCTCCTTGTATTTGGTACGAAGTTCCATGATACGACCCATATCCACTTCATTAAAAGTAGTGAGCATGGCCGTTGTGTTCTTCGCTTCCACCAACCGGCGGGAAACGGTTTTGCGGAGATTGCTCATTTTCTCCCGCTTCTCTTCCCTTCCGAATAATGGTTTTCCGGGTACTCGTCCGGGGTTGTTCAACGCGTCGAGAACGTCGTTCTTTAATATTTTACCGCCATTACCGGAAGGCGTTATGGAAGCAGGGTCTATCTTTTTATCAGCAATAATAGCCGAAGCAACCGGTGATGCCTTCACGTCATTAGCTACTGCCGTAACCGGAGCGTTTACCGCTGCAGGTGCTGCGTCTTTTTTTTCTTCTGCCGGTTTGGGTTCAGCTGCCGGAGCTTTACCTTCAGGGCGTGCGGCTGTATCATCTATATGGGCAAGAGTGTCTCCTATCTTTAATGTATCGTTCTCTTTACCAACGGTTTTTAATACGCCTGCCTGTTCCGCATTTACTTCAAACGTAGCTTTTTCGCTTTCCAGTTCCGCGATCACCTCATCGCGCTCCACGTATTCACCGTCTTTCTTTAACCATTTTATCAGTGTTACCTCGCTAATTGATTCCCCAACGGCCGGAACTTTAATATCGATTGCCATGTCTTTATTTTAGAACTGTAAATTTCAGGAAAAAAAACCATACTCGATCGGGCTATTAAATACTAAAAGCCGTTTCAATAATTTCTTCCTGTTCCTTTTTATGTACTTTGGAGTAACCAGATGCTGTGGAAGCACTGGGCTGGCGGCTGATGACACCATAGTTAATATTCTTCAGGTTCATCTGGAGAAAGGAAGCGGCGCCCATATTCAGCGGCTCTTCCTGCACCCAGAACCAGGTAGCTTTATTATACTTGCGGTGCAATGCTTCCAACTGGCCGGCAGGTAAAGGGTGTATCTGCTCGAGTCGCACGATCGCCACATCTTTCCGGTTATCCTTCTGCTGCCGTTCGGCCAGGTCGAAATAGATTTTACCACTGCAGAACAATACTTTTTTTATCGCAGATGCATCCGCAACAAATGTGTCGTCGATCGTTTCTTTAAAACCCCCGTTTATAAATTCATCTTTTACCGAATAACTTCCCGGCAGGCGCAGGTTGGCTTTGGGAGAAAAATTGATCAGTGGTTTGCGGAAAGGCCAGGCCAGTTGCCTCCTTAATGCATGAAAGAGGTTTGCTGCAGTAGTGATATTGGTAACCACGATATTCTGTTCGGCACACATCTGTAAAAAACGTTCCATTCTGCCGCTGCTGTGTTCAGGACCCTGTCCCTCGTAACCGTGCGGCAGCAGCATCACTACTCCGCTCATCTTTTGCCATTTGGTTTCGGCGGCTACTATAAATTGGTCGATCATCGTTTGCGCACCATTGGCAAAGTCGCCGAACTGCGCTTCCCATAATACCAGCGTATTGGGGTTGGCAATGGAATAACCATACTCAAATCCGAGTACGCCATATTCACTGAGTAATGAATTATATATGCTGAATTTTCCTTTTGCTTCCGGGATGCGACTAAGGCGGTTGTAGGATTCCGCGTTATTTTCATCGCGCAAAACCGAGTGGCGGTGAGAGAACGTACCCCTTATTACATCCTGCCCGCTCATACGCACGTCTTTACCTTCCAGCAGCAGACTTCCGTATGCAAGCAGTTCCGCGGTGGACCAGTCCACTTTTTGTTCGTTGTTGTACAATTTAACTTTATCCTGCAATAGTTTTTCGATCTTGCGGAGTGGTTTAAACTGCTCCGGCCAGGTCATCATGGCATCGAACACTTTCTTGAAATCATTTTCATTGATAGCTGTTGACGGCGAGGTATCGAAGTCGGCCGGGGCAGACTTCCGTAAGTCCTTCCACCATAGCTCCGGTGCCTGGTACGTATAGGGAAGCGGGTTCTGTTTTACTTCGTCGAGCCGCTCCTGAAGATCAGACCAGAACTTTTTCTCCATCTCCTTGGCCATTTCAGCATTCAGGTCACCACGTTCTATCAACTGTTTAGAATATACTTCCCTCGGGTTGGGGTGCTGGTCTATCAGCGCATACAACTGAGGTTGGGTATATTTGGGGTCATCGCCTTCATTATGCCCGTGTTTACGGTAACAGACCATATCTATAAAAACATCGCTGTTGAATTCCTGGCGGTAGCGGGTAGCTATCTCCACGCATTTCACTACGGCTTCCGGATCATCGCCGTTTACATGAAATACAGGGGCCTGCACGGTAGCGGCCAGGCTGGTACAATAGTCGGATGTTCTGGCGTCTTCGAAATCGGTAGTAAATCCAATCTGGTTGTTGATCACGAAATGAATGGTGCCGCCGGTGTTATAACCCTGGAGGCCACTCATCTGCAATATTTCGTAGACGATCCCCTGTCCTGCCATAGACGCATCTCCATGTATAAGGATCGGAAGAATATGATCGTATTCACTTTTATAAATAACATCTGCCTTGGCCCTGGCGAAGCCAAGCACCACGGGGTCGACCGCTTCCAGGTGGGAAGGATTGGGACATAACTGGAGGTTCACTTTTTTATTGTCAGGCGTAGTGTGTTCCGCACGAAAGCCGAGGTGATATTTCACGTCTCCGCTTCCCATCGTTTGATCAATAATGGCTGTACCTTCAAATTCGGTGAATATCTGCTCGTATGTTTTACCGAGTATATTGGCCAGCACGTTCAGGCGGCCTCTGTGGGCCATTCCTATCACAACCTCCTGTACCCCGGAGTCTGCCCCGGTATTGATGATGGCGTCGAGCGCGGGGATGGTGGACTCTCCCCCTTCCAGCGAAAACCGCTTCTGCCCAACATATTTTGTATGAAGAAATTTTTCAAACATCACACCCTGGTTCAGTTTATCCAGAATATGGCGCTTCTTCTCCACCGGTAATTCCTGGGTGAAGTGATGTTCCATTTCATTAGTGAGAAAATCCAGTTTTTTCTGGTTGCTAATGTATTTAAACTCCAATCCTACATGGGATGCATAGCAGGCCTGCAAGTGATTGAGTATTTTACGAAGAGAAGTAACTCCCAGACCGATCATATTCCCTGCCTGGAAATCTTTGTCCATATCGGCTTCTGTAAAGCCATAAAACGCAAGATCGATATTTGCACCCCTGTCTTTGCGGGGTCGTATGGGATTTGTTTTAGCCAGCAGATGTCCTTTGTTACGGTAACCGAGAATCAGGCGGTAAGCCCCTATCTCTTTTTTCCAGTCAATAACGGCAGATCCTGGCGCGGCATGAGTAGCGGCTCCGTTGGTCGCGGCAATGCCATTGGTGGCAGGTTTGCCATTAGCTATTGCGAAATCGAATCCTTCAAAAAAACGGCGGAATTCAGGATCTACGCTTTCGGGGTTTTGTACAAAATCATGGTACAATCCTTCAATATACGCGGGTGACGAGCTCGTGATGTACGAAAAATCTTTCATAATGAATAGAATATCAGCTTTACTTTCAGGGCCAAATAGTCTGCGAAATTAAGTGATTTTGTGTAATTTAATGCGGTTCAGCTCGCTTATAAACGGCTAATTAGGTAAACTATTTCTTATGCTACCGAAAGTATTCGATTCGTCGGGTTGATTTTAATTTGGAACTTCGATTTTCGGAGCTTACCTTTGCGGTCCAAAATTTTCGATAAATGGCAAATCATAAAGCGACCAAAAAAGATGTGCGTCAGGCTGCAAAACGCAGGGATAGGAATCGTTATTACGGAAAGACAACCCGTAACGCGATCCGTGATTTAAAGGAGAACAAAGAGCAGAAAGCGTATGCTGAAGCCTTACCCGGAGTCGCTTCCATGATCGACAAACTGGCTAAGCGTGGTGTTATTCACAAAAACAAAGCAGCTAACCTTAAGAGGAAACTTGCCAAAAAAGCATTGACTTTAGCTTAAACTACCCGATAAGATTTTAAATAAAAAAGCATCCGAATATTATTCGGATGCTTTTTTATTTAAATGTGTTGTTCTTATCCACTGAAGGGCTTCCATTTACTTATAACCCGGGAATATTCCGGGGATATCTCGAGGATATCTCGACTCAAAATCACACTGCACTGTGATAGTATTATTAATTTTTGATATATTTCGACTCGTGTAATACCTTATAAACTACTGCACAATTAACTTATTCTTTTTTTGAGTGATCATTAAGGCACGCGGATAACATCTTTTTTTATTCCAACTACAACCTATTTATTTCTCCATATCTGTAAAAGCACAACACGTTTATTTGAATACTTCGCCAGTAAGCCTATTTTTATTTTATCATAAATTTAAAAATAGCGAGTACGGATCCTACGATGGCAAGAAACTGAAGTAATCCTACGATATAAATTGTTTTCGTCAGTTCGGCTTTTAAAGCCATTATCTTTTCCAGCAATTCTACTCTTACTGCCATTATCTCAGCTTTTAATTCTATTCTCAGTTGAATGATGTCGGCCTTCAACTCTGATCGTACGGTCATTATATCTTCCTTCAACTCCGACCTCACAGCCATTATCTCCGATCTCAAATCTTGCTTTGCCAACATCAGATCTTCTTTAGTTGCCATCAGTTTATTATTATACTCCATTTCCTGTACAATTTTTGCATTAATGTATTCCATCATTAGTGAAGCACCCTGCTCACCTATATGGTGTTTCAGTGTATCGTACGCCTGGTATTGCGAAGTTGGCATATTATTTCCGGATTTTTTAGATATTTATAACCCAAATGTATAACTGCCTTATTACTAATAAAAGGGTGAAATCACCCTTTTATTATGATGTTTTAATCCGGTAAAATAATTATTCAGTTACTTTTATAACGACCGCTCCGTTATATGAATGATACTCACCATTATACATAGCATCCGCACTCACCGGGCCTGTATGATAGACACCAGGAGACACGGCTCTTACAGCATAATAATATGTTTGCCTGTTGCTGTAAAGGTCAACGAATAAATTGATCCGGTCGTCCCGCACATCGAGTTGAGTAGGTGAGGCAGCATCTTTTATCCAGTCCATTCCGGGTATCTCTTTGGTTCGCGGGTTTTCTATCTCGAAGCCGGCGGGTAAAAGATC
>JANNOM010000087.1:0-1539 GCA_031399065.1 Chitinophagaceae bacterium
TTGTAAATGAAAAAGGGAAGAAGCTTTATTCCAAATATGTGCAGTTGGTTGTTAAAAAATACCTGTCACTCATAACAACCATTGAAAAGAAAAGCCCCCATGTTTTGCGCCATACTTTTGCCACTCATTTAATGAACAATGGCGCTGAATTAAATGCTGTTAAAGAATTATTGGGTCATAGCAGCCTTGCTGCTACTCAGATATACACCCATAACAGCATTGAAAAGTTGAAGGACGTGCATAAAAAGGCACACCCCAAAGCCTGAGCTATTCTTCAACAATTTCTATAACTGTTTCCACTTAATAAAGCTGTTAAAATGTATGAAAAAGAAGTGGAAAATATTTTGTTTAATGGGCGTACAGGCGTAACTTGTATGCACTGGAAATAATCAATACCTAAACTGAAAAAAGCCAGTTCTTTCACATTATTTTTTCACTAGTTTAAATTTGGAACGCTATGACCGTTAAGATCCAAACCGTACGATTTGATGCAGATGCAAAACTTCTTGAGTACGTAAAACAGAGAGTACAGAAGCTTTACAGCTTTCACGACCGGATTATGAAAGTGGATGTATTTCTGAAATTAGACAATGTAATGCACAACATTAAGGACAAAGTAGCTGAAATTAAAGTTCATGTGCCACGACAGCATTTATTTGTAAAGCACTCCTCTAAATCATTCGAACAGTCATTTGATGAAGCAATGGATTCACTTATTATTCAACTAAAAAGAAAAAAAGAAAAACAATACGATTTGTAAACAAGATTTTAACCTTCAATCCCTCCGCAACACGGAGGGATTTTTTTTTACTCTCATCAACTTCTTTCCATAACATAGTTTTTCCCTTTTAAAATTTTTCCGTTTCGTGTTTTCCTTTACCTTTGCCTTCCCAAAAAACGGGGTGCATACGTGTGTGCATGACGAAGTTCTTTACAGTGATGACTTTTGGCTATAAATCAAACGATTAAGGTTTTCATCCTTTTGTTTGATTTTTTACAAAGAATCAAAGTAACTGAATTTATTTATGCCACTTTAGCTCAGTTGGTAGAGCAGCTGATTTGTAATCAGCAGGTCGTTGGTTCGAGTCCGACAAGTGGCTCAGGAAAGAGGTTTTGTTTTGATAATATGGGCAGATGGCCGAGTGGTTAAAGGCGACAGACTGTAAATCTGTTCTCTTACGAGTACGTAGGTTCGAACCCTACTCTGCCCACAAAGACAATTTAAAAATGAGTCAATTTGAAGACCTGCCCGACGGCAGGCGGGTTTGAAAATTGACTACTCAAATTTTGCAGTTCTTATAAATATCTGAAATGTTTGGAATATAGATTAATTTCAAATTAACTCATTTTCAAATTAAGTAAGCGGGAGTAGCTCATTTGGTAGAGCGATAGCCTTCCAAGCTATAGGTGGCCAGTTCGAGCCTGGTCTCCCGCTCATTAGTAGTTCTGAGCTTTGAGTTCGGGGTTTGCTTGTTTTATAACTTAGAACTGAGAATGACAAACTCACAAACTGGACTAGCCGTTGTAGCTCAGGGGTAG
>JANNOM010000032.1:0-24924 GCA_031399065.1 Chitinophagaceae bacterium
TGATTCGCCGCCAGAAAAACATCAGCATCACGGCGGCCCCGAAGGGCACGTTGATCGTGAGGACAATCTTGATCAGCGTCTCCATGTCGCGCACGGCGAGGGTGCTTCACCCGGCCGGCTTCCGCCATACCGCTGGCCGAAATAACAACGAAGGGGTCATTACGCAAGTTGAGTGCTTTGGATTCCTGGGCATTCTCAATATATTGTAACCCTTTAAACGCGAAAGCATCGTTATCGGTTTCGAGTATGTGCCGGATCGTTTTATTAAAGTATTGCGGATACTGTTTGATCATTTCGGTGGCTTTCATGCTTAAGGGACTGTCCACGTAATAATCCAATGCAGGCAGCCTGTTCTCTTCTTCTAGCTGGTTGAGTGCATACAGCAGCTCCTGGGTGCGGCCTACGCTGAAGGCAGGCATAATGAGCTTGCCCTTTTTCTCCAGGCAGGTTTTGCGTATCCAGTCCAGCAGTATGTCGGGAGAAGTGGCATGGGTATCGTGCAATTTGTCGCCATATGTAGATTCCAGCAGTATATAGTCCGCCTGGGGAAAAACATCGGGCGACCGTAAGATGGCATCGCGGTATCTTCCCACATCGCCGCTGAAACTTATGCGGGTGGCGGTACCTTTTTCGTTTATTTTAAGATGCACTGCCGCGCTACCTATTATGTGGCCTGCATCGGTAAACATTACTTCCACATTTTCATCTATAGAATGCCAGGCTCCGTATTCCAATTCCTTAAAAAGGGAAAAAGCTTCTTTGGCATCGCTGGCGCTGTAGAGAGGCTCGAGCAAAGGCTGACCCGTAGCTGCCCGCTTTTTATTGGAATACTTAACATCATCCTCCTGTATCTTGGCGGAATCTTCGAGCAGTATGGTAGTGAGCGCTTTTGTGGCAGGCGTACAGACGATAGGACCGGTAAACCCGTCTTTCACCAGCTTGGGAATAAGCCCGCTATGGTCGATATGCGCATGTGACAATACGAGGCAACTAATTTCTGCGGGTTCAAATCCCCAGGTATTGTTAAGGGTATCCGTATCTTTCCCCATGCCCTGAAACATACCACAGTCCAAAAGATATTTTTTTCCGCTGACTAATGTTATTAAATGCTTGGAGCCGGTAACGGTGCGCGCTGCGCCATGGAAAGATATTTTCATATAAAGCGTATTAATGCAGGCTTCCTATTCAACGGTTTTAGCCGCCAGGTCTGCCAGTGTTCTTTGTTCCAGTATCATCAGCGTTGCGTCTCTTACCTGTATCATAACCCGGTTGAGGCCGCATACTTTTTCATCACAGTTCTTGCATTTCTCATAAAAGTTAAGACTTACACAGGGTAACAACGCGATGGGCCCGTCTATCAGGCGCATCACTTTGCTCAGGGGAACCAGTTTGGGGTCGGCAGCCAGGAAGTATCCGCCACCCTTGCCTTTTTTACTTCCCAGTATATCGGCCTTCTTTAATTCCAGTAAGATGTTTTCGAGGAACTTGAGCGGTATCTTCTTTTTCCGGGCTATTTCGGAAATAAGTATGGGCCCCTTTTCAGGGTACTGTGTTAAATAGGTGAGGGCTTTAAAAGCGTACTGCGATTTTTTGGAAAGCATGAATTTACGTTTAGTTCTTTTCTGCCGTACTAATTTAGTTGATTTTTAGAAACTATCGGCCCACTTATAATCCCAGCACTTCTTTCATGCCGTAAATGCCCTTTTTACCGGCAATAAATTCAGCGGCAAGAACGGCACCCGTAGCAAAGCCGGTGCGGTTATGAGCCGTATGAACGATCTGTATATCGTCGATTTCAGAAGAATAAGTGACGGTATGGGTGCCCGGAGCAGGATCTATGCGGCTGCTTAGTATCGGCAGTTCTGAAGGTTCTGCGGAAGCATGATTGACCCAGGACTTCTTCGCCGGGTTCCTTTGCAGTATCTGCTCTGCCAGGGAAACGGCGGTGCCACTGGGGGCGTCTTTTTTTTGGGTATGATGAATCTCTTCCAGCACTACCTGGTAAGAATTATGCGGGGCCATCAGTTCTGCCAGTCTTTTATTTATTTCAAAAAAGATATTAACCCCCACGCTGTAATTACTCGCATATACCAGCGACCCGTTTTCTTTTTCGCAAAGTTCCTTTACTGCGGCCCACCTATCGAGCCAGCCGGTAGATCCGCATACCAGCGGAATGCCTGATTGAAGGCAGGTAACCACATTCTGAAACGCACTGTGCGGACTGGTAAATTCAATCGCCACATCGGCTTTTGAAAGATGATCCGCATCCAGTTCGTGCGCATTATCGACATCTATTTTTAACACGATGGTATGGCCTCTCTGCAGCGCGACGGATTCTATCGCCTTACCCATTTTACCGTATCCTACCAGGGCTATGTTCATGGTGATCTGTTTGTTGACCGTTAGTTATTATGATGAACGGGAAGCATTTTTTTGGTCCCTTTATGGATATCAAGTACTACCGCCAGTCCTAAAGTATTATAGTTAAGCCGGGGCTTTATCCTCAGGCTAAGGTCGTCGCTTACGTTAAACCCTTTCAGGTGTGCATCCACGGTAGCATCCAGTACATTCAGTCCCCAGAAAAAAATAAAGAACAGCACCGAATAGTCTATGTTGCTCCTGAACGAATTCCGGTTACTGCGCAGCGAAGCCAGGTCATTGTTTT
Source organism: Chitinophagaceae bacterium (assembly GCA_031399065.1). GTDB lineage: Bacteria > Bacteroidota > Bacteroidia > Chitinophagales > Chitinophagaceae > JADCRZ01. Next base: position 2,666 of record JANNOM010000032.1, read on the forward strand.
CCACCAGAGGCAGCAACCGGGGATCGACCTTTATGAAATTAGGCGTATCGCGTGCCTGGGCAACGCTATAGGCATAACGGATCTTTTGGTAAAAATCGATATTGTCAAAAAACACATACGCCGTAATGCCCAGCGCACCATAAACGATCGGAAGTTTCCAGTACTTTTTATTGTATACCTGTCCCCATCCCGGAAGCACGGCAGAGCGGATAGTAGCTACCCGGGGCTCGTGTATCTTCTTGCCTGAGCTGTCTGTTTTTGCCCGGGAAAAAGCAGTTCGTTTCCTCGGTGTTAACGTATCTTTCCGGACAAGAGGTACTGTATCGCCTATGGAAAGCGGCCGGGCTATACCTTCTTTTATGATCAATGAATCTTCTTTAACCTGTGCATAACCGATTACAGGTAAAATCATCATTCCAAAAATAATAAGCTGCAGCGAAAGCTGTAGGTAATTGCTCCTGCGCTGCCTGAATGGAAGACTGAAAATGAACATGCTGAATTTAGTTTGCAGATACACCGATCTGGTCCAGGATCTTATTCAATTCCTGTAGAGAAAAGTATTCAATGGTGATGCTGCCATTACCTTTTTTGCCGTGCTGCATTTTAACTTTAGTGCTGAAATGCGATGCTAAGTTATCCTCAATTCTTTTATAAGCGGGCTGAAGGCCCGTTTTTGGAGAATTTTTAACAGGTGTATCCTGCTTGTATAGTTTACGCACCAGTTCTTCCGTTTGTCTTACGGAGAGACTATTTGTTTTGATCTGGTTAAAAATATATAGCTGCTTGTCTACTGTATCCACATTGATGATAGCCCTTGCATGGCCCATACTGATATCCCCGCGACGCACTGCTACCTGTATATCGGGCGGCAGCTTCAGCAGGCGCACATAGTTGGCGACGGTACTTCTTTCTTTGCCCATACGTTCAGATACCTGTTCCTGCGTATAAGAGAGTTCGTCCATCATCCGTTTGTAGCTGAGCGCTATTTCAATGGCGTTCAGGTCTTCCCGTTGTAAGTTTTCCAAGAGGGCCAGTTCCAGCAATTGCTGGTCGTCGGCCTGGCGGATGTAGGCGGGAAGGTCTTTGAGGCCGGCTATTTTAGCTGCGCGAAAGCGGCGTTCACCGGATATGAGCCGGTATTTTCCAGTAGGTAATTTAGAAACCGTTATGGGTTGTATGATGTCGTGCAGTTTTATGGATGCCGCCAGTTCGTTCAGTGCGGTTTCGTCAAAATCGTGCCGGGGCTGTCTGGGATTGGTTTCTATATGTTCGAGGGAGATCCTTAATATGCCGGTAGCCGCTTCTACTACATTGTTTTTTAACGTACCGGAAGTGGTTTTAAGATCGGCGTCTATATTCTGTAGCAGGGAGCGGATTCCCTTTCCCAGGGCTTCGTTATTTTTTTTCGGATTCATAATTTTCGCTTTATTCCAGTATTCTTTCTTCGCGGCTTATTTTGGTCATGTTATTTTTCTGAAGTATTTCTTTGGCCAGGTTCAGATAGTTTACTGATCCCTTGCTCACGGCATCATATAAAATAACAGGTTTCCCCACACTGGGTGCTTCGCTGATCTTGGTATTTCTGTGTATGATGGTATTAAATACAATTTCGTCGAAATGGCGCCGTACTTCGCTCACTACCTGGTTGCAAAGGCGCAGCCTGCCGTCGTACATGGTCATCAGGATGCCCTCTATTTCCAGTGATGGATTCAGCCGGTTCTGCACGATCTTGATGGTGTTGAGCAGCTTGCCCAGCCCCTCCAGCGCAAAAAATTCGGTTTGCACCGGTACTATTACCGAAGTGGCAGCCGTTAAAGCGTTCACGGTAATCAGGCCCAGGGAGGGGGAGCAGTCTATAATAATAAAGTCGTATTCGTCCCGTATGCTTTCCAGTATCTCTTTCAGAATGCCTTCCCGGTTGGGGTAATTGATCATTTCTATTTCAGCGCCTACCAGGTCGATATGAGACGGTACTACGTCGAGGTTGGGGATTTCGGATTTGAGTACCACGTCGCGTATCGGGGTCTGGTTTACCATGCAGTCGTACAGGCTCTGGTTGATATTGTGAAGATCGAAGCCCATGCCCGTAGTGCTGTTGGCCTGGGGGTCCGCATCCACCAGCAAAGTCCTGAATTCCAGTACCGCCAGGCTCGCCGCAAGGTTAATGGCCGTGGTAGTTTTTCCAACGCCCCCTTTTTGATTCGCTACTCCGATTATTCTCGCCATAGTTATTGCTAATTCCGACAAAAATAACGTTTCGGTATAAATAGTCGGAACTTTTAGTGCATGGGTGCGTTATTCTCTATAATTTACAGGTCACATAAAAAATATTCGTAATAGGAAGGTATGTACACAGTTATCTCAGGTACCAACAGGAAAGGAAGCAATACCATCAAAGTGGCCGAGCAGTATGTAAACATCCTGAAAGAAAAAGGCGTGGAAGCTACCTTATTATCACTTGAGGGACTTGACGTAAATAACCGTAACAGTTCGATCGAAGACCTGGAGAAGAAAGTCCTGATACCAACGGATAAGTTCATTTTTATATCGCCGGAGTATAACGGCAGTATTCCCGGCGTGCTGAAATCGCTGATCGATATTTCGGATATTAAAAAGGTCTGGTCGGGGAAAAAAGCATTGCTTACCGGGGTATCTACCGGCAGGGCGGGTAATCTGCGGGGGATGGAGCATTTGACGGGCATTCTTCATTATGTTAAAATGCATGTACACCATAATAAACTTCCCATTTCAATAGTGGACAAACTAATGACCGAAGATGAATCTATTACCGATATAGCTACGATACGTGCCATAAAGATCCAGCTCGATGAATTTATTGAATACTGATAATATATAATTTCCCAAATCATATCGTATGCGCAACTCAGGTTTTATCTGGATACTGGTATTACTAATGGCCGTATTGGATTTATATGTTTTCCAGGTGGTAAAAATGGTAAGCCAACATTCTTCCTCCCGGGCAAAAGTTATTGTCTATAGCGTTTACTGGGTTATATCACTGGGCGCCATCTTGCTGCTGCTCTTGCTTCCTTATCTCAATTACGATAACTGGAATAAGTCGGTCAGAACCTATGTGTTTGCAACCATTGTCGGACTCTTTTTTGCCAAGCTGATCGCCTCTTTATTTTTCCTGATAGATGATGTGCGCAGGGGTATGACCTGGCTGGTAAGCCGGATTTTCGGTAACCCCACCATGGACGTTACGCAGGCACCGGCAGGCATCACCCGATCTATGTTTTTTAGCTGGCTGGGACTGGCAGCCGGGGGCGGACTTTTCGGCACCTTGTTGTATGGATTCAGCAATAAGTACAAATACCAGCTTAAAAAAATAACGCTTACCTATAATAACCTTCCTGCCTCATTTAAAAACCTGCGGATCGTACAACTAAGCGATATCCACAGCGGCAGTTTTACCGATAAAGCGGCGGTGAAAAACGGAATCGATAAAATAATGCGGGAAAAGCCAGACCTGATCCTGTTTACCGGCGACCTGGTAAACGACCGGGCGATGGAGATGGAGAATTATATTGAAATTTTCCGGCAGCTAAGCGCGCCGCTGGGGGTGTATTCTGTACTGGGCAACCACGATTACGGCGACTATGTGCAATGGGAAAGCGGTGCCGCCAAAACAAAGAACCTGGAAGAACTGAAGGCGGTGCATGCGGCTCTTGGCTGGAAGCTGCTGATGAACGAGCACGTGGTACTGGAAAAAGGCAATGAACAAATTGCCCTGCTGGGTATAGAGAACTGGGGCGCAAAAGGGCGATTCCCTAAATACGGTAAAATGGCGGAAGCCTACCCGGGTACTGAAAAATATCCATTCAAGATATTACTAAGCCACGACCCCAGTCACTGGGATGCGGAAGTAAGAACAAAATATCCTGACGTCGACCTGATGCTTTCAGGGCATACGCATGGTATGCAATTCGGACTGGAAATTCCAGGGTTTAAATGGAGCCCTGTACAGTATATGTACAAACAGTGGGCGGGATTGTATGAAGCGGGCAGCCAGAAGCTGTATGTAAACAGGGGTTTTGGTTTTATAGGCTACCCCGGAAGGGTAGGCATACTCCCCGAAATTACGGTGATTGAACTTGCTTAGTTTATTGGCATATATATTGAACTCTCGTCATATAATTAAACAGTTTATTATGAGTGGTAAAATTCTATGGGTAGCTGTTCTTCTCGGGGTGTCTACCCTGGCAGGTGCCCAGATACCTGGCTTCCAACTCGGTGTTAAGGCGGGGACTAATCTCGGTAAAATAGATGGTCAGTCTTTTAAAGATGAATTTAATTTTGGTTATCATCTTGGTGCATTCAGCGTCATAAAACTAAGCAAGACCTTCCAGCTTCAGCCTGAAGTGCTCTTTAATCAATACAATACAAAAACATCTAATGATTTTGAAAAAGAGGTGACCGATCCCCGGAACCTGAAAGGTGTTTCTCTCCAATATCTTTCTATCCCTTTAATACTTAACATTTCCCCTTCCAAGCTGCTGGCTTTTCAATTGGGTCCGCAATATGGAATATTGATTAATCGCGATAACAACCTGGTTGCCAATGGAAAAAATGCTTTTAAAGAAGGCGATTTCAGCGTATTGGGTGGCCTGCAGCTAAATCTAGGAAGCTGGAAAGTGAATGGCCGGTATATTATTGGTTTAAATGATATATCCGATCTCGCAGCCAAACGAAACTGGAAAAACCAGGCTTTCCAGTTAAGCGTAGGATACAGGCTTTTATAATTATTACCCATTTCCTTACCGTTTATTTTACCCCGACTTTCTGGCTAATGTTTTCGGATGGCACTAAAGTTGACTAATATTGCATTCTCCTGAAACCAAGCGGTTTTATTAGTTGGAGTGTTATTTTGTCATAGAATTCAATTTTAATGAACCAATCGAATAACTTATTTCTCCGTTCTGAAGACGATACTGATTTTCTTCCCATAATACCTTTAAATGAGAATGACGGCGATGACGGCCAGGAGCTTACCATCCCCGATGAATTACCCATATTGCCCCTTCGGAATACCGTATTGTTTCCGGGAGTGGTACTGCCGATAACGGTGGGTCGCGACAAAAGTATCAAAGCAGTCAATGAAGCATATAAATCGGATAAGCTGGTAGGGGTGCTGGCCCAGAGAGATAGCACGGTGGAAGATCCTTCCATTAAAGACCTCGAAGACATAGGAACCGTAGCCCGTATCGTAAAACTGATAAAGATGCCGGATGGAGGTACAACCGTAATTATCCAGGGAAAACGCCGCTTCCGCCTTACCGCTATTACTTCTGAAGAGCCCTTTTTTAAAGCAAGTGTAAGTCTTTTAAACGAAGAAGAAGCTCCCAAAGACCAGGATTTTGAAGCCTATGTTTCCAATATAAAAGAACTGGCCGCTCAGATCATCCATCTTTCTCCCAACCTGCCTTCCGAAGCGTCCATCATTCTCAAAAACATAGAAAATCCTTCTTTCCTTATTCATTTTATAAGCAGCAACCTGAGTACGGAGCTGGCAGATAAACAACGCATATTAGTGATCGACCAGATTCGCGAAAGAGCCGACCTGCTGATGCAACTCCTGCAGCGCGAATTACAATTTGCCGAGCTGAAGAATAAAGTAACCAATAAAACCCGCACCGAGCTGGATAAACAACAGCGGGAATATTTTCTCCAGCAGCAACTGAAAAGTATTAAAGATGAACTGGGAGGCGATCATAACGACCGGGAAATAAGGGAAATGATAAAAAAGGCCGAAGCCAAAATATGGCTGTCCCCTGCGAAGGAATTGTTTAAAAAAGGAATCGAAAAGCTGGAAAGGATGCATCCGACCACCCCGGATTATTCAGTAGTGTATAATCACCTAGACCTGATGCTGGACCTGCCATGGGAACATTATACGAAAGATCAGTACGACCTGCGTAAGTCCAAAAAGATACTGGACGCCGATCATTACGGAATGGATAAGATCAAGGAAAGAATAGTGGAATACCTGGCTGTGCTCAAACTGAAAGGTGATATGAAAAGCCCGATTCTTTGTTTCGTCGGCCCCCCGGGAATTGGTAAAACATCGCTCGGGCGAAGCATTGCCAATGCCATCGGGCGAAAATATATACGGTTAAGTCTTGGGGGCCTGCACGACGAAAGCGAGATACGGGGCCATCGCAAAACATATATCGGTGCCATGCCCGGGCGGGTATTGCAATCTATCCGGAAAGCCCAATCCTCCAACCCGGTGATGATACTGGATGAAATAGATAAAGTGGGCAGCGATCACCGCGGCGATCCCTCTTCCGCGCTGCTGGAAGTGCTCGACCCTGAGCAGAACCACAGTTTTTACGACAATTACCTGGAGCTGGAATACGACCTCAGTAAAGTACTGTTTATAGCCACTGCCAATAATATAGCCAATATTCAGCCCGCCTTGCGTGACCGCCTGGAGATCATTGATCTGAGTGGCTATGCTATCGAGGAAAAAACCGAGATAGCCAGGCGGCACCTCGTTCCGAAACAGAAAGAGGCGCACGGATTAAAAGCGATCGACTTTAAAATAAGTGACAAGATTCTTGAAAAAGTGATACAGGACTATACGCGGGAAAGCGGGGTGAGAGAGCTGGACAGGCAACTGGCTTCCATTATGCGGACACAGGCAAAAGATTATGCCATCGGAGGTAAACTGAAGAACATACTTACCAACCACGACATTGAAAAAATACTGGGCAAGCCCCGGTATTCCAACGAATTATATAAAACGGCCAATATGGCCGGCGTAGCGGTAGGACTGGCCTGGACTTACGTGGGAGGGGACATCCTTTTTATAGAAGCCGCTCTCAGTGACGGAAAAGGAGAATTGAAACTGACAGGCAACCTCGGGAACGTAATGAAGGAAAGTGCCAGTACCGCATTTACCTACCTGCAGGCCAATGCACGTAAATGCGGCGTAGACCCGGAACTTTTTAATAAAAAAAATGTCCATATTCACGTACCCGAAGGCGCTACTCCTAAAGACGGACCCAGCGCGGGCATTACCATGCTATCCGCGCTGACCTCCGCGTTTACTGGCCGGAAATTAAAACCTTACCTTGCCATGACCGGCGAAATTACCCTTCGCGGCCAGGTACTGCCTGTCGGCGGCATCAAAGAAAAAGTGCTGGCCGCCAAACGGGCCGGGTTAAAGGACATTATTATGTGCTGGCAAAATGAAAAAGACGTACAGGAAATTGACTCGACCTATATCCGTGGTCTTCATTTTCACTATGTCAAAACAATGCAGCAGGTGCTGGAGCTGGCACTCGTGTAAAGGTTTAAAAAATGTTAAAATGAATTTTCATACAACCGATCTCGAAACAAAATCCTCTTTATCATGTTATTAATAATAAGATAACATTACCCCGGCTTCATACCGGGATTGATATAAGAGTTTTTCATGTTGGTTGTTTTAAGGGTTAAAGTATCCCCCATCTCTATGGGGGATTTTTTTGTAATATACCCAAACGCCATGACTATTTTATGGCTGAACTATTCCATCTTTGCAATCCCCCCAAACCGAAGATATATCCGCTACCCTCTGTTGCCATGCTAATACACCATACATGATTAAAGTAATTATTGCTGATGACCATTCGGGAATGAGGGAAGCCTGGCGGTTCATACTTGGTTTGCAGGAGGATATTCATGTACTTGCCGTGTGCAGCAGTGGCCAGGAGGTGGTAGAATTCTGCCGGCAATCGCAGACGGATGTTGTGCTGATGGATATAAATATGGCACCTGTAACCGGCTTCGAAGCCACGCGTTTGCTATTGAAAGAAAACCCCGCATTGAAGATAATCGGCATATCTATACATTCCGAACCGTCCTACGTGCAGCAGATGATTAAGATAGGGGGCAGGGGATTTATTACCAAAAGTTCTTCTTCGGACGAAATGATTATGGGCATTAAAGAGGCTGTATCCGGCAATATTTATATATGCCAGGAAGTTCGCTCCCGGATGAATTTAATCAGCTAATTCTTTTTCTTCCTTAAATGCTTTCCTGGGCGTTAAACCCAAAAGCTGGAACATGGCATTGTCTTCTTCGAAAGCAGGGTTTGGAGTAGTAAGTAGCTTATCCCCCGCGAATATCGAATTGGCTCCCGCCATAAAACAAAGGGCCTGTTCGGCAATACTCATTTCCGCCCTTCCTGCGCTCAGGCGTACCATCGTTTTAGGCATAATTATTCTTGCGGTAGCAATCATTCGCACCATATCCCATACATCCACTTTGGCATTGTCCTGCAACGGCGTGCCTTTTACCCTTACCAGGGCATTGATGGGCACGCTTTCCGGGTGGGTGGGCAGGCTGGCCAGGGTATGCAACATGGCAATTCGGTCTTCATGTGTTTCGCCAAGTCCTATAATTCCGCCACTGCAAACGCTGATGCCTGCTTTTCGAACATTCCCCAGCGTTTTGAGACGATCGTCGTAGGTGCGCGTTGTAATTATATCCGTGTAATGATCGGCTGATGTATCGATGTTGTGATTATAGGCATATAACCCGGCCTGCTGCAGTTTTTCAGCCTGGCTTTCGGTCAGCATTCCCATTGTGCAGCATACTTCCATGCCCAGTTGGTTCACGCCCTTTACCATGTCCAGTACCCTGTCAAAATCTTTATTGTCGCGCACTTCGCGCCAGGCCGCACCCATACAGAAGCGGGTAGAGCCAGCTTTTTTAGCCCTTTCTGCATAAGCGATCACTTCCTCTTTTTTCATCAGGGCCTGCACGTCCACCCCCGTATTGTAGCGGGCGGCCTGCGGACAATACGCACAATCCTCCGGGCATCCCCCCGTTTTTATGGATAAAAGCGTGCATACCTGTACCTCCGCCGTATCCTGGTATTCGCGGTGAACAGTAGCCGCGCGATAGATCAGTTCCAGCAGCGGTGTATTGTATATTTCGCTTATTTCTTCTATGGAGTGGTCGTTACGAATCATGGTGTGTATTTATGCGGTAAAGTTATTCCTTATCCTGTAAAACTAAGGAAGTGCCGGGCAAAGAATCCTTTTGACTGCAGGCTTAGTCGTTAAAATAGCTCAGATTAGTCTCCGGGGTGAACGAAAGCAGGGTTTCGTACATTAATTGTATTGTATTTTCTATATCGCTTTTATGTATCATTTCCACCGTAGTATGCATATACCTTAACGGGAGAGAGATTAATACGGAAGGGCAGCCGTCATTCGCATACGCAAAAGAATCGGTATCTGTTCCCGTACTCCGGCTAAGAGCCCTCCACTGCACCGGTATCTTATGCTCAATGGCTACTGCTTCCACAAAATGCAGCAGTTTGTTATGAATAGCCGGCCCGTAAGCAAGCGATGGACCCTTGGAGCAGGATATTTCGCCCTCGATGGTTTTATTTACCATAGGTGTTGTAGTGTCATGTGTTACGTCTGTAATGATGGCCATATCGGGCTTCAGCCGGCGGGCGATCATTTCTGCCCCACGGAGGCCGATCTCTTCCTGTACGGCGTTAACGATGTATAGACAGTAAGGCAGCTTCTTTTTGTTTTCCTTCAGCAACCTGGCTACTTCAGCGATCATAAAACCGCCGGCGCGGTTATCCATAGCCCTTCCGATGTAATACCCACCGGCAAGTTCATCGAATCCGTCCTGGTAGGTAACCACGGCACCAACGTGCACACCCATGTCTTCCAGTTCTTTTTTGCTTCGCGCCCCGGAGTCGAGGAAAAGATTATCTACCCTGGGTTGTTGTTCTTTGGCATCGGGGTTGCCAAGCCGGGTATGGATGGCGGGCCAGCCGAAGACAGCTTTTACGGGGCCCTTCTTTCCATGAATAAATACCCGCTGCGCAGGAGCCACCTGGTGATCCACGCCGCCGTTTCTTTTGAGATACATAAGGCCTTCCGCTGTTATATAATTAACGAACCAGCTTATTTCGTCCGCATGTGCTTCTATAACCACCTTAAAAGGGGCTTTGCCATTGATGACGCCTACCGCGCTGCCATAGGGGTCCGTCATAAAACTGTCGATATAGGGCTTCAGGTATTCGAGCCATAATTTTTGCCCGCTGCTCTCAAAGCCCACGGGAGAAGGATTGTTAATATAATTTCTAAAAAACGTAAGCGATTTTTCCGTTAAAATACTTTTAGGTACCTGCTCCTTTTCTTTTGCCTGTTTTGCCATGTTTGCGCTTTAGGGTGTCAAAAATAGGATATTAATTGAATCAGGGCCGAAAGCATCATTAATCCGTCCAGTGCGATGTAGTATAAGTAATCGGAGAAGTTTCTCCGGGCAATTGGGTATAACCCCCATAGTAAGGCCCCGGAGAGTAGGCAAGAACAGGCAAACACCATATCCCGTTCTATATACCAAATAGCGGCTATGCCCGTAAAGAATATAACGAGCGAAAGGTAAAAGAGCCGATTAATACCCGCTTCTCCGAAATACGTGATCATACTCCTGATCCCCTGTAACCGATCGCTTGCCCTGTCCCGGTAGTCGAATAATATGCAAATGGCATAGATAAAGGAGAACCGGTTTACACATAACCAGGTGCCGGTGACCGTTAATGGATTGTGACTGATGATAACAGGCAGTAACGTGGTAACGTGCATCCATACAAAGGCAAGGAAAAGGGTTTTACCGATAGCCACTTTGCGCAGGTAAACAAAAGGGCGGTAAGAAAGCTTTGGAGCTGAATATAAAAAAGTGACCAGCGCTACGGACAACATCCAGAACCAGTGCTGTGTAAAGTAAGAATAATACCACACGGCACCTGCCAGTCCCGTTGCGAAGAGAAGTGCATGAAGCGTCCTGTTATGTCTCGTCCAACGGGCTCTTATTTGTTCGGACGGTGCCACCGGCGTTATATACCAATGGAAATTATAACTGCATAGGGTGGAGAAAAATACGAACCATAAGTAATGCGAGCTATCGTATGATAGCGAAAGGAGATGGTTGGTTTGCAGGGTTACCATTACTGCGCAGCAGGCGATGTATGTACTGGAAAACACGAAAAGATGCACGACCTTTTTCAGTAGATCCATTTACGGGTTGCTTTGATCCGGATTGAATATTATTGCCGTTCAATAACTATATCACTTATAACGACCGTGTCACTTACATTGCTCGCATTATCTTTCAAAATAAATCTGAACGTAAGGGAATCACTTTCTCGATTACCGCCGGGAAGAGAAGGAGGATTTTCAGCAGCAATAAGAAATGCTTGATAAGTGAGATTCACTTCAAATACTCCGCTGGATCTTTTAGGAAAGTCAGGCAGTATAAAGTTAAGGGTGTCTATTTTAACAGGTACTTTACGCTGGTTATTTCTAGTTTTAATAAATTGAACAGTATCTGACACAATATCGCCTTCTTTATCTGTGTAATCAAGCTCTATCCTCATATCGCCATTAACAGGAACCGTTTTTCCACTTATCGACTTCAATGTGAGTGATGGCTTCGTTTGAAACTTATCTTTGCTGCAGGCAATAACTATTAAAACTATTATTAAAGAAGTAAAGCCTGTAATTTTCCCTTTCATATCAGAATATTGTAACAAATTTAACGGATACACACGGATTTACCTAACATGAAAAGTGAATGGATTCATAAAATTTTAGAGGCTGATAAGGAAATATCACAGGACGATATACTTGCTCTTTTCCGCTTTCAGTACAGTAATAACAAGCTATATAAGCAATTCACCGATGCGCTTTGTATCGATCCTTCAAAAGTGCACACGATAACACAGATCCCGTATCTACCTGTTCAGTTCTTTAAATCGCATGAAGTGACCACCACGTCTTTTTTACCCGAAGCGGTCTTTGAAAGTAGCGGTACCACCGGCTCTGTCAACAGCCGTCATTTAGTACGCGAACTGGATGTTTACAGGCAGGCTTTTACAAGGGGTTTTCGTGCGTGTTACGGCGAGCCCCCGGACTGGTGTATTATCGGGCTGCTTCCCTCTTACCTGGAGCGGAGTAATTCTTCCCTCGTGATGATGGTGAATGAACTGATAAAGCTGAGCGGGCATGCGAAGAGCGGATTTTACCTGAACGAATATGAGGTGCTAAATAATACGCTGCAAGTACTGGAGAAAGCCGGCCATAAAACATGGCTGATAGGCGTTAGCTTTGCATTGCTGGATTTCGCGGAGCAATATCCTGCACACCTCCGGCATACGGTGGTTGTTGAAACAGGAGGCATGAAGGGAAGAAGGAAGGAAATTACCAGGCAGGAGATGCATACTTTTTTGCAGGCCAGGCTGGGTGTGGATCTGATTCATGCGGAATATGGGATGACTGAACTCCTTTCCCAGGCTTACTCACAGGGAAACGGAATGTTTTTTTGTCCGCCCTGGATGAAAGTGCTGGTACGGGAAGAAGATGATCCGCTGCTGGTAAGGGATCATTCTTCTTTAAGTGCCGGACAGTCCGCTTCCGGCCTGATTAATGTGATAGATCCAGCCAACATCTATTCGTGTTCTTTTATAGCTACCGATGATGTGGGCAGGTTGCATGCAGGCGGCGGTTTTGAAGTGCTGGGAAGACGGGATAACAGTGATCTAAGAGGATGCAGTCTGATGGTAGTATAATCATAAACTGTATCGTTTAAACAGGGTAAATCCGTTCGCTGGCCGCTTTTTTTATAACTTAGCTTCCCAAATAAGATTAAACAAGCTTATATGAAAAAGTTGTTCAGCTTAATTATAATGTTAGCCATTAGTGCGGTAATGACTTCTATGAATACCAGCAAACCGTTGCGGATAGTTTTCTTCGGCGATTCCATCACCCAGGCAGGCGTGCGCAAAGGAGGGTATATAGACCTTATACAAACTGCCATCAATACAAAAGGAGACCAGGAAAAATATGAACTGATAGGTGCCGGCATCGGGGGTAATAAAGTATACGATCTTTATTTCCGGATGGAAGACGATGTGCTGGCGAAGCAGCCGGACGTAGTGGTAATATATGTGGGCATCAACGATGTATGGCATAAATCATCCAGCGGTACAGGAACCGATCCCGACAGGTTCAGCCGGTTTTATAACGCAATCATAAAGAAACTGCAGGATAAAAAGATACGCGTGATCCTGTGCACGCCTTCAGTAATCGGGGAAAAATATGATAATACCAATCCCCAGGATGGCGACCTGAATGCCTACGCGCAGGTGATCCGCGATATTGCCGGTAAATCGGGCTGCGAACTCGTGGACCTCCGTAACGGGTTCCACGAATACGAAGTAAAGAACAACCAGCAGAACACGGAGAAGGGAGTGCTTACCACCGACAGGGTTCATCTGAATGAAGCAGGCAACCAGCTGGTGGCCGACCTGATGATGCAGGTACTTATGAAATGATCTATTTAAACCGGGCAGACTATGAAGGGAACAAAAAGTCTTTTTTTTTATTGTGCAATCATTATCGTTTTCGGCGTAGGGATATACAGCATCCTGCAAAAAGGAAAGATACTTCAGCAGGTGAGTGAAAATCATATCAAGATTCCCACTGTTAAACCATCCGTCGATACCAGCTTTACCCTTTTTCTCAAATCATCTAAAAATAATCTTTCGCACCCGCTCGCCATTCTCATACTCCAGATAATTGCTATCGTGGTGTTTGCCAGGCTGTTTGGTTTTATCTTTAATAAGATCGGCCAGCCGACCGTTATCGGTGAGATAGTGGCAGGCATCGTGCTGGGTCCTTCGGTGGTAGGTTTATTCTTCCCGGAAGTATCTCATTTTTTATTCCCCCTGCCTTCCCTGGGCAACCTACAGTTCCTGAGCCAGGTGGGTTTGATCCTGTTCATGTTCGTGATAGGGATGGAACTAGATATCAACGTGATGCGCAGGCAGGCGCACGGGGCGGTAGTGATCAGTCATGCCAGCATTATTATTCCATATACACTAGGCATGGGGCTCGCCTACTTTTTATATAATGAATTTGCACCTGCCAATATTTCCTTCACTTCTTTTGCCCTGTTTATGGGAATCGCCATGAGCATTACGGCTTTTCCCGTGCTGGCCCGCATTATACAGGAGCGGGGACTAACGAAATCACCCCTTGGCATACTGGCCATTACCTGTGCCGCGGCAGACGATATCACCGCCTGGTGCCTGCTGGCAGTTGTGATCGCCATCGTAAAAGCGGGGGCTTTTTTGAGTGCTTTGTTTACTATCAGCCTGGCTATCGGCTATGTGCTGCTGATGCTGCTGGTAGTAAAGCCATTCCTTCAGCGACTGGGAAATATCTATGGCAACAGGGAAATGGTCAGCAAGCCGGTAATGGCCATCGTATTCATTATTTTACTGTTATCATCTTATTGCACCGAAATAATAGGTATCCATGCATTGTTCGGGGCCTTCCTGGCAGGAGTGGTGATGCCTTCGGAGCTTAACTTTCGTAAAATACTGGTCGATAAACTGGAAGATGTGAGCGTGGTGTTGCTGCTGCCCCTGTTCTTCGTGTTTACAGGGCTTCGCACCCAGATAGGACTGCTTACGGAAGGGCATTTGTGGGTCACCTGCTTCTGGGTCATATTCGTGGCGGTGGCGGGTAAATTCGGGGGTAGTGCCATTGCCGCCAAAGTAGTGGGGCATAATTGGCGCGAGAGCCTTTCCGTAGGAGCCCTCATGAATACACGGGGTTTAATGGAACTGATCGTACTGAATATCGGGTACGACCTGGGAATCCTCTCGCCGCAGGTGTTTGCCATGATGGTACTGATGGCCCTCATAACCACCTTTATGACCGGCCCGGCACTTGACCTGATCAACTGGCTGATGCCCGACAGGAAACGCAAGGAAGCCATGATACTGAAGGCAAAAGGGTCCTCCCGCATCCTGCTATCGTTCGGCTCCGCGCAATCCGGAAGAATGATGCTGGCCCTTGCCGCGCAGATGTTTGGCCGCCGGCAACTGAATAATAATCTTACCGCCATCAATCTTACCTACAACGCGGAAATCACCAGTTGGCAGTTACAGGAATATGAAAAAGAAAGTTTTAAAGACATTAACGACGAAGCCCAAAAACTGAACATACGCATCGAGACCCGGTATAAGCCGGTAAAAGATGTACAGCGCGCCATCCTAAAAATCACTAAAAAAGAGCGTTACTATTTCCTGCTGGCCGATGCGGGTAAATCGCTTTTTAAAGGAACGTTTATCGGTAATATACTGGAAGCGACCAAGCTCCTGTACCCTGAAAATCTGTATGAAACACTGGTGGGCAATAAAAAATTATTGCCGCAGTTAATGCCGGTAGACGATATGATGGATGAAAAAGCAAGGCGGTTTATAGACGACGCCCGTTGCAGCGTAGGGGTTTTTATCAACCGTGAATTTGAACATGCCGGCCGGATACTGGTGTTTTTGCCGGATGACGCTGATAAGAACCTGCTGGATTATGCGCGTATGTTCTCTGAACATGGTCGTTCCGAAGTTACCACTTCTACCAGTGCCGATAAGGAACTGTTACAGCAATTCGACCTGTTGCTCATTAGTATCACCAGTTGGGTTACACTGGTTAAAAGGAAAACCCTCTGGCTCGAATTCATCCCCTCTACGCTTATCATAAAGCATGTGGGATAAGGATGGTTTTTTGTCAAAAAAATACGATCTTGCCGTTTATGAATACAGCATCACTATTTGATCTTACCGGTAAAACCGCACTGGTAACCGGTTGTAACAAAGGCATCGGGAAGGGAATGGCCCTGGGCCTGGCGCAAGCTGGGGCAGATATTATTGGAGTATCGGCCTCGCTGGCCCTGCAGGGCAGCGAGGTGGAAAAAGAAATACATGCCCTGGGAAGAAAGTTTAAGGCATACCAGGCAGATATGAGCGATCGCCAGAGCCTTTACAGCTTCATCCAAAAAGTACAGGAAGAAAATCCGCAGATAGATATACTGGTAAATAACGCCGGTACCATTATGCGCGCACCGGCAGCGGAACACTCGGACGAATACTGGGACAGGGTATTATCCATCAATCTCGATTCACCCTTTATACTCGCCCGCGAAATCGGTAAGCCGATGCTGCAACGCGGCGGCGGTAAAATCATTTTTACCTGTTCCCTGCTTACTTTCCAGGGAGGCATCACTGTTCCGGGATATGCGGCCAGCAAAGGCGCCCTGGGCAGCCTGGTAAAAGCACTGGCCAACGAGTGGGCAGGTAAAGGGGTAAATGTAAATGGCATTGCACCCGGCTATATTGCTACGGATAATACGGAGGCATTGCGGAAAGACCCCGATCGCAGCCAGAGCATCCTTAGCCGTATACCTGCCAGCCGCTGGGGTACTCCCGACGATTTCCGCGGGCCGGTTGTATTTCTTTCCAGCGATGCAGGCAGTTATGTCCACGGCACTATACTTACCGTAGATGGCGGATGGATGGGACGATAAACAAACAGGCTTTAACCCTTATAATTTAATGATGGAAATAAGATTTCAGAATAGTCCGGCCGAAACCAGCAGGATGAATACGACGGAACTGCGCACCAACTTTCTTTGTGAAGCACTGGTGCAGGCCGGCAAGGTCAATTATGTTTATTCACACTACGACCGGGTAATTACCGGGGCCGCGATGCCGGTATCGCAGGCACTTATAATGGAGAATCATGCGGAGCTCCGAGCCGGTTATTTCCTGGAAAGAAGAGAATTGGGAATAATAAATGTAGGGGGTGCAGGATTGGTAGTAGCGGACGGAGAAACATTCGGCATGAATAAGCTGGACGCCCTGTACCTGGGGAAAAGCACCCGGGAAGTGTCATTTTCATCTACGGATGCAGCCTCCCCCGCCGTTTTTTTCCTGCTTTCCACTCCCGCCCATCATTCGTATCCGAAGCGCAAAATGACCAGGGAAGAAGCATCGCCGGTCAGCCTGGGAGACGCTTCCACTTCCAACGAAAGAACCATTTACAAATATATTCACCAGGACGGCATCCAGAGCTGTCAGCTCGTAATGGGCCTTACCGTATTACAAAAAGGAAGTGTATGGAATTCTGTACCCCCGCATACCCATACCCGTAGAATGGAAGTCTATTTTTACTTCGATGTACCCGATAACCATCGGGTATTCCATTTTATGGGCCAGCCCACGCAAACGCGCAATATTGTCATCAGCAATTACCAGGCAGTGATATCCCCACCATGGAGCGTCCATTTTGGTTGCGGTACTTCCAATTATGCTTTTATATGGGCGATGGCCGGCGAGAACCAGGCTTTTACGGATATGGACCCTGCCCCGGTTCCAGAACTCCTGTAAGTGGAATAAGCAGCCTTACCGGTTAAAATGCGTGTTCGGCAACGATTTCGTAGAAGAAGTTTGCAGCAAGGGAATATTTATTTAAAATTGCTGGGCAAAACAACGATTATAAAGTTTCGATAACTGTCGCTATATGTCCCATTCTCCTTTCATTTTAACCGCAGGTTCCAGGCACCTGTTCATAATTATATATTCATCTATATGATACTATCACGATCGGGTTTAAAGCATATAAAGGATTCCAGTGTCCTGGTGCCTTCCGACCCTCTCTTTGAACTTCCTGAAAAAGTACTGCAGTTCGGTACCGGTGTACTGTTGCGCGGACTGCCGGATTATTTTATAGACAAGGCCAACCGTGCCGGTATTTTTAACGGCCGTGTGGTGGTGGTTAAATCGACCGACTCCGGCGACGCCGGTGTGTTCGAAAAGCAGGATGGCATGTACACCTTGTGTATACGCGGTATAGAGAACGGGCAACGGAAAGAAGAAAATATCATCTGTTCCGCTATCAGCCGGGTACTATCGGCCCGAGATCAATGGAATGAAATACTGCAATGCGCCCATAACCCGGAAATGAACATCATTATCTCCAACACCACCGAAGTAGGTATTCAGCTCGTAAACGAAGATATCAGCCTGGCCACACCGGTTTCGTTCCCCGGCAAGCTACTGGCTTTCCTCCTGGAGCGGTACAAGGGCCTGAGTGGTACCGAAGCACCGGGCATGGTGATAGTACCAACGGAACTGATCGTTGAAAATGGTAAAAAGCTGAAAGAGATCGTGCTGGAACTGGCTGGCCTTAATGGCCTGGAAGAAAACTTTATCGAATGGATCAGGAGTGAGAATCATTTCTGCAATTCCCTGGTAGACCGCATCGTTCCCGGTAAGCCCGATGCGGCCACGCGCAAGACCCTCGAAGATACATTGGGCTATACGGACGATCTGCTATCCATGTCGGAAGTATACAGCTTATGGGCGATCGAAGGAAATGAATACGTGCAGTCCGTGCTTTCTTTTGCAGAGGCCGACAAAGGTGTTATAGTGGCAGCGGATATCGGTATTTACCGTGAACTGAAACTACGCCTGCTGAACGGGACACATACACTCAGTTGCGGACTGGCATTTCTTGCCGGCTTTACTACGGTAAAAAAGGCAATGGACGATACGGCTTTTGCCGCTTTTATAGAACACCTGATGCTATCCGAAATAGCACCGGCCATTCCTTACCAGTTGCCGGCCGCTAAGGCAACGGAGTTTGGTATGCAGGTGCTGGACCGGTTCCGTAACCCGCACATCGAGCACCAGTGGATAAGTATTACCATGCAGTACACTTCTAAAATGAAGATGCGTAATATTCCCGTGCTGATTCGCTATTATGAAATGCAGGAAACACCCCCGGAATATATCTCTCTTGGCTTTGCCGCCTACTTACTGTTTATGAAAGCGGTAAAAAAAGAAGGCGACAAATATTACGGATCACTAAACGGCCAATTTTATACCGTAAATGATGATAAAGCCGCATATTTTTACGAGCTTTGGCAACTTCATTCCCCGGCACAACTGGTGGATGCCGTATTACAGGATGATGGACTGTGGGGTGTTGATCTTTCCCGTTTAAAGGGTTTTGCTGATTCCGTTAAAGAGAAGCTGGAGTCTATAATGTCTGAAGGCGCAGCGGCCACCCTGTCTGCTTTGCTGCATTACCTACGAACCAATAAGAAGGGTGCATGGGTAAAATAAAAACGAATGAAACAGAAAGTATTAAAAGTACACGATAAAGATAATGTGATAGTTGCCCTCCAGGACCTTGTCAAAGGAGAAACGGTGGATTATAACGGAGACCGGTTCGTTCTGGCAGATGATATAGCCGCAAAGCATAAATTCTTTATACACGACATGCAGGAAGGCGATAGTGTAATCATGTACGGCGTGCTGGTAGGCAAAACGCAGGGATTTATACCCCGCGGCGCACGTATGACCACCGCCAATCTGAAACATGCTGCCGATCCTTTTTATTACCGGCCTTACCAGTACCAATGGCATGCACCGGATGTATCCAGGTTTGCCGGGCGGCATTTTAACGGTTACCACCGCAGCGATGGCAGGGTGGGTACCGCTAACTACTGGTTATTTGTTCCCACTGTATTTTGCGAGAACAGAAACCTCGACGTGATCCGTGAGGCATTACATAATCAGCTCGGTTACGAAGTAAGCGATAAGTACAAACAGAAAACACAGTTGCTGGTAGAACTTTATAAAACCGGGGCAGACCTGTCCGGTGCGAGCCTCGATCTGCGCGAATCGGTCGTACCTGCCAGCCGGGTATTTAAAAATGTGGATGGCATCAAATTCCTCAATCACCAGGGTGGTTGCGGTGGCACCCGGCAGGATGCTGCCATGTTAAGCAAACTGCTGGCGGCTTATGCCGATCATCCAAACGTAAGCGGCATTACCATATTAAGCCTGGGATGCCAGCACCTGCAAACACGCAGCCTGCTGGATGATATCAAACAGTTAAATCCGCAATTCGATAAACCGGTGCACGTTTTTGAACAGCAGCAGTCGCAAAGCGAAGAGCAACTGATCACGGAAGCGATCCGTAAAACTTTTATGGGATTGATAGAAATCAACAAACTGGAACGCCGGCCCGCTACGCTCGATAAACTAACGATCGGGGTTAAGTGCGGGGGCAGCGATGGGTTTAGTGGTATATCTGCTAATCCCGCCGTTGGCTATTGCAGCGACCTCTTGGTGGCACTGGGCGGTAAAATACTGCTGGCGGAGTTTCCTGAATTATGCGGCGCGGAACAGGACCTGATCGACCGCACCGTCAACGAAGCCGCCGCCCAAAAGTTTATTCACCTGATGCGCACGTATAATGAAGCCGCGCACCGCGTAGGTTCCGGTTTTGAAATGAACCCTTCTCCCGGCAATATTAAAGACGGGCTCATTACTGACGCCATCAAGAGCGCAGGTGCCGCCAAAAAAGGGGGGCACTCGCCCGTAGTGGATGTACTGGATTATACGGAACCTGCCACCCAACCCGGACTCAGCCTGGTTTGTACCCCCGGCAACGATGTGGAAGCCACTACCGGCAAAGCCGCCAGCGGAGCCACGCTGATATTGTTTACTACCGGGCTGGGCACACCCACCGGCAACCCGGTATGCCCCGTTATAAAAGTATCTACCAATACTTCTCTTGCGCGCAGGATGGCAGATATCATCGATATCGATACCGGGAGTATCATTGAAGGAGAAAAGACGATAGAACAAATGGGAGAAGAAATTCTTGAATATTGTATAAAAGCTGCCAGCGGCGAAGTGATCCCCAAAGCGGTGCAGCTTAACCAGGATGATTTTATTCCGTGGAAACGCGGCGTATCGCTTTAATTAATTACAGACCTAACAAGATGAAGCCATTTTTGAACGAAGATTTTTTACTGCATAATAAAACAGCGCAAACCCTATATCACGATTTTGCCAGTAAGATGCCGGTGATAGATTACCATAGCCACCAGCTTCCCGATCAAATCGCCAACGATATCAACTTCGAAAATATTACCCAGGTATGGCTGGCAGGCGACCATTATAAATGGAGAGCTATGCGTGCTAACGGAGTCAGCGAAAAATATATTACCGGTAACGGCAGCGATTATGAAAAGTTTGCACATTGGGCCGCTACCGTTCCTTATACGCTGCGCAATCCGTTGTATCACTGGACGCATCTCGAACTACAGCGCTACTTTAATGTACATACTATTTTAAACAGCCATTCTTCGCAAAAAATATACGATGATTGTACCGCACTACTGCAGATACCCGCTTATTCCGTACGTGGCCTGCTGCGTAAGATGAACGTACGGGTCGTATGTACTACGGACGATCCGGCAGACACCCTTGAACATCACGATAAAATACGGAAAGATAATTTTGAAATAAAGGTGCTGCCCACTTTTCGTCCGGACAAAGCCATGAACGTAGACGATGCCGATACTTTTAATGCCTATGTCGCAAAGCTGGAAGCAGTAGTAGATACATCGGTAACTACGTATGATGATTATCTCGCGGCACTTAAGAAAAGACATGATTTCTTCGCTTCCATGGGATGTACCGTATCCGACCATGGCCTCGAACATATTTATGCGGATGACTTTATCGATACGGAAATAAAATCGGCATTCGGGAAAATAAGATCCGGTAACCAGTTGAATGCAACGGAGAATACAAAGCTGCGCTCCGCACTGTTGCTGCAATTTGCCGTATGGGACCATGAAAAAAACTGGGTACAGCAATACCACCTCGGAGCACTTCGCAATAATAACGACCGGATGATGCGGCAGATAGGACCCGACAGCGGGTGGGATTCGATCGGCGACTTTCCGCAGGCTCTTGCCTTATCCCGGTTCCTGAACAGGCTGGATAGAAATAACCAGCTTGCCAAAACCATTATTTATAACCTGAACCCTGCGGATAACGAACTAATGGCGGCCATGATCGGTAATTATAATGATGGCTCCGTGGCAGGTAAAGTGCAGTGGGGCTCCGGCTGGTGGTTCCTCGATCAGAAAGACGGTATGACCAGGCAGATCAACGCACTCAGTAATATGGGATTGCTTAGCCGCTTCGTTGGAATGCTCACGGACTCCAGGAGCTTTCTTTCGTATCCGCGCCACGAGTATTTCCGGAGAATATTGTGCAACCTGTTTGGTGAGGAAATAGAGAACGGTGAACTGCCTGCCGATATGGAATGGACAGGCAAGGTGATACAGGATATATGTTTTAACAACGCTGATAATTATTTCAACTTCAAATAAATCTATACAGATTATAAAACAGCAATACAATGAGTAAAAAAGTAGTTACCCTCGGATAAATCATGCATCGCATGTCGACCCCCGACTTTAAAAGATTTGTACAGGCCGATTCAATGGACGTTACCTATGGTGGCGGAGAAGCCAACGTGGCGGCTTCGCTTTGTAATTATGGT
>JANNOM010000050.1:0-161445 GCA_031399065.1 Chitinophagaceae bacterium
ATCGCTTTTGTAATCACCGATGGCTTCACAGCGTTTTTAATTTGTAACGCCTGGAATCTTTCTACATCGTAAATGGCTGAATGTGCTGATGGAGATATTTTGGGCAGTATCAGGTCAAATGCGTGGTCTGTCTGTGGTAAAATATGCATGACTGTTGGCACTTTTTCCTCCGCCAAACGAATGTGTAAAAAACGAGTGCTGTTTACGGACGTCATCAAATCGTGTTCTCCTTGTATTAGGATTGTTGGAGGACAGTGAGCATGGACATGCGTTACAGGTGAGAATAGGGCATATTTTTCGGGACACTCGTCCGGATGCCCACCCAAAAGCACAGCAAAAACTCCCGCATTTGCAAAGTCTTTATCAAAATTAAAACGGTGGTATGCTTTCCCCATTTTTTTAATCAACCATTTGGGGAAATGAATTGGCAAGGTTTTTTTTGCTGAGCCCGCAGTGGGGCGGGTGGTGATGTGTTGATTGGTGTGATAGTACATTGCGGCTAAATCGGTAGGCCCATAAAGGGATACAACTCCGCATACGCTGAGATCCTTTCCTTCGAGTTCCTTTGCTGTAAACTGTGGATTAATGGCAGTGTATGCAGTAAGTAATGCAAGATGTCCACCTGCGGAACCACCACCTACGACAATTTTATTTGGATTTACTCCGTAACTGCCTGCACTTTCTTTCATCCATACAATGGCCCGCTTTACATCGTTTACCATTCCCATCATATCCGTTTCTGGAGAAAGACGATAAGCCACATCCATGATTACATGGCCCTGAGCAGCCAAGTGACTAAAAAGCGGGCGAGTGCCAACATCTTTATCAAGCAGAGCCCATGCACTACCATGCAAATATATAAAAGCTAACCCTGATGGAGTGATAGTTGCGTTAGGTTGCCATACATCACACAAAAGTTCTCGGTTACTGTCAGGAATTGTTCCAAATGAAATATCTTTTTCTGTACGTGGAATTGGAATGCTCGGCAGCCTAATTATTGTTCGTGTTGCGAGAAAATTATTTTTTTGTTCGAAACTTAATTGGCGTTGCCAGTTTAAACCGTAAGCCTGTTCAAAGCCGCTTGAAGCGTCAGGGCATCGTGTAATTCTGTAAATATGAATAAAGAAAATTAAAGTGACATAAACCCCAATTACACTAATGAAAACGGACGCAGTTGTGAGCCCCACAATTACGCTCATTATACCAATCAGCAGCAGCAACGGTGATAGTGCAGAAGCAAATAGCTTTACTATCCACAAAGCTGGCAAAGGCCAATGTAGCCGAAGGAAAATCGGAATGCTTATTAGTGAAGACAAACAACCTAAAACAGTTGTAAGAATTTGAATAACTAGTTTTGTAATTTCCATTGAGGTTTGTTTAGGATAATCACTTAATGTAGGCGTTACATATTTAAAATTTAAAATTATATTAATCATATAGTACGGTTGCCGAAATTATTTTTGCCTTTTTCCCAGTTCTTCAGTTTCATTCAGCCACAGCTTCCTTTTTGTATCATCCGATGATTTTATCGATGCAAACGAAGTGGTCCTTACTGGATTTATACCGCAAAACTTTAGAATACCAATTTTCATAGAATTATGCCCGGCATTTCTATTAATCAGCCAATAGTACCATTGAGGTGTATCCATTGTTACAATTATCCGGGCGGTTTTACCTTTTAATAATTTATCCCAAAAAGGGCCTTTTGTGTGGTATTTAAAAGCAAAATCTGGAAGAAATGTTCTATCAATAAATCCTTTTAGTAATGCGGGATATGTACTCCACCAGTTTGGATATATAAGAACCAAATGATCTGCATCCAATATATCTTTTTGCGCCTGAACTAAATCGGTTTCTAACTCAGATACTTGTCTATATCCGTAACTCAAAATGGGATTGAAATCTAAATCTAGAAGATTGGTCAATTTGCAACTTGCACCAGACATTTCTGCTCCTTTTTTATAGCTTTCTGCCAGTGCATAACAGAAGCTTTCTTTATCAGGATGGCCATTTATTATTAAAATTCTTTTCATTGTTTTATACTTTTCGCTTCTATTAAAATTTAGATAGAATTTTATTACCTGATTTTTCTATCTAATTATTACCTACAATCCCTCGTAAAACTTCCATTTTATTGCCAAGCTACAGCAGCTTTATGTATATTTCATATTACCCGGTACTCATTACTCTGCGCTAAAGCCCCGGTATTTATGAATATCACACTCATTACTTTGCAGTTGGAAATACCACTTATAACTTTAGGAAAACTTTCAATAAACTGTACGCCCCATTATAAAGTTTTTAGCAATACTTAAACGTCGAAAAGTGAATCGCTTTTTTATGCGATGACCGCCAATCCTGTGTAAAACATCCTTTAATGTTTCTATTACCTCCACGGTGTGTCCTCCTTTATTGATCATTACACATTCGGCCATGGCAGCGTGCGCGGCATCGGTAATTTCCGACCGGGTTGCTATTCCGGACTTATTTAAATTATCCAGTACCTGTGTAGCCCACACCACAGGCACGTGTGCGGCTTCGCATATCCAAAGAATCTCTTCCTGAATTTCACTCATTCTTTCAAAGCCAATTTCAACTGCCAGATCGCCACGTGCTATCATTACACCAAAAACAGATTGTTGCATTCCGCACAGCAAAAGATCCGGCAGGTTTTTCACTGCCTGGGGCGTTTCAATTTTTAATATAATATGCGGTGGCGTTTCAGTTAATTGGAATAAGGCATGTTGCAACACCGCCAGATCGGCAGCAGTTTTTACAAAAGAATATCCCACCATATCTGCATGTTTACAAATAAACGGAAGGCATACCTTATCAAAATCGGTGAGGGAAGGAATGGAAATATCTGAATCCGGAAAATTGATGCCCTTGCCGACTTTTATCTGAGGCTTTGCTGAAGCGATACGCACCAAACGTAGAGCAGCACCTTTTTTTGTATTGCTTTCAATAATGGCCTTAATAATACCATCATTAATGTACACCCGTTCCCCTTTTTTAAGCATGGATACTATGCCAAGTTCATTAGGGCTAATTACAATATCTTCCGGAGTATAACCTACAGCTTTCTCTGCCAGCCAGATAAGATCGCCTTCTTTCACCTTTACTTTACCCTTTTCACTGCCTTTGTTTATTAAATTGGTTCTTATTTTAGGACCGGCAAGGTCTATATAAATTTTACAAGGTAGCCCAGTATTGTGACAAGCGCGTTTCGATTGATAGATTAAGCGGGTCCAAGTGGACTCATCGTCGTGGGCACAATTAATACGAGCCACATTCATTCCTACCAGCAGCAGTTTTTTGATTAATTTATAGTCATTAGTAAATGATGCATCAAACGTTACCATTATATATGGACTAGTGGCATCTTTTTTTTGACCAAATAATTGACTGCTCTTTTTTCTAATCTGTTTGGTGCTGTATTCAAAACTGCAGTCATCCAACTCAGCGGGTTTATATATCTTACCTAACTGCTGTAGCACTGCCTGCAACTGCCTGTGGATATGACTTTCTGAACTAGCCAATGATGAAAGCCCTAGCGTATGAAGCGATTCCTGCAAAGAACAGATATCTTCGCCGCGCAGCGTTAAATAATGAATCAGGTTTTTAGCTGCCGCCTGTTGCTGGGTGTGATTGGTCGCTAAAATTATTCCCTTTTTTTCAACTTGCAGCAACATATTATCTTCAAGTGTTGTTAGTTTCTGTTGTATTTCCTTTAAAGTGTCTGGTTTCATGTTTAATTTCTTTGTAAAAAAATTACGCTGGCGTTTTATGGGGGCAAGATGCTATCTTAGGTAGTTTGATTATGGGATCGACATTTTTTTAATTATTTAGTATCGTGTTCAGCTCTACACCTGCCAGACTAATTAGTTTACATTCTACGTCTTTTTTAAAACTTTTTGTAATGGCAGGGACAAATTCGTTTATACGTTAATGCCGAGAGAATTAATAATTCTTTTATTAGAAGTTATTCATCAGATAGCCTCCAAAACCAATTAGCCATAACACGAAAGGGTAAACCACCCATCTTTCCGTTCCACCCAGACCAATTGACTGCACAATTAAATTTGTCGCGAAAACACCAATAATCCAGGTTGCTATTCCAATTATTCCAATTACAATTGCTATATATTTAAACGGGGCAATAGTAACGTTAAAAGAAAGGATCGCTGCGATACCACCGGATAAAAATGCAAGTAAAGAACTCATGCCATGATAACGGCTGATATTTCCTAGAAATAATCCAACACCAATTAGGCCAACCCCAAACAATATAATCGGAATAGTAAAAAGAAAGTTTCGAAAATGTAAATGCTGACAAAATGAAGCTATTAAACTCATTATGCCGACTGTAAAAATGCTCGTATTAAATATAATTGCTGATGGTTTATGAATAATAATACTAGGTGGTTTAGTCGAACCAAGGTCACTGATTTCATTGTTAAATGTAGTATAACCTGATGGATACAATGCTTCAGCGGTAATAATGCCCATTAAAGCCAATGAACCAGCAATAAAATATAATGCACCTGCAAGTTTTAACTTATTTGTCAATATGTTTATTTTGAAAACCTATCTTGGATGTTGCATCTACGATTATAATTTGATCACAATGCATTACTTTTATAGCTTATTAATATTTTCTCCAAAGCCTGTATCCCACTCGAATAACAGGAGATACATCCGCATTCGGGATGTTATAAACAACCCCATTAAAATCCACGATATTACCTTTTCTTAAATAAAGGTGTATGCCGGGCTGAATATAAAAAGACCTGCCAATAAAGAATTGGTAACTTAAGCCTAAGCCGGTATCGGTGCTGCGTAGGTCTTTTTGAATACCAGTACTTTTCAGCGTTATCTTGAAAGTATGAAATTCTAGGTAGGTATAGACCTCCAGATTTTTCCAGACATTATATCCAAGGAAGATACCTGGCGAAGTGGTATAGTATCGTTTAAAATCTCCGGACGAGTTTTTTAAGCCAGCAGTTTCCGCATTATAGGTACCCCCGTTTATTAAGCTTACTCTTATTCTGATTTTTTTATACCGGTACCCTAAGGCAAAATGGTAGCCACCGCTAAAAAACATAGGTACCAGGCTTTCCACTTCTATAGCGTGTTTAACTTCATAATTGAATGGTCGGGGATGCCAGAATGTACCGGGCGTTGTATCAGTTTGGGCTGATAGAGCAGTTGATATTGTAAGCAGGATAACAATGAAAGAACTGTTTTTCATTTTTTTATTTAATGTGAATAAATTTAATGATGTAATAAGGTCGGATCAGACAACTCTAACTTGTATTCGATAAATTGAACGGGCTCTTTTCTACCGATCGATATATTCAACCTTTGACTATTTGCTACTTCTTCAGTTATCTAAGTCATCGGGTGAATGGCAATATTTTTGTCTCCAATGTTTAACCATGTGTTTTGCAATCGCTTACGTTTTTGCAATAAGGTTTTTAAGGAATTTCCTTTGCTTGAAATCACGAAGCAGCCTAGCGATTGCGATGCCTGTGTTAACAGTCTATCAATACTTTGCTCTCTAAATTTCTTTTTCATATCATCGTTTTAATATAAATGTTTCGTGAGTAACGGCTTAGTCATCCGTCTATCAAACGGGTTTCAATAGTGATGTCAAATCCATCTACTTTTATCTTTTTACTGATATCATCCTCAATTTCTTTAGCAAAACTTGCTTTCAGATAATTGTATGTTACAATACCAGTTTTATTCAGGTAGCTCGCCATTTATTCTTCTACTTTGTGGTTTACTTGTTTGTTGTTAGTCAAAGTGAAATTAACACCTTGTTCGTCCCATCAACGACTAAATTATTAGCATGTTCTTTCTAACCTCTATTACTTTTAGTTAAGATGAGTGAGCCCATAACGGTTTTATTCACCTGCTAAGCAGGAAAAATCTTTTTGTGGCAACTCCGTTATTTTGTT
Organism: Chitinophagaceae bacterium; assembly: GCA_031399065.1. GTDB lineage: Bacteria > Bacteroidota > Bacteroidia > Chitinophagales > Chitinophagaceae > JADCRZ01. Next base: position 5,964 of record JANNOM010000050.1, read on the forward strand.
CTCCTACGTAAATAGTAAATTACTATAAATCAAAGTATGTGTAAAGATGGTTGTTTCTATCATGTATATGCTTACATAATTATATAAATATTTTGTATTATTCACACATTTGACAATATTTTCTCAGTCATTATTACTCAATTATTTTTTTCTATTAGTAAGCCGAGCTACCCTGATTTAGGACATGTCATTTATGCTATTCAACTCATCTGCTATAAAGATATTCGGACGCTATCACATACTATTTTGGATAAGTGGTCACCAATGATTTAAGAGTAAAAGGTCTATTAAGTTTACATTCGTACCCGGGGAAATATTTGGTGGCCGAATTATTGTAAAAATATAAGCGGGTTAATAATAAAAAACGATTAATATCACTTTATTGCCCTCTATGACAGCTGGGTATGATAGTGTAACGCAACCGTCATACTTCTTATCGGTACTTTGCCATACAATTACTCAAAGTGTAACTATGCAACAAAAGAACTTATATAAAAATATTGAAATAGTTTGGTTCATGCTTCTTGCAGGGTTAGTATTGCTATTAATAGGAGTTTTCTCTTTTATCTATCCGTGGAATACCTATATTAAAATTGTTACCTATTCAGGATTTGCTATGTTTTTTAATGGGCTTTTTATTTTGATACATGCATTAAAAGACCATCATCAATTGCCGGAAAGGGTTGGACTAATTGTTGAAGGTTGCTTGGACATGCTGGTTGGCGGCCTTCTGGTGCTGAACCCGTTTCTTGCTGCCATTGCTTTCCCGATAATTGTTGGGTACTGGATGATCTTTCGAGGGTTCATTAAAATATGCCTTGCCCTGTATATTAGGAATGCAATAGCTGTCAGACTGTTGGTGGGTATTATCGGCTTATTTTCATTCTCGTTTGGAGCTGTCATTCTTTTTGACCCTTTAACTATGAATCAAAAGGCTATAAGTGTTATAGGAATATTTTCCTTTTTGATAGGAGCTCTCTACTGTTATGATGCACTTAGATTTAGAAAACGGCCCGATATATTAAATTCCATGATGTGAATATCAATTAATTTTGATAGGAGTCTGAAAAAATTACCTTATATTATGCTGGATTGCAATTTCAGTTGACTCATATCAAACGCAGCCGGGAGTTAATCAATCAATCAATCAATTGAAGCTATACATTAAATACATGGTTAGCCTTCGCTGTAAATTAATGGTGAAGGAAGAGTTGAAAAAATTGGGGATTGAGTTTCTAACGATTAATTTGGGTATGGTTGAACTGAAGGCGAAACTTAGTCCGGCCCTGCGCGAGCAGATAAGGCTGGCTTTATTTGTATCGGGCCTTGAGTTAATGGATGATAAAAAGGCAGTTCTTATTGAAACTATTAAGGATATTATTATTGAAATGGTCCACTATGAAGAAGAACTTCCCAAAATAAATTTCTCCAATTATCTGGGTGATAAATTAGGTTATAATTATACTTACCTGGCTAACCTTTTCTCGGAAACAGAAGGCTCTACTATTGAACATTTTATCATTGTTCATAAAATCGAACGGGTTAAAGAACTGATTATGTATGATGAACTCAATCTTACAGAAATTGCCTTTAAACTCCACTATAGTAGTGTGGCTCATCTTTCACATCAATTTAAGAAAGTTACCGGTTTAACGCCCTCTTTCTTTAAGTCCCTGAAAGATAAGAGGCGAGACAATCTAGAAAATCTTTAAGTTATTTTATTGGGCTAAATACCCACCATCTACCGGATAATAAGATCCTGTTACGAATGATGACGTAGAAGAACTTAACCATAGGACTACTTCCGCTACTTCGGAGGCCTCTCCCAGTCTCCCCATGGGATGAAGAGTTACTATTTCTTTCAGAGTGGTTTCATCAAGAGAACTAAGCAAAGGCGTTTTTATGTAACCTGGCCCTACAGCATTAACCCGAATATTTTTATGTGCATATTCAAGGGCAGCCGCCTTTGTAAGGCCAACCACACCGTGTTTGGCAGCTACATATGCAGCCGAGTTTTTAGTTGCGACTTGTCCCAGGATTGACGAGATGTTTATTATGCAACCTCCTCTGCCCGCGAGCATAGCTGGAATCTGGTAATGCATGCCGTAGAATACACCCGAAAGATTAATGCTGATGACTTTATCCCATCCCTCAACCGGGTATTCAGCAACGGGGTATAGTAAGCCGGCAATACCCGCGTTATTACATGCTATATCCAACTGGCCATATTCTACGATAGTTGAATTGACCAAAAACTCTTGATCATGCGAATTTGAAGTGTCGGCTTTAATAAAAAGAGCTTGTGCGCCCATTTCTTTAATTTCTTTAACTACCAGGTTTCCCGCTTTTTCGTTAATGTCTGAAACAACCACCTTTGCCCCCTCTTTAGCATATAATAAAGCTACTGCTCTACCAATACCCATTGCTGCCCCTGTAACTATCGCAACCTTGTCTTGTAAAATCGCCATATATAGTATTGTGTGATTGAATAATCTAAATCTCTTTACAAAGATGATCTTTATGAATAGAGAAATGTTACATAACTTATCAAATGATTTACATGATTCACAGGTGTAATTAAATGGTATTGACTACAATCGACCGAATCTATGAATCATGCAAATTTTTAAAAAAATTGTATAATGCTTTACTATTTATAAGCGTTGACCTTTGCGTTAATGCAAAAATTCATTTGCATTATCAAACAATGGATAATGAAAAATAACGCAGAATTGCAAAAAGATGTGCAGGATGCCATCAAATGGGAACCTTTGTTAAACGCAGCAGAGATAGGAGTTACAGCAAAAGACGGTGTAGTTTCACTGACTGGTGAGGTTGATAGCTACGCAAAAAAAATGGAAGCTGAAAACGCTGCCAAAAAGGTAATTGGTGTGAAAGTGCTTGTGGAAAAAATCGAAGTAAAATTTCCTGGTTCTTGGGCAAAAACAGATGTTGAAATTGCCAGCGAAGTGCTAAACGCATTTAAATCCAACTGGACCGTTCCTAAAGACAAAGTAACTGTAAAGGTAGAAGAGGGTTGGGTTACCTTAGATGGCGAATTACAGTGGAATTATCAAAAAGAAGCTGCAAAAAGTGCAGTTAATTACCTTTCTGGTGTTAAAGGGGTAATTAATAACATTAAAATCAAATCGGAGAGTCATGATGCGATTGAACAACAAGATGTTGAGAATGCCATTGGCAGAAGCTGGTCAATTGACGACAGTAACATTAATGTATCAGTCTTAGGAACAACCGTTACATTAAGCGGAACGGTAGATTCATGGTATCAGAAGGAAGAAGCAGGTCGTATCGCCTGGAATACACCAGGCATCTGGCATGTAAAAAATGAGTTGGCAATTGATTATGAGTATGCTTTTAATTGATTGGCTGTTATAAGACGGCAAAGAAGTTTTCTTGTGCCGTCTTATAATATCATATAATTTTTAACAACCAACCCACAATTAACAACGTAAGAATCTTAGTATTATGAAAAAGAAGCAGATTAAACTTGGAGGCAAAGATCTCATTGCTGCCAATGAAAAGGTTTTAACCAATAGTCATGCGGACCTCATTACGGGGAATAGAAAAGGATTTAAGAATATATTAAGAATAACTGTTAAAACGACATCTAAAAATTCAGCTAAAGCGAAAGCACTGTCCGGAAAGGAAATGGTGAAGAAATGACGAGAGCATTTTATCAACTTAGTATCCCGCAAGTATTGGAGCAGCTTAATTCATCCTCCTTCGGATTAAATGCTGGTTTGATTCCATCGTTACAGGAAAAATTTGGGGACAATATCTTAACGGAATCTGCAGGAAAAAGTAGATTTGCCCGATTTATTTCGCAATTTAACGACATAATGATCATCATATTGATCATCGCCGCCATTGTTTCTTTTATTTCCGGCGAGCATACAGACGCCTATATCATACTTGCTATTATTCTGGCCAATGCATGGATGGGCTATTGTCAGGAAAACAATGCTGAAAAATCGGTCAGGCTGCTTAGGAAGTTATCGCCACAGCATGCCATGGTGCTGCGCGATGATAGTCCGGCCCGGATTGAAACCAAATCGTTGGTTCCTGGCGACATTATCCTGTTGAATGCAGGAGATATAGTGCCGGCCGATGGAAGGCTAATTAAGATACATTCGCTTAAAACAGACGAATCTTCACTGACAGGAGAAAGTCAATCCGCAGAAAAAAGCATGGAAGCCATTGATGCAGGAAATCTTATGCCCGGCGATCAGCACAATATGGTTTTTAAAGGCACTCAGGTGACGAATGGATCTGCAAAAGCGGTGGTAGTTTCCATCGGCATGAATACTGAACTAGGAAAAATTGCATCCCTGCTTAAAGGTCCTGGGCAGAAAACACCGCTGCAAAAAAGACTTGCTGTATTCAGCAGACAGCTAACTGTAATTGTGCTTATGATATGTGCCATCATTTTCGCCATCGGCTTATCCAGGGGGTTTGATGTGTTTCAAACATTTCTTACCGCGTTGTCGCTGGCGGTGGCTGCTTTGCCGGAAGCACTTCCAGCAGTGATTACTATAGCACTGGCCAGCGGTGCCCGCAGAATGGCCAGGCAAAAAGCACTAATGAAAAATCTTCCTGCTGTTGAAACACTGGGGTCAGTAACATATATATGTACTGACAAAACCGGAACGCTTACCCAGAATAAAATGATGGTTGAAAAAATACAGTCAGCACCGGAAAAAGAAACCTTATTGATGAATGCCATGCTGTTAAACAACGATGTCAGGTTTTCTGACAAAGGATTGATGGGCGATTCCACGGAAACAGCACTGGTACAATACGCATTGGAAAAGGGAAATACAAAAAAGAAAGCCGATGCCTGGTTTCCGATTCAGGCCAAACTGCCGTTCGATTCTGAGAGAATGTTAATGAGCACTTTCCATCAACAGGATGATAAATGGATATTGCTGGTAAAAGGTGCTCCGGCGAAATTAGTGGAGAGACTTTCAGAAAACTACAAGGTGCAATCACAAGTTTGGCTGGATACCAACAGAGCATGGGCGTCTGACGGATTAAGAGTATTATTTTTCGGTTATAAAATATTTGATCATGATCCTGGAAAAATTACTACAGATGATGAAAATGATTTAGATTATCTCGGGATGGTGGCTATGATAGATCCGCCCCGACCAGAAGTGGTGGAAGCGATACGGCAATGTAATTCGGCCGGTATTAAAACGGTGATGATAACGGGTGATCAGGCACTTACGGCCATAGCTATTGCAAAACGGCTCGGACTATCGGAAGAAGGTAACGATTGTGCAAAAACCGGTGCAGACCTGACGCATATTTCGGAAAACGATTTATATAAAGTCGTAAAACATACTTCGGTATATGCCCGGGTCTCACCTAAACAAAAGCTCGATATCGTAAAGGCATTACAAAGCAGCGGTGAATACGTGGCAATGACGGGCGATGGCGTCAATGACGCCCCCTCACTTAAGCAATCTGATATTGGCATTGCGATGGGCATTACAGGCACCGATGTGGCTAAAGAAGCCGCCGATATGATTTTGCTGGACGATAATTTTGCGACAGTGGTGAGGGCCATCCGGGAGGGTCGTCGAATTTATGACAATATCCGGAAGTTCATCGCTTATGTACTTTCCTGCAATCTTGCGGAAATACTAACTATTTTAATAGCTCCTCTTCTAGGATTTGCCATTCCGCTACTCCCTATTCATATTCTTTGGATCAATCTGGTTACAGATGGTTTACCCGGAATGGCATTAGTAGCGGAGCCCGCAGAAGCAGACAGCATGAGGCGCCCTCCCAGAAGCACTCGCGAAAATTTATTTGCAGGAGGGATGATCAGGAAGATACTCATGTCTGGCACTCTCATGACACTTGCTTCCATTTTCATTCAGTATTGGTCGGTGGGGATGGGGTATGACGTACAGGCACAGCAAACAATCGTATTTACCACCTTATGTTTTGTTCAGTTGGGAAATGCACTGTCCGTAAGGTCGGACCATGATTTTATCTTCTCTAAACGAATGTTCTCAAATAAAATGATGTGGGTGGTTATTGCAGGTACGGTACTGTTACAATTAACAATCGTATATATCTCTCCTTTGCCGATTATATTCAAGACGGCGAGTTTAAACGTCCAGGCGATGGAAATGATTGTACTGGTTACTGTAGGATGCATTATTTGTATAGAAACTCTAAAACGCCTTTTCAGGAAAAAATACGGTGATCCCGTACATATATGAATCATGTAACTATTACCGCTGCCGGTCACTGACTTTTCCTTTACCCGTGCCATCTGGCAGCTCGGCAATGGATATATGTAACGGCAACGAGGCAAATATAGGTGCTGCCCAAAAGCATCATATCTAAAGGTTCAATACGATGCTGCTGCCCGCTACGGTGAATACCATGCGGCCATGGAGAACACCGGAACCTAAACTATGAATAATACAACTTTAATCGGAAATTATGTAATGCTTTACGAGGGTAGAATATTCACCTTTGCAGTATGAAAGGTCTTTCGTAAAGATAAAGAAAATGACAACAAATGAAATGTTGCAAAAAGACGTTCAGGATGCTATTAGAAGGAACCGTTATTAAATGCAGCAGAAATTGGTGTCACGGCCAAAGAGCTGTCGGGAATTTATTAGGGGTAACCAGCGTTACAAATAGTATTCGAACAAAGTCCGATGCCGATGAAGCAGTTGAAAAGTAAGATATTGAGAATGCCCTCAGACGTAGCTGGTCTATTGATGATGACGTTATTGTTGTTAAGGTCACAGGGCATAGAGTAATACTTACAGGTACTGTCGATACCTGGTATCAAAAAGAAGAAGCTGCAGATTTGCATTTAAGGCGCCTGGTGTTTGGTCCAAGGATAATGAATTGATTGTCGATGATGATTACGCGCTAATGGATTAAATAAACGAAACCAGAAGGCTAGAAGCCTTCTGATTTTTAAATTTCAAATCAACACGATGAAAACAACAAAACATATCGGTATAAGTATGGATCATGCACGTGCTCAGTTAATAGAGCTTGCAAGTGGGGTAATTGAAACGACATTCATTAATGCTGAGTTTAATTTACCGGGGAACGATGACTCTCCACAAAAGAGTGAAAAGACAATCAATAATAAAGTCAGGCGGATGGAATTGGCCTACTATAAGGAAATAGGAAAAGCTATATTAAATTATGACGATGTACTAATATTTGGACCAACCGAGGCAAAAACTGAATTATTTAATCTGCTTAGAGCTAATCACCATTTTGACAAAATTAATATTGAAATTAAACAGACGGATAAACTGACCCAAAATCAGGAGAAGTCCTTGGTTATTGAATATTTTGCCAATCGATAGTCTCATTTCCTAATTCAAGCTATCAAATTATGAATACAAATAAAAATCCGGTTACCTCCGAAATGGGAAAAGCTGTTCCAGTCATTACATTAGAAATCATAGAATATATGGAGAGTGCTATGGTGATCAAAACAATACTCAAAAAGTCCTCCGGAAATATTAGTGTGATGTCGGTGGATACAGGAGAAGGACTGACGGAGAGAACCAGTGCATTTGACACATTCGTACAGGTTATCGACGGCAAGGTGGATCTGATAATAAGTGGTAAAGAATATTTTCTTCAAACCGGCATGTCGATTATTATTCCCGCGCACGGACCTTATCACGTAAAGCCCGATGGCCGTTTTAAGATGATCCTTACGGTGCTTAAAAGCGGCTATGAATGAGGATAATCTGATTTAGTTATCCCATCCACTGCCACAAAATCAAGTACGGATAACATTAGAGGACATTTTAGCCAAAAAATGAAATTCATAATATCCAGCATATCTGTTAGACCTAAAAAAAGTTTATGAAAAGGCGAAAGTTTTTAGCTGTTGCTGGAACTGCCATCGTTGTTTCTGGTGTTACTTATTATTTGTTGAGTGATAAAACTCACTTTACAAGAGTAGATAGTAGGCCAAACGAAAAGACAAAAATTCCGCCACAACCCGATGAAAAGCAGATATTATTTTTAGCATCTCTTGCCCCAAGCGGCCACAATACACAACCCTGGTTTGTAAAATACATAGAACCTTATCATTGGATAATATGTAATGCGAAAAGCCGCTGGCTGTGCGGTGTTGATCCTACCCAACGGGAAACTATTTTGTCAATAGGAGCTTTTTTACAAAACCTCGAGTACGCAGCTATTAATATGGGCTATAATTGCCAGTTAAGTATTTTAGCTACAACTAATCAGGATGAAGATATTATGGATGTAAAGTTTACTAAAGCAGCCGGCGTTATCAGGTATGATATTGAACAGATAAAACGTCGCCGAACGGTACGTTCAAACTATCTAAGTGATGTACTTACAAAAGAAGACAGTACCTATTTAATTAATGGCGAAAAAGATTTCGTCCATTATATTCCTAACACCGCAAAAGAGCATTTATGGCTGAACGAACAGACGATAGAAGCAAACAGGCTTCAGTCTTACCGGGATAATGCACAAAGTGAATTGGCCAACTGGATGAGATTTTCAAGTAAAGATGCAGCTCAGCATTTAGATGGGCTAACGCTGGCAAGTATGGAAATAGAAGGAATATCTGGCTGGTACTTGCGCAACTTTTATGGTAGAGAAGATGTAATGAAAATCTCTTTTAGAGAGCAAAGTATTAAGAAAGTGGTAAAACAGGTTTCGCAATCGGCAGGCTGGCTTGTGATTACGAGTAAAGGAAATTCAGTAGAATACTTATTGGAAACTGGTAAGCGGTTGCAAAGGCTATGGTTAAAGATCAGGGATAAAAATATTGCCATTCACCCGATGACTCAGATTATAGAAGAAGCGGCAACAAATCAACTATTGAATAGTTCGATTGGTATCAACGAACCCGTTCAATTTATTTTAAGAACAGGGTATTTAAAAAACTACCCTGAGCCAGTCTCTCTAAGAAGGCCGGTGGCTTCGTTCCTCCAAACTCCAGATATCTAGAATGCGATATATGGTTAAAAAGAAATTAGAAATCTGAGTTATTAAACAGACTGATTATAAAGAAACGAATGGTGTTGTGGTACCATTAGAATTTAAAGTATTGTGGCGATTGAAGAAAAGGAATTTCAGTTAAGCCTGGTTTATTATCCACAAGATAGAATAAAATAAACACGAAAATTTCAGCATTAACCAAATAATAAACTAATTAAAGCCTAGATTTATCTTCAATTAAATATATAACTATGAACAGTAAAATCAGCATTACGCACATGAGCAATTCTCACAGCGATCAGTTAAGGGCACTTGAATTTTACAAACAGGAAATTGGGATTCTAAAACCCCGACTAACTGTAATTGGAGCCGGTAATACCGGGATCGATGTAGTTAAGCAGCTGGATCATTTTGAGAACCAGTTTCAGATTCAAATAGATAATATTGACCACTTAAGTCATGATATACACACTAACGTTTCTCAGATAGCAAAGGAACTGCAAGCATCAACAGCCGGTTATGTCGACAAGGATCTCGTCTTAGCACATGAAAGGCTCTCCGAAAAGTTCGCTGTACAGGAAAAAGCGATTAATGAAATAAGACAAGAATATGACCGATTTTCGGCCACCTGGCTTTAATGTTAGCATGATTGCATGAATAAATCTGTAGTAACATCGGATTATTACCATTTGGCTAGCTCTGGAAGGACAAGCAATGAGATGGTAATGTTAAATGCTATTTATTTATCAAGGGCCTTTCTTCTTTTAGCCCATTTTACGGCTTCGTACCAGGCTACAGACAAAAGACCGATGCTTATACTAATTAATAAATGAAAAGGTACCGGTTTTTGAAATTTAAAAAAGGTGGATATGGGCTTTATATATATCAACATAGCATAAAGCATAACCGTCATGCCGATAATTATTGGAATTAGATTGTTTTTATACCTGATAGTGGTAATCAAGGAGTAATAAAACGACCGGTTTACTAATGTGAGCAGTATGTTAGCTGCTATAAGGGTGGTGAAGACCATTGTTCGGGTCATTGGCTCATTAAGCCCGTTTTTTACAGCGTATTGATAAGTAAACAAAGTTCCTGCGGTGATTATTAGTCCCTGAATAACACTTGTCGTTAATTCCTTCCAGTTAAAAAAAGTAGTTGAGAAGGGGCGGGGTTTCCGGAACATAGTGTCTTTTTCCATCGGTTCATTTTCGTAAATGATCGAACAGGTTGGGCCCATGATCAATTCCAGAAAGATTATATGTACCGGAGAAAAAATGTTTGGATAAATCCATCCTAAAGCTAGTGGAATAAAAACCGTCAGGATAATAGGGATATGAATAGATATGATGTACTGGATGGCTTTTTTAAGATTGGTGTAAATCCGCCTACCCATGGCCACCGCATCTACCATTTTGGACAAATCATCTTCCAGTAAAACAATAGAAGCGGCTTGTTTAGCAATTTCAGTTCCTTTCCTACCCATTGCAATGCCGATGTGAGCGGCTTTTAGCGCGGGACCGTCATTTACTCCATCTCCTATCATTGCCACTATTTCGTTTCTTGATTTTAGAGCGTTAATAATTCGAAGCTTTGCATCTGGAAACATCCGGGTAAAAATGCCGGTATTTTCCACTTTTTGCTCCAATTCTATCTTGGTGAGTTTCATCAGCTCGTCACCGCTTAAACATTTATCATAATCCTTGAACGCTACCTGTTTTGCAATCGCCATGGTAGTGGCCGCATTGTCGCCCGTAACGATTTTTACACCAATACCTGCCTGGTAAAAAGCTTCCAGCACTGATGGAATATTTTTCTTTGGACGATCATAGAATGCTACAAGCCCTCTAAACCTGAATTTAAATTGCTGTTGGGTCGCCGGAAAATTTTTGCCGATAAAATCGGCTTCTCCTACTGCCAATATACGATAACCATCTGCTGCCAGCGTATTGATGGCTTCCAGGATATGCTGTTTTTCCTTCTGATTAAGGTCGCAGATAGTCATCAACGCTTCAGGAGCACCCTTTGCCGCTATGATTCGCTCGCCTTGAGCGTTTTCGAATAAGTGAGTCATCATAGGTGGCTTTCCGCCCAGTGGATATTCATGGATCATTTTGTATTGAACCCTCTCATCGGCTACGACCATTTTTGAATAGGCCTCGTGCAGCGCAATCTCCATGGGATCAAACGGGATGGGTTCACTTGCCCACATCGCCAGCCGGATGAGGGCGTTTTCATCGGGTTGAAGTGTAGCCTGGGCTCCTGAAATCGTTAAAGTATTTAATGTGAATACTTTTGCAAGGCTCATTTTGTTTTCAGTAATCGTTCCTGTCTTGTCGGTGCATATCACTGAGGCACTACCCAGGGTTTCAACCGTTTTCATTTGTTTAACTACAATTCCCATCTTCATCATTCGCCATGCACCCAATGCCATAAAGGTAGTAAAGGCTACCGGTATCTCTTCAGGCAAGATGCTCATGGCAAGTGTAAGTGCTTTAATAAGACTATCGAGTAAATCATAGGAGTGGTAATAGTTGATGGTCCATACGATCAAAAAAATAATGACACCTGCAATCACCATTTGTTTTACAAAATTATTGATCTGCCATTCCAATGGGGTCTTTTCTTCTTTAATTTCATCCAAACTTTTTCCAATTTTCCCCAGGCGGGTTTCATTGCCAATAGCAGTTATCGAGGCGATAGCTAGCCCACTAGCTACTGTTGTTCCGTGAAAAATTAGGTTATTTTCTTTCGATGCATCCTTAAATACCGGCAGGGACTCGCCGGTAAGTATAGATTCGTTCACCGAGAAGTCGTTTGATTGCACAATAACGCCATCTGCGCTTACGGAAGTACCCTCTTCAACCATCAGCATGTCACCTACCACCAGATCTTTACTCTTTATTTCTTCAATAGCACCTTTCCTGATGACCTTGCACCCAAGCTGACTATATTCTTTTAGTTTTTCCAACGCCTTGCGACTCCTTGAATCCTGGTATATAGAGATAGCCGACACCAGGACAATGGCCGAAGCCAAAAAAATGCCATCCCCTGTTTGTCCGCTTATGAAGTAAATAATGGAAGTTACCAACAGGAGGATAACCATTGGTTCTTTCGCAAGGCCTTTAAAGGCATCAATAAGCCTGTTTTCTTTTTTAAATAAAAGAATGTTGTAACCATGTTTAGCTCTTGACTCACCAACTTGCTCATTCGATAATCCTTCAATATTATAATTATTCATAGATATAAAATGAGCTGTTTCTCGTAAAGTTTATGAAAAATAAGTAATTCATATTTAAGGTTTTTTATAAAAGTCTCTAACCTTTGGCAAGAGGGCAACAAAAATCATTGGAATAGAAAACAACATATAAAAATTTTGTAGCCAACTCGTGCCCTGTATATAGATTGTTTCCACTTCTATCAAGATAATGAGTGCAAAAGCGATATAAATACTAAACGACCAGGACCAATGCATGTCTTTAAAAAAATTGAATCGTTCTGCAAATCGTGAAACTGGCTTTTTGAGCAAAGCATATATTAGAAAGGCCGGAAAAAGCCCTAAAATGACAAATAAGATGATCCCTGGAATTAAGAAATTGTTGAAAGGAGAATTCTTTAAAAGCGATAGGGGGATATCTCCGAGCAATTTACCTGACGGAGAAATTATTAGCAAAGTACCACCTCCGATTGAACTCAATCCAAGAAAACCTAATAGAGTAAGATGAATATTTCTTCCTGCTTTTGACTTCATAATTGGCCGATCCTCCATTTAAGTATTTCTTACAAGGTTAGTGACTAATCACTTTTGGGGGAAGTAGGTTCAGGAAATAGGTTCATGCGCCCACCAGTTCGCTACCAATAAATAATCTAATGTAATTTATTAAAAACGAGTAAAGGTACTTTGGAATTGTATGTATATTCGGCTGATTTACTGGCAAAGAATATTTTCTGGAACAGGTTCCTGTTTTGCTCCGTGAACATTATCATTATAGAGGGCTTAATTTTTCTAACAGATATTTCGATGTTAGTGATTAAGGAATTAACCATATCGGTGTTTTTAATATTGAGTTTGATGGCATATTTTGAAAAATGTTTCGAGGCAATCTCAATTGCCTTTGAATCCAGTATCTTTTCTAATGGAGAAGTGAAGTGGAGTAATTCTACCGATGCTTTAATAGGCTTTGCGAAGTCGACTACCTTAATTAGCTCATTATTGAGATTAACCAGATCTGACGCATATAATATACTGGATATTTTAGCGGATTTATAGGTAAAGGGTACGGCAATAACTGGTATTTGAGAATTGTTTATCAGGTTAGCAGTATTTGTACCCCATAATCTTTTTACCTTTCCCGCTCCTCTGGTACTCATGCAAATGAAGCTGAAGTTATTTTTGGAAGCGTATTCCATGATGCTGCCTTCTGTGAAAACGGAGCTTTGGACTATGTAATTCTTGACGGGTGGTACCAGGTGTAAAGATGTATATATTTCGCCTATAAATATCTTCAGCTTATTTTGTACCAGTTTTGCCTGTTCCTTTTCATACTCCTCCATTCGGGTTACATTCCATGCAGATGGCGTCAATAAATGATAGGTATGAAAAAAGGTAAGCTCAAACTTGGTTTGAGAAGCCAATTGAATGGCAAAATATATACCCGCTTTTGATTTGGCCGAAAGGTCGGTGGTAACCAGAAGTCTCTTCATCTTTTTTAGTTTTTAAGAATATTTGAGTAACAGCGTTTGCCAGAGGGTATATATCCCGTTTTTAAAATTAAGGCGCAAGGAATGTTAGAAAGGCTGGCGAGGCAAGATGTTACGTATGAATCGTCAATGTTCTCTGTCTCTAATTTCCTTTAACTTGAAGTAAGCTAGGCTAAAAAATTCAGTTATGGAGAAATCTGTGAATATTGCAACATTTAGTAGATATTATGTAAAATCTATCAAAAGGTTAAATAAGTCGCCAGACAGGAATAGCAGGGACGTAACTAATCAAAACATCGTTTTTAACCTGCCGATGAATACAGTTACAATCGTAGAAGATCCTTTAATGATAATAATGAGTGGAGGTATGCTTTTTGCAACATTGTAATTTAGCTAACAGCGATGTTGGCTATATGTGATGTCATATACAGATATTACTATGGCCAAAAAACTATTATAAACATCTAATCAAAATACAATGAAAAAGTTCCTATTCATCTTGGCACTATCCGCTATTGGTGTCGTACGGCCTGGTTTTGCACAAGACAGTACAGCAGTACAACCTTCCTTATTGTTACATACCTATTTTCAATTAAAGGACGCCCTTGTAAGCAGTAACGCAATAGCAGCAAAGGCACGTGCTGGAGAATTACTTGAAGCTATCAATGACAAAACTGCCGCTATTCCTGAAAGTACCCGAAAGAGTTTGCTAAAGGATGCAGCAGCCATATCGCAATCAGGTGATCTGATATTGCAACGGGGACGGTTTTTGGCTTTATCGGATACTATGATTGCCTTTGCTAAAACGACAGAGCTCTCGACCGACCCTGTTTACCAGCAATATTGTCCCATGAAAAAGGCATCCTGGCTAAGTCCTGATAAGGCTATCAAAAATCCTTATTATGGCAGTGCCATGCTTACTTGCGGCAATATCAAAGCAACACTCTGATTACCCATGTACCCAGTCGTATGGATGATGGCAAAACATATACGCAAGGTAAAGCGGAACTTAACCTAAAAGAATTTGGCAATTACATCCCCGGTTTACGGTTCAGTATGATGATTGATACTGATAAGGAATACATGGCGTGTCTATGATATATCGTGACTAAATATATATCCGCTTCGACATATTACGATAGCGATATGGCATTAGGGGCTGGGATCATTATCACCTATTAGGTACTACATCCTTAATATTATGATATTAGTGCTTTAATCAGCGTCCCCGTTTATCTATTAAAAACATCATATCTATTGCTTACACAGTTCACTAATTTTAAACAAATAAAACTAAGAAAATGAAAAATTTAAACTTATTATTATTGCTTGCCGTCACGTTGCTTACAGGTATTACGATAAGCGTTTCCGCGCAAAGCATACCTGAAAGGGTAAACAAAGGAGTATTTATTGATAAGAAAGGTCAGATTCATAATCAAGGCGGAATAATAGTCGGCTTTATTGATAAAGACGATATCGTTAAAAATAGTAAAGGGAAAAAGGTGTACTTTATTGATAAAAACGGTAATGTGGTGGATGCTAACGGTAGGAACCTGGGAAAAGCGCGGAAAAATGGCGATTATGCCAGCATTGATGGGGTGAGTGTACTTACGGTTAGGGATACAAAAGAGGAACAATGCGAAATCCTCGATCCTCAGGGACATTCTTTGGGAACCGTACATAAAAATTATAAGTTGCATGCTTGTGCCGCCCATTGTTTTTTCTTAGCGCAAAAGAAGGAAAAAGCGAAGGAATAAAGGGATGAATAAGGCGGGCTCTTTATAAATTGTATATATATGCAACACCGACATCAGAACTATACCTGTCCCATGCACCCCGAAGTGGTGAAGGAGCAGCCTGGTAAATGTCCGAAATGCGGAATGGACTTAGTGCCAATGGTAAAAGTAGTCGATAAAGGCCATTCTTCCTTGTCGCATAGTAAGCTATACCATCAGGCGGCACCGGCTATGGGACATGCCGGACACGATCACCATGCCATGATGATTGATGATTTTAAAAAAAGATTTTACGTAGTATTGATCCTGACGATACCCATTATGCTGTTATCGACCATGATCCAGCACTGGCTGAATATTCACATCGCCTTTAAAGGGTCATCATTCATCCTGTTGTTTTTATCTTCCATTGTTTTCTTTTATGGTGGTTGGCCTTTTCTAAAAGGCTGGTGGAATGAAATGAAAAGCTGGAATCCTGGTATGATGACCCTGATAGGCTTTGCCATTACGGTTGCCTATATTTATAGCGTAGCAACCGTCGTAGGCTTGTCCGGAATGGATTTTTTTTGGGAGCTGGCTACGCTCATCCTTATTATGTTACTAGGTCATTGGATAGAAATGAAATCAGTGGCAGGAGCTTCCAGGGAACTGGAATTACTCGTACAACTGATGCCGGATGATGCGCACCTTGTCCAGGGAGACCAAACAAGTGACGTCAAAACAGAAAGCCTAAAAGAAAATGATATCGTATTAATCAAACCAGGAGAGAAGGTTCCCGCAGATGGAAGGATTACGGATGGAGACAGTTACCTGAATGAAAGTATGCTAACCGGGGAATCAAAGCCGGTTGAAAAGAAATCTGGGGATAAGGTGATTGCAGGTTCCATTAACGGCAACGGAGCGATTAAAATTTCGGTATTGCATGGCGTACAAGATTCTTATCTCTCCCAGGTAGTAAAATTGGTGCAGGATGCACAAAATTCTAAATCTAAAACGCAGCTCCTGGTTGATACTGCTGCCAAATGGCTTACGCTTATTGCACTTGTAACAGGTATAGCCACCTTCTTAGTATGGTATCTGGCTGGTAAGGACCTGGCATTCTGCATAGAAAGGATGGTAACCGTAATTGTAATATGCTGCCCCCATGCGTTAGGGCTGGCAGTACCTCTTGTAGTAGCCAAATCAACGGCATTGTCAGCAAAAAACGGGTTGTTAATTAAAAATAGGACTGCCTTTGAAAATGCCAGAAAGATAACAACCCTGGTATTTGATAAAACAGGAACGCTAACGGTAGGTAAATTTGAAGTGTCGAAAGCCATGACCCTGATAGATGCAGTTTCGGAAAAAGAACTTCTAAAATACGCCGCTGCATTGGAACAAAATTCAGAACATCCTATCGCTACCGGCATCATGCAAAAAACGAAGGATTTACGTGTTGCTGTTCCTTCCGCATCAAATTTCAAAGCGATTACGGGAAAAGGAGTAGAAGCAACCGTGGAAGGCAAAAACATTAAAGTGGTCAGCCCGGGTTACCTGAAAGAAAACAGTATGGCACTGCCGAGTGTTTTTAATGCAGATACGGCCGAAACGACCGTGTTTGTATTGGTGGACGATCAACTTACCGGATATATTTCGCTTGCTGACACGATCCGCCCGGAATCAGCGGAGGCGATTCAAACCTTGCACTATCATCAGGTTAAATCTGTTTTGTTAACCGGCGATAACAAAGCAGTGGCTGAAAGTGTCAGCAAAAAGTTGGGAATGGACAGTTACTTTGCAGAAGTACTGCCACATCAAAAGCTGGAGAAAATAAAGGAATTACAAGCTAAAGGTGAATTTGTTGCTATGACGGGTGATGGAGTAAACGATGCTCCTGCTTTAGCGCAAGCCGATATCGGCATAGCCGTTGGTTCCGGTTCGGATATAGCAGCTGAAACGGCCGGAATAATACTGGTCAACAGCAATCCGAAAGACGTAGTAAATCTTATCCTGTTCGGCAAAGCTACCTACCGGAAAATGATCCAAAACTTAGTATGGGCTACTGGGTACAATATAGTTGCCTTGCCACTGGCAGCAGGCGTATTGTATAGAAGTGGCATTCTGCTAAGCCCTGCCGCGGGCGCAGTATTAATGAGTTTAAGTACCGTGATCGTAGCGATTAATGCCAGCCTATTAAAGATTAAATAATTGTGATATAGCTGTGCCATAAGAAACTATGATGTAGTTAATTATTGTTTTACTTTATTTGCAAGGAAAGTGGACCTCCTGATCTGATTTTTCCTGCTTTTTATAGAGCATATCTCCGCGAACATCGTTTTCATCTAACTTCGAGAAATTTGAGAACCTCAAACCTGTGAAACAAGCAAGTACAAACAAGTCACGGTATTTAACGAGATAGGTATATACTGTTAAATCGCTTGAGTACCCATAAATGGTCAATTGTACAATTTTCACCAACAAGCGAAGCTTTGAAAATGAGGTAAACTTGATAAAGAGCAATTTAAAAGACTTAATTTTACACTAAACGTCAGACTTATAAAGTTAGGTCTGGCTTGGTTGTATTCTTCGATTTCAATCGAGTAAAAAATCGAGTAAAAAAAATCAAATTTCTGATAATCAATAGATTATAAAGTTCTGACGAATCCGCTCGGGACCTCCAAGAAAGAATTACAGCGATGTAGTTCTTTCTTCGTTTTACAAGAATTTACATATAACCGACTGATTTTCAGATTTTTATAACACTACCCTTCCATTTCCTCTTTTTACCTTTACATGGGCTAACATATTTTTAATCGACAAAATGATCGACATAGATCGACAAAATGATCGACAAAAAATGTTTAGTAGGAGTTCAGGTCCAGAACGGATTCCAACTTCTTCACCAGCATTTTGAATCGTGCAAAAGGAGGAAGTGATATGCGGTTACCCATCAAAGCAGTCTGCGACTGCAGACCCAGAAAAGACCAATTGCAGCCCATTGGCATCCAGTATTGTTATAGCTCAGAAAAGAGGACGGTACTGCCCACGAACCTAACAGTTCCCCTGCGGTACTGGAATCGGAAGCAAGAATGTATCTCGGAAAAAATACCTTCGACCTTTGGTGATGCCACAAGCATGAATGAATACCTAAGCGTCCAACTGAGACGCGCCGAAGACCTCATTAAATTAGGTACCCGGCTAAAAGTAAACGACCCCCTTCAATTCGTAAAGGAGCGATTTCCCTTGTCATTATCCATTGAAGCATTGGAACTAGAATGGGAACATCACAAGCAATCGGAACAGCAAAATGGGAGGAAGAATCTAGACCTGTTCTTTCAGATTGACGACTATATTAAGTCACAAACCGGTAAAGTGTCTAGAGATATGCCGAGAATTTACCAGAATATGAAAGAACACTTATTGGAATACCAGGCATTCCTGGGAGAGGCAATCACATTCGACAGCCTGGATTTCAACTTCTATGAAGGGCTGGTTGACTTTCTGTCTTATAGATACATCCAGCGGAGACGAAAAGAACGAATTGTGGGACTAAAAGTCAATACCGTCGGCAAAACGATTAAGCAGTTTCGCACTTTCTTGCGTAACCGCATTCGGAAGCGTATTATTCCTCCCATTGATATGGATGGATGGAAAATTTTGGAAGAAGAAGTAGATGCAGTTTATCTGCCCTGGAATGAAATAAAACTAATCCAAGAAGTGGATCTATCTCAACATAAGCATTTGGAAGATTACCGCAACGATTTTGTGTTGGGCTGCCTGACAGGATTACGCTTTTCTGATTTTTCCCGAATAGATAAAAATGACGTCCGGGGTGATTTGCTTTATAAAAAACAGGAAAAATCAGACCGTTGGGTAGTTATTCCATTAAGAACTGAAGCTGTTGAAATATTAAGGAACAGGTTCGAAAAAGGAGTGCCAGTGCCAACCAACGTGGAATTTAATAGGCACATCAAAACCATCGCGAAATTGGCGGGTTTGACTAAGTTGATTAAACATTCGTATAAGAAAGGAAATAAAGATGTGGTTGAAGTGAAACCAAAATATGCATGGATCTTGTCCCACACCTGTCGTCGATCCTTTTGTACCAATGAATTTTTGGCAGGGACACCCGTTGAATTAATAATGAAAATCAGCGGGCATAAGAGCGTTAAAGACTTCTATAAATATATTAGAATTTTGGAAGAAGAAGCTGCAATTAGAATTAAGGAATTATGGTTAAAAAGGTCGCAAATGGACGTGGCTTGAAAGTCTGATTTAGATGGCGAAAAATGTTAACCAATATTGGCCATTGATGGCAAACAACTTGTAACATGTACAACGTCCCTTCAAGGGACTGACCGAACTGAAGGTTTTTAACGCATTTCTGAAAGATAGAAATAAACTGGGATGGGCAAAAGAATTGGCGAAATCCATTCTTGAATTACTCCCAGAAATGGAAAATATTATAGAAAATAATAAAGAAGAGGTAATAATTATTGACTACATAATTGATAGCAGTAAAAATAGAATTCACATTGAATATAATAGACAAAATACGTCTGTATGTTTTAATACAAAATTTAATCGATTTAAGTTAGAAGGTTTTGACAGGAATAAGGACGGCACTTTACAACCCATGAAAATGATTGACAGGGCACTTTCTGAATTCAGAAAATACATTGAAAAAGTTCTTGAAGACGATGAGGACGAATGTTTAAAAAACTATAAGAAATAAGCAGACATAATGATGGGTAATATTGCTAATCCCTATTAAACCGAACGGCCCTTTATTAAAGCTTACTATCTATCTAGAATTCTCTACTAAAGTCGGATTAAATCGGATGCAAAACAGTAACTTTATTGTAAGGCCAATATAAACATGGATAATACTAATACCATCAGCAAGCATGATAGAATTCAAGGGCAAATTGTATCCGCGTGCCGGCAGATGGGCATCGAAGCTATTCAAGAGTATGCAGGCATAGGGTGGAGAGCGGACGTATTCATTCCCAATAACGGCAAACCTATTGCGTTCGAGATCCAGTTAAGCCCGCAATCACTTAGGAAAACAATTCAACGGCAAGCAAAATATATCCAAGATGGAATCGTGGGCTGTTGGTTGTTTGAAAAGCCTTTTTCAAAACTAACAGAAGAGAGGCCTGATTTACCCGTTTTTTATGTGGAAGATCAACCGGATACCCACCTATTAGTAAACCTCGGTAACCGCAGAAAAATACCACTGCAAGTATTTTTGGAAAATTTCATAGCAGACAATATCCAGTTTAAGCCCGTAGCAAGAACAAAAACGAAACAATTAGTAGGTCTTGTATTTTATGACATGACCTGTTGGAAATGTAAAGCACCTAATCACTTGTATTACGTTGAGACTGCTATTTATTCCGCATGCAATGCAGCCATACTACCAGACGAAGAACTTTGGGAATCAACTAACATGGAATACCGGCCGGAAATAATAGCACTCGCCGAAAAATTTAGTAAAAGCAGTACAGATCCAGTTATAAGACTTGGTGAAATCAAAAAAAAAGACACAGTAAAACCATTAATGACTCATATACATCATTTGGATGTTATAAATGTGACAGCCTGTTCGGCGACTTTTATGTGATGGATGCCAAAATGGATGTGCTATATGCAGACGAAAAGCTCACCTGTCAGGGAGAAATTGAATTATCCGAAAGCGTTGAACTTCCCCTGCCTCATTGGTGCTTCCCCGACGGCAGCCAGTTTTGCTGCAGCGATCCAACTCACCAGAAGTATGATATTGCTTAATAGAAGATGATAGAAATAAACCAAAAAGCCTGTAAAATCAGGTGATTTAAAAGCTTTTGATACCATTTGATACTGCTTTTGTCGGGATGACAGGAAGAGAACCTATAATGGAACTCATTACTGGAAAAGTATTTCAGTGTCCCAGATTTTTAACTCACTGTTTAACTCACCAAGGACTGAAAAATATTGTTGCACAAAATACGCTTGTAAATTATCTAAAATCAGGGTGCTTAAAATACTGGTTAAGTGCTGACGGTAAAACGTAAAAAGATCTTTCGTGAAATTATGAAAAATAAGGGTAAGTAATTCGTCCGCCCAAATCTCATTTGAAGTTCGCAAAATGTTGATACTATAATCTACTCATAATTTTGTTGTTCGTTCGCTACGATGTAATATCCCATTAACCAAAATGGCATCTTTTAAGACATGTGATGAATCGGCAGATAATACCTGCATGCTAATAGATTTATCCAACAGAAGAGTTTCAATAAATATATAATTAACTTAAAGCAATTCAATTTAAAAAATAATTGATTGGATAAAGAATATTTTTTTCGAAATACATCAAAGTGATTATATTCGGTTTGGAAATTCCCGATCTATGAAACTACCCAAAATTACATTCTTCCCTCTGATTTCCTGAATGCACCTTTCATGTTTCTTATTGCTGTTTAAATTAATACGAGATAAAATGGAATTTAACTTTATCGAAAAAGACGCGATCGGTTTCCTGGGCCTGATGGCCATCGCTTTCAAAAACTTCGATACCCAGTTCAAGCATGTGGATGGCGAAATGACGCACACAAAAGGCTTAAATATTTTCGCAGCTATTATCGATAACACTGATGGTTCAATTATAGGTCAGCAACAAAACCGGATCCATGAATTTTGTAATCCAATGCTTCATGCCGAGCAGCTCACCTTAAAACAAGCCGTCGATCTGCTCCACGATAAAAGGCCAAGAAACCCTCAAGCTACATCCGTAGAAAACTATTACAGGAAATACCTTTTCAATCAGCCAGACACCGTTGGCAACTTCGATGTGGGCGCAACCATCTATACCACTCTGGAACCTTGCCCATTTTGCACAGCTGCCTTACTGGTTAATCGTATGAAAAGGATTGTATATATCATGCCCGATGGAAAGTATGGTCATTCATTCAGCAACTTGAAAAATGACTATTATAAAAGCTATGACATTACTTACGCAAAGCTGGAAACAGGCAGTCTCTCGGTGAGCGAACTTGCCAGCTTTGCCGACAAACAATACAAAATATTAATGGATTATGTCGTAAATCATCTGGAGATGAACGCCACGCTTTACCTGGACGAGCAAAAGCATTTTCTGGAATCATGCCGAGAGACATTTTTGGGCTTTTCACATAATAGTCTGGTCACCACTGGCAACGCCAAAATTAGGAATGCAAAAACACTGAACGACTTTAAGCAAAAAGCCCGCTAAGGTTACAGCTTGGTGATTCATCCTTCTATTCCTTGTCTGAAATGTTATGGACTTATGGCCTAGTAATAATTATTAAACCACTCCCGCTTTTTTATGAAAAAAATTTTACTGATTGTAAATCTACTTCCATCTATTGTTTTTTCCCAAACGATCGATACTAGCTTTTGGGATAGATCCATTAATCAGGTACTTGATTTAGCCAACCACGGTCAACCAACAGTTTCCGGCGGATCCCTGTCCTTTGCAGCGGCAACTTTGGCAACTAGTATGATTATTTTTTCTGTTGAATTGAGCCGAAAGAAAGTAAAAGACTCGTCCCTCAAAAAAGAGTTGGCGGCTTTCAGTTTCCTATTGATTGCTCATCAGGATTCATTGGAGGAATTGGGCAATGCAGATGCTCAAATTTTTAACGCGTATTTGCAAGCCAGGAAACTGCCTGACTCTACAATTGCTCTCCGTAAAATCAAGACGCAGTTAATCCAGAATACATTAAAAGTGGCTGCTGAATCACCTTTAGTTGGAATAGAGATAATTAACAAAATCTTGAAGGTGTGCGAAAACATTTATCCACGCTGTCACTTTAGTGTCCTCAGTGATCTAGGTGCAGGAATTTTGTATTTGAGAGGAACGGTAGAGGCGCTTAATCTTTTTGTTCAGGCAAACAGTCATTATTTAAGACCAGAACACAAAGAACGCGTTTCTAACCGCTCTAAAATAATTAGTGCTTACGCAATTCATAGGGCACTTCATTTACAACTTTTACTCCAGCAAAATATTTCTGATCACCATTAAATCGTTCATGTATATGAAATGGCAAATATCCCTTTACTTGACAATAATATCAATCTTATTTTCTGCCAGCAGTCGCGGACAGTCGCCCGCCATCCTGGATTTACTGATTAAAAACACCCTCCTCATTGATGTAGTCAATAAAAAAACTATCCCTCACCAATATATCGGGATTCGCGGCCGAAGAATTGTATCCATTTCTTCTACTGCCCCTCGAATGAAAGCAAAACGAATCATTGATGGAACCAACAAAGCAATATTGCCCGGGTTTATCAATACCCACACTCACCTGTGGCAGCATATATGCAAGTCGTGTATTCCACAAGGCTCATTACAAAAATGGATAAGTATTTACCGGGTTGTGCATTATCTGCAACCGGAAGAATTAAGAAAGGTAGTGCTGGCCGCCAGCAATGAAGCATTACTCACAGGTATCACTACCGTATCAGATTATGCTTCCCTCTCCTTTAATGAATATGGCTTCGGAGTAAATGCCCAGGCTATACACGATGCAGGAATAGGTGGAGTCGTAATTTGGCATAATCCCTCCATCTTTCTCCCTGACCGGATCAAAATAGAAGAAATAAGGCGATATCAGGCAAAATTTAATCGGCAATTAAATATATGGATGGGAGCTGGCCCCCTCTCATTTCACTCCCTCTCTCAAGTATATTCCGGCATTCAACTGGCAGATTCGTTGAACCTTTCACTTTCAGAACATACTATGGAAAACAATCAGGAACAAAAGGACCTATATGACATGTTGCAGAAATACATAGCAAATTACGGATCCCTTCTTACATCCGACGATCAGCTTTTTTTTAAGACATTGCTCCAAAATGCAAAGCGCCCTTCAGATAATGACGCTTTCCAGGCACTTTTGGAAAGCGCGAAAGGAATTTTGGACACAGATCAACGGTTGATTTCAGAAGGTACAGCAGTTTATAAACCTCTAACCGAATCGGAAAAGAATATAATAGGGGTCTTGCCTGCTAAACGAAATATTTCACCGCTCGAAATTCTGAATCACTGGAAAGCCCTGCCGCATTTTTTATCAATTCATAGCGTTTGGCCGCAAGCGGCAGATATCGCCATTATGAAGCAACAAAAAGTGGCTATCTCTCACAACCCAGAATCCAATCTTTACCTCACCTCTGGTTTGGCTCCCATCCAGGAATATTTTCGTTCGGGATTGACCGTATCTCTAGGCACCGACGGAGCGGCAAGCAATGACGGAATCGATTTCTTTTCGGCTATGCGATCGATGTGGAACATAGCTAAAATAAAATCTATGAATACAGACGTTTCAAGAAACTTGGATGAATGGACTGTCTTGCAAACCGCTACAATCTCTGGAGCGAAGTCATTAAAAATTGATAGTCTGACAGGATCTATTGAGATTGGCAAAGAAGCGGATTTGATACTGATCGCACTTGACGAATTAGGATTAGCCCCCGTACAACCACTTTTTATAGACGGCAAAATTTCGACTGCTTCTAATTTGCCAGCCGTATTGATTTACAGCGCAAGTCCCCGGAATGTAAAATATGTAATTTCAGATGGTACCCTATTGGTAAATGATGGAAAACTAACAAGGTATAATGAGCATGTCTTGGCAAAAGATTTAACCCACATTGCCCGCGTCTCAGGAAAGCGAAAAGAAATAGGGCAAACCTGGAAAACACGCTATAGTATTCAAAATAGCAAAACACCATATTGGTATCGATACCGGTCGGTCAGAATTATTGACTCCATCGATATTCAAATTACCAACAGCACCAAAACACTCACCAAATTAACGATCGCCGCATCCGGCACAACATTTGGAGGAGGCAGTCCCTACATGATAGACTCTGCCGTTCTACGCCGTTATCCTACCAAACCTAATCCAGTTAGCTTTTTGGAAACTATTACATTAACTCCCGGGCAACATATCGAGATTAAAAAAGGGAAAGGGAGGCAAGGGCCCGAAAATAATTCCGTTCCTAAACCATTTCATATTACTATCAACGGCATCTCTAAAGAATATCCATTTCAAAATGAACAGCTGCTTGTGTTAGCTGAATCGTTACATAACACAATCAGGTGATTGAGGTCTTACTTAAAATCATGGCCAGACGCTTCGGAATGCACCTCCGGCATCTACCGGAAGACCAAGTAATCGCTTTCAAAGCCTCCACAAAAAATTGCAAAAGATCACTTATTAAATATTTGAACGAAAATGGTAGGACTTACACCGATTCCCAATCCCGACCAGAAATTTTCATTATAAATCCATTGTTTTCCCAATCGGGTGGGCTCCCAACCAATTTATAGCGGATCTAAAGGAAGTTTGCAAGTTCCAAGTTGTCATTGATCTCGAATCTTATCTAATCATCCTTTATTGAATTTGCTGCAATGGTGGAACAGGTGCAACCTCTTTGACAATATCTCCAATGTAAGTTTTAGTCAATTCCAAAAAATCATATAAGAATTGTATCTCACGTATATGAAAATCAAATGTTTCACTATCAATAGATATTGCATAAGAGGATAAAAAATCTATTTTGGCTTGTCTTTTTTCAGTGTTATTAGGAATGCTACTGTTATTATGAACAATTAAGTTTCTTATTTCTCTAAATCTTTCTATTTGAATCCATGTAACTTTATTTTGATCCGCATTTTGAATGTTATGAACCAGATCTAAATATTTTCTGTATTTATCGGTAACACTACCCTTTTTGGAAATATCTTTTATTTTGATTCTTGATGGTAAATTTTTTTCTAGTGTGTTTGCTAAACTAGTGAGTTGAGATTCAAATGATGAATATGCTAAAGTGAACATAGAATGAATAAGCATATATCTATACCATAACTCTATATTATAGAATTCATTTAAGGTGGTATCGCCAAACTTCTCCACAAACTCGGGGTAGGTATGAGCAACAACTAATTTCAATAATTCATCATATCTCTCAGCCCGGTATTTTTCCGAATTATTAAAAACATCTTTTAGATAATTAAGTTTGACGCAGAACCTAATGTAATTTAGGCGAACATCTTCTCTAAAATCTCCAGCCATAATAGCTAAATTAAATAATATTGTTAACCTATAACTGATTAGATCATCAAAAGTTTTGAATTAATTTATCATCATAAATCAATAAAATCAAACAACGTTTAACTACACTGCATAACAAATCAGCACCGATTTGTTTTCCGTTAATTCATATAAGTAGCTGTAAATTTAAAAGGACCTTTTATCTGTATTTTTCAAGGTCGTATTTTATAGTCTAAGTTCCCGCCCATTTCCTTAACCGTTCCGACTCATTCAAACCAATTCTTGAAAGTTGATGTGCATGAGCGACCGCAATTCTATGCGCATGAGCGTCTTTTAAATCACATACCCATTCAAACTTTTCGTTATGTGTAGATGTGAATTGATACTTTCCATTTTCTAAATTTGCGATAATACTATCATTTCCCGCGGTCGGCTGAAATTTAATAGTTCTGATTTCAAATGCGTCCTTAGGAATCTTGAGCCTTACATACGAATCACTTTTTTCAACAACTAGTTGAAATTTTTGATCCGTAACGATTTGCAATGGCAAAAAAATGAATTTTCTCGTTTCTTTAACTCTGGTACTATCACATTTGGCTTGGATGCATAAAAAACATGAGCCCTCAACTTGCTTTATAATCGCTCCTAATGATAATTTAGGTGCATTTGCCGGTTGCTTTAAGTTACTCTTATGATGCGTAAGAATTGAAAATTCGCTATCTTTTTTAACGCTTCCTCCCTCGAAAAAAGAAGACCCATTTTTATTAAAAGTATCTAGAAAATTATTAACGGGATGGGTGCCTAAATCCCCATAACCTTTTTCAGCCCAATATGCACTCAATACAGATTTGAAACCGTTACTACTCAGTCTTTTAGAAATGCATTGTCAATGATAACATCTTTATTTGAAATTCTACCAGCGATTGAAAAAGTATTATTGTCTATCCAGGACTTTACATTTTCTAACGAAACGGTTGAAATTAAACGTTAAGCAGGTGAGTACTTAGACAGTACTTATTTAAAGTTAATCAATTCCTTATAATCGATGCCAAAATAGCTCCTATATTGGCACGAATGCCTGTCAGCCTACTATTGTATAAAATGTTCGACGAGATCATTCAACTCTGCTTGCACTTCTTGCAAAGCGGTAATCGAATGCTTCAGCGTGCTTTCCAACTGGCGGATTTTGAAATCATCGCCCGGATACTTTCCAAACACTTTTTTGGACTTTTTATCACGAACTGGAAGATCATCAAAGTAAGGTAGCACCGATTGGAGCTTGGTTGCGACCTTTTCCGTGGATAGTTTTAATCGGTTGGCCTGCAGTCGAATATGATACTTTGTATCCTGTTGGTTTTCCAGCGATACGATAAAGTCCGTGATATAACTCAAAAACACCTCAATCTTCGAGATCATATCGTGGCCCAATAAACGCGAATTCCCCTCAATAATATACTTGATCGTCATGCCATCGAGGCCCATCTTTTCAGCAAATTGCGACGCACCGCGCGGACCAACGAGCTTGGCCAGCACCGGCTGCATCCGCGCGATCTTTTTCGCCTGTTCCTGATCCAGTAATTGATCAATCTCCAATATTCTTTGCGGACTGGGGCGCCCTTCTCCAAAATAGACTTCCACCTCTTCGGGTGTGAGCCCTATCTTAAACGCCAGGAAAGGACGTTCCAACATATCCTTTTTGATACGAGCCCATTTTTGTGCATGTTGACCGTTCGCTGCCATAGAATTTTTATTATATTCTTTCTCTGATACTGAAGAAGGCAGCCGTGTTCCGGGCCAGCCAGTTAAACAAGGGAATAAGTTATCCTAATATAGGTGATATGATTAACACTAGACCTCCCCATTTATCTTCATGTGCAAGACGGATCAACCAATCAAATGCCTTCCAATATCTTCCCGTCCAAGATTCGCTTCTGATCTCTTCCACTTCTTGTTGAAAATCAAAATATTTTTTTAGCTCCAGATCCATCCCGAAAATAGTAATACACTTATCAACTATCTGACCACGTTCCCTGTAATTTAATTGCTTAACAAAATCAGATTGATCCTTCTTACACAAAATATATAATCGACTATCCTCTGTATTTAAAACACACAATTGGTTGAAATAATTTAGATATTCTGTGTTTGTATGATAAGAAATTGAATCTTCATCTTTAACGTCTACAATAGTTGAACGCACCTCCGGTTCTCTAATAATATCATTCCATAGGTTTGCGAAAAAATGCAGAAAATTTGATTCAGAATCAAGCCCAATATTAGGGAGCACACTCAAAAGTCCCTTAGCATTCACTACTTTTGTAGTTATGTCAAGAAGTTGATACATAGCTTTCGTCTTTTTCATTATTGATTCATCTTCCGTCACAAAATAGTCGCAGAATTGACCATAGTAGGAATGTAAGGAATCGTTAAATAAATTTATGAAATTATTTTTCTGCTTTATTTTGTCTTTATCTATACCGAACATATCCAGCATTAGGTAGCATTGCTGATAAAAGTTGTAATAAGGAATTTTACTGCCTTTATTTCCTTGTAAAGTATTAGCTACAAAATCTAAATAGGATTCTTTAAAAGCACTTTCCTCGAAAGCCTTGTTTAGTTCCACTTCGCCGTCTAAGGAAAATCGACCAGCATTAAAGTTTTCATAAATAATTTTTCTTAAAGTTTTATATGTTTCATGGTTGGTGTACATATCTAAGGAAAACTCCAAAAATCGTTTCCCCATTTCGGCAACATTGCCTCTATCGCTTTCTGGGAACATGGTATTGAACATCTCTATTTGATCGGCAGACAATGATTTATTTTTTTTTTATCTTCTCCTCTATCTCATTTGAAATCCAAGAATTATTAGTATTCTCGCTTGTAACTGATAATAAACTATCATTTCCTTTAATCATTGGTAGATATTCAGCAATTGCTGACAAGTCCTGTCCGTCAGCTTCATCATCAAACACTGTTTTTGGAGTTGCCAAATAGAAAGTGGTTTTACCTTCTATTCCATGATAAGACAAATAATTATCCATAACAAAAGACTCCATAAAATGAAAATCTTCCATTTTCTTATCTGTCTTATCTTTTCGCTTGTCGCGAATATGGGCGGGAGAAAATACGAATGATAAATTTCCCCTATACAATTTTATTGCTTCTTCCAATTTTGAAAAGTCCCCTTCTATTGGCTGTTTTAAGTAAGAAAAGATATTTGTATCGAAATAGAGTCTTGTCATAATTTATTAATACTAATAAATATAAGTCTTTCATCAATGCATATCAACAGACCGAATGACTTCTTCATTATTTTAAATTAAAAATGACGGAGATACGAGATGCATATTGGCTTTTAATCTGTCATTATAACATTTTTCTCTGAAAGACCATATCCGGTCCATAGTGCAGCGTATGCACAACTATTTTCATCTTTTGCCCTTTCCCATGGTTCACAAATACATCTTTCATCAACTTCTATATTTGGTGATCGATCGCAGCATTTATATAATCCGCATATAGTGTCTTTCTCATTTTGTCGAAACATAAGTGTATTGCTAACTTGCTGAGCCGCCAATAGAAGTAAGGGCTCAATTTCGTCTTTCATACTATTTAATTGCAAGGGAGGATTAAAATATCTTTCATTCTTAAGGTTTTGTAAATGCGGAGTGCCGAACTGTGCAAAGATATTTTTCCAAATGCCTTCGTACTGATCTGGTTCCCTGTACAATTGCAGCATAAATGTTGGATTGGCAATTCTTTCCTTGTACCCGGATTCTAATATATACTTAAACCATTCAAGGGTGGGCTTAAATGATTGATGGCTAAATAGTTCGCTCAGGACTATTATTGCTCCGTTCTTTGCATTCTCAAAATCTTCCCATACTCTCCAGCCATCATCATACATCACACGAATACCATATTCGTAAATTTCTTCTGCGCTTCCAGGAATGAAGTCCTGTCGAAACATTTCCAGTAGAATCTGATAAAACATCCGACCAGGGTAAGGTGACAATAAGGCAACATCACATAAAGCAAAAAGCCACTCTTTATTCTCAAGTAGTGGCGTTTCCATCCATTCACCTAATTTTTGACAAGAACGATAAGGGAAATTATTAATTTCCTCTGATTCGCCGAAATATTTTGATTCCATAAGATAGGCCATCGTTTCAGAAACAGCCGTATCACCAAATAAATAATCGGTCTTATTTCCCTTTTCATCTGCTATCTTTAAATTCAAAAACCTGATTGCGCTTCCGGTATTCAATTCTTGAAACGCAGGATCAAGAAGCAAGGATACATTTTCTATAAATGCAGTATTATCATCCATATATTCAGGAAGATATTTTCGGCCTGAAATAGCTTGCAATGCTCGGATAAATAAGCGTAGTCTTTGTGTAACATCATTTACAACCGGGATTTCCAGCTTTTTCTCCCCACTCTTCTGTTGATCGGAAATAACCTGACGAAGTTGATCATAAGTACTCCAAATATGAGACTGTCCAAATCCCCCAGTAATATTCTGTAAAAAATGAATGTATTCATGCAAGAAAACTGCACGGTCCGCTTTTTCTAGTGTCTTTATATTAGTTAACGGGTCTGGCGTGTTAATTTTTATTAGCAAGTATGATGGCACATACGCCCCGAAAATAAAATGATATTGCATGTTAATCCAGTTTTGTAAAGTTATATGGTTTAACAAAAGACTGAATTAGTGCGCATCTGTAGGGGAAATTTACTCAGAGGTGCCCCTACTTATTAAAATTGGAATTTCTATCGCTTCTTGCAAAATCAGTCTTGGCTAGTTCCACTAAACCTTGTTCTTACCAATACCGTTAACTTAGTACCACTTAAGTATAAAATTTAACAAATTTTTATAAGTTGCATTTAATAATGGTACCGACATTGAAGAATAATGACGGCTTCATTTTCGACTTTATAAACCAACCTATGTTCCAGGTTTATACGGCGTGACCAGAATCCTGATAGGTTTTCCCTAAGTGCTTCCGGTTTACCAGTTCCCTGAAATGGCGTGCGTGTTATTTCTTTTATAAGTCCGTTGATCTTTTTAAGCATGGATTTATCCGCCTGCTGCCAATATAAGTAGTCTTCCCAGGCTTCAGCCATGAAAACTATTTTCATTCTTCAATCAGTTTTCTTTCTTTCCCTTCGCCTTTCTCATACTGATTCAAAGCCTGTTGAAGACGTTCAGCATTTTTAGACGACTTTAATAAATAAAAAGTTTCCATAATGCTCTCATAATCCGATTCTGAAAGCACAACAATATTTTCACCTTTAGTACGGGTAACATATAAAGGGCTATGGCTATTAAAGACTTCATCCAGATACCCTTTTAATTTCTGTCTAAAGTCCGAATATGTTGCTATCATAGCACAAATATAAAACAAATTCTATTTGTACAAAATATGGTACAAAATTGAAGCGAAACTGTTACATTTGTAGCGATAGATCTGTACCAGTAAAGTATCAGCAGCTCTTTAGAAAACAGGTGTTTTTATCGACAAATTTATCGACAAAAACTATAAACAGTTGAAAATCAACCCCTTATAAGGGAAAATATTAATCCGCTCGGGACCTCCAAGAAAGAATTACAGCGATGTAGTTCTTTCTTCGTTTTACAAGAATTTACATTAAACTCCTGATTTTCAGTCTTTTATAACACTACCCTTCCATTTCGTTTTTTTACCTTTACATGGGCTAACATACTTTTAATCCACAGAACGATCGACATAGATCGACAAAATGATCGACAAAAAATGTTAGCAGGAGTTGAGGTCCGGAACGGATTCCAACTTTTCAACCAGCATTTTGACTCGTGAAAAAGGAGGAAGTAATATGCGGTTACCCATAAAAGCAATCTGCGACCGCAGAACAAGAAAAGACAATTGCAGCCAATTAAAAAAGTCGCAAACGGACGTTGCTTGAAAGTTTGATTTAGATGGCGAAAAATGTTAACTAATAACGTGGCTTGATGGCAAACAACTTCATAGTGTATACAATGTCCCGTCCGGTTTTAGGACTGTTATACACAACAATAGTAAAACCAATATCCTAATAAGCCGTAAAACAACGCTAAACTCATGCTTTGCTTAAATGTATCTGAACAATACCGCCATTTAACAATTTATGTTCTGTCATTTCAAAATTAGTAAGTAAACCAGTGGCTGTGCCCAATATGCCACCATCTCCTACAATTACCGGCACATAGTTAAAATATATATCTGTGACCATATCCCTGTTCAAGAATATATTGTAAATCTGTACGCCTCCACCTATAACTATTTCTTCAAACCCTTTTACGTGAAGAAAGTTTATAGCTTCCTCAGGGCTATGTACCACTTTGTAACCATTTGCTTCGTTGCTTGTTCTGGATAATACTAAAACTTCTATTCCCGGAAATATTTGTTGTATTCCACTAAAATGCTGTTGAAAAGTTTCAAGTGTTTTTCTGCCGATTATCAAGTTGCCTGCCTGAATGACTTTTTGTATATAGAAATCTATCGCTGCCTTAGGTACCGGATGATTGGGATTGTCGGTTAATAGTAGTTTGCCGTTTGCTGAAATATCCGCTACCAGTATGAGTTTCATTTTTATCATTTTTAGTCGATACAAAATTATTCGATATTTACTTTATTTTGTAATAGGTTACCTTTTAGAAAGTAACTATAGATTATGAAAAGAAAAACAATTATGGGCATTGATACAGCAGCATGCAAGGAAAGCAGGATGGCTATGCGAGACGCTGTGGAGTTATTAAGCGGTAAGTGGAAATTTTCAATCTTAATGGAACTTGCTACAATCAGCCCTTTGAGGTTTAAAGACTTGCAGGAAGCCGTTGCCGGTATATCCCCAAAAGTGTTATCCAATGAGCTGTACGATTTAGAGCAAAATCTGCTTATTACCCGAACAGTAAATAATACTAAGCCGGTTACTGTTTCTTATGCACTTACTAAATATGCATATGAGGTGCAACCCGTTTTACTATCATTGATCGAATTTGGTAGCAAACATCGAAAAAAGATTAGAGGAAAGTAGTAAAAAACAGTCTTTGTCATTTACAATAGCTTTGTTTCAACGGGTCTGTAAAATGAACTGTGTCAAAAATCTAATTTCGTTGTAGTTTAAAAGAGGCGGTGGTGGCTCCATTCACAGAGAGTGAACTGACCCCGCTACTCAGGTCGTTGCTGATCACTGTCTGCATAGTGCCTCGTAGTTCCTCGCGGCATTCCGCGTCTCCTCTCCCTTCCTTCTGCATACCGAACGGGTAATAATCCTGCGCGGAGGCGATATCCTTGATAATAGCTTTATTGAAACGTCACGTTGGTAACGTAATTGTTTTTGGTGAGGTTGGCATCACTTAATGAATACACATTGGCACCACCCATTTTTAAATTAATAAATTTAAACCCGTTGATTGGACTATTGGCATTACCCGTAATTGCACCTTCGTCCGACTTTTTATCATCTAAGGTAAAATTTTGAAAAGTCCAATTATTCAAGTTTTGGTTTAACGGTAATATTTTAAGGAATTTGTTAGGATATTGTGTAGTCGAAATACGCTCCTCCACACGAATGTTTTTAAAAGTAATATTGTTCAGATTAACATCTACTCCATTGTCTTGCACTTCAATAACGCTAGAGGCACCATCCTTACCAATCATATTGATGTTGTCGTAGGTTATACCATCCGAAGATTTAATACCCTGATGCATAAAGAGGTTACCAAATGCGCCGCCCCAAACAGTTGTATTTTTTATCACACAGTTGACTGAACGGTGAGTCGTAAGCAGATCATCATTATTGAAAATGAAACAATTATCCACTGTGTTTCTTTCACCATCAAACCAGATACCATCTGTTGAAATATTCCAGCTTATCAGCTTCAGGTTGGAATATGTGTTATCATAATTGTTGCCATCGTAATCTTCCATTTGCAGGATCCAGCCACGACTGTTTGTAATGGTAAGGCCGTCTATTACGGTGTTGTTGGTAGACTTTCCCTGAATAGTGGAAAAGTTTTGCATTGCACTATAACCTAAATCAGCGTTTGAGGGTGTGCCTTTTTTTCCATTGTTAATGATCCCCTGACCTTTAATGCTTACATTGTTTGCGCCCCAGGCTATCTTAAACGACCCCTCTACAACTGCCCCAGCTTCTATGTACACACTTTCGCCATTGTTGATTGTTTTATACCCCGTGCCTAATTCATAAATACCGGGGGCTGGGTAATAGTAGGTAGCTGTCGTTTGTGGTACTTCCAAATCGTTGCCGAATATAAACAATGGATTTT
Source organism: Chitinophagaceae bacterium (assembly GCA_031399065.1). Classification (GTDB taxonomy): domain Bacteria; phylum Bacteroidota; class Bacteroidia; order Chitinophagales; family Chitinophagaceae; genus JADCRZ01. The sequence goes on from JANNOM010000050.1 coordinate 40,772, forward strand.
TTCTGTCATTCACTTCAATTGATAGTTTAGCCGCACTTCTTAAAGTAAAGGTGATGGTATTGCCATTTTTATTATAGTAGATGGTTTTGGTAGGCACTAAATTTTTTGGCCTTAACGTTACCGTATTGGCAGTAATGTTTTTGCACACAATTTTTATGTCTACCCATGTAGAACTGAATGAAAAATTTGTAAACGATGCAGCACGTTGTGGTCGCGCCGCAATGGAATAACCATTGCCGGAAGTGTTTCCTATAAAGTAATTATCAGTTTCATACACGAAGCAAGGTTTATATTGGGATTCTGCCTCGCCATTCCTTTTAACAAAAACATCATAGTCGTTTGATTTTGCCAAATGCCTATCAGTACCCAAATTGCCTGGGCTACCTGGCACTTTTAAAGTTCCGGAAACCGATATTCGCACGGTGTCTTGAAGATCTGTTGTGGCAGCATCTATTTGTGTTGATTTGTTGCAATTACTGAACATGAATGCGGAAAAGCAGATTGTCAATAATTTTATTATTTGTATTTTTTTCATGGTTTTTTTTTAATTATTACTGTGGAAGTCAGAAATAAAAATACCTTAAGATTTCGGTGAATGTGTTTGATTGGTACCATAGGATTATGTTCCATTAAATTATTGTTTAAAAAGAACATAGCCCCAAAAGCAATGTTTGGCAACTAAGGAGGTTCGTTTACACGGATGACTTCAAAAAAACTAAACCTAACACTATTAATGTGTTTTTTGAAGGATGTGCTGCTGTTTTTCCAGGAGAACAGATGGAGGTTTATTATAAACTCTCTTATATACAGTGGATAAGCGCAGATGACAAGCATTAATAAATCGTTAAAACAAATCTATTACTATTAAACTAACTATCCAAAAATACTTTGCCCACGGCAAACCTATTTAAAATATGATAGATGGTCCAAGATATTTGTTACTTCATCAATAGCAATCTATATTAATATTTTAATAACAAAGTAAAAATTCAACACTTTAATACCTGAAATTTGCCTTAAATATTTATCAAGATTGTTTTGTTTGGATTATCTGCAACTACTCGCAAAACATTTTCAGTTATACTTAAATTCCTCATTTCCCAGAGAGAATATCTACTTCTGTCAAGAAACTTCCAGTAAGTAAAGAAAGGATATTAAGAATCTTAAAGAATAACTCAAATTGATAGTTTTTCACAATTTTAATTTGACAACACACTTGTCCGTCTCTGCGATGCCCAAGGGTAGATCGGAACGTATAAGACAACAGTGTTTCCTGTTACATACCGGCTATTTTTACACGCTATGATCTACTTGCTCGTAGTTATCCTATCCATTTTACTAGCAGAAGTTGGTGGAACATTTGAAATCCCAGTTTTGATTTTGATTTCATTTGCATTTTTTATACTGGAGAGAACGGCTACGTATATGCAAGACCCATTTGAAAACAAGCCTACTGACCCGGCAATAACAGCGATTTCCAAAAACAATTGAAATCAATATTAAGCAGTTTTTGAATGAGACTGACATTCCGAATCCTAATCTACCAGAAAAGTTTTATCTTTCATAATTAATTAAATACAAAAATGAAAACATTAACAAAGGAAATGCAAGCCGCCATTACACCTACGATGGCACTGGAGATTTTAATAAAGGGAAATGACAGATTTGTACATAATCTAAAGGCAAACCGTAACCTTTTGCAACAGGCTAATGAAACTTCAGATGGGCAACATCCAATTGCCGTTATTTTAAGCTGCATTGATTCGCGTACTTCCGCAGAATTAATTTTTGATCAAGGCTTAGGTGATGTGTTCAGTATTCGTATTGCCGGTAATATCCTCAATGAAGATATTCTCGGAAGTATGGAATTTGGCTGCAAAGTGGCTGGTGCAAAAATCATTATAGTATTGGGTCACACAAAATGCGGCGCAATAAAAGGTGCTTGTGATCATGTGGAAATGGGTAATCTTACAGCTTTGCTTTCCAAGATACAACCTGCGGTCTACGATGAAAAAACGGTTACCGATAATCGCAATTCTGGTAACAGTGAATTTGTTGAAAAAGTAGCTAGGATTAATGTAAAAAGGACGGTTATTGCCATTCTGGAACGTAGCCCAATCTTAAAAGAAATGATTGAAAAAGGTGAAATTGGGATTGTAGGTGGCACACATGATTTACCAACAGGCATGGTAAACTTTTATGAAGATACTCGAATCATAAAAAGTCCCGCATAACTTCGGCCTACAATAATTGCGTCAAAAATTTTGTTGTCTTTCATATTAGCATATTTTGTAAATGATTTTAGTGGAAAGGGCAAAGTTATGGACGTTAATGCCAAGCTACCTTGTTTTATGAATTTGCTTCTTGTAATACTGCCCCAGCCATCAATTAAACAAGTGCCTAAACTCCAAAGGCGAAAGATTGGTCTTGCTTTTGAAAAGTTTGCTGAATGATTGCGGGTGTTCAAAGCCCAATTCATAAGCAATCTCACTTACAGATAGGTTTGTAGTGCTTAATCTTTCTTTGGCAAAATCAATTAACTTGTTTTGAATATGCTGCTGGGTATTTTGTTGAGTGTGCAGTCGCAACAGAGTTCCTAAATAGTTGGGCGAAATGTTTAATTGCTTCGCAACGTCTCTTACATTTGGAATTCCGCTTTCTGATAATTTTCCATATTCAAAATACTGAGCAATTACTTTTTCAAATCGTTCCAATAATTCGTAGTTTGATTTTTTTCTGGTTAAAAACTGGCGTTCATAAAATCGCTCTGAATAAATGAGCAATAATTCTATTTGAGCAATAATAAGTTCCTGACTGAATTTGTCAATATTCGACCGGTACTCCTTTTCAATATTTTTAAGAATATCCAGAATAACTTTTTCTTCTTTATCCGACAGAAAAAGTGCTTCGTTTACGGCATACTGAAAAAAGTCATATGACTTTATCTTCTTTGTTAATGCGGTATTCCATAAAAAATCGGGATGAATGAGTAAAAGCCAACCTGTCGGCTCAACCACAGCATTTTGATTGATTTCTATTTTCAAAAATTGAAGCGGTGAAACAAAAGTTAGAACACCTGAATTGAAATCATACTCTTGCTGTCCGTAATTGAACTTGGCATTAACATTTCGCTTCAAGCCAATTGAATAAAAATTCTGTATCCATTTCAATTCATTTTGATTAGCAGAATAAGAAACTTTGCTGTAATCTATCAGACTAATCAATGGATGTTCAGGACTGGGTATATTGCAAAATATATGAAACTCTGCAATTGAATTAAAGCGAAATGTTTTTTCCATACCTGCAAATTTATTTTTTTTCCTTATACAAAATCATTCCATCGTGATACAAAATCCCCTCCTTAAACTCGCCGTCTGCAGTAAAACCTGTGTTGTGTTTGTAGTCAATATGATCTCCTGTTACCTTATAACTACCTTGATAAGCACTTTTCTGATTTCCTCTTGCTTCATCATATCGGTTGTTGGGGAATAGCTCGTGGCGAATGTAGCCGTCCTTTGTTACCCACGTACCAATATAATCTTTGGTTTCTTCTATCGCTTTATTGTTTTCCATTATTCTGTTTTTATTATTTATACAACCCGTGACCAAAAATACGGTCAGGATTAAAATGCAGTGGACAAAGTGTAGCTTTTCCATTTTTCTACGTCTTTGGTTATGGTGTCCATTTTACTTTGCAGAATTTCGAAAGCATCTTTGCCTAAAAGCAAATGAACAGGCGGATTTTCTTCTTTGCTTATGGCAATCAATACATCAGCCGCTTTTTCGGGGTCGTTCGGTTGATTTCCGTTAATAGTGTTGCTATGTAATTGCTCTGATTGTCGGGCAGCTTTATAATCCTGATTAGGTTGTTTTGGCAAAATTAAAGAGCCTTTGTTAAGAAAATCGGTTCGGAAATAGCCAGGATAAACAACCGAAACTTTTATTCCAAATTCTTTGGCTTCTTCTGCCAATGCTTCTGTAAATCCTGCCATTGCAAACTTGGTAGAGCAATAGATGCCCCAACCTGCAAAACTTCCGCAAAATCCACCTACCGATGAAATGTTAAAGATGCTACCTGATTTTTGTTTTCTTAGATAGGGCATTACGCTTCTGATAACGTTCAACGTTCCAAAAACATTGACATCAAAATTTTTTCTCGCTTCTTCGTCTGTTAGTTCTTCCAATGTTCCTGTTTGCCCGTAGCCAGCATTATTTATAACCACATCAATTTTACCGAAATATGCAATGCTTTTTTCGACAGCACTTTTTACATCGGTGTTGTCAGTTAAATTTACTTCAAGCGGCAAAAAGGTTTCAGAAACCTGCCCGATTTCATCAATCAAAGATTGTGTGTTTCGTGTAGTGGCAACTACACAATAGTCATTTTGCAACAACTTTTTAACCAAAGAAAGTCCCAAGCCTTTTGAAGCTCCTGTAACAAACCATACTTTTTTTGTTTCCATTTTTTTATTTTTTGTTTAAAATAATGGCACAAAATTACTTTGAAGCAGAATTTCTTATATAACCAGATTAATGAATTGTTTAGTTAAATAGTGAATTTTTGTTTTTTGTTATTTTTCAGCCTGAATGATTGGCCGGCAATACTTTATTGCGTAATCACGATTTCTCTTTTACAACAAAATGCCCCCAAGTAACTAAAGATTCCAATAAAGGAATGAGTGACTTGCCAAAATCTGTTAAGGAATATTCTACCTTTAAGGGCGGTTTTATATTAAAGACTTCTTTTTTTATAATCCCGTCTTCCTCTAGGCTTTTCAATTGAATGGAAAGCATTTTTTCGGTGATATTTGGGATGAGTTTTTTTATCTCATTAAATCTTTTTTTATCTTCAATTAAGTACCAAAGCACTACAGTTTTCCATTTTCCACCTATATGGTGCATTGCGACATCCATCTCACAATGAAATTTCACTCCATTAATCTCATAAGGAGGTAAAGTTATATTGTTCTTCATTTAAATTATTTTAACCTGTCAAGATTGACAGCTATTTATTATATACAAATTTAAAAATAGTTTTGCAACTATAATTAATATAGTTAAACTAAAAAAAATATGTACAACAACAATTCAGCTACATACATGAACTCTTTAAATCTTAATGATATTAAAACCTTAATAATACTATCGCATCCAAATTTAGAAAGTTCAATAGCCAATAAAACAATCATTGAACATCTAAAAAAAACGATTCCAAATTCGAAGATAGAGGTGCGTCATCTCGAATCATTATATCCTGATTATAAAATTGATGTAAAAGCAGAGCAAGCGGCTCTGCTTAATGCAGATTTTATAATTTTTCAACATCCTTTTTATTGGTATAGTACACCTGCTATCCTAAAAAAATATTTAGATGATGTGATGATTTGGGGGTTTGCTTTTGGTGTTAGTGGAGATAAACTTAAAGGCAAACAATTCTTGCAAAGTATTACTTTAGGTGGTTCAAAAGAGTCTTATACACCTCTTGGGTATAATCGTTTTAGAGTAGAAGATTTTTTAAAACCAATGGAGCAGACCGTTTATCACACACAAATGGTTTACAATCTTCCTTTGTATTCTTATCGTAATGCTTATGAACCTGAAATATTAAACTCTATGTCGGAAGTAAAAGAAAATGCTATTGCTCATGCAGAAAAAATCATTGCAAAAATTCAAGATTTCACTAAAGGCAATAAAGAAAAGGTAGAAGCATTTATTCACAAATGGTTTAACCATTTTGATATGTTGGATGAAAGCGGGTATTTTATTCAATACCTTCATAAAGATGTAGAATTCACATTTCCTGGATATGGTAACATGATAGGACACCACGAATTTAATACATGGTACCACTCAATAAAAGAAAAATTAGAGGCTCCCACAAAGCACGAGGTTAAAAATTTAATAATCGAGGACACTGAAAGAAATCAATTTGATATACGTTTTCAAGTGCAGTTCCAAGCTAAAGAAAAAGAAAGCCAAAACGAAATTAATGTTGTTGAATCAGAAAATTGGAAATTAATTTGGGATGATAACAGCGATAGACCCATAATCGAAAAATATGTTGTAAATGTTTTAAATTGAAAATATAAAAAATGGTTACAAAAACTTGGCATAGGTAGTTTTAATCTTACGTACTGGTTTTTTTAAATCTGGATTAACGTTAGGAAAGCATGAGTTAAAATAAATTCCAAAATGAGTAAGAGATGAATTCTTGTGAGAAATGACGCGGCCGCTGAATACTCTCTTAAAGTGAAATATCACAGAATTTATACCTTCAATAAATCGAGGATACGCAGTAAAATCAATCATTGCTTAATCACCTTCAACGTTTCGATTTGCCTTTTTTGAACAACCTGTATCAAATAAACTCCTGGTCTGTAATTATATCCAATTCGCAGCGTACCGTTTGAAGCAATACGTTGTTTTGTTTCCATCAGTTTGCCCTGAAGGTCGGTAATATTCACGGTAACTTTTTCATCATTGCTGCTTTTTATTATAAGTGTAAAATACTCCGTAGCAGGATTATTCAACACTTTAGCAGAGAAGTGTTTCACTCCTTTAAGCGTTTGCTCTTGCAGGAATTCAGGCTCTTCATCTAAACCAGTGCGCCTCAGCGCCAACGCGCCAGGTGTTGTAAAGTTTGCACGCAGGCGATATAGCCGAACACCAGCATCCGAAAATACGGGGACTATGAAATCATCCCCTGCTAGCGGCATAATATTGCCCACCCTGCCACCGGCGCTTGCTGAAGGATTATTCAGCTTAAACGACCATAACTCTTTACCCGTGGAATCGAGACGGCAAAGTGCATAATAATCAGGTCCGGCGTAGGGCCCGAAGTACGGAGAAAATCCGTTTTCTTCCAGGCTCTGGCTGACGTAAAGGCCAGCATTCTGGTCTTTAACAAGCGCTACTTCCCAATACTTGAACAGTGTTATATTGTTGTACTGGATCGCTCCCAGGCTACTCAGTGTGCTATCCAGTATCTCCAGTGAAAAATTGAAAGGGCCATCGATGGAACCGGAGAACCCTTGATATTTAAGATTCAGAAAATCTTTATTAGGAAGAAATCTTATAAAAGAAGGATGGCTGATGGAGATAGTAGAAACGTCTTTTACTATGCTGCCATCACCGGAGTTTCTCAAATAATCAGGCCTTTTATCACTCAAGAAAACCTTTTCTTTAGTGATAAAAGTGTTACCCGATCCTTTCAGAACTTTTTCAATATTGTTTAGCACCGTTAACCGGTAAAGCGAATCCCCATTGTCGGCAAAGCCCACTATTTCAGCTGCACTGGCCCCGAATGACCGGATAGGAAGATTTCTGTTATAATGCACGATAATTTTGCCGTTATCCAATGCTGTCACTTCACTAGGTGCAGCAACATAAATTACGGAAGGAATATTCCCGTTAAAGATATTTTTTTGCCAAACCACATTTAGATTCCGGTCATACCTTACAAGATAAGCACTGTCATCCCATTGATTCAGTACTTCCCTCGCCAGCACAATCAACCCTCCGTCAGCGGTAATATCAAAATTAATCAGCTTGAATGATGCGGAGGGAAATGGAACCTTCTTTCTGTTTACCAGTAAACTGCCATCGGAGCTAATTTTAGAGAAGTAGTACGCATCCTCTTGCTCGCGAAGGAAAAATGAAGAACTCTTATAGGTTGTCGTTAAAAAAACGATGGATGAATCCGGTAAAAGACGGAACCTATCAGATTTTATATAGGGGTTGTTTATTGTATCGGGGATCTGGTATTGCCAGATAGTGCTGATCTGCGGAGGTATTTGTGCAGATAAAAACTGTATGAGTACCAATGACAAAGCGGTGAGTAGAATTTTCCTTAGCATGGCAATAGATTTCGTGAATTCCAAATGTAATACCCTTAAATGATTCAAGTATTACGCGTGCATTAACAGATCATTAACGAATGAGTTCCAGACGATATCGCGTAAGATTGCATGCCGGCGGGTTTAGTCGTTTGCTATCGCTTTAATGACGTAAGCGTTGAAAAAAAATTATTATTAAGGTGAATATGTGGAAAATCCTGTTTGATTGATCCTAACTCGCCATTCAGCCTTGACCATTTCCGCCATTTTGACTTGACCATAGCGGGTCACGCTCGCTGGTATCTCCACCGTGATAGCAACCGGTGGAAAAAAGAGATTATTTTGAGTTATAGATTGAGGAAATTGTTATTTTCAACTAAAGGTGAATCTTTCAAAAAAGACGTATTGGATGATCTGGACCCGGAGTTCGGATCCGCTCACGAGTTAAATGACGAAGTGGTGAAAATGATGCGGATGGTAGAGGATGTACTATCTTTTTCTTTCACCTCTCAGTCCCAAATCATAGCCAAAACCATCCCACAAAAAACACAGCAGAAATTACCAGGATTCTTATCCCATGACTTCGTGCTGGTTCCTCGTATTACATGGTTATTGCACATTTGGCATATCAGTCCACTTTACATCTAAAAATAACGTTTTAGGGCCTTCTTTGAACATCGCAAAGGATCTAACCCAGTAACGCAAACGTCTACATTGGCTCGTTGTGTTTCCGGAAGATGACGGCGTTCAGCTCCAATGTTTCTTTGACCAGCAGCGTAACCCTTTCTTCTTCGGCACTACACCAATGAATCTTTTTAACTAGGTTTGCAAAGCATATAATCAGCGCACATATAAAAATGTCTGACACCAATAATACAGGAACTAAAAACAATTTATTAACCCAAGAGACTGACTGACCGGATAAATCGAATCACCCTACACCAAAAAAATGAAATCAAAACAAATCGTTTATGCCGCTTTAGTTATTCTTTTAGTAACAGCCGGCCCGAATGCGAAGGCGCAACAAAGCACACCAGTACCTTCTGAGCAACTTGCATCTATTACCAATAATTACTGGAAAGACCTGCTTAAATTAAACCCGTTAACGGCAACTGAAAACGGCGTAAATGACTACAACGATCAACTGGAAATCGATATTGGGCAACCTTATTTTAAAGAGGCCATTGTTTTTAACAAAAGATATCTCGATTCGTTGACAACGATCAATTTTAATCAATTGCCGGAGCAGGATCTGCATATTGCTGAAATATTGAAATATAAGCTGAATGATCGGTTGAACTGGTTCAAAGCGGGCATCTGCGATGCGACCGCGGAAAGACCCGTTGATCAGTTTGTTTTTAGTTACCCGACCCGTTTCGCTGCGCTGGCTTCAGGTAAGCGTTCGATCCCATTCAAATCGGTAAAAGATTATGAAAACTGGATAGAACGCATGAAGATTTTCCCAAACTGGATAGCTGTCGCTATAGAAAATATGAACAAAGGTATTCTGAAGGGCAATACTGCTCCCAGGGCGGCCATGGTGAAAGTACCGGTGCAGTTAAAAGCTATTTTTGAAGGTCCTGTGGATTCCAGTGTATTTTATAAACCCATCCTGGCTATACCGGATAGTTTTAGCGTCTCAGATAAGGAGAGACTAAAGCTGGCATATAGCAATGTAATAAGTGAATTTATCAGGCCTGCTTATAAAAAGCTGTATGATTACTTTGTTGAAGTGTATATTCCGAAATGCAGGACAACAACCGGACTGATAGATAATGCCGGCGGAAAAAAGGAGTACCAATATTGGGTGAAGTTTTGGACCACTTCCACAATGAACCCGGATGATATTTTTGATCTCGGTATTCGTGAAGTGGTAAGGATCAGGAAGGAAATGGATTCCCTAAAAACCGCAACGGGCTTTAAAGGCGATCTCTCCGCGTTTTTTGAATATGTTCGGACAGACCGGAAATTTCTTCCCTTTAAAACACAGGAAGAAGTACTGGAACGGTTCAGGAGTTTTAAAACAAAGATGGAACCCGCCTTGAAAAAAGAATTTAACCTGATACCCAAAGCGGGGTTTGAGGTGAGGGTAACAGAAAAATTCAGACAGGCCGGGGCGAATGCGGAGTATACGCGCCCTTCGCCCGACGGAACGCGGCCTGGCGTTTTTTATGAGGTTATTCCTGATGCGACGGCTTATAATGATATGATGATGGAAACACTTTTTTTGCATGAAGCCATACCGGGTCATCATTTCCAGATTGCGCTTCAGCAGGAAATGGACGCTCCCCGGTTTATGAAATCCTCGTTTTTTGGAGCGTTTTCAGAAGGTTGGGGGCTTTATGCAGAAACACTGGGAAAGGAACTGGGTATGTACGATAATCCTTATCAGTATTTGGGCAGGTTAAGTGCTGACATAGAGCGTGCGATAAGGCTGGTGGTGGATGTCGGTATGCACAGCAAAGGTTGGACAAGAGAACAGGCCATTCAATACGTACTGGATAATCAGCCTGTAACGAGGGCCTTTGCCGAACAACGGATTGAGCGTTATATGGTGCTTCCCGGACAGGCCTTAAGTTATAAAGTCGGTGAACAGAAAATGCTTTCACTTCGAAAACTTGCGCAGGAAAAACTGGGCAGCGATTTCGATATAAGAGAGTTTCATGACCAGGTACTGAAAGACGGCGCCATGCCACTTACCATTTTGGAAAAAAAGATTATGAGGTGGATTGAGCATAAAAAGAAAGTAAGTCTGGGCCGCAATTAGAAAAGCAAATTTCCTGTTTAAGCAAAATGAAATTAGGGTGCTCAGTTTTCCTTTTTAGTTCTTAGATTTTTTATTTCTCGTCTCTAAATAATAAAGTATGATGAAGTATTATTTTTTTCCACTTTTGATATTCGCCTGTACGAATGCGGTTGGCCAGAATGCTGATTCAGGACAGTTCATCATTCACCGGCATCTGAAAATTGTTGGTAAAGAAACGTATCAACTGAAGTCCATGGCCGATGGAACCCAAACCTATTCTATCGATTGTTTTTATGCAGACCGCGGAAAGGACGTACCGCTGAAAACAACGATGGTTCTGTCCGCTTCGGGCGAACCCATGCAGATGATTTCTAAAGGGTTTACTTCGAAGATGAGTCAGATCAATGATACTGTGACCATAAACCGGGACAGCCTGGTCATCAAAAAAGATTCCACTACCCTATCACATCCGAAACCTGCTAACATGTTCCCGGCAGATGGATATGCTCCGGCAACCATGCAGGGATTATTGGTAAAGTGGTGGATTAAAAATGGGAAGCCGTCACAGGTAAACGGGTTATTCGGCTCTGTCGAGATTCGGTTCTTAGGAGTAGACACTATCCAGTATGCCGGTGGAAATAAAATCCTGTCTGCCATCGGTATTAAAAATGTGATTTGGGGCTGGGAGTTTTTGTGGATAGACCAGCAGGGAGAACTCGTGGCGTTATGCACCATCAATGCAGGTCTGGATAAAATTGAATTTATCCGTCCTGATTACGAAGACCAGCTTAACTTTTTCGCACGTAAATCGGCTATATATGGTGTAGAACAGTATATCGCAAAAACAAAAGTACCGGTAAATCTTCCCTCCGCCATTATACACGGTGTACTGGTTGATATGGAAAAGGGAACAGAATTACCCGATGCTGCCATCATCATTATAAATGGTAAAATCAGTTGGACCGGTCCGACCAATCAGGCAGTCATACCTCCTAACGCAACGGTCATTGATGCAAAAGGAAGGCGAATGCTGCCTGGGCTTTGGGACATGCATGCGCACCTGAAACAGGTAGAATGGGGGCCGGCCTACATAGCAGCCGGTATTACAACAGCGCGGGATATGGCCAATGAATTTGACTTTATCAATACTATGAAAAGCAGTATCGATGAGGGTAAAGGTGTTGGACCAACCATACTCCGGGCAGGTATTATCGATGGTCCCGGCGCTCTTGCTAACGGGATCAATATTGCCGAAACGGCAGAACAGGGCGTGGCATTTGTGAAAAAATACAAGGCAGCCGGATTTGAGCAGGTTAAAATCTATAGTTCATTGCAACCCGCTGTTATCAAAGCAGTCTGTGATGAAGCCCATCGCCAGGGATTATCTGTTGCCGGTCATATTCCAAAAAGCATTACGACCATCCAGGGCGTCGAAATGGGCATCGATATGATTGCGCATATTTCCTATCTCATGATGGCATTTGAAGCCGATTCCAGTTTCATGGTAAATCTTGATCTGCCAGTCAATCAAAAAGCATTACAAAAAATACTGGCTAATAAAACCGTTGTAGATCCAACGCTTGCTCTCTATGAACTAATATTCCACCCCTTACATCAATCCATGGAGACCATTGAGCCGGCTTTTAATACGCTCCCAGCCACATTACAGGGTGTTTTCACCAGTATGGGCCTCCCGTCCACAGAGGCCATCAGGAAAGTTCCGGTACTAAAGGGTTATCAAAAGCTCATATTTCAGTTATACAAGGCAGGTGTTCCTATTGTTGCGGGCACAGACATGATTATACCCGGTTATAGTTTATACCGCGAACTTGAGTTATACGTCGCAGCCGGCCTTACACCCCTGGAAGCATTGCAGTGTGCTACAACAACGCCCGCATGGGTAATGGGGCTGTTATCCAGCACCGGCAGCCTGAAAAAAGGAAAAGACGCAGACATCATTCTGGTTGATGGCAATCCACTGACCCAAATTAGCGACATAAGGAAAATCAGTCTCATTTTAAAAGCAGGCCGGTTATATGATCCGGCTGAATTACGTCGTATGATTGGATTTGGTTTGTCATCTCCCGCAACACAATTGAGCCGTTTGCATTAAACGGAATTCAATAAAAGCCGGCGTTGGTATACTGCCTCATATTGATTTCCAACTTTATTAAAAAATGAAGCTTATAACAAAACAAAACATCTTCGCAACCTTACTATGCTTAGCATCGGTAAATGCTTTTGCCCAGGTAGAAAGCATTGCCAGGAATTTGCCGAAAGATTACCTGTCACCCGCTTTCCATGAAGGTCGTAGGCAGGCACTCCGCAATTTGATGCCGGCGAATTCCGTAGCAGCAATATTTGCTTATCCGGAACGGGTTTTCTCTAATGATGTAAACTATATATACCATCCCAGTCCGGATCTGTATTATTTTTCAGGATATAACGAGCCTGATGCAATGTTGCTGATATTTAAAGAGATACAGGCTGATGGCGACAGTAGTTATAATGAGCTGTTTTTCGTACGCCGCCGCGATCCGCAGCAAGAGCAACGTACAGGCCGCCGGCTTGGTGTGGATGGGGTAAAAGCCTGGCTCGGTTTTAAAAGAGTTTATAACGGTGCGGACTTCGCCCAATATCCCATAGACCTTAAAAAATTCAGAACGATACTGTATGAAGGGATCCCCGATGATGCCGGGGGCGGTGAAGCAGGAAGTTTAAAGGAATTATTTACTGCTTTTAAAGCTAAAGGGAATATTAAAGATACCGATAAAAAATTGCTGGACGATTTGAATCTGATAGCACAACGCGCCACACCTAAAAATCTCAACCGGCTTTTAAATCATCTCCAACCCCATCTCGAACTCGAATCCTATAAAAACAACGCCCTGATACAGGAATTGATCAACAAGCCCGACTCCATTACGTTAGCTGACGTAAAAGCAAAAATCAATGCCAGCGCATCGGGGCCATTGCTTTATACAAAGTTTACTACAGACCTAAGGGGCGTTAAAACGCCTGAAGAATTGGTGCTGCTTAAAAAGTCTATACAGATTTCCGGTATCGCGCATACCGAGGCCATGCGCGCCGTACAACCGCATACGAGTGAGCGGGAGCTGGAAGGGATTATGCTGTATGTACATAAAAAATATGGTGCCGAAGGCGAGGGTTACCCACCTGTTGTAGGTGCCGGGGCCAATGGCTGTATTTTACACTATGGTGAAAACTCCGCAAGCAAGGTAGAAAATCAATTGGTGCTGATGGATGTGGGTTCTGAGTATCATGGTTATTCTGCCGATATTACCCGAACGTTCCCGGCCAATGGCAGGTTTACCACCGAGCAAAAAGCCATATATCAGGCCGTTTATGATGCCCAGGAAGAAGTATTTAAAATGTGCAAAGAAGGTATACTATACAGTAGCCTGGACGTCAGGACCCGCGAAGTAATCTCTTCACGGCTCATCCAGCTTGGATTAATTAAGGATGCCCGGGAACTGAGTCAATATTATCCGCATGGCGTATCGCACCATTTAGGTCTCGATGTGCATGATAAGGGCGATTATAGCGGCTATTTAAAAGCAGGCATGGTAATTACCGTGGAGCCTGGAATTTATATTCCAGCCGGTAGTCCATGCGATAAAAAATGGTGGAATATTGGGGTGAGGATAGAAGACAATGTATTAATAGGGCAAACCAGAGGCACCATCCTGTCTACAGATGCTCCCCGCGAGTGGCAGGAGGTAGAAAAAACCATAGCTGAAAAAAGTATCTTCGACAGCGGCAGGTTCCCGGAACTAAGGTAATGATCAGGGAGTTAAGCCAGTTATCCATTTGCAATGAGAAACGGTAACAGGTGTAAATTCCGATGGGATCCGGACTTGCACAGAAGGTATTGACGCAGAATATGTTATTGATACAAATTACAAAAACCTTCCGCTCTATTAAAATATCCCTTGCTTTTATTTACACGTATATTCCAGGTTACCCGTTTCAAAATACCGGCTATTCGCTGTCAATGTATAGCTCGTTACCTTTCCTTTCGCATCAAAATTAAATGCGTATTCTTCGGTGTCTGTTCCAAGAGGTCCTGAATGGCTTCTTTTGGATAATAGGTTTTTAGCATTAGGTTCTGTGAGAGCTTGATAGGAGTCGGGAGCACCAAGCAGCAATTTAGATTTATCAGTTAAATATTGATATGTTTCCACATAAGTGTCGTTCCCAGTAACTGACGTTTCGGAAATGACGTTGCCATCTTTATACATATAGTTTTTGGTGGTAACAATTGTATCAGGAACATCCGTATATATTGTTGTTCGGGTTGTCCTGGAAATATATCCGTCTGCACTGTATTGAAATGTATGATTTTCAACAAATGGAACACGCGGATTTCTGGTAACGCCAGAAGTTACTTTCCCACCCGTCAGAGAATAGATAGTCGTATCATTACTTGTTGAGCCTGCTTCTCCTTCAATTACTGTAATTTTATTTGTCTCATATTTTACGCTTGTAACGTATATGGTATCCAGCCCGTCTGCTTCAAAAATAATCTCTTTTAGGATCCTGTATTGATTATCATAAGCAAACGTTGAGATGCCAGTGGTTAAAGTATTTTCTTTAAAAATAACTTTGCTGATTACACACATTTCGGAAGCTGGTTCGTCAATGCCTTTTTGACAAGAAGTAAATGTTAGAAGTAAGACAAAATAAGAAAGAAGGTGGGTAATAATTCGATTCATAAATATTCTATTTTCTACAAAGAAAGAGAATATTTAATGATTTACAAGCTTCCGGCCGATTACTTAAAGTCTTTATTATTTGTAGGATACGTAACGAGTGATTACGTAGTTGCTTCACGTGGCTGTTTCCATCGATGCTAACTATTTATTAAAAATTTCGCCTGTCTAATCCTAATACATGGGCAAATCGCAATCGGTTTTATGTTCTGAAAGTGCAGATAATAAACCGCCGTTGATACTGTCTTTCCCCGCTTAAACAGTTATCTCCTCACCAATTTAAATCGTTGTCTTTGACTTCCCTGTGTCACTTCAAGGAAATAAACACCTGCCGGTAAACGGCTGCCTAGTTGCAGTGTTCCATTCGCAGCTATATTCGTTCTTCTTTCCACTATTCTTCCCTGCATATCCGTCAACCGAATGTTTAAACGCATATCACTGCTGCTATTCGTGGTGATAGTAAAATAGCTGTCCGATGGGTTAGGGGTGGCTTTTACCACTAACTTACCAGCAGTAGGCAACTGCAGCTCCTGCATCGCTTGTTGGAAAGATTGTTTTAAAATGTGGGAACTACCAACTTCGATGGGTGACAACCTGCTGCCCGGTACCGGAGCTTCTGATGTTCCATCCGGCTTCGTCCATCCAACTGATAAATAGTCGGAGCCGGTTGACTGCTTATGTAGCGTTTCAAAATAATAACGGGCACCTTTTACCATTCTTATGGGTGCCGATTGCTGCGTTGGGAACCGGAACCAGTCCCTGAAGCCGACCGGTGTTTCATTGTAAGCCACCAGTGCCTTGTTAGCGGGGTTGGCATCGGTACTTAAGAAGAGCCCGGCCTGGTCGTCGCCAGCTATGTAAAAAACGTAATTGCCCGTGATGGGTGCGCATATATAACCACTTAGTCTGGTACCATAATTACTTCCGACACCGTTATATTCAAGGCTACCTAGTGGCACCGTAATGCCAGGATTACCGGGGTAAGCAGGATTGTTAAGAAGGTCCGCCACCTGCGTACCAGGGATGTTCACGTATCCTTCACCGGTAACAACCCCTACGGGCGTACAGCCAGTAACGGTGAGACGTACTGTGTCAGATACGGTACTATCACCACCGTTATCATAAGCTCTTGCCGTTAGGGTATAATTACCGGGTTCTATTTCGTTGCTGCTTACTAACCCATAGGGCGCAGTACTGTCTTCGAAAAATTTGATGCCATCATTATAAAATTCCACTTTGCTAATAAAGCCATCGGTATCGCTGGCAGTGGCTTCGACCGATACCAGGCTGCCGGCAGCAAAAGTGCTGTTGTTAACAGGATTGGTAATGCTTACAACCGGCGGCTGATTGGGTGGTATAAGAACGGCAGTTTTTGTGCCTGAGTAAATGAAATCGCCTGTTAAACCCCTGTCCCCATTTGCCGCATTACCGATATAGTAAAAAGTAACGGATTTTTGCGCGTTAGTTGGGTTAACAGGCGCAGTCCATTTAAGGTTATTATAAGTATACGTGTTGCCGGTTTCAAATACGGCCATAAAATGGCTTAATTCATCAACATTAGGTGAGGCATTAGGGTTTGAATCGGAAAAAGTACCTACTGATTGATTGTTAGCATCTCTGGCTCCAATTGAAAACCCCCATCTGCCCCGGGTTGTCGGGTGAGCAATGGTAATACTGAAATTATAGTCCTGCCCTTCAACAAAGCCTCCGGCCGGTAGTCCGGAAGTTGATATGCTGCCACCGCCTGTATTAAAATTACTATGGCATTGAGCGCAGGTACTACCTTCTGCTCCCGTATAATTAAATGGCGGCTGGGAAGAATACTGAACACTGGCTTCACCAATAAAAAAAACCGTAATGCAAACAATAAGCGCGTAAACGTATTTCTTTTTCAATTGAAGGTAATTAAGAGTTGAAGGAGATACTATGAAGTTGATAAAAACCTTCCTCTTTTCGATATAAATAATCTTATGAAATTATTAATTCGGGTAAACTCTCACTAAAAAATTTATAATAGCTGTATCGATCAGGTTTAATTTGTATAAGAGAAATCTGATATACTTATTCAAAAAGATACTTATCGATCTTCAGTTTATCTTTCCTGTGATAGCGGAGATGCATCTCGATAAGTTCATACCACTCCTTTGCCAGTAAATAGCCAAAACCAGGATGACTCCTTTTACCATTGAATTTGGACGAATCTATTTTAGATGCGAGGTGATAGAATGTGTCTTTTAACTTTTTAAGTCTTTCCTTTATAATCATTTTATCAGAAGGCTGAACGGGTTCAATATTCTCTTCCGGTGGTATTTTTATATTAACCGGCGGAAAATCTTTGATCAGTAAGGATATATGACCAATAAGATTTTTCCCTTTGTTTCGGTTGTCGTTATTTGAAAGACAAAGTTCGATTTGCTTTACATGAAAATTAAGTGTACTGCTTATAATATGTTCGTATACCTGACCTATAGACCATGTTGTGTCGTCTTGTTTTCTTATGAAATCTTCCTCAGAATATTTATCAAGCTCTTTTTCCCAATCACTAACGTTGGCTTCAAATTTTTTATATATGCTGGCTGCTTTCAAAGTGGGTTTATTTTACCAATATTAAGAGTATAATATTAACTGATTGTAAATACCCCGTTAATTTATTATTACGCATAGGCTATAAAACTACATGCTGCATACTGGCACCATCAACCAACAAATTGGCTCCTGAGATATAGCTTGATCTGGGGCTTGCTATAAAAACCACGCAATCAGCTATCTCCTCCGGTGTGGCGAGACGGCCCAGGCCATTTCCCATCACCGCGTTCCTGTATCCCTGTGGGTCTGCATTTTTCATATTATCCCAGAAACCACCTTTAAAATAAGTGTCCCCCGGAGAAATGGTATTAACCCTTATTCCTTCACGGGTTATTTCCAGGCTTAATGATTTCATATAATTTACTAACGCGGCCTTTACGGATGCGTACGATTTTGCTCCGGGAACACCCACGGACGCGGCTTTTGAACTGATATAGGTAATGGAAGCGCAGGAAGATTTTCTCAGGTAAGGCAATACGGTTTCGACAGTATGGATCGTACCCAGAAGATCGACGGCCACACAATCATTCCATGAGGCAGACAATGCACTTGCGTTTAATATTACGATATCAATACCTCCCAGTTCCAGGGCAGCAATTTTCACCCATCTTTCCACTTCGCTTTTGTTTTTAATATCAGCTACATGTCCCGAATATTTGTTTCCAAATTTTATAAGCTCAGATAATGTTTTATCAATTTCATTTTTATTTCTTGCACAAATGGAAACATTTGCTCCTTCAGAAGCAAAGGCAAGTGCAGTTGATTTTCCGATACCACGGGAACCTCCTGTTATCAATACATTAGCGCCTTTTAGTTTAAGATCCATTAGAGTTTATTTTCTATTATTTCATCCTTTCCTGAAAAACCTGATTTTTGAGGAAAGGCCGGATACTACCGCGTTATCCGCAATGTTTTTTGTTACGATTGAACCCGCGGCAATTATTACGTTTTTTCCAATCTTCACATTAGGTTGTATGATGGCTCCCATCCCGACATAACAGTTTTCCCCGATTTCTACATTGGAAGCAATAATAGCGGAAGGCCCAATGCAACAAAAGGGAGAAAGTGTGCATCCATGTCCAAAACTCGTATTCTTATTAATAATGCAACTTTTGCCAAAAGTAACATCTGGCTCAGTGCCTGCCTTGTACAATATAATTGAACCGGCGCCAATACTGGTGTAAGAGCTTATATAGGAAAGCTCCGTAATAAACGAAACAAGTTCTCCCCCCAGGTCAGTGAATTTTTGTATCAGTCTTTTCCTGCTTTCGATATCCCACACTGCTACAACAAATGATCTTGATATGCCAGTAAAATATGCCATAACTTCAGGGTCGGTCTTTAGAATATCGAAGTTTTCTTTTAAGCAGCGATAAGTCGTTTCCGTTTCGCTCCAGAATACAATATTCTTTGCTTTCATATAGATGAGATCATCAAAAAGTTGTGCTGCTAAACCGCCTGCGCCTACTATAATCATACCTTTTATTGAGTTGATTTGGGTGATATGTCATTAATATCATTAGATCTGCAGTATACGGGGATATTGAAATGTAGGTAATTTACGTTTAAGAAGTGTCCGCAGGTCTAAAAAATAACGGAATAATAATTTACATAGCAGGAGGGCGGTAAATTAGTTATGTTATTAGCCCGCATCCAGAGTATATTTCCGAGCGGCTTTCGCCGTTATGATGGCCCAATAGGATCGAGCTATATAAATCATTGTTTGAACTCCCAACCGCGAGGGCAATCTCCAACTATAACAAATAACTCAGTTGAACAGTTGCTGACATCAGTATTCGATTTTCAAAGACATGATAATCGATCCAATATATCGAATAACTTTTCATTACCACCTATAAGATGACTCTTTCCCTGAAAGATAGTGCTTTCCGATTGAACAGATGTTGAAAGAGTGTAAAGGTCTTCTTTACAGTTAAAGAGCATCGAGTGTAGACCGTCCTCGGTAAGTTCCAAATGAAATTGAAGACCCAGCACATTATTCCGATAAAGATAAGCCTGACAAGGAGTGACTTCCGTATACGCTAAATGTACGGCACCAACAGGAAGATCAAATGTATCTCCATGCCAGTGTAAAACGGTAATAGGATTTTGCTTTTCGCCAAACAATAAATTATTCGTCGACAAATTAGCGCCATAAACGGGGAACCAGCCAATCTCCTTCTTTTGATTTGCATATACCTTTGCGCCCAAAGCTTCTGCCACTAACTGAGCGCCTAAACAAATGCCTACACAGGTTTTATTACATTCGATGGCTTTGCGGATAAATGCTTTTTCAGCTAATAGCCAGGGAAACTGGTCGACCTGGCAGGTTCCCATAGGGCCCCCCATGATGATAAGCCAATCAAATGCAGCAATATCCGGGAAGATGTAATTTTCATAAAATCTTGTATAAGAAATTGTATGGCCTTTTTGAGCAATCCACTGTTCAATACAACCCAGTCCTTCAAAAGGCACATGTTGTAGACAGTGAATGTTTAAATGATTCATGACTTCCTTTTTATACTGCATCTATTACTTTAATCAGGTTATCGCCTTCTTAATTTACCCATTAATACTCTAAAAATATATATCCGCTATAAAATTATTGTAATAAAACATATAATCAATTTTTAACCAGAAGATTTTTATGGAACAGCAAGAAATATGAAAAAGCATATTTTAGAACAGAATGTAGTTCATCCTGCTATTTATTTTTTATACAATATTTTTTGTTGTTAGGATTCCTTACTATATTTGTTTTATCATTTACAATAAAACATAAAAAATGGAACAACCAATTAAAGGTTACTCCTACGGGCAAGTAGGGCTATCGCCGGTAACCAGTGCAGACTTGTATCTCCTAAAAAAAACCGTAATGTTTACGGAAGAAGACGAAAAGCATCTTGACCTGGCCGGTGATATATTAAAAGACCAGACAAATGCTATATTGGATGTATGGTACGGTTATGTAGGAAGCAATGAACATTTATTGCATTATTTTTCCAAAAATGAGCAACCCAACACAGAGTATCTTACTGCTGTACGTGCAAGATTTTCGCAATGGATCCTGGATCTGTGTCAAAAACCATACGATCAGGACTGGTTGAATTATCAGCACGAGATTGCCTTACGACACCACAGTACCAAAAAAAATAAAACGGATCATATAGATTCCGTTCCTATTATTCATTATCGTTACCTGGTGGCGTTTATTTTCCCGATCACCGCTACAATTAAAGGCTTTTTATCGAATAAGGGCCACGATGTTGCCACCGTGGAAGCCATGCATGAAGCCTGGTTTAAAGCAGTAACGCTAACGGTAATCCTTTGGACTTACCCCTATATTAACCGTAACGAATTTTAATACCTCCCAAATACTACAAAAATGAAAAAGAAGTCACTTTTAACAACACTGGCTGCATGCATCATTGTAACTGGTACTTATGCCCAGATTGCAAAAACGCCTCCCGGATACACATACGGTACACACCAGGTCGCTCAATCGCCTTTTAGTTTGAACGACCTTAAACTGTTACAACAATCATTACTATTTGGAGAAGACGATATAAAGTACTTAAAGATGAGTCATGATATCCTGAAAGACCAGACAAATGATATATTGAATGTATGGTATGGCTTTGTAGCTTCTACGCCACAATTGGTTTATTTCTTTGGCAACAAAACAACTGGAAAACCGGAAGGGGATTATCTGGCAAGAGTGAAAGAACGATTTGCTTTGTGGATTTTACAAACGGCAGAAGCCAACTACGACCAAAATTGGCTGAACTACCAATATGAAATTGGGCTACGGCATTACTCCGCTAAGAAGAACAGAACCGACAACGTAAATTCCGTCCCCGTCATTTACTATCGCTACATACCGGCATTAACCATTCCCATTACCACTACGTTGAAACCATTTCTGGCAAAGAAAGGAGCGAGTGCAGATGATGTAGATAAAATGTATAATGCCTGGGTAAAATCGGTGCTATTACAATCTATCCTGTGGGGACAACCTTACATGAAGAAAGGTGATTTCTAAACAAAAAATAGCAAAGGAACAGGAATGACCGGGTATTTTCTTTTACAACGAGTAATATCCGGTTGTTCTTATACTGTGTGGTAAAACTTAAAAAAATGAAAGTAGCCGTTTGGGATACATACGTAAAAAAGAACGATGGCGCTATCATGCATTTTGATATACTGGTGCCGGAGCAGGTAAAAGATGAAGACGCCATCCATAATTTTGGGAAAGAGTATTTAATGAGTAAAATGCAGGAAACACAAAAGCTGTCGTCAAAAGAGTGCCGCCTTTGCCATATTGAAGAAGCGTCACCTGAAATGATTGCTGCTATTGAACAAAAGGGTTATTATATTATTGAAATGCAGAATTGTTATTAAACCGATACCATGGATAAAAGAACTACGCTTCATTGCAATGAAACCTTTCTGGAAATGTTATTCAACTGCCAGAAAAACCATCAAAAAGTAGCTATGCTTTTAGATGTGAACGGATTGGTAAGGGCTGAGGGGATCATAAGCCATATACATTTAGATGCCAGCGTACCCTTTATTCGAATGAAGGGAGGTTTAAAAGTGGCTTTGTGTACCATTACGGCTTTAAATGGAATTTTTTTACCGTCTTATTCTGAATGCTGATGGATAATAAAGTTACAAAAGCACGGCCTAATCGCCACTAAGCAATTGCTTCATCTTCGTATTACATTAGTATATTTGATATGATAGCCAGGTTTTGCCGGGAGGAGCTACTAAGAATATACTATCCGGAGGAAATTAAAGTTCCAAAAGAATGTATAATTACTCACATGAGGTGATGTCCGGCCTTTAGAATATTAAGTAAATTTAAAATGTCTGTATTCAATCTTATACATCAAAATACCAATCTTGACAATAAAATTACGGCGGGTCTGGAACGATTATCCCAGGTATTCAGAATCTTGTTATGGGAGAAAGCAAAGGAACATGGGCTTAGTCCGATACAAGTACAATTACTGATCTTTATTAAACATCATTCCGTTGAAAAAACAACGGTAAGTTATCTTTCAAAGGAGTTTAATGTAACAAAGCCTACCATCAGCGATTCAATTAAAATATTAGAGCAAAAGTATTTAATCAAAAAGAAAGTCGACGGCATTGATACCCGCAGCTATACCATTAAATTGACAGCGGCCGGAAACAGGATAGTGGCAGGAACGGAAGATTTTGCCAACCCGCTTACGCAACTAATTGTTCCATTCAGTGAGTCCGATAAAGTTACGTTATGGCAGGCTATTTCTACTCTTATTATACAACTTAACAAGATGCAGGTAATAAACGTACAACGCACTTGCTTTAAGTGCAGGCATTACTGTGTGAAAAATAACAATCACTTTTGCAATTTATTGCTTATCCCGCTACAGAAAGAGGATATACGGATTGATTGCCCGGAGTTCTCAGCGACCATGTAACTGTTTTCCAGGTCACCATCCAATTACGATAAAAATTCGGAAACCATTTAAATAAATGAAAACATGACACAACTAACCAAAATAGTAAGCGGATATATTTTGCTTACTGTACCAACAATCATTTATGGAGGGTATTTTCTGTTACAGGTGCTAGGTGGACAACACAACGAGCTGCAATTAACAGATTTTCAAAAATCAATGTTCAGGGCAGGTCATGGACACGCAGGCCTTTTGGTGATATTAAGTCTGCTGGCACAAATATTTGTAGATTATGCAACTTTATCAAATACCTGGAAATGGATAACGAGAATCAGTTTTCCCGCTTCAGCAATATTGGTAAGTGGTGGTTTTTTTGCAAGTGCCATAGGACAAAACATAACAACACCGAACCATTTTATTGCAATTCTCTATGTGGGTGTATTTGTTTTGGTTAACGGCTTAATAGTGTTAGGTATTGGTTTGATCAAAAAGTGACCCTTCGTTAGAATACTGTAAAGAATCTTCAGGTACAGGTTAACTTCGTATGGCTACTTTGCTGTTTAAACAGTAATGTATTAAAAATTAATATAATTTCATTTGCTTAATTAAAGACTACCTTGGGCGTTTCCGCCTAGTTGAATATCCAACGGCCGTGCTTACTAAATCCTCTACTTTGAAATCCAATTTATCCTTTCTATTTGTTTCCATTTTATTTATTCAACCACTATTTTCTCAAAACGCGCTAGACAATGCGGGCTTAACCGCCGCCACGCCTTCATCCGTTGCATTCAGCCTTCGTAAATTGAGTAGCAGCTACAACGGACCTGCCATTAAAGTAAGGAGATCATCCGACAACGCGGAGGCAAATGTGGCCTTCAATGCCGGTAACACCATAGGCGCTTGAAGTCTGGTAACTTTTACTCCAGGAGTAATAGTCGGTGCTACACTCGGCACAACTCAAACAGGCAGCATTACCTCGGAAGTCAGCAGGTCGGGCACTATTCTTATCAAGGTTAACAAAACGGGAACGCTTAATGCGCAGAACAATTCATTAACCGTTGCCGGTACAGGAACCAATTTTACGACGGAATTGGTTGTTGGTGACCGCCTGTTTAACGCTGCCAACAATATCTTTTTAGGAGTAGTAGCTTCCATTACCAGCAACACCTCATTATTATTAACGAATAATGCGACAGTGACTGTTGGCACCATTGGTTACAAAACTACCAAAGCTACTGTTACCGGAACCGGAACAAATTTCACCGGTGAGTTAACCGTGGGAGACCGGCTATTCAATACGTCCAATACATACCTTGGCACGATTGCAACCGTCACAAACGCAACCACCCTTACGCTGAATGCCATAGACGCCGTAGCTGCTACTGCCGCCAGTTATAAAGGAACTTCTGCTACTATTACGGGAACAGGAACCGATTTTACCAGTTTGGCCCCAGGAGACCTGCTTATAAGCAATAATATCACCTTAGGCATTATCGCGTCCATTGCAAATGCCACATCACTTACACTTACCAGCAAAGCCGGTGGAGCCGTTTCGGGACTGGTGTTTAAATCCACCACCGGCACGGTAGCCTTTAGCGCATTTTATACGTCTACGTCCGTTTATGTAAATACCTGGTACGATCAAAGCGGCAACGCCAGGGATGCCATGCAGTTAAAACCAGGGAATCAGGCAAGGATCGTAAACACCGGGATACTGTATACCGTTAATGGAAAAACTTCCATGGAGTTTTCCAATTCATTAGCGGCATTTCTGCAAACCTCTGCCCCGGCATCCTATCTTAATAATACACTGTACACACTTAACAAAGTAACAGCCGAGGCCACCATTAACCCCAATCTTCAATTACCTATCAGTACCACGGGGGGTAACGGACCGGGCAATACTATTTCTCACTATGGATACAGAAGCTCTTCCCAGTTTACCGTTGCACAGTATGGAAATGACCAGAATTTTAATGCCACCCCCAGCACTACACTTGAATTGCACACATCGGTGAAAATTTCCACTGCTTCCAGCCAGTTTTATAAAAACGGGATATCGCTTGGTATTGCCAGCAGTGGAGCTCCTTCGAATTTAAGTAATGTAGGTTTGCTGAATATCGGGTTTTATACGCCGACCGTTTCCTACTATAATGGGTCGGTCTCTGAACTTACCGTTTTTTCATCTGCTTTGAGCAGCGCTAATATTGCACTGTTAAACGATAACCAGTTAGCTTATTATAATATCGTAACAACTTACTGGACGGGTGCACAGGATACTCAATGGACGAATGCAAATAATTGGTCAGCCGGTATTGTACCAACCATTACAGATCCGGCCATTGTGGTAATTCCTGCGGGCAAGCCTAATTATCCTGTTATCTCCACTACCGTGCAGGCAAACAGTATTTCCCTGGAAGCAGCCACTTCGTTAACAGTTACAGGAACCCTGCAGCTAGCGGGAACCATTAATAACCTGGGAACCTGCACAGCCATCGCAGGAACTATACAGTATATTGGAACAGCCCCACAAACTATTCTGAACAATACATTTGCAGGTAATACAGTACAGGGTATTATAATCAACAATAGTACTGGTGTAACCTTGAATGGCAATATGAGTATAACCGGAACCCTGGCATTTACCGCAGGTTACCTTGCCCTGGCCACTACCACGCTTACAATCGGCGGAACGATAACCAATACGGTTACCGGGGGATTAAGAGGTAGTGCTAACAGTGGTTTAGTGATTAATAGTATCGCAAGCCAGACTCTTAGTTTTGACCAGACCACACCAGGTACTACAAATGCTATAAAGAACTTAACTATCAATAGTAACGGGCAAATAGTAACCCTTGCCAATACATTGGTTTTACATGGTACAGGCACCACTACTTTTACAGCAGGCAAGTTAGCAGTTGGCAATACTACCCTTTTCATACGGGGTGCCGTTGTTAACACGGTCAACGAAGCACTGAGGGGAAACAATGCCGGTAACGTTGTCGTCGACGGGGTGTTAAGTCCAACCCTAAGCTTCGATCAAACGACGCCCGGCACTACCAACGCCTTAAATAATCTGACGCTTAACTGCAGCGGTCAGACCGTTACATTGAACAGAAGCCTCGTTATAGCATCCACTTTAACTTTAACAGCCGGTACATTGGCAGATGGAGGTAACCAGCTTACATCCAATGGTACTATTAACCTCACGGGGGGTACGTTCAAATTAGGATCTGCCACAGTGGCCACCACATGGCCTGGTTTCGTCACCAATACATTTTCAGGCACAGGAACAGCAGAGTATGCATCAGGAGTGCCACAAATCGTATCAGCGGTACCCGCCTACCTGAATCTTACTATCAGTGCCGCAGGCGGTACTACTGCCGCCAATACCCTTACCGTAAATGGCATACTTAACCTTTCCGCCGCCAACCCATCATCCGTTATTGGCAGCCTTTCTATGAGTGCGCACACGCTGAATATGGGTGCAACTGCTACAACAATTGGCCAGGGAGACGTAACCGGAATCATAAAACGAACCGCTATTCTCCTGAACGTAATTTATACTATGGGTAATGAGTTTACCTCTATCACGTTTCCCAATAACGGAACACTGCCGTCTCAAATGAGTATGAAGGTCAGTATTGGTTCTACCCCGTCGTGGCGGTCCGGGGCAGTTCAGCGGGCTTACGACTTTATTCAAACAGGTGGCAGCGGTACTAAAGCCGTTATTACCGCGCACTATCTGGACGGCGAACTTAATGGTAATATAGAAAGTAAACTGGTCGATTTCTCTTACCGGTTTGCAGGAACCATACTGACGGAACATGGAAAATCGAGTTTTAGTACAACACAAAATTGGGTGGCACTGTCTAACGTGAACGTAGCTTTTTTTGCTTCTTCCTTTGGCAATGTGGAATTATCGCTGGACGAGTCCGCACTCACCGCCCTTACCTGGAACGGATCTACCAGTACTTCCTGGATAACAGCTACCAACTGGACACCCAATGGTGGCCCTTCTACCAACACCATTCTTATTATTCCCGATGCAGCCACAACACCCAATGATCCGTCCCTGCCGGCCACGGCCAGCAACGGATCTGTAACGATAGAGAGTGGCGGCCTGGTAAATGCGGATCCAGGTGCTCAGCTCACGCTGAACAACACCGGTTTGGCATGGAGTAATAACGGAACCTTTAATGCCAGTACCAGCACCATTATTTTTACGAATCCGGATGCTACTATCAACGGAACTACAAATTTTAATAATATAACAATCAATAGCGGTGGAGGATTGCTATTGACGTCAGGAACGATTATGCGTATCGGTGGAGCCATAATTAATAATGGAGCCTTTCGTACCGGCGTACTGGATAACACGGTTGAATATAATGGAAATAATCAAACCATTATCAGTCCCACTGTAGCCTCGTTATCTTACAATAATCTTATTATCTCCGGCACCGGAACAAGTATATTACCAGCCACATTAAATATTTTAGGTGACCTTACCATCAATGGAGCGATCTCGACTACCGGAAATACTATTGGAATGAATGGTACTGTACCTCAGGTCATCAGCGGACTGGCCGCGTTAACACTCAATAATCTTTCCGTTAATAACAGCTCTGCCGGTGTTAGCTTTAACCAGCCTTTAACTATCGGAGGTACACTTACATTAATGGCCGGTAAATTATCCATTGGCAGCAATACACTTACGCTATCCGGCAATGTGGTTAATACCTCCCCAAATGGTATCACCGGCAGTACCAGCAGTAATCTTATTGTAAATGGACCGGTAAGTGCAACACTTAGTTTCGACCAGACTAATCCGGGCGTATCTAATACTTTGAATAATTTAACCATCAACAACGGCGGCCAGTCAGCCTTATTAGGGAGCGACCTGGAAGTAAATGGAAATATAACTTTTACAACCGGCAAGCTGGCGATCAACGGCAATACACTTGCACTAAACGGAGCCGTCACCAATGCAGTGGCCGGCGGACTTCAGGGCAGCAGCACCAGTAATCTTCTGATACAGGGCGGCACCGTTAGTCCGACCCTGTCTTTCGATCAGACAACAGTCGGCGTCACCAACCTGTTAAACAATTTTTCCATTAACAGTACCGACCAGGCAGCTACCCTGGCTAATCCGCTGGTGATTAGCGGTTCGCTCTATCTCACAGATGGCGTTATTACGGCCACGACGGCCAATAGTATGGCGTTAACAGCTTCGGCCACTTTCATTGGA
Source organism: Chitinophagaceae bacterium (assembly GCA_031399065.1). Taxonomy (GTDB): domain Bacteria; phylum Bacteroidota; class Bacteroidia; order Chitinophagales; family Chitinophagaceae; genus JADCRZ01. Next base: position 69,370 of record JANNOM010000050.1, read on the forward strand.
GGTAACGATCTTTCTTATGTAGACGGGCCACTGGTAAGAAATACTAATGGAACGACGGCTTACGATTTCCCTATCGGTAAAAACGACTTATACCAACCCGTATCCGTTACGCCCGCTACCGCAGCGGCTGGCGTTTATAGTGCCGAGTTCTTTCCATTTGCCGGACCCGCCGGTATTATTGCTTCCGGACTCACGGCCATTGCAACCGATGAATACTGGAATATCAATAAAACAAGTGGTCCAGACGCGCTGGTGACCCTCATCTACAGGGCAGACAATACATGGAGTATAGGCAACCCGACAACCCCCGATAACATCCTGGTGGCACAACTGAATAGTGGGACCTGGGAACCTGAAAACGGAACTACCTTACCTGGAAATACCGGCAGTGGCATGACACCCGTCAGCAGTAAAGTATTGACTTCTTTCACCTCCTTTACTTTTGGATACAGTCAGAATGTTGTGCTACCGGTCAGGCTGATTACTTTTAAAGCCATTAAAGTGAAAGATGCCATTGACTTGTTTTGGACAGCGTCCAATGAAGTGGCTTTCGCAAAATACGATTTAGAGCGTTCCGCAGATGGATACAGTTTTTATAAAATAGGGTCTGTGCCCGCCACGAACAGCACTTTAGCTAAAACCTATAACTGGCTGGATAAAAGTCCGCTTTCAGGTACCAATTTTTACCGGCTGAAAATGATAGATAGAGATGGACTTTTCAAATACAGCATTATTGTAAAAATAGACGTCGATACCAAAAGAAGTCTTTTAGTTTATCCTAATCCTATAACGGATCATACCATACTATTGCAAATGATTGGTCAGCTTAAAGGTGATCATCTCATCTACCTGTATAACATCAACGGTGAGAAATTAATGAGTACCCGTATAACACATGACGGGGGTGATGCTATAAAAAGGATCCGTCTGAATCAATATCTGCAGAATGGAATTTATTACCTGGAGATAAACGACCCTGAAAAGAACAAGAAAACAATAAAAATATTTATTGACTAAAACACCTCATTCATGATCTTCCTGAATTCAGGAAGATCATGAAATGGATTTTCCCTAAAGAAACGATTCTAATTATTGTAATCGTACACAACGAATATTAACCAAGAAAAGAACCTTATCAATATTTTAATAGCCAATTAGTAGTACTTTCCGGATCGGCAATAGACTATGAGTGAGGATGTCTCCTACCATTAATCTTTCCAAACCCTTTGTTACTTTATACAAGTATACGCTGCAATGGTAATCAGAAGTCCAGTTTTTACTGAACGAGATCGTACTCTTTTCACAATTCCGGGTTCATATAAACTGATTATTATATATTTAACCATAAAAATAATAATATGGAAAGAAAGTTGATCAGTTCGGGGTCGGTATTTGAAAAAGAAATCAGCTATTCAAGGGCGATAGTGGCTGGTAATATGATCTTCGTCTCCGGGACGACGGGATTCAATTACGCAACTACGACCATCGAAGAGGGTATTGTTGAACAAACAGAACAAACATTTAAGAATATCGAATCGGCACTGGGACAGGCAGGATCTTCATTGAAAGATGTGGTACGTGTTCATTATATTCTACCAGATCCAAGCGACTTCGAGTTATGCTGGCCCGTCTTTAAAAAATATTTCGGAGATGTACGGCCTGCAGCTACGATGTTTGCCGCCCGGCTGTCGGATGAAAGAATGAAAATAGAGATAGAAGTAACGGCTATTAAAAGCAATTAATGTAGTGCGGGGAGTGATTACTTAAAAACAATGGGATGCACCTCATCATCTTAGAAAAGATATGAGATGGATGGACTGTAAAAAGAAATGATTTTACACCCCTGTAAATAAGCCCTTAAAGGAGGCTATAAAAACAAAACTCTAATCATCAAGATTTAATAAAAGCCAAAATATCCGCATTGATAGTGTCAGCTTCGGTAGTAGGCATTCCATGGGGGAAACCCGGGTAGGAAATAAGCGTTCCGTTTTTAAGAAGTTTTATGGCCTTTGCACCTGTAAGAGGAAATGGAACTACCTGGTCATCTTCACCATGCATAATAAGGACAGGCAGGTCCACGCTTTTAAGGTCCTCCGTAAAATCTGTTTCCGAAAAAGCCTTAATGCAATCGTAATGTGCCTTTATTCCACCCATCATTGCCTGGCGCCACCAGTTATCCCTGATACCTTGAGATATCTTTACTCCTTCACGATTAAAGCCGTAAAATGGAATAGTAAAATCCTGAAAGAATTGCGGTCGTTGTGTGGCAGTGCCTACCCTTATTTCATCGAATACTGCCAACGGAATACCTTCCTGATTATTTTCGGTCTGTATCATTATAGGAGTGACCGCACTTATAAGTACCACCTTGGCTACGCGGCCTTGTCCATGTTTTGCAACATACCTGATCACTTCGCCGCCGCCTGTAGAGTGACCGATATGTATGGCATCTTTTAAATCAAGTGCTTTCGCAAGCTCCGCAACATCTGCTGCATAGGTATCCATATCATTTCCATGGGCCGTTTGGGTAGACCGTCCATGACCCCTGCGATCGTGAGCGATAACTCGAAAACCCTGATGCAGGAAAAATATCATTTGTGCATCCCAATCATCGCCAGATAAAGGCCACCCATGGTGAAAAACAAGCGGTTGACCTGTTCCCCAATCCTTGTAATAAATTTCGGTGCCGTCATTTACTGTAATCTTGCTCATTTCTTGAATTTTAATAAATGTTGAATATTGATGCAAAGAATATCTGCCTGATTCGCCTTAAAAAGCTGTTTCCGGGGATGGATTTACTATAATGGGTAAAGCTGAGAAGTATTTACTTAAATTAGTGTATTCCTGCGTTAGCAATATATTAATATTTTTTATAGAATAGAAATTAGGATTTTGGCAAAATAAAGTTAAAGAGGATTGTCACTAACATCCTGATAGAAAGCGATTTTGGTTCAAAATAGGTAGATACGCCTTACTGCACTGAGAACCAGTATATAACTAATTGAACAGCATAGGTTTTAATTTTTGTTCACCACCTTTAACATGCTCTCAAACATAGCTTTCTTATACATTTTCGTAAAAAGAAGCTGTGCCGCTCAGAGACGATTCTCCGTTGCGGCACAGGTAATTTTAAAAGACTCATGACTGGTATTCTGAAAATGGAATAGGTGATACTCGCATTTTACCAACAGATACTCCGATGGTAGCGTATAACTGGCAAGAGAACAAAAACAGTATCCTGCTATATACGTCCATCAAACGGCATTTTTGATCGCAATCTTCAGCAAAAAGACTACGGGCTTTCAATACCTATTGTTTCACAAACTTAGAATTAAACGATTCCGTGCCCACATCAATCTTAAGCAAATAGTAACCTGGTGCCAGACTGCTTACATTTATTTTTTCATTCCATTTAGTCAATGGCTTGTTATAAGAATAGGTTCCAACCACTCTTCCATCATTTGTAATTACAGCCACTTTCAATTGCCCTTTAGCTGTGTTATTAAGGGACAGGTCTAATTGATTAACAGTCGGATTTGGATACAATCTTAATGAAACATCTTGCGCTTTTTTATTTACAAGTATTCTAACGATTTCGAAATAGACTGTTTTACTGTCCTTGTCTGTTTGAGAAAGCCGGTAATAATTCAGACCTTCCGAAGGGGTGGTATCGCTGACATTATATGAACTTCCACTACTGTTATTTTTTGCCTGTACCCGGGACAGGAAAGTGAAGTTTATTCCGTCAACAGAGCGTTCCAGCTTAAAGAAATCATTATTAGCTTCAAAAGTAGTCGTCCAGTTAAGTATAACCTGTGAACTTCGTATAGACGCATCAAATTTTTTCAATACAACCGGAAGTACTACATTACCATTTACACGTGTTTTAGTCAGCATCCATTCATACACGTTAAGACCGTCTTCCTTGAAGTTAACCGGATCGTATGTGCGGGTCCATGCATCGTGGCCCGGTGTATTAAAAACCGATGCCTTTGCCAGGGATTTATTGGTGGATGCGTCGTTAACCAATTGTACCGTTCCAATAGTTCCGGCAGGATTAACAATAGGGTCCGCATTGTTAGTAGTAGCCCATACAGGAATATTGGATGCGGCTATTGGGTTGGCAATCCACCAGAAGGACTCAGAGCTACCACAAATAGGAACTACAGCAGCAAGTTTATTACCGGTAGGACTTGAAGCCAGGTTCCAGGTATACTTACCTCCCATGCTTAAACCCGATGCATATAACCTGGTAGAATCAAGACGGTAGTTATCTATTGCGTATCTTAACACCGCTTCCACATGTCCGCTGCTGCCTGGATTATAACCGTTAAACTGCGGGGCTATAATTATAAATTGACGGGTAACTGAACCCACTGTAAACGAAGATGGAAATGTTCCCTGATTAATTAATCTCATAGGGCCGATGTTAGTTAACCTGTCTAGGTCAGACGAGCTACCGTTGCCAATCTCGCCCGTACCATGAACTACTATGAGTAGAGGATAATTTTTGCCACTGGTTGCATAGTCATTTGGAAGATATTCCAGGTAGCCCTGGCATTCCGGATGAATATTTACATTGGACCTCTTACTGAGTATTAACGGTTGAGCTCCTGCGAAAAGTGACAGACTTAAGTAAGCCAATACAAGTAGGCTTGATAGTGGTTTGTTCATAAGGGATTAAATTTTTTAGTTGACAAATGGGTAGAGTTAGTAGTTAGTTTGATTATCGCGAATCACCCTTCAAGCTGCCAATATCATGCCACCAGTATTTCCGAGTTGAGAATAGCCTTTGTAAATTATCCACACTGGCGTCTCAGATGGGTGATTTAAGCGTTTCTACTTAATTTTTTAATCCTGCCTTAATGAATATTTCATATTTATGTTCTTATGATATGATGGCTAAACCAACATTTATATTGTAAGTAATAGCTGTGCTTAATTACGTCGGCGGCTGATATAAAAATTTAAGATTATATATTAACAAGATCACACGCGTCACATCAAAATGAAGAATGATTAAAGCCCCCATATCTCAATTAATTTAATGATTTATACACGTAAACGTTATGCGGTATTCATACTCTGAATAATATCTTCCTTGAATCAGAAAATATATTCTTATTTGATATTGAGTATATGTATTTTTTTGTATATTGGTTAAGAATTGAGGTCGATATGCCCTACTCAACGTTCTTATACGTAAAAGTGTTCGCCGTTCCCGTTCTTATGCTCGGGTGGATTTTCTATCAAATCGTTTATAGAAAAAAATCATTCCGCGCTATTGAATCCGATCTGCCGTTAATTGCTTTCTTCTCTGTAACATGGTGCCTGATTTATTGGGCACTTAGTTAACAAATAACATACAGTCCAATTGAACCGACAACACTTATCTTTTATGAAAGAACCCACTAACCAGACGATTGAAAACCTACACAATAAAGCGGCTTTGTTACTTTAGTTTGTAACACTAAAACAACCTAATAAATTTGGTCCTCGAACAACAAAATCATCTGCTGCCAAATTCTTATTCATACATTTAGCCAACGTACAGAAACAAATAGCTCCATCAACATAATTACTACAAATGCAGGGATTCATCAAAGATCGAATATGGGATTATATTATTCTTGCCGCCAGAGTATTGCTGGCCTTCATGTTAGTTAGCTACGGTTTTGCAAAGTTGACCGCTGGGCAGTTCGGTATTACCAAAGAGGCGATGAATTTGCCGCTGAAAGATATAGATCTGTTCCGGCTCTCATGGTACCTGGCAGATCATCAGCCTTTTAAATCATTCATTGGTATTTCACAAATCGTCACGGGGCTACTCCTGGTTTATAGTCGTACGTTACTGATAGGTGCTTTTATGTCGTTGCCGATCTGGATGAACATCCTGGTTTGGGATATCACCTTCATGGGTATTGGTAATAATCCATTTTTGGTACGTATACCATACTATCTTTTACTTACATTTTTAATCATCTGGCATTACAGAAAAAAGGTGAATACCGGCGTTAGGGAGCTGGTTAGCGGCACTTCTACCCGCTTCGCCTTCCCTTTATGGGCCTGGCTACTATTGCCGCTTGCTGCCATTGCGCTGGAACTGACTGGTTCCATCCCAATGGTAATACGTTATCTGCTTCATCATTAGATTCAGGAGCGTGGACATCTTTTACCTTTTAAACCCGCACCTTGCTTGTTGTCGACTATTTCGTGTTCCATCCAAAAGCGTAGAATAAATAAAACCTAAACACCCATATTCAATCCCTCATAAATACCTTTCTATCAAAAAACAATTCACCATTTCCAGCGACCGGTAGGAATCGGTTGTATAGATGCTATCAATACCATCCAGGGTCATTCCTTTGCTAAAAATGCCATGACTTACAATAAGCACGACATGTTTGGCACCTTTTTCTTTCAGCATCTTAGCCGTTCCAATAAAAGTACCTCCCCCATCGCAGATATCGTCAACGATAAAGCATGTTTGGTCAGTGAGGTCTTCTGTGGTGGTTTTAAAATTGGTTAGAGCCCCGGTTTTGAGGTCACGTTCTTTCATGCACTCCGCCACATTATCTACAGATAAAAACTGGGCAAGTTTGTGAATTTTTTTTAACGCCCCGGCATCGGGTGATACAAGACAAAATTTCTCTTTGGCATATGTCCTAAAATGTTCAGTAATGGCATCCTTAACAAAAGTATGGTTGGAGATGCCATAAGACCGGTCTATCAAAGCCGTGGCTACTTCGGAATGCGGATCAAAAATGCAAATCTTTTTAAAACCTCCTCCATTAAGCATATTCGCTATCACCTTTAATGAGAAAGGTTCACCGTCTAACATAATCCGGTCCATACGGGCGGCCAGCAGGTAGGAGATATGTAATTCGACGTGTTCAAACTCCAGGTAATCCAGTGTGTTTTTAATAAATAAGACCATCAGCAAATCGTTGCTGTTGGCTATCCGCGCCAGTATTCGTAAGGGTTTGGATCGATCCAGCGCACCTGTGCTGCTTATATCGATTTTTATGTGCGGCTGACCATCCGGGAAAATCATCGTTTTAAAAATAATGTCGGAGCGATCCGGGTAAATCAGGTTGAGTGTTAGCATAAGTTATTTTTATTTGTTTCTACCCTTTTCTGTAGGATAAAGCCGCTGAACCACATCGCTTTGCCATGTTTGTTTTGTATGAATGTCTATTGCAGACAATTTTCCGTAGAAAGCTGCACCCGTGTCTATATTCCACACATTACAAGCCTGTATGGGAATCTTCACATCGTAATTTATGGTCGGCGTATGCCCGATATATATTTCATTAAACAGTAAAAGCCTTTTTGGGTATCGTTCCGAATCCTTATGTATTCGCTTGTCCGTGGCCATGGCTGTTTCCCAAAGAGTGCGGTCCCAATAAAAATTTGTATTATAATGTTCCATTTCGGGACCATGCATAGAGCAGAAGCCCGCATGTACAAACAGGCGGTTGGTGTCATCTATGTAATAGCTCCTCATGCTACGAAAAAATGCAAGATGTGTTTCTCTATTCACAGTACCCGATTCATAACTTCTTACGGTCGATTCCCCTCCTTGTATTAACCAATTATTGTCAGGCCGCGAACCCGCGAGCCAGTCCTCGCACCATGCATCATGATTACCTTTGATAAAAATACAGCTATACTGCTTATCTAATTCTATCAGGTATGTGATAACCGATGCGGATTCCGGCCACCCATCCACATAATCCCCCAAAAAGATCAATGTATCTGATGGTTGTAAGCTGAATTGATAAATCAATTGCTTTAATGCTTTAAGTGCTCCATGTATATCGCCTATCGCAAAAGTCCGGGCCATTATTTATGTCTTTAATACTTTTATCATCAATATACACCTTGTTTTCTCTAAGCCGGTGACGCTGCAGCCGATTTGTTACAGCTGTTCTTTCAGACGCAGCCTTACTTCTTCCAGTTTCCAATCCACCAGTAATTTACCATCTTTAAAAACGGTTTTCAATTCACCCTGTTTTTCTTCTTCCCAGGTGCACTGATCCTTCAACGCCAGTTTGCCCGTTTGTGGATGGCGGAACACCTGCATAAGTCCTTTCGCTGACTTTTTAGTGCCATCATCCGTTTTAGGGTCTTTATAAATATCACGGCCAATCCCGTTCACTTCGCCATACGTTGCCTTCATCGCGAAACCAAAAGTATCGCGGGTTACATACTCGTATGTAAACGACCCAATACCCAACACTACATTATAGCTGGCAAATCCTTTTTGTTTCAGGCCTTCAAGAATGGCAACCTGTCGTTCCGTAGTTATACTATCCCCGTAAATCAACCCAATGTGCCCATCAAGGAGCTTGTACCCCTTATCAGTAATGGTGCCTCCAAATATTTCCCACATACACTCAATAGCGCCCTTGTAGGCCGGGCTTCCTGCCGGGGCATTTGTATCGCCGACTATTATTTTAACGGGGTCTCCGCTATCCGGGCGTATTACCACTTTTCCCTGCCTGGCCAGTATCTTATCTTTTAAAGCAGGTAAAAATTCGGTTATAACCTGCCAGAAGTCCCATGTATCGCTCACGATAGATACCACACCTGAAGGATATATCTCCGTGACCAGTCTTTCGAAAGTCTTTATTTCATCATCCTGCGTACCCATACACATAACGCTATGCTCCGTAGCAGGCACCGAACCCCCTATAAGTTTCTTCTCACAATCAGCCTGGTAATAACGCTCCAGGAAGTCAATGGCGGGAATGGTGTCGGTACCGGCAAAAGAAAGTAAATGGGCAGCGCCACTCATTACGGCATCTTCCACCCCGCTCATGCCACGAAATGAAAAGTCGTGACCCTGCCAGGGGATAAAAGAAAGATCATTGCCAACCGTTTCGCGTGCAAATTCTGTAAACGTTTTTAAATAATGGAAAGCGGTAGTAGCCGAGGTGCAGGGCTTCCATATGATTGCACTGAGCAGGGTTTCCAGCATATTAGTCAACCAGAAAAAAGAAGGACTGGTATTTTTAATCGTAAAAAGGGGTACCCGCATGGGAACCAATGTTCCCTCAGGCAAGGCTTTTATTTCCAATGGCAAATAACCAAGGTCATGCAAATCAGCTATATGCTGATAGGTAATGCTGTCCTTCCCCAGGTAGTTATCCATCCGGCGTGCGTATTCACGGATTACATCTTCTTTAGGACGGTTAAAAAAATATTCATCGAACTGGCGGACCAGGTACTCCTTTATAAAATACTGCAATCCAAAAAACACCACTTCATTCGTATCGGCATTTCGCGATTTGCGGGGCGTAAGGTTAGAGTATACCAGGGTAGTGCCTTCAGGGTATTGAAATTTATGTCCTACTTTGTATCCGTCCTTTAATAAAACAGGAGATAGTTGCATACGAAATAATTAAAGATGATAGTTATACGGTTAATTGAAAATTATTGGCTTTAAGCTTTTTATTGAATTTATAAAGATCCGGTTGCCTGTTTTGTACCCCTTCCCGCTTTTGCCCGGTAGGCACGATATATTCCGCATCCAATATTTTTCTCCGGAAATTCCGGCGATCGATACTTATGCCCAATATGCACTCATACAACTGCTGCAGTTCCGGTAATGTAAACAAGTCATCCAGCAGTTCGAACCCTACCGGGTAGTAGAGTATCTTGGATTTAAGTCGTTCCAGTGCTTTATTGAACAAATCCTTATGATCAAACCCCAGTTTGGGCAATTTATGTACGTCGAACCATTCCACATCACTGGCCATACTGCCGGCCACCACCTTAAAACGGCCGGGATTGATTAATGCAAAATAAACTATGGAGACAACCCTGCCTCTTGGATCCCTTTCTAATGCATCGAACGAATACAGTTGTTCCAGGTACAAGCGCTTGATACCTAATTTACTTGTTAAAACTCTCGAGCAGGCTGCCTGGAATGTTTCTTCTATTTGCAAAAATCCTCCTGGCAGCGTCCAGTATCCATTAAAGGGCTCCTGGTTCCGCTTTAGCAATAATACGGACAGCATTGCTTCATGATACCCGAAAACAACCAGGTCGATGGCGATGGAAGGATTTTTATAAGAATCGAAAGCTTTCACTCGTTTGCGTTAATTTGACACAAAGTAGAGTATTTTTTTCTGTACAGCTAATTTTCTTCAATCTATTTTCTAAAATTTATCGTACAAGGTTTTTTGAGGTTTGATTTCCAACATAAAATTTACCGTATACAAAAAGTATTCGGTGATCAGATCATCTTCAAACCGTTTAAAACCCGGAATTTTACTTACCTGCTTATTGTATAGTTTGTCTACAACATTACCGGAATAGCGGCGAGACAAACTACTGATTTCTTCTTGTTCCTTAAAAGCCTCCTCCTTATAGCTTCGTAAAACAAATAAAGAACCTGAGTATGAATGAAATGATTAGAAGTTTTTTCCTATTTCGTAAATACTTTTCCCGATTGCGATTTTTTACTTTTCTAACCGGTATAAATTTGCATATCATTTTTTACCCGGAAAAATTACGAACGAATGGCAAGGATACTATTTCTAGTCGGCTTACTGGCAGTGGCGAATTTTGTGTATGGGCAGTCTTCCAAAGGATCCGTGAGGGGGAAGATAACGACCCAGGATGGGTCTCCGGCGGCTTCCGTGAACGCCGTATTGAAAGGGACCAATAAAGGGGCCGTGGCGAATTTAAATGGAGCATTCGAAATTAAGAATATTGTGCCGGGGGACTATGTGCTAGTGGTCTCGTTTGTAGGGCTCGAAAGCCGTGAAATCAACATCCGGGTAAACCCCAATGAAACGACGGAAGTACCTGGCATTTTTCTGAAGGAAGATCTTTTCCGGCTAAATGAAGTAATTGTTTCCGCCAGGTCCCGGCAAACATATCTGCAGAATGAACCGTCAGAACAACTGAGGCTGCAAACCAGCCTGCTCGAAACCCCTCAATCATTGATTATAGTGGGAGAAAAGGTAATGAGAGATCAACAGGCGTTCAGTGTGAATGACCTGGCCAGGAATGTATCGGGTGTTAACAGCGTCTTTTCGTATTCTAATCTTTATGCAGATTTTAATATCCGCGGCGGCGGTCAGGGAACGGGTAACAACCGTTTGAGAAATGGCATTAAGCCGAACGTATATGCCATGATGGAGGATGTATCTAATATTGAGCGGATCGAGTTCGTGAAAGGGCCTGCTGGATTCATGATGAATTATGGCGATCCCGGGGGTATCTTCAACGTAGTAACCAAGCAGCCGGTCTATAACAGGGTCGCTTCCGTTTCACTCACTACAGGCAGCTTTGGGTTGTTCCGCAGCACCATAGACTTTGGAGGACGGGTAGGAAAGGAAAACAGTAAAGCTTCCTACCGGCTCACCGGTGCGGCTCATTACGGTGGCCGGCACCAGGAACACCATAGCTTCGAGCGGTATTCCCTGGCACCTTCCATAAAATACGATATCGGTCAGTATACTTCTATCACATTTCAATATAACCTGAACTACAGTAAATCGAGAGGAGCCGATGGCACCATACCCGGTGATTCCAGCGGCAGGGTGTTCGTATTGCCGCAAACGTTCGGTATCGCGGATCCCAACTTACCAGGCTTTGTAAACTACGATCACCTTGGAAGCATACGACTGCTGCATCAACTTAACGATCGCTGGAAATTCAATGGTACGGTGGCTGTTTCCGATGCCCGCTGGCTGGGTTATGAACTGAATACCCGCTCCATTCCCGACGCACAAAATTTGCTTTCACGCAGGCTGGTGTACACCGACTACCAGGGACGTAATTATATATCTCAGTTCTTTGTAAATGGTACTGAAAAAACAGGAGCGATTGTACACAAAATACTTGCGGGCATCGACCTGGGATTGCAGCGGACAAAATACCCGGCCTATAACCGGTTAGGCAGTCCATATCTGGATATAGATATTCTGAACCCTTTCTACGGACTCAACCCCGACAGCCTCAAAGCCGTTTCCAAGGCGGAGGTTCCTGACCGGGATGAGCAGCAATGGGAATCAGTATATCTCCAGGATCATATAACGCTTAATAAATGGCTACAAGTATCCCTGGCTGGTCGCTACTCTGAATTCAAGAACTTCGCCAGTTATAATGGACCGGAAGAACAAACACAGCGTTTCCGGATATTTACTCCAAGGATTGGCATTACCGTTCTTCCTGCATCGGGGCTTTCATTTTATGCGCTCTACGACAAATCATTTGTGCCGCAATCAGGCAGGGTATTTAATGGTGGGCGGCTTAAGCCGCTGGTAGGATATATACTGGAAGCGGGTATTAAAAAAGAATGGTTCAATAACAAACTGATGACCACGCTGGCTTTCTATGATATTTCACGGAATAACATTGTAAATCCCGACCCTCAAAACCAAAACTATGTGATCCAGACCGGTCAGGCAAAAACTACGGGGGTGGAGTTAGATATCATTGGAAGAATAAATCCCCATCTTTCTCTTATCGCCAATTACGCTTATACGAACGGGAGGGTAACGGAAGATCTTGATAAAAGCCTGATCGGGGTGCTTCCATATGGTGTTGTTAAGCACCTTGCCAATTGCTGGATCAAATACCAGTTCACATCGTTTGGTTTAAGCGGATTTGGCGTAGCTTTAGGCGGCACGTATGATTCCGGAAGGGGCGGCGGTACTTTTAGCAGCGATGGAAACCATACTAAACTGACCCCATCTTATACCAGGCTCGACGCGGGAATTTATTATGATCAGGATAAATTTTCGCTGGCGCTTAATATAGACAACCTGGCCAATGAAAAATACATGACAGGTGGCTATTGGGACGCGGCATGGTTTTACAAGCCGGGAGCACCGGCCAGCGGAAGATTCACGGTAATGGTTAAATTATAGCATGCGACTACCGTCCGTAAAGAAAATAATCGGCTTTATTCATCTCTGGCTCGGACTTGCGTCCGGGCTGGTCATTTTTATAGTGGCCCTTACCGGTGCCTTGTTCGTTTTCAGTGAAGACATTCAGGGTATCACCGAAAAAGAGTTCCGGGAAGTAATGCCTTCTGAGCAAATTCACCTTCCTTTGAGCCGGTTAAAAGCGATAGGTGATTCTACACTTAAAAATATGTACGGTGAGGTTCCGGCTGGTTACTGGGACTGGCAAATGCTTACCTGTTATCCCTCCGGCACCCGATCGTATTTATACAGTGGTCACCGGTACAAGGACCCGGATGTGTACTATGATATATTCATTCATCCTTATTCAGGTAAAATACTTTATACCCGCGAAAGCTGGACAAGTACTTTCTGGAAGACGGTGGTTGACCTGCACACCAACCTGCTGCTGGGAGATACGGGGGGCTATATCGTTAAATTTTGTACCTTATTCTTTCTTATAATGGTGATCACCGGAATTATTCTTTGGTGGCCGAGAAACCAAGCGGCTTCCAGGCAACGGTTCCGGTTCCGTTGGAAAAGCAGTATGAGATGGAAGCGTAAAAATTATGACCTGCATAATATACTTGGATTTTATGCTTCCTGGATCGTTATTTTCATGATCTGCACCGGGCTGTTCTGGTCGTTCGGGTGGTTTAAATCTTTCACCTACCTATTGCTGGACGGCAAGCAGCCGGTAAGCCGGGAACTTACTTTACCGGGTGCCCATAAGCCCCCCGCTAATACCGCGTCGTTAACCGATAGCATGTATTACCATGCCTTGCAGAACAGCCAAAGTGCACATAGCGTAAACATCAACTATCAGAAAGACCTGTCAACACCCGTCGAAATCTATGTAAAGGAAACGGGTAACTGGTACCCGGGTACTTATTTTTATTTCGACCCGCGAAACGGATCGGTTCTTTCAGTAAGGGCATCTTCCGCTATGTCTAAAGGGGAAACTTTAAATGAGCTTTCAAGTGATATTCACTACGGATGGATATTCGGCTGGCCTTCCAAAATAGCTGTCTTTTTTGCCTGTTTAATTGCAGCATCCCTGCCTGTAACAGGTTTTTATATTTGGTTAGGAAGAAAGAGAAGGTGAACTTACGCCTATAAAATAGATACTAATACCTGGCTGGAATAACCCCCTGCTGCCGCACCCGGTTCGGCGGATAAAACGGATAACTATTTCTTTCTATACCGATACTCCCGGAGATGGAGAATGTCCGCTGATCGTTAACGTACATCAGGCCCATTTCCGCTCTCGTGTACAGCCCGAAATTATTGGCACTTGAAAGGTTGTTGCCCGGGTTAAATTTATTGAAGCCGGGCTGGTTGAAGTTAATATAAGCGGGTGCTGCGGAAACACCTGCAAAGGCGTAGAGATTGTTGCTGATCCGGCGGTTCAACTGAAGCCCGATCGGTGCGGATAAAACAGTTGCACTTCCGCCGTTGAAAAGGGCATAACTCGCAGATATGCTCCTGTATTTTACAAGAGACCATTTCCTTTTCAAATCACTGCTATCACCTGAGTGATAGTAGTAGGGAAGCGGGGTTTGCTGAGTGTAACCGTCAACGCCGCGCGAAGAAAGTGTTTGGGCCTTTAACGAAAAGAATGTGATAGAAAAAAGTATACATTGTAATATAAGTATGCGCATCCTTTCAGGTTATACTTAAAAATACAAATTATTACGCTATAAACACTGCAATTGCCTAAAATTAACAACGGGTTTTACCTGTACTGCATAGCATAACAGATATTTTTCACAATTTCCTTGGTAAATCAATAAATCATTATTTGTTCCCTGACGATTTCAATACCTTCCTGAACCCGTTTAAAATCCTTTTCGCCTCCCAGCGCTATGCGGATAGCCCCTTCAAAAGGGTTGTCCGAAACAGAGAAGGAAACGGAAGGCATTATCAGGACGTCTTTTTGTATCAGCATCTGGTCGAGCCGGGACGACTTTACATGATCGGGCAACAGCAGCCACAGGTGCCAGCCGTTTTTATGTGCGGAGAACTGGTAGCCTTCAAGTAAATGCTTCATCTGTTGCTGCCGTACGAACCCCTCTTCCTGTTTGGCCCTGATCAATTTTTTCAAAGTGCCGTTTTCCATCATTGTATTGAGCGCGTTGGAAAACAATAATGATGGATTTGTCCCGGTTAGCCGTAGTGCATCTATTACCTTCGGGCCATATATCGAAGGAGCCAGTAAGTAGCTGGTTTTTATTCCCTGCGCCAGGGGCTTGGAGAAACTATAAACGTAAAAACTCCTTTCAGGGGCAAGATGATAAAAATTAGGTATAAACGTTTCTTCCAGGAACCCATATGCATCGTCTTCGATAATCACCAGTTCATGCTCTCTTGCAATGGAAACAATTTCATTACGCCTTTCAAGTGGCATTACCGTTCCTACAGGATTATTTAATGTGGGTTGTATGTATAACGCATCAATCATATTGTTTTTGCATACTTCTTTTAGTGATCCCGGCACCAATCCCGAACCGTCAATCAGGCATGGTACCAGGGTAATATGGAGTAAGCGGGCCATCGATTTAAAATTAGAATAGGTATACTCCTCCACCGCGATAGTTTTGTTTGGCAGCCCGGCGGCCAATAAGGCTGTGAAGCAACTATGATGGCCGCCCCCACCTGCATACACATCGCCGGGATTAACGCTGTACCCTTCACCACTTAGCCAGGCAGCGACCATTTCCCGGTCCTTCAGTCGTCCGCCGGCAGGAGCAAGTGAAACAAGTGTATCTGAAAGGCCGATAGCAGTTGTTAAAGCAGATCTAAAAGCACTTTCCTGATCCTCCAGTAAAGGATAATTGAATCGTAGTTCGATGGGTTGCTTCATAATAGTAGTATTATTTAAAACGAGGAACGAAGTTAATGCCTGATAACGTTAAAATAGTTGCCATTGGCAGAATTACCCATGTATTTAGTCCCAAATGCCAATATGCAAAACCGGTTCTTAGAAATAATTTTGTGTTATCAACCAATCAAAAACAAACAGTATGCTTCAAAACAAAATAGCAGTCGTATTCGCAGCAAGCGGGGCCATCGCCGGTACAGTAGCCAGGGCTTTTGCCGCTAAGGGTGCAAAAGTATACCCGGCGGAACTACCTGCAGCCGAAGAACTGGCTGGTGAAAGTTTAATCGCTTAAACATATTCTGATGATCGTAAAAACAATTTTCCAGGAAGTTATCTTCGAGCAGGTAAAAGCCTCTACTCTGTTCGACCTGTATACCAATGCCGCTAAACATGAAGCGGTTACCGGGTCAGCAGCCATCATCTCCAACCAACTGGGAGAACCTTTTAACCTGTATAACGGCTTTTGCTTTGGTGAAAATATCGATCTTAGAACCAATCACCTGATCATACAGAGCTGGAGAACGGATCACTGGCCGGATGGATTTGACGACAGCATCGTTATTATACGGCTGATTGAACATAACGGCGATACGTACCTGTATCTTACACATGCCGATATTCCCTCGGACCTGGCGGAGGCACTGAGCCAGGGCTGGCATGAATTCTATTGGAACAAATGGAAAACGTATCTGCATATAGAAAACAATTTCGGTAATTAATAATCATCATCATTTAAAAACAAACACAATGGCACAATTTCTTCTCAATTTTCATCATTTTCCATTACCCAAGAATGCCACACCCACTGCAGCTGAATTTGAAGCCGTTAACAAACAGTGGCAAAGTTTTATAGGTGGCATCGCCGGTCAGGGAAAATTTGTTGGCACACAGCGTCTGGACCAGGCAGGAACGGTTATTAGTCCGGATGGTAAGTTAACCAGCGCGGTGACCGATGGTAAAGGTCTTATAGTAGGTACACTTACCCTGGAGGCGGAAAATCTGGATGAAGCGGTTACGCTTTCGAAAGGATGCCCCGTTCTGGCGATGGGTGGCAGCGTGGAAGTAAGGCCCGTACTGAATTTCGAAATTTAATTTAACCGTTTTTGACCAGTCATTCAAATGACTGGTCAAATTATCAAACAACATCATCATGGATAAAATTCTTAACATAGGGCGATACATTTTCCCGCTATCTTTTCTTCTTTACATTGGTTTACACTTAGGAAAACCATCCGTTGGTGCGGCTTTTGTTCCCGACTTTTTACCCTTCCCCTATTTCTGGAATTATTTTACCGCGCTATGCATTGCCCTTTTCATCATTAGCGCGGTTATCGGGAAATATGATAAACTCGCCTACACTTTAATGGCTTTATATGTACTATTAATGGCCATTCTTATACACATACCCCGTTCGATGGGCCACGAACTGATGGCAGAAGCGATGATGGCAAACGCTGCCCGTGAACAGGAACTGGAGATGATCAATATTTTCCGGAACATCATGGTAACAGGCGCACTGCTTGGTTTTGCCCGCTATGTCGCGAAGGACAAACGGGTAACAGGATGACCAATTCATCTAAGGTAATATTACCTGAATGGCCTCCCCGCCCCTGTTTCCTGTGTCAAACACCCGGAGCTGCATTTGCTCCGTAGCCGGAATACCGCTTTTAAACACCGCACTGCCTGAATCCGGCATTTTGCCATTGGTTGTGTACCGGATAACCATATCTGGGTATAATACGTTTGCCTTGATAATATCATCTGTTATCATGATCCCGGGAGAAGGTATCCTGTAATTAAAACCTCCGCGATAGTAAACAAGCCGGGGTAATTCCTTTTTACCTAACACATTTATAAATTGCATCCACGCAGAATCATATAATAATTGGCTTTTTGCCACGTCTCTTTCCCTGGCCCATTTGGGGTCGGATGCCCAGTTGCGTTCTGCCACACCCAATAACTTAGGGAGCAACAGATATTCGAATCTGGATGTCGTTGTAATTACCTCGCTCCAAAAAGTAGCTTGCAAGCCAACGATATTCTTTTTTCCTAATGCCGTTAATTGTACCATGCCATCAAAATGACCTGGCTTAAAAGGTTCACCTCGCTCGTTCTCCTTTTGATTTTTATAATAATTAAGAGGAATAAAACTAAAAGGCTTTTCTACATCTACGTATCCGCCCCAGTATTGCCCCGGTTCATTATAACTTTTATTGTAGGCTAAGTCGAGGTAAAGGTTGGTTACGTTGGTTAAAACTACTTTGTACCCGGCATTTGCCAGCTTATAAGCGAGATCTTCGTTGCCCGATAAATTGTTCCAGACATCCAGATGAAAATTCGACGTACTAAAACGGCGTTCTAAAACCATACCCTTTACATCTTTGCGTTCTCCCATCTCCTCCCAACCTGATAAATAAAGGTTTTTGACCTTCAAAATCTGGTTTACTTTAAAGAAATAATAATACCATAAATCATCCGTCGATTTAATACCGGGATTGTTTTTCAGAAAATCACTGACCACCGGGGATTTTTCCCAAACCCCCGCAGGCACTTCGTCGCCACCAAAATGAATCGTCTTTAACGGTACTGCGGCTTCCCTGTACATCGCCACGGTTTCGTCCACCAGTTTTTGTATGAATTTATAAACGGATGGCATTGCCGGGTTTATAACATTATCGCTCCAACCCTGCACCGATTGGTAGACAGACGAGTCATTTATATCTCTTAATAAATATTCTTCCGCCTCCGTTTTTTTACCTTCATTCATTAATCTTCTGTAACGGGAATCCATCGATTTTATAGCAGCCCTGGCATGACCCGGAGATTCAAATTCCGGAATAACAGAAATATGTCTTTCGTTCGCATATTTTAGAATATCGATAAAATCTTTGCGGGAGTAATAGCCACTACCTGAGTTCTTATCTGTATACGGGCCAGAGCCATAAGCCGGGTATAGATGCTGATCTTCCGTTAATGTATGCCCTCTTTTTGATCCCACATCCGTTAGTTCCGCCAGGCCGCGAATCTCAAGGCGCCATCCTTCGTCGTCGTTTAAATGGAAGTGAAGTACATTTATCTTATACAAACTCAAAACATCTATCAATTTCAACACTTCTTCCTTAGACTGAAAATTTCTGGCTACTTCTATCATGAAAGCCCTGTGCGGGAAGCGAGGTGCATCCGTAACGCTGATTCCGGGAATACTGATATTTTTGTTTGTTGTTTTCCACGCCCCTGCAGGCAAAAGCGATTTCAGGGATTGTATACCGTAAAATATTCCTGCCTTATCGTTAGCACTAATTATAACCTGGTTTCTATTCACTTCCAGTTTATAAGATTCTTCTCCTTTAACTAGTTCCCTTTTTAAGATAACAACCTGTTTCACGGACCCGGAAACTAGGGAAGGTTTAACTCCGGTAACTTTTCGTATTTCTTCCGCCAAATAACCAGCTTCTTCTTCAAACATTTTAGCTGTTACGATTTTTACGTCCTTGTTTAGATTAAAAGTCTCCTCTCTCCTTTTATACATTAATGGACTTGGAAAAATAGGTGGCAGCTCCTTAAGAGGGATACTTTTTATTTTTTCATTCTGCAGGTAGGTTTTTTGGCCTGTTTCCAATATTTCTTTCCGGTGATCCACCAGACTATTTATATCTGTTTTTAGCATCATCGGCTTATCGGGTTCCGCATCGAAAACGATATAAAAGCCTTTTGGGTTATCCGTTTGTTTTTTCAGGACTCTTGATAATATACCGGCTTTTACGGATTGTCCTGGTTTTAAAGCGGAAAAATATTTTCCCGGTACTATCCTGAAAAAATCACCATTGATTTGCTCGATTTTTAGTTGAATACTATCTGCGTCGGCGTTTCGAGGATTGGAGAAATTGAAATAAATTTTCCAGCCAGAACTTAATTCTTTATTACCGTTATTGGTTATTATCAATTCAGAAAAAGACGCTTCGCTATTGCTATAATTATTTTCCAAAACATTCCATACAAGTGTAATCCCGGATTCAGTGATATCATCATCAATGTATTGAGCATAACAGCAGTTAAAAACCATAGAAACCATTAACGTCAAACGAAGTTTATATCGCATTATATTTATTATATTTTCAAACTGATATTTTTTCTTCCCAACAAACCGGTAATTGCCACGATCAGCAGGGCATAAAGTAGTGACTTGCCAATACCAACAAATCCGGTTCTTAAAAATATGGGAATCCGTATATTGACCATACCTAAAACAGCATAGTGGATATAGGGCAAAAGGTAACAAGTCAATGTGTAGGAACCTGCCGGTTTAATAAAGGTATACCAACCGGTTTTTTTGTAAACATCAGCGACTAAAATCACTATTAAGAAAGATGCCAGGGTGATCCCTGTACAAATGGTTGCCCAGGACGGTGTGGCCCCAATTTTTGAGATACCCCATATTGGACGTGTAACTAAACCAAATATTACCATTGCTGCCGAAAATAGCGACATATATATCCAGAACTCCTTTTTATGTATGGTCAGGTTTCTGTAAGCTATACTACATAAAACACCTGTCATACTAAAAGCAGGTACGGCACCATTTTCAACTATCCACACATAATTCCTTATATTTACCAACCCCGACAACCATCCTAAATTATCTGCAGCATTAAAGGCGATGAAAAACACCAGCACTGCACTCATGATAAAAACATTGCCTTTGGAGAGCAAAAAAACACCGGATGCAATGAAATAACCCCAGCCTATCAAACCCAGAATTCCCCACCAGTAAACCTTCATCGCCATTATGCCCGTTGCCCCGTCTGCCGATTTAAAAAGAATAGCCAGCACCACCAACAAAACAATACCAAGGGATTTGCCAATTCTTGCTTTGGACTCTTTTGGGTTTTTATAGTGTAGCCCAATAAGAAAGAAAGCAATTATTAAAAGTATCATCCACACACCTTTCTGCAATACCGCATTATCTGCATATACTTCTGCATTTACAATAAATACTCCCATTATCAATAAGATAATAGTTCTGGAGATAATATGTCTCCAGATACTGCTATTGGTTTCTCCTTTTTTCTTCCTGCTTTCAATAGCATACGGAACCGAAAGGCCCACTATAAAAAGGAAAGCGGGAAAAACGATATCAGCTAATCCGAGCCCATCCACATTCGCAGGCATGTGTTCCAGCCAGGAGGGAATCGCTGATAGCGACCATAAATCGTTCACGAAAATCATTAATACCATTGTCAACGCCCGCAACGCATCGATGGAGATTAATCTTTGGGCATTAAAATGAGTTGATATTGTCCGCATAATTCCTGGAAAAAATCGCCTGGTCAATACCTATTTTATTGTAGACTCTACCACATTCAGTAAAGAGTTGGAGCCTGCCACATCATAATCTATCGCCCATAAATAGGCACCTTTAAACGAATTATTCTTAATGAACTGTACTTTCTGCGTTATTAATGGTACTCCATTATAATAAACGCCTTTCGATATAATGTCTGAATATTCTTTTTGAGGTGCATTAGGGTCCAGGGCAACAATATCCTTATAAGTAATATAATCATAAGAACCGTAATTAAGATTATTACCGCTTGCATCCAGCGTATTATAACGTATCCCGAAAACAGGCATTCCGATTACCAGTTTATCAGCAGGGTAGCCCTTGGTGTTTTTCCAAAGGTTAGCACCATCCACCATGAAGTTATAAGGCGATTGCTGCACTCTTGGCGAGCCGGGAAATACGGATGAATTCTCAAAAGCATGCACGTTTATCCAGGTTGCGGCAGAAAGGTTCAGATATTCCCAATGCAGATAATTAACCGTAACCGATACGGTTACGATGGAACCGGTTGGTAACGCAGCTTTTAGTTCATTTAAAAAAGGAGCTACTGACTGAATCATTTCCGCAGATACACTATAAATATCATTACCAAGATCTGTCATCATAATATCCACCCCGTCCAGTTTCCTGTTAACCACATAAGTTCTGAGCAGTGCTATCAATGACGCTCTTTTTGCAGCACTATTGATGGAAAGTCCGAAATCGGTACTGTTATAAAGCGACCAGCCGTCGATGCCCGACAACCTTCCTGTAACTCCCAAAAGTACGGGAACCGAATTGATATGACCACGGGCTACCAGTTCGTCGATGGTTTGATTGAAATTGCCTCTGGAAAAGTCTATGGAAGAAGAGGATACCACCCTGGCACCATTGTAAGTAATATGGGAAACTTTACTCCAGTTAACGTCTGCAGCCTTTCCATTTTCGGAGAGGTAACCCATTACCACCTTGGTAAAAGGCTTGGGTGTGTACGTATCCGGACTTACCAGGATTTTTGACTTCCGGGTGGATGTTTGGCCGTTGTAGGTAGCCTTCAATTCCAGTTCATACTCTCCGCCCGTAGTGGGAGTAAAAGTGTAGGCCGTATCTGTGGAAACTTCCTTTCCATCGATCGTCCATACTAGCTTTGTTTTCTCCATAGGCTTCGGAGAATAGGTAAGTCCGTTATAGATGACGGATTGTCCCTGGTTAATAATCCTTGAAGGTGCTGCAAAAACCCTTGAATTATCGAAAATGCGCGGATGAAAGTTATCGTCCACCTGCATATCTTCGCCCTTTTTACAACCGCCTAATATACCCAGTGTGATAATAGTGATTGTTAAATAAACTAACTTCTTCATGATTTTATTTTTAAAAATGAATACTTTATTGTTTGTTTTGATCGATTACAGAAAGCAATGAATTAGCCCCGGCTGCATCGGCAAATAGATGCCAGATCATCACACCGCCGGCTTTTTTTCCAACTACAAAATCTACTTTCTTTTTAATGGTCAGCATCCCGTTATAATAAATGCTCCCCTTTTGAGGTATACTTATGCTATCGGCATTTTCTGCGCCCGGATAAAGAATAACGATGTCTTTATATGAAAAACTTTCCTGTATATCGGGACCAAATCCATAACCGTAGAACGGAAGTCCTAAAGTAATTTTTTTAGCCAGAACGGAACGGCCGGTATTCCAGTAATTGAAATCCCGTACTGCCGATTCGTATGTCGCATGCGGACCAGGTTTCTGTTTATTCCAGGGGCCGGTATTATCGTACGACATGACGTTGATAAAATCAAATAACCGCAATGCTCTATCGGAAATAGTGTTACCGTTCCAGGTGGCGACGGCCGCCGATAATAATTTATTCCTTGGCTTTAGTGAATCCGACAGCGCGATAATAAAGGCCTCATAATTAGAATCGATAAAATCTCCTTCCAAATCCACGTCTATACCGTCGAAGTCGTATTTATCGGCAAAGGCAATCATATTGCTTACCAGTAAAGGCCTGTTGCCCGGTTTAAGCAGATTCTTAAGATAAGCGGGAGGACTACCGCCGGCAAAAGAAAATAAAACCTTTACCTTTTTTTGCTGCGCTCTTTTTACGGCAGCTGCTAAACCTTCCGGGGCCGTAAACGTACCGGCAGCATCGGGATTAATAAAGGCAATATTCAGGTGCGTAATTTTATCAAAATCGATCTTTGCAGACTCCGTATCCAGGTTACCATTGGTAAACATATAACCAATTACTTTAAACGATTGGGATTTCACACTATCCTGGTCATTTGTTACGCCTCTCCCCTTTCCACAACTGCTCAAGGTGATACAAAACAGGAAGACGATTATGGTAATTATTTTTTTAGTCATAATGATATCGTAATTATTGTAGTTTACTGTTTATCCCACCACACCCTTCCATTCCAGCTATCAGTGCCTCCCATAGCCTGAAGTACTACATCGAAATTGGTTTTATTCTGCTCCTCTTCGGTGAAAGGATATTCGAACCGACGGGGAATCGTTCTGCTTTCGCCCGTTTCCGAAGAACCTACTGCCGCCGTTAAAGCCGGGAAGCCGCTTCTCCTGAAGTTTGCATATGCCTCCGGACCATTAAGTAATAACGTAACCCATAGCTGACGGTTGATAAGTTCCAGCTCCCTGCCAGCCGTTAATCCGTTTGCTAATATAAAATCGTCTATTTCCTTTTGAGGCATAGTAGGCCCCTCAGGAAACAGGTTCAATTGCTTACATGCCGCCTCTATTCCATTTGCATAATGTTGGCTTGCCGTTACACCAAAGGTGGCCCCGAAAGTTACCGTGGCTTCCGCCAGCAGAAGTTCTACCTCGGAGTATGTTAAGTGTAAAAAGGGTGCATTGAATCGTAGCAGGAAGTTAGCCAGTTGCGACTTCTGATCGTTATTGGTGGCAGTTACCGCCGCTCCGCCGGGAAGCGTAATAGCGACACCCGGAAGAAAAGGATCGTCGTAGATATAACTTCCCGGTTTAACGCCTACGTAACCAAATAACGGAACCAACTGGTCTGTGATATCTGTACGATCTTTAGGCACACTGCTGCTGCCATCGATATAATATCTTACAATGTATTTGATTCTCGGATCATTGGTAGTTCTCAACTGATCAAGGAAAACAGTGGTGAAGCGACCGGGCACAGCGCCCCCATTAAAAAATGAGGCAGAAACAGAATTACCTTTAATATTACCTTTTCCAGGTTCTTCATAGGGGTTTCGAATATCCTCGTGTTTCATCATACACACATCGCCATTGGAAGTAAATACACCTGCATTATAAGCCAATTGAGCTTCGGCTTTAGCTTTAGCCGGATTTATTTTCACTAACCGCATGGCCAGGCGCAGGTGAAGAGAATTCGCAAACTTCTTCCAGGCAGAAATACTTCCATCATAAAATAAGTCTCCTTTTACCACGTCTTTGGATGCATCAAGCTGCGTACTTGCGGCCTTTAATTCTTTGAAAAAATCATCATAAATATCAGCTTGCTTGTCAAATTTTGCCTTCGTTCCAAGGCCGGCTTCACTATAAGGAATATCACCATAGAGATCTGTTATCCGTGCAAACACATACACCTTCATAATCCGGCAAACCGCATTCATATTCGTTTTATCTGCTACCCCGTTAGTCCTGGTTACGGCGTCTATAATATTAACCAGATCGTTCGGATACGAATCCTCCCACAATACACCCATCACGCCCGGGTTATTGAAGTATATACCACCCCACCGGTTGCTATAAGAACCTGCGATATGCTGCACCATGGGCATGGTCATTAAAAAGCTGGTTCTTTCATTCACATTCAGATCTCCGGAGAACCTGAGTTGCACAGTGGATAGCTGAACGGAGGGGTCCAGGTTAGCTGATCTGGTTGGATCTATATTCGTATCATCAAATTTTTTGCATGAGCCTACAAGAAATGCAAAACCTGCCAAAACCAATATCCATTTATTTATATTCTTTTTCATTGTATTTTCTATTTTGGTGTTCACCTGTTTAGAATCTTAAGTTTAAGTTAAAGCCATAACTGCGTCTTCCGGGTAAAGAGCCATATTCTATACCCTGACCATTCCCGTTGTTATAATTGGAATCGGGATCTACATTGGGAACGTTTTTACTGATAATAAACGGGTTTCTGGCTACTAAACCTACCTGCACGTTTTTCATTTTTATTTTACTCGCCAGAGAAACGGGCAAATTATAAGTAAGCGTTAGTTGGCGCATCTTAACGTAAGAAGCATCATAAATGAATGGAACGGCCACGGCATTAGAGATATCACCCAGAATTGCCCAATAATTAGACGGTTCTACTGCTCTTGTGTTTTGTTCGTAAACAGGTTTCCCGGTGGCATCCGTACCCGTTTGAACAACTCCCTTGGGTACTAATCCCCGTACCATGCCTGCATCTCCCCATTCCTGGATCGTTTTACCGGCTGCCTGCCTGTCTTCTTCGGATCTTATCCACTCTGCCCTGCCTTCAATAGTTGATTGCATCGAACCATTGGATGTGGCGAAGTAATTAGTAAGCGATAAAAGATCAGCTCCTACCTTAACATCAATCACCGCACCCAGCGTAAAATTCTTATAACTCAAATTACTGTTTACGCCACCTGTCCAATCATACACTCCTTTACCTAAAACCTCCCGGTTTGTACTCAGTACTGGCTGAAGACTGATAGGATCTAATATTATATTACCTGACGGATCTTTTTGGTAGTTAAATCCAAAAATGGAAGCGTACGATTCTCCCGGCTTGGCAATTATAGACACTCCAGCCCACCTTGCATCAGATAAACTGATAAAGGGCGTTCCCTCTGCCAGGGATTCGACCGTATTCTTATTTCTTGCATAGGAGATATTCAGCTCCCAGTTAAAATTTTTAGAAACAATGGGAGTTCCGCCCAAAGCGATCTCAATGCCCTTATTGGTAATGGTACCCGCATTCTTTATTTCATTTCTAAACCCTGATGACGGAGGTGCCGGTACAATATTCAACTGGTCTTTCGATTTTGCATTATAGTAAGAAATGTCAACATTTACCCTGTTCTTAAAGAATTTAAGTTCAGTACCAAATTCATAATTGAACGTGGTAGTTGGTTTCAGCTGATTGCTGAATTTTATATCGGTTGACAGTCCGCCCGTCGGCAGTTCACGAAACGACAATGAATTACTCCTGTAGTATTGACTGGTTAAATAAGGATCGGTATCAGATGCTACCTGGGCAACAGAGGCTCTTATTTTACCGAAAGAGAGATATGTTTTATCCATTTTAAGCGCATCGGTAAAAACGAAACTACTACTTACAGAAGGAAACAGCTTGCTGTTATCACCGACAGGCAAAGTAGAAAAAGCATCCTGGCGAAGCGTTGCGTCTAAAAATAAATAGTTCTTAAAGCCTACGGACAACAATCCATACGCCGAGTTAAAGCTTCTTTTGCTGGCAATCGGCGAAACGGATTGTACGGTATAACTTGTTGGTATGGCTATATCCGTAACTGCCTGGTTGGTAAATTGGTTTGCAGTTCCGTTTCTTCTGTTCCTCGTAATGCTGGCACCCAGTCTGAGTGATAAATATAACGATGATGATACCTGACGTTGGGCACTTAACAATCCGTCAGCTTCTATGGTATTGTATCGCACATTGTTCTGGTTCAAAGTTCCCGTTAACGCTCCGGGTGTCGTTCTCGGACTGAATTGCTCATAGTCTACCAGGGTCTGGTCCGATGAACCTCTTGCCTGAAAACTCAACCAACTTAAAATACTGTAGTTTAATTGAACCGAAGCCAGTAAACGATTTTTAGTTGTATTGTTTCTCATCTCGTTTATTACCCAGTATGGGTTCAACCTAAACTGGTTACCGTTGTTCCAGTCCAGGTAACTGCCATCGGCATTTTTATATTCATTGGCAAAACGAGCCTGATCTACCGTATTAGCTAACGAAAGAAAGCTGTTTCCTATGTTGGCGGGGTCGTCGGCAAGAGACGGGCGGTTTTTTACCTTTTCATTCATATAAAATACCCTCGCTTCCAGGTTGATCTTTGAACCAAATTTAGAAGTCCCATTCAGAGTGAACGAGTTTCTTTTAATACCACTTTTGGGTATGATGTCTTCATTATTAAGATTGGAATAAGAGAACCGGAAGCTGGAATTATCCGTTCCGTTAGAGAACGATAAGGTATTGGTGAATGTGGCACCTGTTCTGAAAAAGCCATCGATATTGTTCTTGACATAAGCATAAGGCACTTTTGCACCTGTACCCGTTATTACGGTTAAATCCGGATCTATACGGGCACCGAAGCTGGTTGTTAACGTACCGTAATCCTGGTCTCTCAAGGTATTTACCAATTGTCTTGTTCCCTGTCCGTATAAAGACTGGTAGCCGTCATAACTGGTTAATTGCGTCTCCATAGAGGAGGTGCTGTTAAATTCGATCCCCAGGTCTTTTTTATTTCTTCCCTTTTTAGTGGTAATCAAAATAACACCATTACCTGCTCTCGAGCCATATAAGGCAGAAGCGGAAGCGCCTTTCAGTACACTTATCTTTTCTACGTCATCCGGGTTTATAGCTGATATTGCATCGCCAACATCTACTCCGCTAGCGTATTGGCCGGAACCTGTTCCCCCATAATTGGAATTATCTATCGGGATACCATCTACCACGTATAAAGGTTGATTATTACCGGTTAAAGACGTATTGCCCCTAATAATCACTTTTGAAGCACCTGCCGGTCCACCCGCAGTTCCATTGATAATCAAACCAGGAACCCTACCAGCTAGGGAATTGATTATATTGGGTTCCCTGGCTTTATTTAATCCATCTCCATTTACTTCGGAAACGGCGTAGCCCAAAGACCTTCTCTCTCTGGTAATACCCAGTGCTGTAACCACACTCGCATCCAATAACACGGATCCTTTCTCTAAAAGAACGGAGATGGTACTTTCGTTGGCCAAAACGGATTTTTCTTCAAACCCGATGCTGCTAAAGGTTAGTACATCGCCTTTGTCCGCTGCAATTCTAAAGTCGCCGTTTTCACTGGCACTTACAGCGGTTCTTTTGGTTTTATTGCTGACGGTCACACTGGGCACCGGTGCTCCCTTTTCGTCTTTCACCTTGCCATTCACAAAAGGCGATTGATAAAAGCTTATGGTGCTTTTAGCATTCGGTTTGGAAATGGCTGGTACCATAAAACCAAAGATTAACAATGTAATGAGCAAAGCCCGGGACCGTAGTCCGTAAAAACGATAGTTAGATAACGTTTTTTTCATTTTTAGAAAGTTTTGGTTGATTAATTCGGCATTTATATAAAAGTTGTCGTTAAAGCTATTCCTTTACCCTGGGCACTATATGATATTACCGGTTGATGCTATATCAACCCGGAGTGTCATAAATACCGGGCATTATTGAAAGAAATGGTTAGTAAATTGGCTAGTTGGATGTTAAAACGAATTTAACTAAAAGATTTCGGAACTTTCAAAAAAATTTAAAAAGATTGATGATTTATTTTAAAGGTCTGAAACTCTTTCTCGTAATTCATATTAATATTCTAGTTTTAACGGTCCAGACTAGCGAATTTTAAAAAGCAATAATGTTTTAATGAATTTCGGATTAAACACACCGACCTGAATGTAATAGTTAATAAAGATAAAAGTCTTATGTGTTTGACTAACGTTACTACAATTTTCATAAAAAAGCGATTGCTATTAAATAAATTAAATCGCTTTTATAATTTCTTACATTTTATTTTAAAGAATCACGATTCACCACATGTTTACTTCCAATAAAAAAAACTTCACTCTTTATTTCGAAATCATCAAACAGCTTTATTATGGCAAAACAATGTCTTGTGCGGATTTAAGCCAGATTATCGACAGAAGTATTCCGCTGGTTACAAAAGCACTAAATCAATTAATAGTTAAAGACTACGTTGTTGAACATGGCTATGCCCAGTCAAGCGGGGGGAGAAGACCTTTGCTATATGCCGTTAAACCAGACAGAATAAATCTAGTGGCGGTGGCTATGGATCAATTGTCGACGCGTATAGTGATTGTAGATTTATATAATAATTATATAACCCCGGTTCAGATCGTTAGTTTAAAACTCCGGAATAACCCTAATTCTCTCAACGAACTGACATCCCTTATTTCGAAATACATTCAGCATTCCGGTATCGATAAGGAAAAGCTTATCGGCGTAGGTATAGGCATGCCCGGATTTGTAGATACACACCAAGGTATCAATTACACTTATCTGAATGCCGGGGAAGAGAGTGTGACTAAGGCTATTGCCGGGGTATTGGATCTACCTGTTTTTATAGACAACGATTCCAGCTTAATAGCTCTTTCCGAGCTGAAGTTTGGAATAGCAAGAGCTATAAAGGATGTAATGGTAATAAACCTCAGCTGGGGCATCGGCCTTGGCATGATCATAAACGGGCAACTATTCAGGGGGCACAATGGCTTTGCCGGCGAGTTTAGTCATATCCCTATTTCGGAAGAAGGATCACTATGTGTATGTGGTAAGCAGGGATGCCTTGAGGCGGAAGCTTCTTTACTGGCTGTTGCAGAAAAAGCAATCAAGGGTATTGAAAGCGGACGTAAATCCAGCCTTCAATATACTGAGGACGGCTCGCAGGTTGCCATTGGGGAAGCACTGTTGGAGGTAGCCAACAAAGGAGACCAGTTTGCCATAGAACTACTTTCGGAAGCTGCTTATAAAATAGGAAGAGGTATATCGATACTAATCCACATCATTAACCCGAAAGCGATAGTACTTAGCGGCAGGGGAGTTAAAGTGGGTAAGTTACTGTTAGCACCCATCCAGCAGGCATTAAACAAGTATTGCATTCCGCGTTTAGCGGCTGAAACCCAGATATATATTTCTGAAATAGGATTTGACGCCGAATTAATTGGCGCGGCAATCCTTATAATGGAAAATTTTAATAAAGAAGAACAAACGCGCTAAAACCCAGTTTCGCTGGATGCAAATAATCAGTCCTATTCGCCCTGCAATCAGTCGTACGCTAGTGCACTATGCCTTTTCACTTAGCTGGCGGTAATACCAAGCCTCTAAGCTTGCAATTATGTAACTTATTATAGTAATTGTATAAGATCCTCCTCCTGCGAGTACCTACATTTACCTCTTCTCCTACATTACCGTTTAGTAAGCCTTTTTATTAACTATTAAACTAAAAAGATATGAAAGTATTTCTTTTGACGTTATTCCTGGCCGGTAATATACATTATTGCCAATCACAGAATATCGGCATCAATGCAACGGGAGCTTTACCAGATGCTAAAGCAATGCTTGATATTGCTTCAACTACCACGGGTTTACTAATACCCAGGATGACTACCACCCAGCGCGACGCTATCACTAGCCCCCCTATCGGCCTGCAGATATTTAATATAACCAAAGGTACCATGGATATATACAGAAACACCAATTGGCAATCAGTCGTACTTACTCCCGCTACCTCTAACCTGGTATATGTTTATTCACTTGCCGATCTTCCCGCTCCTTCCGGGGCATCCATTACACTCGATGCTACAAAAATGTATGTTTTTTCAGGCATTGTGGATATATCTCCTAACTATCTCAATTTGAACGGAGCCAATCTGAGAGGCACGGATCCCAGCAGGGACGGCGTTATGTCGACCGTAAGCGGCGGAGTGCTGCGAAGTACCGGTCAAAGCGTTTTCCTGGAAAACTTCGTAACCATCCCTGCCAGCGCAAATACCAAGGCATACGATCTTGCAGACGCCACCGGCACCAAATTCTGTAATATGTTTTCCGGCACTTCCGTTATTGAAATCGGTATACCCAGCCTTGGGGTTGGACAAGTAAGCGGTTTTGAAGCGATCACTTTTAATAAAAACTATTAGAATTGCAGGGATGGCATAAAAATAACCGGTAACGTAAACAAGTTTGCGGCAACATTTAATTTCATTACTGGGATTACCACAGGGGCTGGTATTGAATTTCTAGCGGGACTTACCATAGATGATATCGATATGTCCGGAAACTATTTTATATATCCAGGGCAAACCGGGGTGAAAGTTAATACAGGAGCTGCTATAGACCGGGGAAGAATGACGACTAATATGTTCCGGGGAGTAACTACCTATATAACCGGCTTCGACTCCTATTCACCCGCATGGCTTATGAGTCAAAACACCTATGTGCCTAATTCCAGGGCCTTTGGTTCCGTTTTTATGACTAATAATACTACCTCGACATCACTGCCCAGCGTAAATGTATTTTATAAGGTTGCGGGCGCCGCTACCACCGGCACGGCGCAACGCTTTACGGCTTCTTCCAATCGTTTGACCTACACAGGAAAAGATATTATCACTGGCAGGATACTCGTTATCATTGGAGCAAAAGCACCTGGAAATGGCGTGGACTATTCCATAGCAATCGCCAAAAACGGCGTGATAATTCCCATACCTAACGGATCCATTGCCGCTGCATCCAATAACCAGAGTTTTCAAATTACGCTCGCCACAGAAGTAAGTTTAAATGCCAATGATTATGTGGAGGTATTCTTAAGAACGAATAACGGCAGCTCATCATCGCTGATAGTGGAAGAATTACAGTTCAGAATCACTGATTAATTTACGTAATACTAATAATGATGAAGATTGCTATCAATTTAATACTGGCGATACTTTTGAATTTGCTATTTGCTGATTCTGTTTCCGCACAGGCAAGACTTATTCTCAATGGCGCGAAGATAAATATAACTAACGGTGCCAGCCTTGTGGTAAACAATGCTGCAGGCAATGCCATTACGAGGTACGACGGACATATTATCAGCGAAGGTAATGGTAACACGGTTAAATGGATAATAGGGTCTGCGGCAGACAGCTACTTGATCCCCTGGGGATTGGGCAGTTCAGACTATCTGCCGCTGTCTTTCAACACATCGTCCGCCACAGGAAGTGGCAGGTTTTCGTTTTCAACTTATCAAACAAGCTGGCAGAACAGCGCTTTGATGCCGCCCGGAATTACCAATGTGTCCCGGAACGGGTCCGATAATTCAGCCTATCTCCTGGACCGTTTCTGGCAGATAGATGCCCAGGGATACACCATCAAACCGACCGTAACTAACCTCAGCTTCGGTTACCTGGATATAGAACATACCCTGCCCGGTAATACTATCACCGAATCGCTTTTAGCAGCTCAAAGATGGAACGACAATACCAATACATGGAGCGATATGAGTCCTGCGGGTTCAGACGATGCTACCAACAACCTGGTATCCATAGCATCATTAAATGCATCAAACCTATATAGGTGGTGGGTGCTTTTGGAGCGCGATTTTGCGCTCCCTCTTCGATTTCTGACCTTTAACGTTGAGAACAAGGATAACCATGCAAAACTTATATGGACAACAACTGATGAAGTGAATGTAAAGGATTTTACCGTCCAGAGAAGTTATAATGGAACGGATTTCACTTCTATCGGAAATATTGCCGGTACCGGCAATATTATTAATCAATACGATTTTACTGATCTCTCTAACCTTTCCGGAACAATATACTACCGGCTAAAAGAGAATGATCTGGATGGATCCTTCAAATATTCCGAAATCAGGATGATTACCATACATAATTCGCGACACCTGCAAATCTATCCGAATCCTGTTTTGGATGGAAAGATAATGATCGATGCATCCAGCGTTCCTGCCGGCAGGTACACTTTTTCGTTATACGATCCTCAATCTAAAGTCGTATTTCTAAAGTCACTGAATTTTAATAGAAACCTGGTAGCAATCCGTTTGGATATCAGGGCACAGAAAGGCGTTTACATGGCAGTGATTACCGGTCAAAATACGTTATTCACCAAAAGAATACTGATTGAAGCGAAATAAATCATTGTCACCTGCTAGGTTATCTCCACCTTGCTTATCTGATTATTTTACCAGTTCTACATTATACCAAAAAGCACTTGTTTACCAATCTGGTTCCGGCATTTTCATCATGTGTAGGTAAATAAATCGTTTTGCGGGTTGTCGCATAGGATAATAGATTTTTATACGTTTCTTTTGACTTTCTATAGTCGCTATTCACTCCTGCTAATTCCCCGCTTAAAACCTGTCCTTCGCTATAAGAGGTATCACCGGCAAAAATAATATCAAATTCGTCTGACTTAAAAATGACGGAACTGTGTCCCCTGGTGTGTCCGGGTGTTGGAATGTACAGCAGGTCTTCCGCTGATGTTAAAGGATAGGCCCGGTTAAAAACCTCGACCCTGTTTTCGCTATATGTAACCCTGTTTGGCTTAAACCAGGAAGGATAAGTGCTGGGCATACTATTGTCAGGATGGTTAAATTCATAATCACCTACAATAATTTCCTGCTTTGGAAAAAATTTCAGTCCGTCCGTATGGTCTAAATGTAAGTGTGTTAAAACAACCAATGCTACATCTTCCAGCTTCAAATTAATTTTGTCAAATTGAAAGCCCAACTCGTCTTTTTCCTCTATTTCGAACTTTGCCGCGTGTTTAAATTGATAACGAAGAAATACACTTTCGTTCGATAAATATTTGTCCAGATCTTTAATACCTGCATTTTCCCCGGTATCTATTACAATCAATCCTTCAGGGTGCTCGATAACCCAAACCCAGATGGGTAAATACTCCGTGTAATGTGCGTCTAAAAGAATATTAAATTTTGCCAGTTCGCCCATACCTTTTTTTGTTTTGAAATTTTTTTTTACGGCAACTGTCCCTATACATAAGCCATGAATCTTTACCTCTTTTCCTTTTAGTTGTACGATAGTTGTTACATTTTGATACGCTGAGAATTTAATCATTGAAGTAAGATTTTTATCTAATAAGATGTCTTCACTTTTCCGTACCCTCCCGGATGCATTCAGGCTATTACTAAACACCCCGACACCCATAAAGCTTAGCGCAGTATATTTTAAAGTATTTTCTAAAAAATTTCTACGATGCATTTCATTCGTTTTACGGTCATTTACCTTTTTTCAGATCGAACGTGTAGCCGACACTTATGTTTAAAATAAGCGGTGTAAAGCCAATACCAGATGCCAGGGTTTCGATTTCTTCCATTTTACTGGTATTTTTATTCAGATACCTGAATTTATCATCGGTAAAACTGGACGCTACTGTAGGCCAGAATCGCACGCTCGGTGCTATGGTTATACCTTTCAGGGCATTTCCTTTTTTCCTGAATGGCTGAAAAAAAGTGTAAACTCCCAGGCCAACGCTAAAATTGTTCTTATCCACCGTTATCCGGTTAGCTTCATTCTGCGCTTCCCCGTCGTAATAGAACTCAAAACGATGCCATTTAGGTTCCACGCGTACATTAAGCCATTCCGTAAGGCGATAGCCGATGCCGATGCCTGTTGAAAATGGCATATGAACCACCACACCCTGAGCTTTTAGTTCATCATTCACCAAATTTCTATCGAGATCGAGAGAAGCCCCATGAGAGTAATCAAAAATGATTCTGTGATGAATGTAATTAGCTTCTATGTTAAAGCCTTTGACAATAAAGGCTTGCGAGAGACCGGTAAGAACGGAAATTTTCCTATCTTTTTTCCAATCTTTGTTTTGTGCATCTGCAGCCTGGAGAAGAAAGATACAAACCAAAGATGTTACAATAATTTTTCTGAACGGTGCCATTGTTATTTATTTTGTGTTTATTAATGACACAAAATTGCATATACAGAAAACCATTCTCATTCACATTTGTGAAGAAATGAATCAGCCGGAACTATTTTTCCTGATCCTGCTTAACGACTGCGGCGCGATGCCGAGATAACTTGCCACATAATATTGCTGGACTCTTTGAATGATGAAAGGATTCTCTGCTAAAAGTTTTTCATACCGCTCCTCGGCTTTCAACGCCTGCAGATCGCCGGCTCGCTTTACCATCCCAAAAAATACTTTTTCAATAAGTTGCCTGGTTACTTTTTCAAAACGGGGTACTTCTTCGTAGAGTTTATTCAGGCTGTCAAAAGAAATAACATATAAAGTAGTTGGCTCGATCGCTTTAATCGACAGTGAAGAACTGGATGTAGAAATAAAACTTTGATATTGCGTCATCCAGTCATTTTCCTTGGCAAAATCACATACTAATTCATGCCCATCTTCGGAAAGCTTGTAATACATTACCAGCCCGGTTTCAATAAAACCAACATTTCTGCAAATCTGCCCCTCTTTCAAAAAGTAGTCGTCTGTCTTAAGTGAAACAGCTTCAAACCTTTTTAGCAGGATGTTTATTTCAACGTCATCCAGTTTTTCATATAGAAGTATTTGCCGAATTAGTGAGTTGGTCATTTTTTTTATTATTCATTACTATAGAGTTGCAGCCATATATTAAAATCCACTATCCCAAGGCAATAAATTTTCGTTCCCGGCTAATCGATGTTTAATCCGGCCTATTTGCCGCGAGCCCCCTCCTTTTATGATAGTAATAATAGGAAACAAGTACGAAAGCAAGCGTCACCCAAACAAAAATCCACTGCTGTACCGGATCGCCGGCTGCCAGTCCGAGAAATATCGCACCCAACAAATCAAAAGTGAACCCGGCATAAGCCCATTCTTTTAGCCGGGGAAAGCCGGGAATAAGTATAACGATTACCCCCAGTATCTTAAGTACACCAAGAAATTTAAGAAGAGGGAGGGATACTCCCAGGTGTTTCATCATAGCCTCGCCCTCCGGATTGGGAATAAAGCTGGTAACCGAAGACATCAGCATAACGGCAAGAAATAACCCGGTGACTATCCAATAAATAACAGTGATTTTTTTCATGACAGTTTATTTAAGTATGATGTAATGTTGAACAGGACAAAGATAAAGGACAGAACTCGTTACAGCCGGGGTAATAAACGTCATTTCAGGGTGTATTTACGACAATCTTCACCGTCCTGGTTTTGATAATGTATTATTCATCTCGGTCATTTTATTCTTTTGAACACGGCAACCGGGCTCACCTTATTACGGTATAGCTTCATCCATTTTTCATCCAGCAGAATAATTTTCGAAGTGTCTCCCAGGGTAACGACCTGCTGATTCCCGGGTATAAAAACAAACTGGCTTGGCTTCTGATCAGGATCGTAACTGCTGTAAAAGCTGCCATCGGCGCCAAAAATCAATCGTATGCCTTTATTGGTAGTTATAGCATCTTCCAGGTTATTTTTTGCTTTTGGACTCAGGCTGCCTGCAGGTTCGAATGTCTCAAATTCCCATTCACCAATCAGTTGCTCCCTGGTGGCCTTGTTTTTTGAGCTGCAGGCAAATAGCACGCAACATACAGAAAAAATGATCGAAAATACATTTGTCATGACTGATTCATTAAACAGGAAGGTAAGTAAAATACCTCCATGCGAAAATAGAGGAAAATATTTATATCAATTATTCTGCCGGCAGACACTATCTTTGTAAAACATACCAATTAGTATCTTTTATGTCAAAAGCTGAAAACACCCGCTTATCCATCCTGGAAAAAGCATTTGAAATCGTGTATTCTGTGGGCTATCAGTCTACCAGCATCGATCATATTATAGAGCGTACCCAGGTCACGAAAGGTGCGTTTTATTATCATTTCGCTTCAAAAGATGAGATGGGACTGGCCATGATTGATGAGGTCATGTACCCAGGTATGCAAAGGGCACTTATTCAACCCCTCCTTCATTCCACCAATCCCGTAGCTGATATCTATTCCATGATGAAGGCGGTACTTGGAGATCATAAGCATTTCCAGGTAAAATTCGGATGCCCTGCTATTAACCTGATAGAAGAAATGGCCCCCATTAACCCTGCATTTCACGGGTCGCTTCAAAAACTGACGATCGAATGGCAGCGCGCTATTGAAAAAAGTATCGCGCAGGGAAAATTAAACGGGTATATCAAACAGGATGTTAACGCCCGGCAAGTAAGTCATTTCATTATCGCCGGCTATGGAGGTATTCGCAATATCGGGAAAATACTGGGGCCATCCAGTTATGTCCATTACCTGAAGGAACTTAAAAACTATCTCAGACAGCTAAACTGATTTTTTTAACTAATAACATACTAGTTAGTATGTTTTAAAAAGATAACGATGTATTCCATTTTACTGACCGCGCATTCCTTTTTCCGGTGGATAGTATTGATTAGCCTCTTTATCGCCATCTTCCGCGCATCGCAGGGCTACCGGCTGAAGCGGCATTTTTCAGCACTGGATAACCGGATTCGACACTGGACGGCCACTATAGTACATATTCAATTATTGATCGGGATGGGATTGTATATACAGAGCCCCTGGGTTAAAAGCGGCCTGCCCGGGACGGAACCTTTTTTCTTCCGTTATATTCACCTGCTAATGATGATAACGGCCATCGTATGCATCACCATAGGTTCTGCCAAGGCAAAGCGCATGGATACCGACAAACAAAAATTTACTACCATGCTCAGCTGGTTTGCCATCGCGTTAGTTATCATCGTCATAGCCATCCCCTGGCCATTCTCACCGTTGGCGCAACGTCCTTTTTTACGTATTCATTAACTAAATAACCGTTCACTGGCATAAAATCATTATCATGCTATCATTAGTAAAAAGTAATACCGGCAGGTTACGCATCATTGGCTTCCTGGAAGGAGTATCTCTTTTGGTCTTGGTTTTTGTGGCAGTCCCCCTAAAGTATATCGGTCACCTTCCAGCACTCGTAAAAATGATCGGCCCTGTTCATGGCATATTATTCCTGCTATTCATTATCCTTACGATCAGTGTCGGGGTGGAACAAAAATGGAGTTTCCGCGGTACGACATGGAAAGTCCTGCTGGCCTGCCTGATTCCTTTTGGAACTTTTTATATAGACCGGACTATACTGAAGCCGTCTATGGATAAGGAAGTATAACATAAGTATCCGGGCATGGGTTACCTTAAGCCCGTTTTCAGCATAAATACCAAATCTTTTTTAATGCGAAATAAATTAATATATTGGTTAGTACCGGTATGGATGTTTGCTGCCTGTAACGGCAACGACCGGGAGACATCGACATACGATATTGCAAACGCAGACTCCGTCTTTTTTCCCGGCAGCATCTCCCTTAAAGACTCTTCACGAAAACGTATGATAACAGCCTCCATGAAATGCAGGGTGGACAATGTATTGACCGCTATCTCGGAGCTGGAGCGCCTGGCAAATAAAACAGGAGGCGTCATTGTTGAAAGCAGACTTGAAAACGAGCTGAGGGATTTCGATGAGTTGAGTGATGGCAGCGATTCGCTGCGCAAAGTGCAGGTGTATACTCCTACAGCCAGTATAACCGTAAAAGTTCCTGTTTTGTACCTGGACACGCTGCTGAATAATATGCGTACCCTGGCACAGTTTATCCAATATAGAACCGTCAAACAGCAGGATATTACTTACCAGTATTTATCTAACGTCTATAAAAACAAACGAACCGAAAGTAATGCGCAAACCGGTTTATCCTCAAAAAACACCGGCATTGAAATTATAAAATATCGCAATGATCAAAGGGAAAATATAATCAATCGTTATACCGAAAACAGGCAGCTACTGGATGATGTGGAGCATGCCACCATTAATTTTCAACTCTTTCAGGCCGACCAGGTAGATGTATCAACAGTTGTTAACCCCGTCAAATTAACAAGAACCGGTTTCGGAACAGCGCTGTTAAGTTCTTTTAACCAGGGGGTGGAGTTATTCAGAGCTCTTATTCTTTTATTCGTCAGGCTATGGCCGTTATGGGCGCTGGCAATTTTGTGTTGGGGGACATATTATAGATTATCCAAAAAGCAGGTAAGTAAAAATAGCTCCTCCACCTGACCGGATGTTTTCCAGTGTTCGCTTGTTGGCCAGGCAATCCGCTGCCCCATTGATTCTCCTATCAGTGTTCATCACATCTTCATATATAAACATGGGCGTGGTGCTTTGTTAATAAAAGCTTTGTAATACGATCCCGCAACTTGCATAATTAAATTTGTAGAGCTGGGGCATTTAGTGAATATTATTTTCTCTTCCTTTGAATTATACATAAATACGGGTTATACAAGAAAATCTAAATATGCATAACCCAGTTGAGAAATGTACTGCGGTCAAAACGCTTTGCCATTCGATTTTTAGTTTTTTAATTCGTTGTTTTGATCGGATCTTTGCAAGATGATCCTTTATGTAAAAAATATGGTGTGCAATCGTTGCATTTTAGTAGTACAACAAGAATTAGACAAACTGAAAATTGCGGCTTCAAGCGTAGGATTAGGCGAATTACGGCTATGTAACGAACCAACACCGAATCAGTTACATAATTTAGAACTTAACCTGGCTGACCTGGGGTTTGAAATTCTGGATGACAACAGGAAGAAATTAATTGAAAAGATGAAAACAACTATCATTCAGTTAGTACATCACACCTCAAAGGATGAAAAATATATCTTTTCTGAAATACTTTCCCAAAAATTGAATAAAGATTACAGCTATTTGAGTGGTTTGTTTTCCGATGTAGAAGGTATAACTATTGAAAAATATATAATCAATCAAAAAATTGAAAAGGTAAAAGAATTGATCATATATAATGAAATGAACTTTAGTGAAATTGCGTTCCGGTTGGGATATAGCAGCGTGGCCCACCTTTCCGCCCAGTTTAAGAAAGTTACCGGACTTACTCCCAGCCATTTCAAAAAAACAGGTAACCCCCACAGAAAACCGATAGACCGGGCTTAAAGAATAAAATCAGACAAATTTCTGAACTATTGCCTCTCTCCTGCTTGTGTAAAAAATAATATAAAACCAAAGTTCTATAAATGTTATCCATTATTATGTAACAGTAAAAATAAGCTCAATCGTAGTTTTGTGTACAAAGAAATAATATGACACATACCTATAAAGTTACGGGCATGACGTGTGGTAGTTGTGAAGCAAAAGTAAAAAGCAGCCTGCTGTCACTACCTCACGTTTCCACAGCGGAGATTTCAAAAGAAAAACAATCCGCTACCATTGTTATGGACAAACACATTCCACTTTCCACTTTTCAGCATGCGCTGGACAAAAAATATGTTATTTCCGCCACAGATCATACAGAAGCTACAGAGCAGGCAAAAAGCTGGCTGAATACCTACAAGCCTATCTTACTGATTTTTGGCTATATCACCGCTATTGCCCTTATTGCGGCAACTAGGAATACCGGCTTTAACTGGATGGAGGGTATGAATGTTTTCATGGGAGCATTCTTTCTCACCTTGTCCTTCTTTAAACTACTCGACCTAAAGGGATTTGCCGAAAGCTATGCCATGTACGATGTAATAGCAAAAAGGATGAAAGGCTGGGGTTTTATCTACCCTTTTATAGAACTGATGCTCGGCTTGGCATACATAACCAGCTTTGAACCTTTATTGACCAACTGGATTACATTTTTAGTAATGGCCATTAGTATAATAGGTGTCTTACAAAGTGTACTCAATGGAAAAAAAATCAAATGTGCCTGCCTCGGAGCCGTTTTTAACCTCCCCATGAGCACAGTTACGGTTATTGAAGATGCGTTGATGATAGTAATGAGCGGAGGAATGATTTTTGCTTTAACTTAAAAGGGGCTATTCATCGTTATATTAAATAATCTTAGATTTGGTATTATAATCAATGGCAAATTCAGTTTCCATACGTCTAAAAGCACTTTTTCTACTTATCATGTTCAGCCTGAATATGCCGATAGGTTTTGCCAGTGCTGTTGAAATAAATATTGCCTTCAACACCTTCCATCACCACAAAGAAACAGCCAGCTCCATACACGTTCTCACTAATGACAATAATTACCAGCCTGAAAAAACCAAGCATCCTCATTCCCGTAATGATAAGAATGATGATTCCTGCCATGACAAAGTGCTGAAAATAGGTTTGAGATATAATTCGATGTTGTGTTTTTAGCTTACAGGCACTTTGTGCCAATAACTATTATATTAAACATAAATCAACTAACATGAAAAAGACAATTGTTATACTTGCGTTGTTCGCAACCGCGTTTACTTCAAATAGCATTGCACAGGAAAGCACAAATCCAGTTCCTGCACAAATACTTAACATGTATTACCAGCTAAAAGACAACCTGGTAAAAAGCAGTTCAGCCGGCGCTGCTGCCAGTGCAAAAGAATTGATAAGAACTATTAACGAAGTTGGTAGTAAAATAGTACCTGAAAATACCAGAAGTATACTTATCAAAGATGCCGATGCTATTTCTCAATCAAAAGATATCGAACTTCAACGGAAAAAGTTTACCACTTTATCAATTAATATGTTTGAATTGGCAAAAACGGTAAACCTTTCTACAGCCCCTGTGTACCAGCAATACTGCCCCATGAAAAAAGCATCCTGGTTAAGCAGCGAGAAAGAAATCAGAAATCCTTATTATGGCAGTGCCATGCTCACCTGCGGTAATGTAAAGACCACTTTATAATTTATTACCTTACGTTAAGCCTTTCATTTTATGAAGGCTGAACGTATTAGCAAAATCCGCCCAGCAAACCGAAAGTACATGCGGAAGATAAAGCAATTATTGATCAGGATTTTCAAAGTAATTTTATTGCATAAGAAAGATTGCTGCAAATAAATATCATATGGAATATCCCAACAAAAGCAATACAGCAGACCATATAAAGCATGATGGGCAATATGCAGTATGGAGGTAATTCCGTAACAGGTCATGCAGCGCATCATCACCATACTGCAGATGTGTTATATAAGCAGCGGATTCTCTTAAGCCCTGCCGCCGGTGCCATTTTAATAATAGTTAATACGATCGTAGTAGCTAGTAATGCAACCATGTCGAAAGTGGCAAAATAAAATTAAAGTAGTAAATAGCAATGAAAAATATATCTATTCTTGTACTCCTTCTTTCACTATATTCTTTTGTCTACTCCCAGAATATGAAAGGTATGAATATGAATAAAAAACCGGAAAAGCCGGGAGTGCAATTAGAAAATTATACTTGCCCCATGCACCCGGAGATACGCACTAACAAACCAGGCAATTGCCCAAAGTGCGGCATGAAGCTGGTAAAAGAAAGGCGAAATAAAGCAAATCATCTGCCCGCTGAAAAGAGCCCTGAAATGCCAACTATTGTAAACAATACCCCACCGCATACAGTCCGTTATGATTTATATATCAGAGATACAATCGTTACTTTCGGGAAAAAGCCCAAACGGGCCATTGCCATAAATGGACAGATACCTATGCCTACACTCACTTTCACCGAAGGCGACACGGCAGAAATTTACGTCCACAACGAAATGGATGAAGAAACGTCATTGCATTGGCACGGCTTGTTTCTGCCCAATCAATATGATGGAGTACCTAATCTCACGCAAATGCCTATTAAAGCGCACACCAGTCACTTGTACAAGTTCCCTATTATTCAACATGGTACGCATTGGTATCACAGTCATACAGAGTTACAGGAGCAAATAGGCATGTACGGAATGTTTATTATGAACAAAATAAAGGAATGGGATATACCAACCATCCCAATTATGATCAGTGAATGGTCCGATATGAAACCGAAGGAAATAGACCGCAGCCTGCACAGTGCAACAGATTGGTTTTCGATACAGAAAGGCAGTACGCAGAGCTATTCGGAAGCCATTGGTAAAAAACATCTTAAAACGAAAGTCGCTAATGAATGGAAGCGGATGAATGCAATGGATCTAACAGATATATATTATGACAACTTCCTGTTAAATGGTAAAAATCAAAACCTACAACCCCATTTTAAAGCGGGCGATAAAGTAAGATTACGGATTGCAAATGGCGGTGCATCCGATTATTTCTGGTTGAATTATGCAGGCGGCAAAATAACAGTAGTGGCAAGTGACGGAAATGATGTAGAGCCTGTAGAAGTAGACAGGTTGATCGTAGCCGTTTCAGAAACGTATGATGTGTTGGTAACCATTCCTGCGAACAAAAGTTATGAATTTTTAGTAACTCCCGAAGACCGCACCAAATACG
Source organism: Chitinophagaceae bacterium (assembly GCA_031399065.1). Taxonomy (GTDB): domain Bacteria; phylum Bacteroidota; class Bacteroidia; order Chitinophagales; family Chitinophagaceae; genus JADCRZ01. The sequence continues at coordinate 112,497 of JANNOM010000050.1, forward strand.
CTTCGCTGTGGCTGGGCAGTGGAGAAAAAGTACCGGCCAGTAAAATGAGCCGGCCGAAATATTTTTCCGGTATGAAGATGATGAACGATATGATGGACATGAAAGGCAACATGATTGAAATGGAAGGTATGATTATGCGGAACCAGGTAATGGATATGAATACCGTAATGTATCCGGAAATAACGGGTCGGGAAAGCCAGGAAGATACGATACATATTCAAAAGATCCCGGGCATGAAGATGGATAACAAAATGCAGGTGAATCGTGCACCCCATAGTATGGATTACATGGATAAAAGTAATTCAGAAACGGTAACACTCAATTACAGTATGTTGCGGTCGCCCCAAAAAACCACATTGCCTCCAGGGCACTTAAAAGAACTGAAATTTGATTTAACAGGTAACATGAACCGATATGTATGGACTTTGGATAACAAAACAGTGTCGGAAAGCAATAAAATATTAATTAAAAAAGGCGAGAACCTGCGAATAGTTCTTTTTAATAACAGCATGATGCGGCATCCTATGCACTTGCATGGACATGACTTCAGGCTTTTAAATGGACAGGATGATTATGCCCCTATGAAAAACATTATTGATATTATGCCGATGGAAAGAGACACAATAGAATTTGCCGCCACGGAAAGCGGGGACTGGTTTTTTCATTGTCATATATTATACCACATGATGAGCGGGATGGGAAGGATCCTGAGTTACGAAAATTCATCACTAAATCCTGAAATACCAAACCCGAAACGGGCACAACGGAAGTTGTTCAGCGACGACCGGATGTTTCATCCAATGGCAACAATAGGATTGGAAAGCAATGGAAGTGATGGGGAATTTATGATCGCTAATACGCGCTACCGGCTTTCAGCCGAATGGCGACTGGGATTAAAAGCTCATCATGGAACCGAAATTGAAACATATTTTGGAAGATATCTCGGTAGAATGCAATGGCTATTTCCCTTCATAGGTTTCGATTATCACTACAACGGTGAAACTAACGAAAGTGAAAAAAATGCCTTTGGTCAATTGAGTAATCAAACAAACAGGAAGGCTTTTGTAGCAGGGGTTCAATATACTTTACCCATGTTGGTAATTGCGGAGGCCAGGGCAGACAGCAAGGGTAAATTTCGCTTTCAGATGATGCGGGAAGATATTCCGCTAACTCCCAGACTAAGACTAAATCTTATGGGTAACACAGATAAGGAGTACATGGCGGGGTTGCGATATATTATATCCAAATACTTCTCCCTGTCAACCCACTATGATAGTGATATGGGATACGGTGGAGGAATTACACTGACGTATTAAATGGGATACGCTGTCCCTGTTTACCGAAATTACCATCAGCAGCAGTAAAAAAAGCAAGAAAAATCAAATATCCTTTCTCTCATATCGGTAATTTTATCGTATGAAAACATCCACCAGGGAAGCATACCTTGAAGGCATCAACAAAGCGATTTATTTCATCGAGAATAACGCAACGTCAGCCATACAATTGAATGATATTGCCACCTATGCGCATCTGTCTCCCTATCATTTTCACCGGATATTTAAATCTGTTACAGGCAATACCGCTAAAGCATTTCTCACGCGCCTCCGGCTGGAAAAGGCAGCGCAGCAATTGAAGTATTCAAAGCAGGATATTGGACGTATTGCACTCGATTGTGGCTATCAGCATCATGAAACGTTCACCCGCGCGTTCAAAGAATACTTTGGCAACGTACCGGCAGCGTATCGTGTGTCCGCTTCTGAGCAGGGGGAACAGAAGCGGCAGCAGTACCGGCAGCAATCCGTTAGTCTTAGCTCACTCCAGGTGCAGGGACCAGTGATTAAAACACTACCCGACTTGCACCTTGCCTATATACGGCATACCGGCTCTTACAATAAGGTAGGTAATGCTTTCAGGAAACTTATGCTTTGGTCGTTAGGCCATTTGGTACTTAAGTTAAAACCCGTGACCATCGGTATTGTGCATGACAATCCCGACCTCACAGCCGACGAAGATATACGCTTCGACGCCTGCGTGGTTGTTACCAAAGAAATCAATCCTAAAGGAGAAATCGCATATAAAAAAATACCAAAGGGCCGGTACGCGGTATTCACTTACCAGGGGCCTTACGAAGGATTTTACCCGGTATATGATTATATTTACGAAGTATGCCTGTTTGAAAATAAATATGAGCTTGACGACCGGCCCGCGCTGGAATGGTATGTAAAATCACCCCCCTTTTTCAAACCCGAACAGTTTGTTACCGATTTTTATTTACCGATCAGATAAACTTATTATTATGGCCACCAGGAAAACTTGGAAAGAAAAACTGAATGCCGGTAAACAACCCCAGGTAAAGCGGCTGGAAGCTGCCTTTGCCGATATCCCGGCAAACAGTAATATGCTGATCGCCACACCGCTTATTCTTGATACGTATATCCGCCAGATACCAAAAGGAACGCATGTGCCGGTCACCACCCTCCGTAAAGACCTTGCATTGGAATACAATGCGGATTACACATGCCCTGTTACCACCGGCATCTTCCTTCGTATAGTTGCCGAAGCGGCTTATGAGCAATTTGAACAAGGAAAAAAAATTACGGCCGTCACCCCGTTCTGGAGAGTGGTGGCACCGGGGTCTCCCCTTGCCGGGAAATTGTCTTTTGGCCAGGATCTTTTGCTCGAACAGCGACAGAAAGAAGGGATAGACGCCGGCTAACAGTAATTACCAGGAGTAATAAGCAATTATCCTAAACAAAGCGATCGGTGTGATTAAAAACCGGCAGGTAAAGTATCGTTGCAGTGAAAAAGCTGCCGTTAAAGGATATGTGCGATTATTCAAACATATTACAAATAGCTTCGGAAAGATGAAACGTATTTTCATTAATTTTACCGGAACTATCGCAAAGCAATGAACCATCAAAACTATTACACAGGCAATAAAATAACAGGAGCAACTCCTAACCCGGTAATCCCCGATCCGGATGCAACGGATGCAGCCTTTATAGAAACAGCCAACCAGGTGCTGATAGATACCGTGGAACTGGCCAGGAAACTAGTAGGCACGCACCAGGCAGCAGCCGCCATTATTATCGATAAGGACTGGAATTATGTCAGAAAATATTTTTCCCTATCGCAGAAATATGCCGCCTGGGCTAACTATGCCGAACCAGCTACCGGCTACGGAACGCATAACTGGCTGCTGCACGTTAATAAGCCGGTGAGACTAACGGATGAAGCATTGAAAAACCATCCCGAATGGAAAAACTTCGGTACTGAATCAGACAGGCATCCACCGATGAGAGGCTGGCTGGCTGCCCCTATTATTGACAGAGATAGTAGAAACTGGGGCCTGGTACAATTGTCAGATAAGTATGAAGGCGATTTTGATGAAGATGATGAAAGATACTTTCTTCAATTAGTACGGCTTATTTCTACTACCCTGGAGAATGCCTGGGAAGTAAGGAATTTAAAAAAATAGGCTGTGGAAACAGAACGCTTATATTACCTACCTTTCTTAATAATCACTAAAACGCTTGCCGGCAGGCCATTTATAAGAGTCATGAAAAATAGCTGCTTTAAACATCAATTCATTTTATTACTGACAGGTAGTTTAGTGCTGCTATCGCGACCCGGCATTTCGCAGACCAGTCCGGCAGACTATGTACAACCTTTTATCGGGGTACTCAACGAAGGAGCCTGTATGCCGGGCCCCTCCTTACCCTTTGCTTCGGTATACCCAAGCCCTAACACGCTTAACGGGGATAATGGCGGATACGCGTTTAATAAAGGAATTACGGGTTTCGCTCAATTGCATGCCCAGGGTACAGGAGGGTTAAAGCCATACGGGAACTTCCTGGTATCACCACAGCTTGGACTGAGTATCAGGGAAGCTGACAGGCAAAGTCTTAAAGAAGAAGAATCTGCATCTGCTTTCTATTATCAAGTAATTCTTAAAAAATACGGGATTCGCTGCGAGCTAAGTCCTACCCACAACGCAGCACTCTACCGGTTTACCTTTCCGGCAACGGACAGTGCCACCGTATATATTGACATAGCGCGAAAAAACGGAGGAGAGATAGGGTTGGACAGCGGGTTTATAAAAATAGGTGCAGATAACAAGTGTATATACGGAGGAGGCAGGTACGGTAATAACTGGCCCGATGGTACGCATAAATGGAATATGTATTTTTATGCGGAGTTCAGTAAGCCTGCTACTTATAAGGGTACGGCAGCTAAAGGCAAGGTGCAAAGCGGTAATACGGAAGCCTCGGCAAAAAAAGATTCACTCGGTGCTTACCTGGGGTTCAGTTTTAAAGACAAACAGGAAATACTTGTGAAAATGGCTGTTTCATTTATGAGTTGGGAACATGCCCGCCAGCTGGCACAAAACGAAATACCGGACTGGAGTATGGAAAACATACGGCAGGCAGCTAGAAATGCATGGAATAAAAAACTGTCAGCAATCCGGATTTCCGGAACACAGGAAGAGAAGATCATCTTTTATACCAACCTTTTCCACGCTTTTATCCAGCCACGAAACCGTACAGGTAACAATAGCTGGAATACCAAAGAAGATTTCTGGGATGATCATTATACACTATGGGACTCGTGGAAGACGCTGTTTCCATTAATGACTATTATAGACAGGGAGATGGTCGCTTCCAACATACGGGCGTTTATAAACCGTCACCGTTACAATGGTTATGTAGCGGAGGCGTTCATTAATGGTAAAGAAAGCGCGGTGGGTCAGGGAGGAAATACGGTGGATCACGTGATAGGCGATGCGTATGCACGAAAAATAACCGGTGTGGATTGGGAGAAAGCGTATGCTATTTTAAAGTACAATGCAGATTCGATGCGTACGCCCGGTTACAGTAACCTGGGTTATATGTACCACGACGAACCGAATAAATATTCATGGAGAACAAAAGCAGGTTCGGCCACGCTGGCTTTTGCGTTTGAAGATTATTGCGCCGCAATAGTGGCAAAGGGATTGGGTAAAAAACAGGATGCTGACAAATACATGGCCCGCAGTAATAACTGGAAAAATAGCTGGAATAAAAAAGCGGAAAGCAAAGGCTTTACCGGTTTTATCATGGCCAGGAAAAAGGACGGAACCTTTGATGAAATAGATCCTAAGACCGGGTACGGAAAGCATTTTTATGAAGGTACCTGCTGGGAATATTCTTATGAAGTACCCCATGACATACCCGGTTTAATTACGCTGATGGGTGGCAGGGATACCTTTACCCGTCGCTTACAATATGCGATGGATCAGCACCTGATCGATTTTGGCAATGAGCCGAATTTTATGACTCCCTGGCTTTTTGCCCATGAAGAGGTGAGAAGGCCGGATCTGACTTCTTTTTATGTCCGCACCAAAGTGTTACCCCAATTTACCCGTTACGATTTACCGGGCGACGACGACCAGGGAGCAATGGGCTCGCTGTATGTGTTTTTAAAACTGGGTCTTTTCCCGCTGGCAGGCACAAACAAATTTTACCTGCATGGTACTTCGCTTACAAAATCGGTTATACAGCCCCAGGGGCAAAAACCGTTTACCATCACGACCACGAATGGTGGAGAAAAGACTATTTATATAAAATCAGTACGATTAAACAGTAAAAAACTGAACCGAAGTTTTATTACACAGGAAGAAATAATGGCCGGCGGATTGTTGGAAATGGAAATGACGGATAAACCCGTAAACTTCCTGACAACGAATTAGTGATACAACAAACCACCGGCCATTTGAAAAAAATCATTCTATAAAAAATATACAGTTAGCCAGTTTATTGTACAACCAGTTTATAATCACGCGTACCAAAATGACTATTTAACCGCACGATGTATAATCCTTTTCTTGCTATACCTGCAATATTCAGAGCTGTTTTGGATGTATTCCGGACATTGCGTTGTAATACCAGTTTACCATTCATATCGAATATCTCTATCCTGGCGTTTTCTACCCGGGTACCGAAGTTGATCGTCAGTTCACCGTTTTCTCCCAGCGGGTTGGGGTATATGCCTGGTTGGGTGTCTGGTTGCGTAACCGGCGTAATGGCTGCATTCACCGCCATCCGGTTCGGCGCCCCGTTCACTTCAAAGTTGGAAATGGCGATGCAACCGATCTCTGTTTTAACGCACCGGTTGCTGAACGAGGCCGTGTTATTGCGGAAAGCATACTGTGTGCCGATGGTTTGCTCCGCTCCCCCGTTCGCCCGTACATAGATATCGTACCGGTTCGTGGAAGTATTGAGCACCAGCCGGAAGTGGTAAGCTGTATTCGGACTGTACGACACAGTATTCGATGCCGCATACACGCCGCCATTTCGTGCATCGATCCTATTGGTATTATTGAACCGGACAATGGCTACCATTGCAGTGTATGCCGTTGTTGCAGAACCGTTCAGGCTTACTACCCCGTCCATCGAGGTCGAACCCGGAACCGCATCAAATTCCACCGTAAACGTGCCGGACTGTGAAGTAAAGGTCGTATTCGTAAAGCCCTGAGGTCCGCCCGAACAGGTGGCCGCCGTATTGGCCGTGGCTGGCCCGCTCGCCGGCGATGTATTACCTGCAGCGTCTTTGGCTCGTATCGTAAAGGTATAACCCGTGCCGGCCGTTAAGCCCGTAACCGTTGCCGTTAGTCCCGTAACCGATGTCTTTAAGGTAGTACCCTGGTATACATCGTATCCCGTTACCCCCACATTGTCCGTAGAACCCGTCCAGGAAAGCCCTGCCGTGGTGGTCGTTACGCCCGTTACCGTCAACCCGGAAGGAGCACTGGGTGCCTGCGTATCCGAAGACCCGCCGCCGCCCGTTACCGTAAAGTTACTAACCGTTAACCCGCAGCTAATCGTCTGCACCGCCCGGTTATTGAGTTGGGTCACCGAAGCCTGCTCTGTACGGAAGGAATAGTTAGTGCCTATCGTTACCTGCGACCCGCCGGCAGGGGTAACATAAATATCGTATTTACGCGTGGCCACGTTCACGACCATGCGTACCCGGTAAGAGGTGCCAGCCGTATAGGCCAGTGGTGTTGCGGCCGCATAGGCACTCCCGTTACGGGCTCTAATAAAGCCGTCTGTATAAAACTGCACCGAGCTTGCCAGCGAAGTATAGGCGGTAGTAGACCCGTTGCTTAAGCCCACCACTCCATCCATACCGGCACCCGAAGGCACTACATCGAATTCAGCAGTAAAGCTACCAGTCTGGTTAGTAAAAGAATTGTTAGTCCACGGTACCGGGCTGCCGCAACCCGCCAGCGTGGTGACGTTCAATGCCGTGCTGGCTGCCGATACATTCCCCGCGGCATCCTTTGCCTTCACAGTCATCGCGTACTGTGTACTCGCACTCAGTCCCGTAATGGCTGCCGAAGTACCCGTAACCGAGGTTTTAAACGTGCCGTTCTGAAACACATCGTACCCTGTAACACCCACCGCATCCGTAGAGGGTGACCACGAGAGCGTAAAACCGGAAGCCGATATATTGCTCGAACTCAATCCCGTTGGGACTGTAGGGGCCTGCGCATCGCCCCCGGTTCTTGTTAAATAAAGAAGCCAGTCCCCGGGAATATTAGGAGCGCTGAGGTTATTTCCCGTTGTTGTTCCAGGAATATTTTGCCTTGTATTTGTATTGGAGCCACTGATCCAAACACCGTTATAGGTAGTTCCTCCAGGAGTTGAAACGTTCACGCTGCCTCCGGAAGGTAAATATACAAGGTAGCGGGAACCCGTTTTAGCAAGGCAATAACCACTGCTGCTAATACCTTGTGCGGGCGACATTTCATAAAAGGGAATGGATTCCATAAAGTCCCAGACCTTTTTCACAATTTCGTGCTTAGATTGGTTCCGTTGTCCCAAATCAAGGGTGCCGGTATAACCGGTAGAACTGTTGCCATTATTATCGGCAAAGTTAAGCGCACCGCCGGCCATCATAATTACCCAGGTATTCTGGCGTATCTGGAGATCTGTGTAAGCAATCTGAAAAACATTGCCATACCATAGCACTTCCTGGGCATATAGTGGTTGATTTGCATTCCTCCTGTTCATAAGTCCTGTATAAAGATCATTTAAACTGGTAGTTTTAGGACCCTGCAGTATTTGGTAAGATGCCCACGCCTCATTTTCGAACGGGTTTACGTTAGTTGCATTATGACAGGAAAGCAAATGCCCCTGGGTGTTTTCAGTAGCTATTTTTGTACCCAAGGCATTTACCTGACTTAAAGTGAACTCGTTAACATCTTCGGACAGGGGTTCAGGACCGGCAACATTGAAAAGCCCGTTCCAGTAGGCACTTAGCCTTGCAACGGTGTAGTTGATATAAAGTGTTTGACCTGCAGCATCTGTAGGAAAATTGGAGTCCTGACCGAAAAACCCGGCAAACGGGAATACGATTATTTTCCTGGCTGCCAGTATATCCAGAATGCGTTCCATCTTGGCGTATTCAGCGGGGTTAGGTCTGTTAGTACCGGAGTTCCAAAGATTCGGTGTGCTCCAATCCCGACCGCGGCCTGGTTCGTTCCGGTTAAGTAAATGGCTAGCAATAGAAAGGGTGTTGTATTTATTGGCAACCATCGAGTCTAAAAATTCATTTCTATTAGCATCAGAATAGTTGGAGGCAAAAAAGCGATCGCCCACATGAAAGCTGCGTATAAGCCGGTGTTGACCGCCTTTGAAACCAAACCATTTTGGATTGGTTTCATCCGCGGAAATTAATCCCGGAATATCGGAAGCCACACAGTTAAAACTGCCGGTAAACTGGGTCTGACTTGCATCCGTAAACGAAGCAGTATAAGTCCATTGACCTAACTGATCGGGCATTACCCTTATTTTCCAATTCGTACCTCCATCATAAAATCCCTTGCACGTCAGTTTTGTTTGATCAGGTCTTGTGAATTCAACGCTTAAGGTGGTCTGTATAAATGGATTGGTATATGTTCTCGTATTCTGAATATCCGTTTGAAATTTAGACCATAAGCCGACCTGGGCATTTATTCCTAAGGCATGTAAACAAAAAAATATAAACAGAAGCGTGGTTCTATTTATAAAGTTGGTAAGTATTTTCATAATAATTTGAATAAATTGATTGAATGAATATAAAGTCAATGAATCTTTACGCACAAATGGCAAATCTTTATCAGGTAAATAAGAAATATCAAAAGTATTTCGGGGAGCCAGAGAATCGTTAAAATAAATCTTCTCCATAAGATACCTGAATAAAAAGAGGCTGTATCAAAAGATCGATACAGCCTCTTGCAAAACCGGTTTACTGCAATAGTAATTTATAATTATGCACTTTTTTATCGTTGCTTACTTTTATAATATATACTCCTTTCCGTAATAGATTTCCTGTATTAATTTTTGCTTTTGAAACTGCTTTTGTTGTACGCGTTAAAACCAGTTTACCATTCATATCGAATATCTCTATCCTGGTGTTTTCCACCCGGGTACCAAAGTCGATCATAAGCTCACCGTTTTCTCCCAGCGGGTTGGGGTATATGCCCGGTTGGGTATTTGATGGCGTAACCGGCATAATAGCTACATTCACCGCCATCCGGTTCGGCGCCCCGTTCACTTCAAAGTTGGAAATGGCGATGCAACCGATCTCCGTTTTAACACACCGGTTGCTAAACGATGCCGTGTTATTACGGAAAGCGTACTGTGTGCCGATGGTTTGCTCCGCTCCCCCGTTCGCCCGTACATAGATATCGTACCGGTTCGTGGAAGTATTGAGTACCAACCGGAAATGGTACGCTGTATTCGGACTGTACGACACTGTGTTCGATGCCGCATATACGCCGCCGTTCCTGGCGTCGATCGTGTTGGTGGTATTAAACCGTACGATCGCCGCCATCGCCGTATATGCAGTCGTGGTGGTGCCGTTCAGGCTTACTACCCCGTCCATCGAGGCCGAACCGGGAACCGCATCAAATTCCACCGTGAACGTGCCGGACTGGGAAGTAAAGGTCGTATTCATAAAACCCTGCGGTCCGCCCGAACAGGTGGCCGCCGTATTGGCCGTAGCTGGCCCGCTCGCCGGCGATGTATTACCTGCAGCGTCTTTGGCTCTTACTGTAAAGGCGTATCCTGTGCCGGCCGTTAAACCCGTAACCGTCGCCGTTAGTCCTGTAACCGATGTCTTTAAGGTAGCACCCTGGTACACATCGTATCCCGTTACCCCCACATTGTCTGTAGAGCCCGTCCAGAAAAGCCCTGCCGTGGTGGTCGTTACGCCCGTTACCGTCAACCCGGAAGGAGCACTGGGGGCCTGCGTATCCGAAGAACCGCCCGATACCGTAAAGTTACTCACTGTTAACCCGCAGGTAGTCGTTTGCACCGCCCGGTTATTGAGTTGGGTCACCGAAGCCTGCTCCGTACGGAAGGAATAGTTAGTGCCGATCGTTACCTGCGACCCGCCGGCAGGGGTAACATAAATATCGTATTTACGCGTGGCCACGTTCACGACCATACGCACCCGGTAGGATGTGCCGGCTGTATATGCCAGCGAATTAGCAGCCGCATAAGTACCCCCGTTGCGTGCTTTAATGAAGCCGTCCGAATAAAACTGCAATGCAGTCGCCAGAGATGTAAAGGCAGCAGCGGTACCGTTGCTTAAGCCCACCACTCCATCCATACCGGCACCCGAAGGTACCGCGTCGAATTCAGCAGTAAAGCTGCCAGTCTGGTTAGTAAAAGAATTGTTGTTCCACGGTACCGGGCTGCCGCAACCAGCCAGCGTAGTAACGTTTAATGCCGTGCTGGCTGCCGATACATTCCCCGTGGCGTCCTTCGCCTTTACAGTCATCGAGTACTGTGTGCTCGCACTCAGTCCCGTAATGGCCGCCGAAGTACCCGTAACCGAGGTTTTAAACGCGCCGTTCTGAAACACATCGTACCCTGTAACACCCACCGCATCCGTAGGGGGTGACCACGAGAGCGTAAAACCGGAAGCCGATATATTGCTCGAACTCAATCCTGTTGGAACAGTGGGAGCCTGCGTATCGCCGCCCGTTAAAGGCCGGCCGGTCCATAATTCAAAATCATCCCAATATATCTGCATTGCATCACCTTGATCGTCTACATGGTTAACGAACCTTGGATCGGTATATAACTTAAAAGGACTGAACTCTTCTAATCCATCTAATGGTTGGTTGGTATCGGGGTGATATGTATAATTGGTGATGTCGAAAATGACTGATTTAGATCCTCCCTCCGGTGTAACGGAAAAATAGAACTTACCATTTGCGGCATTCCCTTCTTTCCAATGTATTTCACAAGTCATCCATTTGGAATATGGAATGGTAAACCCCGTATTGGTGTTTTCCCAGGTATCCGGACCCCATGATCCGTTTGAGCCCCCCGTTTTTTCTTCTCCCTGTACTTTAAAATGAAGTACTTTACCTGTACCGGATTCTTTTCTGAGACCTAGTGTAATTCTAAAAGGGAAAGGATCATTTTCCCAGTCTTTTTCATTCCAGAATTCTGCAATAGTCAGCCAATTTACCGTACCCGGATAGCTTTCCAGCTTCTGCATATCAGGATGGAAATACATTCTGAATTTATAGTAGACTTCAGTCAGGTTTGTATTACCATATAAATCACTTTGAATACGCCCTACACTTGCATCCGGTGTTTTCAGATAATACTTTAATACTTTATTGGCACTATTGACAGGATCCGTATCTATTCGAGCGTACCTGTCACTGGCGGTTCCAGATGACTGATAATATATTTTGTAACTGCCGATCTTAGGATGGCCTTCCAGGTCAGTCACCCAGTTATTAGGTGCCGCCACTGAATTATCCGTTCCCGTTATATCTGTATGCGCATTGGAAGGCGATCCGACACTTCCAGACTCAAAGCCTGACCTGAAAATCAGTTGCTGGGCATTTGTTACTGTCGCGGCAGTATAAAAAGAAAGAAAGAAGAAAAGAGCCGCCATTGGAAATAGCATTTTTTTCATATCTGCAAATTTATAATGTTGATGATTTATTTTATATCCGTAGCTGTTCTAAGCGAGTATTCCTACACGTTATAGTATTGCGTTGTTATGTGGTAATAAAAAAGCAAATACTGAAGAAAAATAGTTTAAAAAGATGTTGTTGAAAGTATAAACAAGCTGTACTGATTAAAAAATAGTATTAGATAATAGAATACGAAAGTCATTAGTGCTGGAATGCATATATGGCAATAATAAATTTTTGAAGACATTCATCTATATTAAGTAAGGAGGGCCTTTGACGACATCTCCCTTGCAAAGCCAGGTTATTGCGATAACAATTTATAAGTATTCACTTTTTTATCGCTGCTAACTTTTATAATATATATTCCTTTCTTCAACAGATTTCCTACGTCAATTCTTGCTCTTGAAACAGCCTTCAATGTCCGCATCAAAACCAATTTTCCTTCCATGTCGAATACATCTATTCTGGTATTCCGGACCTGGGTTCCAAAGTCAATGGTCAACTCACTGTTTCGTATCAATGGGTTGGGATAAATGCCCGGTTTCGTATTGGATGGCAGCACCGAAAGATCCGGAACAACACCAGCTATGCGGTTCTGCACCCCATTAACCTGAAAATTAGAGAGTGCAATACAGCCAACTTCCGTTTTGATACAGCGATTGGCCAGGGAAGTAACATTGTTACGGAAAGCGTATTGGATTCCGATGGTTTGCTCCGACCCGCCATTGGCCTGCACATATACATCATACTTATCCGTAGTAGTATTCATAACCAGGCGGAAACGGTAAATGGTATTAGCACTATAGGGTACGCTGTTTGTCGCAGCATAAGCAGCCCCATTACGGGCATCAATCCTGTTGTTTAAATTAAAACGCACTATGGCGGCCATCGTTGTATAGGCAGTTGTGGTTCCGCCGTTAATACTTACTACCCCGTCCATTGAAGCAGCACCAGGAACAGCATCGAATTCTACGGTGAACGTACCTGATGCAGCCGTAAATGCTGTATTAGTATAGTCCAGTGGTCCCCCTGAACACGTTGCTGCTGTTCCAATGGTAAAATTGCTTACCGCCAGGCCACAACTTAATGTCTGAACGGCTCTGTTATTAAGTTGCGTTACCGATGCCTGTTCGCTGCGGAAGGAATAATTAGTTCCAATGGTAATCTGAGAGCCGCCGGCCGGAGTAACATAAATATCATATCTACGGGTGGCTACATTTACAATCATTTTTGCCCGATAAGAAGTGCCGGGGGTATAAGCAACTGCATTGGCCGCAGTATAAGAACCACCGTTACGTGCTTTAATAAAGCCATCCGAAAAAAATTGCAAGGCACACGCCAGAGAGGTATAGGCAGTAGTTGCACCGTTAGTTAAACCAACCACTCCATCCATACCGGCACCGGAAGGTACCACGTCAAATTCAGCCGTAAATGTGTCGGTCTGGTTTGCGAAAGAAACGTTGGTCCATGGTACCGGGCTACCGCAACCCGCCAGTGTGGTAACGTTTAGTGCCGTGCTGGCAGCCGATACATTACCTGCGGCGTCCTTTGCCTTTACCGTCATTGCGTACAGCGTACCCGCACTCAATCCCGTAATAACAGCTGAAGTACCCGTAACAGATGTTTTAAACGTGCCGTTTTGGAATACATCGTACCCCGTAACGCCTACCACATCGGTGGATGCCGTCCATGATAGATTAAAGCCAGACGAAGTGATATTACCGGAGCCGAGATTCGTCGGCGAAGTAGGTGCCTGTGTATCCGGATTGACTGCCCCGCGTCTTGGTTTCATGGCATTATAAGTTGTTGATCCTTCAGAAATTTTCACTTCATCGTAATATGCAACGGCCGTATACGCATCATTAGCTACATTGTTGTTCCAGTCGAACGCATAAATTCCCTCTTTAAAATAGCTATAGCTCATATTCCTGTAACCAACTCTTTTATTGATTTCATTTACCACTTTAACCCCGTTTTTCCATACTTCTATGGCCCCGTTGTTAGAGGTACTGTTAGACCATACAATTCGCATTACATAATCCGTCCATTCGCCTAACTCAATTGAAATGGGAATACTTTTTCTTTCAGTAGAGTCATTCACATTCCAGCGGTATGTCAATTTGAAAAACCCGGTATTGGGCAAAGCTGGATCTACCGATCTGTAAAAAGCTACTGGTGGATTTTCGGAATTTCCATCAAGGTCAATACCATCAGGCGCATGAAGTTGAATATAAATTTCCCTTCCTCCGCCGTTTCCGGCATCTTTCGGATTACTGAATGCATTATCCCCCCCGTCCCATTTATTGGAGCCGGTACCTGGATTAGGTATATAAATGCTCCAGGAATACCAGATTTCAGTAGGCGAATTATTGTTTGAATTACATGCCTGATTTTGAAATTTTAATTCAGACCTGTTGCCGCTTGTGCTTGCATAGTTGCCATCAGTTTGCCGGGTTTCGAAACGGATAACACCATTACCTGGCCTTCCTGCAACTGCCAAAGGGGTGGTGGTTAATCCGCAGCGTCCCGGAAAAAACTGATTCTGATTGATGACTAACGGCCCCACACTATTTGTTACATTAGTATTTCCAGTACCCCCTGAACTTACAGGATCATAATCTGCAAAAAATACCTGCTGAGCTATAGCCTGCTGACTACAGCAAATACTAACTAAAATTCCGATGGTAAAATAAACTTTTAACTTTGTTATGGCTTCCATTACTGATGGGCAGTTGATAAAAAATGGTAATAATCGTTGCATGGCTGAAATCGTTTTTGTCGTTGATTGAATGTATATTATAATCATACAGAAATAACTAAATTTGGCTATCCAAAAGATGTTCAAAATTTGAACAACAATTAAATAACTGATTATTAAGCGATTGCATAAAAATGTCTGACAACCTTCAACTTGAAAAATGCCTGCAACTGATCGTTGATAAAATGAGGTGGGGGCCTTCCTCCACATGGAAGCACCGGCAGTTTGTTGAATTGAGTTCGTTAATCCAGGAAAGAAGCGGAGTGCTGATTAGTTTGTCCTCACTAAAGCGTTTATTCGGCAAAGTGTCTTATAACCACCAGCCTCAATACGAAACCCGGAATGCTTTAGTCATCTTCCTCGGTTATGAAAGCTGGGACGATTTTACCGCTAAAAACAGTATCTCATTTACAGAACCTATTAAAGAAAAAACAATATCCGTATTTACATCTACCTGGAAAATTTTTGTTCTCGGTATTGTTGCGGTATTCTTAATAATCCCTTTATTTTATTTAATCAAAAAGAAAAAAGAAAATACTTTAATTAGTAAAGTGCGGTTTTCGGGCACCTATATAAAGAGCAACTATCCGTCCGCAGTGGTTTTTAATTATAATATTCAAGATTTAAGCGATTCAATTGTTATTAATTACGATGATGATTTTACAGATACCCCCCGGGAAGTACTGGATCCAAAAAAGCATACCATCACACATAGGTACATATTACCGGACCTGTATCAAGTATCGCTCATTCATAAAGGCAGAACCATACGCACATTAAGCGTTAATCTGGAAACCCAATCCTGGCAGGCATTTCTGGCGTATAACAATATGACGAAGTTCTATTATATCGAGACACAAAAAGAAACGGGCAGACTGGAAGTAAATCCAGAGGAAGTGTATAAGACCGGCTTGTTTAGAAAAGATGAAGCAGTTGTGGTAAAATACCGGTTAGTTAATGACTTAGGAATAAATGGAGATCAATGCAGATTGAAATTTAGAGTCGCTGATTTAAATAAGATAAAATCGCTGGACTGTTTTTTTGCATCCTTTGTGATTCACGGCGATTCAGGAAAAATAAACATCACTTTCGCACAGAAAGATTGCCTTAATAAAGCGTACATAAAATTTGGTGAACAAATTTTTGATGGAAAGGTAAGTGACCTTTCTGCTCTCAGCACTGATTTTTCCACTTGGCAGGATATTGAACTTAAAGTTAAAGACAATAAGTTATCTATTTTCATCAATAATCAAAGCCGCCTTAACTTACAGTTTCCAATAAGAATGGGTAAAATAAAGGTAATCCTTTTCGACACACCACTATCGGGTGCAATGGATTGTATAGAACTTTCAGATATTAATACCGGTAAGTGCTACTACAACGCGTTTTAATCCACTATTCTAAACCGAAATGCGATAATATATTTATTTTTTCGAGATCGATCTATATTATTAATAAACCGACCGGTATCCGATATTACATTTGGCTTTCCTCATGTAATACGGCATACCGGCCGGAGTGTGAACGAACAGGTATATTATTCTTAATACCCGCTATTTTGAGGTCTCAGATTGGGATTGATTTCTATTTCCGTTTGCGGTATGGGCATTAAATAATCACGGTCAGCTCTAAAGTTGGGTTGGGGTTCTAAAGAATTAGGCCCCTTAAATACCACATCTCCCAGCTTTCTTCTTTTGATATCGTACCAGCGCTTGAACTCAAAAGATAATTCCAGTCGTCTTTCCTCCATGATCGTATCAATAAACTGCTGTTTACTTAACCCGGTCAGTGTTAGATTAGCGGGAAAACCGGTAGGGTTACCCGGCCAGTTTCTTGCTCTCAGTCTGATCAGGTTAATATAATCCACGGCTTCCTGTGTAGGACCATTTACTTCCGCGGACGCTTCGGCTGCTATAAGAAGTACTTCTGCATAACGCATGTCATGATAATTATAGTCGGAATACCTGCCGTCGGAATTGGCGTTGCCCGGGAATCTCCGCCATTTGGCTATATGCGGTCTTTTTTCATTAGGATATGCGGTATAACCGATTTTAACGCCCGCTGCATTTAATGTGCTGTCTTCAAAACTTACCAGCCTCCTGTAATCCCTGGCATCCCATGTAGTAAAAACACGCAGAGAGGGAACACAAACACCAAAACCGTTTTGAGGTGTATTGCGAATACCTACCATGGAAGCTACCAGGTCGTCGTTCTGGTTGCCTACCGATAGTTTACCCACAAAGTCGACAGCAAAAATAGTCTCTATCAGGTTGTCGGCCAGTTCGGCCCGGAACAGGTTCTGATAATTAAGTTCGAGGTCATATTTGTAAGTCGTTTTCCTATCTATTACCCATTTCGCTTCAGTATATGCTTTGGCATAATCTCCTGTCGTTAAATATAAGGACGCAAGGTAAGCCGCAGCAGTGGCCTTAGTGGGCCGGGTACGTACATCGGAGTTATACGTATCAGGGAGCCATTGTTTGGCATACTCCAGGTCTTTAATAATGGCCACATATACCTCGGCTTCCTTCTTTTTACCGACACTTTTTATTAGCTCGGGATCGGATACAAAGAAGTCGATATAAGGTATATCGCCGAAGTTTCTTACCAGATGATAATAACTCAACGCCCGCACGAATTTCGCTTCGGCAATCAGCGGGTTGATTTCATTTTCCGGTAAACCCAATGTACCTGCACCGGCTTCAGCGGAATTGACTGCCGATATAACCTGGTACCAGGAAGGCCAGAACAATCGCACCATACCGTTACTGGCATCCATATTAAAATCGTTTACCTGTATTCTTTCCGACGTGGTACCCCTGTTGCCAATGTCCACCATATCGCTGCGCAGCATCAGGGCACATACAAACTGCCTTCCGAATAAGGGCTCTGAAGCCAGCAAACCGTAAGCACCGAATACAGCGGATTCTACATCCTTTTTTGTTTTAAAAAACCCTTCCGGGGCAAGCAGGCCTACCGGCTCTTCTTCCAGCATTTTGGTACACCTGGTACCCAGCATGGCAATTGATAAAATAATTATTGGCAGTAATATCTTTTTCATTGTAAGTCAGTTGAAATTTAAAATCCAATATTGATACCTGCGGTTAATGACTTCGCATTCGGATAGCTGGCATAGTCAACTCCCGCATTCAGGTTAGAATTACGATAATTTACTTCCGGATCGTAACCCCTGTAATCTGTGACGGTGAATAGATTCTGCGTACTCAGGTACACCCGCAGCCTTTGCAGGTTCCATTTACTGATCAACTGCTTTGGCAGGTTGTAACCAAGGGAAATATTTTTAACCCTTGTATAACTTCCGTCGAATATCCAGCGGGAAGATACCCGTTGCGGCCTTCCGGTAAATGCTTTGGGAATATTGGTGGCTGTGTTGGTGGGTGTCCACCTGCTCAAAGCTTCGGTAGTAGCGTTGTTGATCCCTGAAAGTGTTTCCAGTTCAAGCAGCGTATAACTCAACATATCATTACCCTGAGAACCCTGTATGAAAATATTCAAATCGAAATTTTTGTAATTAAATTCATTGTTGAATCCAAAAATAAAATCAGGGTTCGGGTTGCCGATGATGGTGCGGTCATCGCTATTCAATACGCCATCGGGTTGCAGTAATGCGTTTCCACCAGCATCTTTCTTACCGCTGATATCACGGAATTTTTCACCACCAACAGCTTGTTCAAACCCCGCACCCGGAATAAACGTTTCACCGCTTTGATAAACACCGTCGTATATCCATCCGAAGAAACTGCCTACCGGCTGACCGACTCTTAATACCTGGGCACTGCTTCCTATACCCACCATGTGACCCGGAGCGGTTGCATAAATAATATCATTGCCGTTGGGTAATTCCAGCACCTTGTTCCGGTTGAATGAAATATTAAAGTCCGTATTCCATTGAAACGCTCCCGTTAGGTTCCTGGTTCCAAGAGATAGTTCCAGGCCACGGTTTTCAATTTTTCCTATATTTTTAAGCTGTGTACTGTAACCGGAATACTGCGGTAATTGTACATTGAATAATAAATCGGATGTGATGGATTTATAATAATCAGCAGTAAATGTTATCCTGTTCTTAAAAAGAGCAATATCCACCCCGAAGTTTTGCTGTGCAGTCGTTTCCCATTTCAGCTCCTCGTTTGCAATGGTGGTGGGCCTCACGGAATTCACCGGTGTGCCATTTACAAAAGTATACACCGATGAAAAGCGCGCCAGGGTCTGATACGGTGTGATGGCCTGGTTGCCGGTATAGCCATAACTAAGTCTCCATTTAAAACTACTGATAGCCGGTATCTTCTGCATGAATTTTTCCTCATGCATATTCCACGCTAAAGCCGCTGAAGGGAAAAAAGCCCACTTGTTGTTTTTGCTGAAGTTAGAAGATCCATCGTAACGGGCATTTACAGTCAATAAATACCGGTCGGAAAAATTATAGTTCAATCTTCCATAATAAGACGCCAGTTGCGATTCTGTTAGTAAAGAATTCCCAGGTAATGTAACCGATCCCCCGGCTATATTCCAGAAGGAAACGGAGTTCGATAAAAAGGATTGGCTCCTGGCTCCATAATCCTCATTAACGAACTTCTGGTAAGAAAACCCACCCAGCACCGTTAGTTTATGACGTTGGGCAAACGTATTGGTGTAGGTTAAAAAGTTTTCATTGATATAACTTTTCCGTACTTCCTGGTCGAGACGGGCATCTCCACCTACGTTTCTTCCACCATTCAGCGTAGTAGGAATAAATTCTCCGGTACGTTGATTATTGTTGAAAGAGCCATAAGTAGTTTTAAACATCAGGTTTTTTAAGACTTTAAAATCTGCATAAAAGTTATACTGGTACAAACTTCCTGCTGTCTCGTTCTGAAACTCGTTGGCAACCGCCACCGGGTTATCGTGCGGATCACCAACTACGGCCAGCGCGTAAGAGCCATCCGCTCTTCGTACCGCTTGGTCGGGGCCAAACTTGAATGCACTCGCAACTACACCGGTGCTATTGGACCCGCCGGTATTTTCCTGGGTTCTTACTCCCTCCGTTTTAGAAGACCGGGTAAACAGGTTTAAGCCGACGTTAAGCCAGTCCGTGGCTTTGAAATCGATATTGCTGGTCACTGAAAAACGCTTGAAAGCGGAATTGGTGATTACACCGTCCTGGTCGAATAATGCCGCAGATACATAATAGCGTACGGCATCCGTACCACCTGAAAGGGAAAGTTGCGTATTGAGTATGGACCCGCGTTGAAAAATCAGATCCTGCCAATTGGTATTCTCTGTACCAGCCACATATGCAGGGTTTATTTCCTTGATAAAGTCTGTAAACTGAGAGGCATTCAGCAAGGGAAGCCTGTTAATTTCTTCCTGCGTGGAGTAGGAGGAATTGATCTCAATTTTTGCTTTGCCCGCCTTACCGCGTTTAGTGGTAATGAGTATTACTCCGTTGGCTCCCCTCGACCCATAGATCGCGGTGGCAGAAGCATCTTTCAGGATTTCCATCGACTCGATATCTTCCGGCGGGGGCAGGATGGCACCTGCAAATCCGTCCACCACAAAAATAGGATCGCTGCTGGCATTGATGGACGTTCCTCCGCGTATTCTTATTTTAAAGCTACCTCCCGGATCACCGTTATTGGCTTGTACCAGAACGCCCGGGGTACGGCCCTGCAACGCCTGCACCACACTGGAAGCGGGATATGCCGTTAGTTCTTTGCTTTTAACAGAAGCGATAGAACCAGTCAGATCGCTCTTTCTTACACCTCCATAACCGATCACTACCACATCATCCAGTGTCCTCAGATCGGCTTTTAATACTACACTTACATTTTCCTGGTTGGCAACTGTTATTTCCGTTTCAGCATAATTGAGACTGGATATAACTAATACCGATCGTTCGGATTGTACCTTTAAAGTAAACCTGCCCTGGGCATCCGATACCACCCCATTCGTTGTTCCTTTTTCTTTAACGGAAGCACCCTCTATGGGTTCGCCCGTTTCATTTTTTACACTTCCTGACACTGTGATTACAAGAGGTAATTTTTGCACTTCAGGCAATGCGGTTATCAGCACGCGGTTACCCTTCATCAATTTCCAGGATAACGGTATTCCATCCAGCATTATATCCATCACCTGGCTGATCGTAGCATCTTTTATATTGATGCTGATAAGCCTGGTGGAAGGAACAATATCGTCACTGTAAAAAAAGCGGTAGGAGCTCTGCTTCTCTATGCTCTTTATCACCCTAACAAAAGAGACTTCTTTAAATTGGAGAGAAACGGTTTCCTGTGCGTAGTTTTTGGCGGCTACATGCATACTCAGTAAAAGAAGCAGTGAGAAAATTTTCATGACAAGCAGCGTTTTTCTTCTACAGGAATGGCTTTGGTGCCAGTACTGAACAATTTTTTTCATACCTTAGTTTTGATTTTTACTAAAAATCCTTCCGGACGCATTTATCCGGACGGAATGGCTTTTTTAAAAGGGGGATGTTGACCGCATCCCTCTTTTATTTGATCGTTAGATACTTACATTTTATTCGATAATTACATGTTTATTGGTTATTGAATACTTTATTTTTCTGGATTGTTTTAATATTTCAAGTATCTCGTCCAGTTCTTCAGTGCCAAATACGCCGGTATACCGGTATTGCCTGGTGGTAGCAGAATTAAAATGGACCGTAACGGCAAATTTCCGTTCCAGTTCCTCTGCTATTTTTTCAAGTGGTAAATTGATAAAAACCATTTTATCTTTCATCCAGCTGGTCTCCGCAACCAAACTATCTACCATCGTATAAGTAACAGAAGTAAGCACTGGTTTATCTATTACATTTTTGCGGATGATACTATCACGATCGGGACGGTCGTTACGGATGATCAGTTTTTCAAGAGGTTTAAGTATAATCTTTTCATCGGGCCGGTCGATAAGCGTCACTTCTATTTTACCCCTTATAAGCGAAGTTTCCAGCGATTTATCCTGCGGATAGTTACGGACATTAAAAGCCGTACCCAATACCTTTATCACCGCGTTACCCGTATGTATCAGGAAAGGATGCACCGAGTCGTGCACTACGTCGAAATAGGCTTCTCCCGTAAGCGTAACCTCCCTGGTTTTGTCCCCAAATTCTTTTGTATAAGATATCCGGCTGTCTGCGTTCAGCCACACCTGCGTTCCGTCGGGTAATTTAATATTCGATTTGGATCCCTTCCTGGTGGTCACTTCATTGGACGCGGAAGAATGCTTCAGGGTTTCCTCCGGGCTTTTTTTAATGATGAATAAAAAACCGATAATAGAAGCAGCTACGGCAATTACGTAGATCATTTTCCGGTAAATACCCTTGTTTGCTGATTGCGTAAAAGATGATTCGCTGAGTGAAGGTAAATCGGCATCCAGCTTACCGTTCAGTTGCATCTTTACGATATGCGCTGCATACGCCTGGTCGGCCAGTTCTTTCGGATATTCAGCACTTGGCTTCATCATCTGGTCGTACAGGAACCTCCATTCCGGGTGTAATCCCAGTTGTTGTTGCAATTGCATCAGTTGCTCTTCCGTCGCATCACCCGAGAGTTTAGCGGTAAGCAGTTTGTAGAACTGGTTCTGCGTAAAATTATTCATATCATCTATATAAGAGACATGAAATAACAGCTACCGTGAAGCGGATAGAATAATTATTTTTCGGACAGGTAATGCAACAGCGCCAAACGGATTTTTCTGAGTGCAATCCGCATGTGCGTTTCGATGGTATTCTGGGAAATGTTCAAAATACCCCCCACTTCCTTATAAGAGAGACTTTCATCCTTAATCAGCCTGTAAACCATTCTGCACTGGGGCGGCAGATCTTTTATGCTTTCATTGATTCTTTTTTCTATCTCGGAGAGCATCAGTTGCGATTCCGGCGTTTGATGGGTATCCGGTTTGCCGGCCAAAAAGTCGTGTTCGCTTAATTGAACAGTATCCAGTTTCTTTTTTGAAAGATGCCGCAGACAGGCATTCTTCACCGATGTAAGTAAATATAGGTTCAGCTTTTCTATCTGGGCCAGCCTGGTACCTAAATCCCAAAGATTCATCATCGTATCGGATACTATTTCCTCCGCTGTTTCATTATGGTGCACTATGCTGATGGCAAACCGGTGCAGGGATGTATAAAAATGATAAAAAAGCTGTTTATAAGCCTGTTCATCTCTCAGGTAAGCTATCCTGTTTTGAAGTAGTAGTATATCTTTTATAAGCAAGTTCAATCGTTCTTTTTTTGCAGTCTACCGTTTTGTAGCCAGATTACAACTATAAATTTAAAGAAAAATAATAGTATGCTCCGCATATTTCGAAAATCTGCTTTCATCTACCCCCCGATATGGTGATGCAAAAACGCATTGTGGTCATTTATTCATCCTGCTTTTTAAATCATTTTTGGTGCATAAAATAAATAGGATTACAAAACATTCATCAAGATTAAATACCGTTTTATGAGCATTTCAGTTCTCGACGTAATTGTAATAGGAGGCGGCCATGCCGGGCTGAACATGAGTTATTACTTAAAAAGACACGGCCTTAAACACCTTGTTTTTGAGCGGGGTCAAATAGGAGCATCATGGATGTTGCAGCGATGGGATTTATTTAAACCAAACACGGTCAACAGCGTGAACGCCCTGCCAGGATTTGAATGGAAATCAGATGACCACAATGGCTTTAGTACTGCGCAGGAGTTTGCGGACATGCTTAAAACATCTATAAACTATTTTCGTTTGCCTGTTATTAAAAATGCCACAGTGGTATCCGTTAAAAAACTGGAGGCAAGGAATATATTACAGGTAACCGTAAAGGAACAAACCGCCTTAATCAATTATTACTGCCGCCAGGTTGTAATAGCATCCTGAACACAGAATGAAATAGAAATTCCTGCATTCGCCAGAAATGCAGGAATTGGAAAATAAAAGAATGTGTGTATAGCGGAATAGGCTTTACGATATAATAATTTTATGCTTGTAAATTCCTTACCGCCCGTTTGACCGCAGAACGGTTATATCTTTCTTTATCTGGTCATCATAGGTCTTTTTAACGATATAATGCCACTGCTTGTCAGATACATCTACAAAGAAAACATCATTCTTTTTATGATTTTGAACGGCATCCTGGAATTCCTTCGGCATCATTTCCGGCCCGAAAAACCAGCCTGTATCTCCCTTCGTGGTATTTCCATCCATAGTATATTCATCGGACAACTGTTCGAAGGGTACGCCGGAAGACGCTTTCTGAACGATTATTTTTTTCAGGCTGTCGATCTGTGGCATGGTAAGAGATGAGCCGTCCAGGAATATATAGTTCGCCCGGTAATTGACGACTTCCGATGCTTCCAGCACTTTGTAGGTTACGTAGCCGACGGAAAACACATCTCCTTTTTTCTGACGTAATAATCGCTTCTCGATTAATGAGGAATCTTTGCCATAAGATAATTTCAATATCGTTGGCTTTAGCGCCGCATTCGCATCGATGTATTTTTGTGCCTCAGGCACCGTATTTATTTTTGCAAATTGTTCAGTCACGGTTGGCTGCGCGAAAATTGAACCTGTAACAAACAGCAGGATACCTGCGAGAATAGTCTTCATAATTTTATTTTTATTCGGGTGCTGATATTTTTAAAAGCATCTTTGATTATCAATGACACTAACGCACCATTATGAAGGTACTACATTTTAACAAAAGCGGATTTGATACGGATAGGGTGTATCCGTTAAAGTATTCAAAATATTGGTTGCTTACGCCTTACGCATTATCGGCAATCTGGGGTGAAATTTCTCTGGAGAGCCCGCTATCTCTGGCCATGGGTGCCATTCCGGTACCGGTAGCTTCAGAAAAAGGGAGCCTGTTACGGATATCCCTTGCACGTTGGGAAAGTTTTCTGCGGGTATTACTTCCTTTATCGGGTGCTATAAGGATACCTATAATTATCCCCGCTATAAGTGTGTTACTGAATTTGGACATAATTTCATTTTACCAATTGTATGCATTTCTTATGCCGTGGCATGTTTTAAAATTACCCGCCGGGCTTAACTAAGCCGTTTTGCAATGGCATCCCGGCGGGTTGGTACCAGGAGGTAACTTGAATTTATATTAATTCGTTTCTATGTTCCGCCCTTTTTGCGAGCAAAATTGAATACGTGTACCGTCTCAAAACTCCCCGCAAATGAGGTAACCGGCTTACGGAAAAAGATATTCAACACTTCCGGTTAACGCTCCGCTTCCGGTTGGTGTGGCCGTCTTAACGAGTACGTCATTTACAAAAATCTGGAGCGTAACAGAGCCCGAGCCGCTGGCAGTAAAACCAAGCTGGGCGAGATCGCCTTTCTTATTGATCGTTCGGTTGAATTTAGTGGTAAAAGGGAAGCTCCGGTCAATGAGTGTAGTATAAGCGGCGGTTTCATTGATATACAGTACAGTTCCCGAATTGACCCCTGCAGAAGCGATGGCTTTGTATTCTATGGAAACTACCTTGGGATAACCACCGGCACCGGCAGGGGAATCATCATCCTTCTTGCAGGAGTTAAGCGACAAACACAATATAACAGCTGACAGAGTGAAAAACAGATAACGGATTCTTTTTGACATTTTCATAATTTTTTGGGTTATTATTTATTAAGCATTGAAACAGCAAAACTACCCGCATGAGGGCTCTAAAACTATCCCTGAGCACCAGTATTTATTTATACCTGTTTACCAGTATTTTTCGATTACAGTAAGGTAACTGGCAGGATTCTGCTATTTTTAATGTTTTTGATATCAGCTTTGATGATAAAATTTGCAATAGCCGTTTTTATTTTATTGTCTTCCGTATATACCGGGACGGGCCAGTTACTGTATTCGCTGGACGACGATACTGCCCATATAGCCAAGGTGGAAAACATACTCCATAAAACTATTTCGGATAGTGTAAAAGCCTACACCAGCCTTAAGTTGTCCATTATATGCAAGCTGATAAACGACACGGTAAAATCAAAAAGTTACCTAAAGCAGGGAATTGAATTAAGCGAAAAATATCCATTCCTGAAAGCTGCCTCTTACTTTTATAAGGCCCATGCATTATACGAAAAAAGAAATATCCCGGCCATCGAACATCATTTGATGAAAGGAGATTCTCTACTGGCTTCATTTATGCACACGGAAGCGTTTAAGTTAAGAGGTTATATATGGCATGCATTCGGAATCTTCCAGCAAATAAAAGGGAACGAAAAAGCAGCCATGGACGCTTTTATAAACAAGGCCCTCGTATATGCCAAACGGTCGGGCGACCCTTTTCTGCAGGGAAACATCAATAAAGCCATAGCCATCGTATTTATGAATGCAGACCAGCGCCCAAAAGCCCCGGATACCTGCGAACAGCCATTGAGTATATGGAAAGTTCAGGCCGCGACAACCCTACACGGCTGGAAAACATAGTTGAAACCTATATCACATCCGCCGAAAACTATAATTACAGCAATTTGCTGGATTCTGCCAGGATACAGTTGGATAAGGCGAAAGCCATACTGTCACCCAAACCCCGGTCTAATCTTTATCTCCCTTATTACTTTGCGGAAGGAACATATTATGATAGAAGCAAACAATATAAAAATGCTATCAGCAGCCTTGATAGCGGAATAGCACTCGCCCGGGACCCGGCTTCCCGGTTTCACGCCAATAGGCTTAAATACGCTAAGTTCAAAACCCTGTCCAACAGCAATAACCTGTCCGCTGCCACCCAGGTAATGCAGGATCTACTGAAAAGCCCGCTTGTTTTTACGGCAGACAAGAAACTATATTATAAAGAACTGTACGGCACCTATGCCCGGTTAGGTAATCTGCCCGAAGCGTATCGCTGGGCGGAGCGATATATATCGTTGAGCGACAGTATGTATAAAGAAAAGTCACAAAACGATATCATTGAGATGGAAAAGAAATACAATGATGCCGAAAATCAAAAAAAAATATCCCTCCTGCAGGCCGATAAAGAAAAGGCAGTACTTACTTCCAGAAACAACAGGCTGCTGGCCTGGCTTCTCGGAGGGTCATGCCTGTTCCTGCTGGCTCTATCCGTGCTGGGCGCACTATACCTGGGAAATACGAAAAAGCTTGCCCGTCAGAAAGCAATCAGCTATCAGCAACAACTAAACGAAGTGAACCAGCAACAGCAACTGCAACTGGCGCAGGCACTCCTGCAGGGAGAAGAAAGAGAGCGTAAACGGCTGGCGGGAGACCTGCATGACGGCCTGGGGGGTATGCTTGCCGGGATAAAATTTAATCTTACCAGGATTCCTCCTAATAATGAAGTTGATTTGTTTACCAGGAATATGGCGGTTGTTATTAACATGCTGGACAAGTCGGTCAATGAATTACGCCGTATCGCCCGTAACCTGATGCCCGAAACACTGCTTAATTCGGGCCTGGAGGCGGCCCTGAAGGATATGTGCGAATTGCCGCTGTCTGAAAACGTTAAGATAGATTTCCAGCCCTTTAATATCGAAAAAACGATACCCCCGGAGATGCAGGTCACCATTTACAGGATAGTACAGGAATTATTGACCAACGCAGTGAAACATGCCGGCACTTCTTCCGTTCTTGTTCAATGCAGCCAGAATAAACATGTATTTTATATTACGGTAGAAGATAATGGCAAAGGATTTACTAAAGAAACCAGCGGCAACGGAATAGGACTGGCAAACGTAAAACACCGGGTCGACTACCTCAAAGGCAGCCTTGAAGTATGCTCCGCCCTTGGTGAGGGAACCACTATTAATATTGAATTCAATGTCGGCACTTAAAGAAATTATAAAAATAGCCATTGTAGACGACCACCCCATAGTAATGGAGGGACTTCAGAAAATTCTGATGCAGGCTTACAGCTATGTAAGTACGATATGCTTCACCACCGGAAATGAATGCCTGCAATATATCATGAATGCGGAGGATGAAATGGATATCATTTTGCTTGACATTACTTTGCCGGATATAAATGGTATAGACCTCTGTAAAAAGATCAAAACAATTTCACATAGCACCCGCGTGCTGGCTTTCAGCAATCATAACGAAAGAAGCACCATTATACGAATGCTTCAAAACGGTGCCAGCGGATACTTGTTGAAGAACGCTTCCGCAGACGAATTGGTTGGCTGTATCAATGAAGCACTTGATGGCCAGATCTGCCTGAGCAGGGAAGCAAAAGAAATAATGGCAAGACCCACTCTACAGGACTTAAGAACCCTGCCCTCACTAACCAAAAGAGAAAAAGAAATTCTCCGCATGATAGCAGACGGTAAAACAAGCGCTCTTATCGCAGAACAATTAAACTTAAGCCTCTTCACCATCGAAACGCACCGCCGCAACCTGATGCAGAAGTACGAAGCAAAAAACATGACTTCGTTAATCAAGATGGCGATGGAAAACAGGCTGCTGTCCTGAAAGTAAAATAACAACCGAATACCCGGTTGTTAGTCTATTCGAATGTTTATTCAAGAAGTGAGCAATAAAAGCTACCCGGCCACCATACCACCCGCATACCATATAAACATCGCATTGTATGGCATAAGCGTTAATATAATTTCACCTGCTGACGGATAAAATTTAACCCTTATCCTAATCTGGAAGACGCAATGTAAGTTAAGAATTCCGCATCCTCTTCTGATTTAAAAAAGCCACTTTCCAACCTGAATCCCCCCGAAAACGCTGGTGGAGTTTTTCTGCCTGAAATAGTAAGTAAAATACTATAAGGCTGGGTAATCTGAGTAAAAATGGAAGAATACGGCTAAAAAGATGAGTCAAAGGGTGCTTATTTTTCATTTGATATTATTTGGTAATGGTAAATTAACTAATCAGTATGACTACAGTGTTAATAACCCGTTGTCAGGTATTATCTTATTGTTAACTCATGGATGCGTAGAAATATACCTGTAGATTGCGTCCATGATAGTTCAGCTCGTTAACAAAGATGGGGCACCTCTTGCCTACCTTAATAAAAATGCGATCTGGCAGTTTGACACCAATAAGTTACTGGGCGTAATTCTGGGTAAATGCGTATTCAGTCAGTCGGGCCGCCCCATCGGCATGCTCAGGCATAGAGCGGTGCGGAATGCAAAGGGCGAACTGATTGCCATGCTCTCCCTCCAGGAATCCAAATGGTCGCTGGCACCCACTCAGGATAGTTCTCCCGTTTGGGAAATGATCCGTCACATCAAAGATCATGGCTGCGTATTGGAAACTAAAGAAGGGGAATGGTCGAATCAGCCGTTGGAAGAAGTTCTTTCCTGACATTTCAATTTTACTCATCCTTTATCTTTAGGCCGCATCTTATAGGTCACCCAGTTTTACTCACCTATTTCTTCTTAGAAAATCTGATAAAAAAAGCTAACTTTAAAAAAACTATTTATTATGAAACGTTTAATACTTATTTGCCTGCCGGCATTACTGCTGGCATCTAATGGCCTGATGGCTCAAACAGAAGCTGAAATGAAAGCATGGATGGCTTACATGACACCCTCCGACATACATAAAATGATCGCTAAGAGCGATGGCGAATGGACCACAGCAATGACTATGTGGATGGATGCTAAAGCTAAACCTGTAACCAGCACGGGAACCTGCACCAACAAAATGGTAATGGGCGGCCGCTACCAGGAGTCCTTTTATGCAGGCGACTTTATGGGTTCGCCGATGGAAGGCAAAGGCACGCTTGCTTACGATAATGCCAAGAAAGCATTTCAAAGCAGCTGGATCGATAACATGGGCACAGGTATCATGTTTCTTACAGGTGCCTGGGACGATGCCACTAAAACAATCAACTTTTCCGGCGTTATGACAGACCCCGCTACCGGGAAAGACATGAAAGTGCGCCAGACCCTTAAGATAGTAGATGATACACATCATGTAATGGAAATGTATATGTCGGGCGAGGGCATCAGCGAATTTAAAAGCATGGAGCTGAAGTTTACTAAAAAATAGCGCTATCAGATATATGCCCACCAGGAGATCTTTCATTACAAATACCCTGAAAGTAGCGGTAATTGCCGGCATAGCCGATCCGTTTTCTTACTTGATGGCCGCTCCGAAAAACAAAACAGCCCCGGCGTTAAAGCTTCGTGTAGTATTGGCTTCCGATGGCCATTACGGCCAGCCGGGTACGGATTACGAAATCAATCATACCAACCTGGTAAACTGGTTAAATAAAGAACATGCTGTAAAACCCCTTGATTTTATAGTACTGAACGGCGACCTGGTTCATGATAAACCTGAATTACTGTACGAACTGAAAACAAAACACTTAAGCCGGTTAGATATACCTTATTATGCCGTTCCCGGTAATCATGATCACGCAGATACCGCTTTGTGGAAATCCGTGTTCGGGTACGAAGACAATCATTCGTTCGAAACGAAAGGTATTCCGTTTATAATGGCCAATACGTCTAACGCCAAAGGAGAATATATTTGCCCCGATGCTGCATACCTTTCAGCTTCGCTGGAAAAATACAAAAACAGGAAGACGGTCTTTATCGTATTGCATATTCCTCCGCATCAATGGACGCCGGAAAATACTTTTTATAAGGAATGCCCGGACATACTGGCGCTGATACAAAAGTATCCTAACGTTAAAGCCATATTCCACGGTCACGATCATAGTATGGATAGCGTAGTATATACCGGTAACAGGATTCCTCATTTTTTTGATGCCCATTACGGAGGCAATTGGGGTACGGCATATTACGGATACCGGGTAGTGGAAATAAATATGCAGGATGAGATCTATACCTATCAGGTAAATGCAAGCAAGAGCCCGGTATTGAATACTCAAAAATTGTAACCGAGTCATTTCTTTAACAGGAGTACATGATATCAACCAGTATACCTGGCTATCATTATAATTATCAGGCAGAAATGGTGGTTAACAGTACATGTATGCCCCTCAATAGTAGCGTTGAACCGACTCCTAACCAGTATATCCGGATTGCTCAACACTTAAAATTCTTTTGATAAGTTTATTAAAACAATGTACCTTAACCTTACTATATTTACCCATCAAGTTCTATTTCCCGCTATCACGATTGCAGATTATCTGTAAGCATTTCCTCCGTACTCTTTTTCCAATATCCTGTACACGTATCGCATGGTGGTATTTACCGTCATTACACTATGCTTAGTCATTTACTAATCGGTCATATTTATCTTAACCTAAAAATCAATCGTATGTCATTTAATCTTCTGGATTCAGTAAAAGGCCTTTTTAATAATGAACTTCTTTCCAGGGCCGGTTCTTTACTCGGAGAAAACGAAGGCAATCTTCAAAAAGCAGTGAGTGGTATAATACCGGCTGTATTGGCCGGGATACTTAATAAAGCCGGTTCGGGGGATGCGGGCGGACTGTTAAGCATGGCAAAAAATGCCCTGGGAAGCGGCGCAGTGGGCAACCTCGGCACCCTGTTAGGAACAGGAAGTATGCTGAGCCAGGGAAGCGATTTGCTGAAAGGACTGTTTGGTGATAAAACGGGTAACGTAGCCGGGGCCATCTCCGGTTATGCAGGTATTAAAGAATCGTCGGCTAACTCGCTCTTAAGTGCTGCGGCACCAGCCGCATTGGGAGTACTCGGGAAACATGCTGCTGAAACCAACATGGGTACCGGGGAACTTCTATCTTTTTTAAATACACAGAAAGACAGCATTCTCAATAGCGTTCCATCCGGGTTGAACCTCGCCGGTGCGCTGGGACTAGGCAGCCTATCGGGCATTGGCAGTAAGCTGTCTGGTGCATTATCCGGCATTACCGGTTCTGCGCGTGATATTACAAATACTGCAGTGGATAAAGCGGCAGGCGGGGCCAAATGGGTATTGCCGCTTATACTGGCTATTGCTGCCATTGTACTGATATGGTATTTCGCCAGGAGCTGTAACTCCGGTGAAGTGAAACAGGAGGCCGCGATAACGGATACTCCTGCTGTAACTACCCCGGCTATGCCGGTGGAAACGCTTAAAGTAACGCTCCCGGATGGTGTGGTGCTGGATGCCAGTAAAGGCGGCGTAGAAGATAAACTGGTCAGCTTCCTCAACGATCCGTCTACACAGGGAGGTAAAGATATATGGTTCGATTTTGACAATCTGAATTTCGAGACAGGTAGCGCCGAACTGACGCCCGAAAGTAATAGTCAGGTAAGTAATATAGTGGCTATCCTGAAAGCCTACCCTGCCCTGGAAGTGAAGATAGGAGGTTATACGGATAAAACGGGAGACAGCCTTTCCAATCTTGCCTTATCGCAAAGCAGGGCGGATGCGGTTGTAACGGCCATTAAAGCGGCAGGTGCCAGTGCTTCGCAGGTAACGGGCGGAGAAGGGTATGGATCGCAGTTTGCAAAGACTGCTGCAGATGCACCCGACGGGGAGCGTCAAAAAGATAGAAGGATAGCCATCAGCGTCCGCAAAAAGTAATTTGGCCCGAATAATGTTTCATTTAATCCTTAACGTAAAGCGAATTATTTTTAAAACACTAAATCAATCATAATGCGTAAATCGATCATTCATTTATCCGCTTTTATTTTATTGTTCTCTGGTGGCGGCCTGGCTTTATCTGCTTGCAAGGAAAAGAAAAAAACTGAAGTTGTTACGGATCCCATGTCTCCTACGGTAGTAACCCCGCCCACAACGCCGGCACCGGTTGTCATCAGTCCGGACGATTCGTTGAGTGGCATGGTGACCGATGCCACCAAAGACTTCCCTACGGTAAAGACATCCGTAAGCGATGGAGTGATAACGCTCACAGGAGAAATAAACAAGGAAAACCTGATGACGCTGATGCAGTCGCTGCAACAGCTTCGCCCGAAGAAAATAGAAAATAAATTAACCATAAAATAAAACGGAGGACCTGTATATGGCATTGAAAGATAAATACAACGAACTGGTTACGACAGCAGGCACCCTGGGCATCACCAACCTGCAGGTGAGAGAACAGGACAATGTACTATACATCGACGGCGAAGCACCAACCGGCAGTGCGAAAGATCAGTTATGGACGGTGTATGAGAAACTCGACTCCGATTTTCGTTCCGCAGATGTAATAATGAATATCAACGTATCTGATATGGCGGCAGGCAGTAAGGCCAAAGTAACAACGGAAAAATCGAATCTGAACATCCGTAAAGGTCCGGGCACCGACCAGCCAATTGTAGGTAAAGCAGCTCATAATGAAATAATTACCCTGGTAAGCAAAAAGAACGACCTGTGGTGGCTGGTACGTACAGATGCGGGAGAAGAGGGTTATGCCTATGCCCAGTACTTAAGTGTAGAAAGCTGATAACCGTATATTACGTATAAAGTAATTGTAAATGATTTGCCCTTACCTGCGATAAAATGTACTATTGCTATGTGGGGCAGATCATTAACAATTATATGACGATCAGTTACATCAGGCAACCATTTTACTGTACTTAAAACAACCATGTAATGCGTGCTTTAAAAAAACTCTACTTAATTTTTAGTTACCTGTCTATCGGACTATTCGCCTATACGCAACCCACTATAGGGTTTGATACCCTCGTTAAATCCCTTACGGCCCCCGTGGATATTGTGAACGCAAAAGATGGTTCAGGACGGCTGTTTATAGTACAACAGAATGGTATTGTACGACTGTACTCCGGCGGCAGCCTGCTGACCCCTCCCTTCCTGAATATGAGCAGTGTAATCGCTTATGGAGGGGAACTTGGCCTCTTAAGCATCGCCTTTCACCCGCAATACGCTACCAATCGCTATTTTTTTGTTTATTATAATAATGCTGCTGACAGTAGTATAGAGCTGGCTCAGTACCGTACTTCCCTGGGCGATCCCAACCTGGCAGACGCCGCTTCGCGGAAAGTATTGCTTACGATCCCAAAGCCCTTCAGCAATCACAACGGCGGAAAACTTAATTTCGGGCCCGATGGAAATCTTTATGTCGGAACCGGGGACGGAGGCGGCGGCGGCGATCCGCAAAATCTTGCGCAGAACCTCAATTCGCTGTTGGGTAAAATGATTCGCATCAATGTAAATAATTTCGATACTCCGCCTTACTATACCGTGCCCACAGATAATCCGCTGGTAGGCACTCCCAATACACAACCGGAGATCTATGGATGGGGCCTGCGCAATCCCTGGCGCTGGAACTTCGACAGGCAAACCGGCGATATGTGGGTAGCCGATGTAGGCCAGGGTGCCTGGGAAGAGGTGAATTATATTCCCGCTGCGTCCACCAGCGCTATCAATTATGGCTGGCGATGCTATGAGGGTAGTAATAGTTACGATCT
Source organism: Chitinophagaceae bacterium (assembly GCA_031399065.1). GTDB lineage: Bacteria > Bacteroidota > Bacteroidia > Chitinophagales > Chitinophagaceae > JADCRZ01. Next base: position 146,500 of record JANNOM010000050.1, read on the forward strand.
ATCCCAATGCGGAGCCACTCCACTGGCAGGTAAAACCCCACCGATATTTGAATACGCGCACAACGCTTCCGGGGGGTATTCTATTAGCGGGGGACTGGTATACCGTGGCACGGAATATCCGGTGTTGCAGGGTTATTATGTTTGTGCAGATTTTGTTACGCGTAACGGCTGGCTGATAAGGCCCGATGGACTCGGCGGCTGGAATGTAATTCAGCAAACCAATTTTCCTGCTAATGTAACTACCTTCGGCGATGCGGAAGATGGTACCCTTTACCTGGCTTCGCTGGGGGGCACTATTTTTAAGGTAACGGAAGCGACAGTGCTTCCCGTAAAACTATTATCGTTCCAGGCCAGTGCGCAGGGCGGCCGTGATCTGTTAAAATGGAGCACCACGTCAGATGTCTCTCTTGTCAAATTTGACGTGGAACAATCTGCGGACGGTACCCGCTTTACTACCATCGGCACCGTGTCCGCGTCCACAGGCAATATCATTTCCTATAGTTTTGAAACACCCTCATTAGCGGCCGATCGGTATTACCGGTTAAAAATGATCTACCGGTCCGGCAACGCTGAATATTCCGCTGCTGTTCCTTTACCGGCTAGTCCTGCATCCAGATTTACAGTAACTACCAGAACCAATAATCAGCTGCAGCTCACAGCACCCGTGGCATTGGAAAGCCTTACGCTTATCAACACGCAGGGACAATTACTGCAACGCTTTACAAAGCTGAATGCCGGAACACATATATTAACGATCAACAAACAGGCACCGGGTGTATATTTCCTCCAGGGAATCAAAAAAGACAATTCGGTAGTTAATCTCAGGGTTGTGCTTCATTAAAAAGGCCTAAAATTTTTATTTGGACTAAACATTCTGCTATTTACTGATGTTAAGGGAACAAACATTCCAAATAAAATTATGAAAAGATTACATGGTAAAACGGCTGTTATCACAGGTGGTAACAGTGGTATAGGATTAGCTACCGCCAAAGACTTTATTGCTGAAGGTGCAGAAGTTATAATTACTGGTCGCAACAAAGACGCAGTGGATAAAGCCGTAGCCGATCTGGGTGCAGGTGTTAAAGGGATAGTATCCGACACCTCAAATTTTTCGCATATCAAAGCCCTTGCCGGCCAGGTAGCAGCCCTGTTTCCTAAAATCGATATCCTTTTCGTTAATGCAGGTATCGGCAAATTTGCACCGATTGAACTGGTGGACGAAGCGCATTTTGACGAGCAGTTTTCCATCAATGTAAAAGGGGCTTATTTCACTATTCAGCAGTTGCTGCCGCTGATAAATGACGGTGGTTCCATTATCCTTAATACATCGGTAAACGCCCATATCGGCATGCCGAACGCATCGGTCTATTCAGCTACGAAAGCCGCCGTTATCACCTTTGCACGCACCCTGAGTGCGGAACTGCTGCCCAGAAATATCCGCGTAAATGCGATCAGTCCCGGCCCGGTTACTACCAATATTTTATCGAAAACGGGTGTGCCCGCAGATCAACTGGCCCAGGTAACGCAGGGGATACAGGATATGGTTCCTCTGGGAAGATTTGGCAGGGCGGAAGAAATAGCCCGGATAGCTACTTTTTTCGCATCGGATGATTCTAGCTTTATTCTGGGAGCGGAACTGATTGCCGACGGAGGAGTGGTCAATTTATAATTTTAATTACCTTTGAAATGGAACAACTTAGTCCTGATGCCCAAACAAAAACAGTTCGATGAATACGAAGCACTGGATAAGGCAAAAAGCCTTTTTAACAAAAAAGGCTTTAATGGTGCTTCTATGGACGAACTGGTACAGGCGACAGGACTAAGTCGTTCCAGTATTTATGATACGTTCGGCGATAAGTATACGCTCTATATACGTTGTCTTCAACGGTATAGCCAGCAAAGCCAGGCAATGATCGACTCCCAACTGGAGAAAATGGCTTCACCCCGTAAGAAGATACAGGCATTTTTTGATTATACCATCGCGTGCAAATTAAGCGATCCAGATGCCATGGGCTGCTTTATGGTAAATGCCACGACGGAACTCGCCGGCGAAGACACCAATATTGCAAAAATATCCTGCACCAACATGCAGGAGATGGAACAACGATTCTTTCTTTGGGTAAAAGAAGGGCAGGCCATGGGAGAAGTAAACCCCGCCTACACTCCGCGTGCTCTCGCAAGGCATTTATATAATTCCCTTACAGGCATACAGGTTACCGCCAAAACGAAACCGGATAAATCGGTGTTAAAAGATATCGTGAAAGTAGCTCTTTCGGTACTGGATTAAAACATATACCCGGACATATACTCAGCATAATGACGGAACTTGAAAAATACATTCAAACCTGCTTTAACGTTACACCGGAGGAAATAGAAAAAATCAGTTCCTTTTTTCAACCGCTATATTTAAAGAAAGGAGAATTCTTTTTAAGATCGGGCCGTCATGCCGACCGGCTCGGTTTCATGCAAAGCGGTATCATACGCGAGTTCGTACAAATAGATGAAAAAGAAATCACCAAGTGGATATCTACCACCGGTTACTTCGTAGTCGATCTGTCGGGTTTTCTTTTTCACCAGCCGGCGCGATGGAATATACAGGCACTTACTGACTGTGAACTATTTGTGATCGCCGATGAAGACTACCGCAGTATATCACACGTAATACCACGCTGGCAGGAGCTGGAGAAACTCTTTATAGCAAGATGCTTCACAATACTGGAAGATCGTATTCTTACCCATTTGTCGATGACCGCAGAACAGCGGTATCATCAGCTTTTTCACTATAACAAGGAACTGTTTAATACTGTTCCCCTGCAATACCTGGCTTCCATGCTGGGCATTACTGCGGAAACCCTGAGCCGGTTACGAAAAAAAGCCATCCTCTAAGTTCTTGATTTTTGTCAAGTATACCAGTTGATCTGATGCAGACATTTGTATGGTCGAATGACAATATAAACTGTTCATCAAATTAACGTACATGAAAAGCATTAACAACAACGCCCCGGTAAAATGCAGCAAAACAATCCTGGTCAACGCAGGCGCAGAAGAGGTATGGCAGGTACTCACCGCTATTAACGATTGGCATGCCTGGCAAACTGAAATCAGTGATCCAAGACTGGAAGGAGCCATACAAGAAAAAACATCGTTCAAATGGCAAACCGGCGGCGTAACGATTCGTTCCGTTTTACATACCGTGGTTCCTTTTCAATACTTTGGATGGACGGGTAAAACATTTGGCCTGTTTGCCATTCATAACTGGACGCTGAAAGAGGCGGACGGAATTACAGAAGTAAGGGTGGATGAAAGTATGGAAGGCTTCCTGGCCAGTGTTTTTAAAAAATCATTTAATACAAATCTGGAAAAAGGTATGCGGACCTGGCTGGAACTGTTAAAGGCGAGGTGCGAAAAATAAAATGACTGCGGCCCGGGTACGGCAGCCATGCACCATTACACCAGGGTACCGTCTATACTTTTATATTTCACCTTTTTTCAGTTGTGCCGCCGCATAATCGACCGCCCTGGCAGTAATAGCCATATAGGTTAACGATGGGTTTTGAGTACTGGTAGATGTCATACATGCACCGTCCGTAACGAACACGTTTTTCGCATGGTGCATCTGGTTCCACTTATTCAGCAGTGAGGTCGCCGGGTCTTTACCCATACGAACTCCGCCCATTTCATGAATATCGAGGCCAGGTGCCTGGTGGGTATCATGTGTCTTTATATCCGTAAACCCGGCTTTAGTATACATCTCCGTAAGCTGTTCAAAGAAATCGGCAATCATTTTTTCGTCATTGTCATCATAAGCTACGTCCATTTTCAGCAATGGCATTCCCCATGCGTCTTTCTGCCCTTTATCCAGGCTTACCATATTGGTCACCTTTGGTATCGTTTCTCCCATCATTTGGGCACCTACATTCCAGGGCCCCGGTTCGGCCGCGGATAAATTGTTTTTCAGATCAGACCCATATCCCTGGGAATTGCTCTTGGATCCTCTGCGGGCGGAGAAAGTAGAAGCATATCCTCTTAAAAAATCGGTTTCCTGCTTGTGCAGGTTACGGAAACGGGGTATATATGCACTGGCAGGTGAGCGGCCATCTGTATTGAAATCGTTGAAATCGTTACAAGTGGCAGTAACCTTAGCCCGGTAGTTATGAAACGCAAAATATTTTCCTAATAATCCACTGTCATTGCCAAGTCCGTTCGGGAATCGGCCGGAGATCGAATTCAGCAATATAAGGTTGGTATTAACCGCGCCGGCATTTACGAAAATTACTTTTGCATAATATTCAATCACTTCTTTGGAAACGGAATCAATAATGCGTACACCGGTTACTTTTTCTTTTTTATCGTCGTATATCAGCGATTCCACGATGGAGTTGGTACGAAGGGTCAGGTTGCCGGATTTTTGTGCCCAGGGTATAGTAGAAGAATTACTGCTGAAATAGCCCCCAAACGGGCAACCCCGCTGGCACAGGGTTCTTTTCTGGCACTGTGCCCTTCCCTGCTCCAGGTGAATGGGCTGGGGTTCGGTAATATGCGCACATCGTGCATATATCACCTGGCGGTCAGTATAATTTTCACTTATCGCTTTTTTAAAGAACTCTTCCACGCAACTCAGTTCGAGTGCCGGTAAAAACTCCCCATCCGGAAGATGCGGTAACCCGTCCTTATTACCGGATATGCCTACAAATTTTTCTACATGACTGTACCATGGTGCCAGGTCGTTGTACCCAATGGGCCATTCTACAGCAAAGCCATCACGCGCAGGGCCTTCAAAGTCGAACGGGCTCCAGCGTTGTGTATGCCGCGCCCACATCAGCGATTTACCGCCTACCTGGTAACCCCTGATCCAGTCGAATGGCTTATCCTGCACATACGGATGCTCGGTATCTTTTACAAAAAAGTGCATGGCATCTTCCTTATAGGCATAACACCTGCTGATAACGGGGTTCTCCGTTTTTATCGACAGGGGTATCTGGCCAAGATGTTCAAATTCCCAGGGATATTTATTGGTAGTGGGGTAATCTTTTAAATGCTCCACGTTCCTGCCGCGCTCCAGCAAAAGTGTCTTAAAGCCCTTTCCGGTAAATTCTTTCGCTGCCCATCCCCCGCTCATTCCGGAGCCGATCACGATCGCATCAAACGTTTTGTTATCATTCGACATATAAGTAAGAGTTATGCTTTTTTACGGGTATTTTTCTGAACAGGCACGCACCCATGATATCTTCCGGGTATCAGTTCATAAGGTTGCACTTCCGTTAAAAAATATTTAGAACTGGTGTAAGCCTGCACGGTAAGCTTTTTGGCGTTACCCAAAAAGAAATGGAGATCGTCTTTTTTTTCCTTTCGGGCGTCTGCCTGCTGGAGAAAAGCGACACGCTCCGCCATACCCGACTTGATAAAGGACTGGTCGTTTTTATCGGAGTACTCCTTATTAAATGCACTTAGCCCACTTAAAAATTTCTGCTGGTCTTCCTTCGTATAACAATCGTTCAGCATGGTCCATATAAACAATGGAGCCCCTACCGCTTTTGCCCCCGGTGTACCGGTCTGCGGAATGATGGTCTCGGCCAGTTCGGCAACCAGTTGCTCCTGCTGTCCGTTGATGTTCATGTTACTTAGCTGCACGCTTGCCTTTTCTTCCTGGTTCAGGCAGGCAGGCAACAGGAGGGTGCCTCCTGCGATGTAGGCCAATTGTCTGATAGCTGTTCTTCTTTTCATATAAACCTTGTATACATTAACCAATTTTATTTAACCGTCTTTCTGAAATAAGCTATGCTTGCTTTTACATCGGGCACGCTGTTGGTCCAGTTGTATTCATATTCTGCCGATATCATCCCGGAAAACTTCTGCCGTTTCAATTCGGCGATCACTGCGGCAATATCACATTCACCGCTGCCCCAGGGTACATCATGCGCTTTTTTATTATTCTTTTCGTTCAGGTCCTTCATATGAGAATGCAGTACATGGCCTTCCAGCTTCTTAAGGCACTCCACCGGGTTAAGACCGGAGCGCAGCCAGTGACCGATATCTGCGCAGGCACCCAGGCGTTTGCTTTTCCCATTTATGGCGGCCAGCACTACGTCGGGATTCCAGTAATGAGAAGGTTGCGGGTGATTATGAATGGCTGCATTAATGCTGTATTGATCACACAAAGAAGACAACAGATCCAGGTCTTTTTCATCCGGCTCCACCGTGAAAGTCTGTATCCCCATCGCTTTGCCGAATTCAAACAATTGCCGCCATTCGGCTTCACTTCCGGGCCTTACCACACCATATGCCATGAGGGTAATTCCTTTGGCTTTCAATATCTCCAGCACCTGTGCCCTGGTAGCAGTGTCCATTTTATAATCCAATGTACCGGGTGTAGCGGTTCCAATCTTTTGCGAGGGGTATGCTTCCACGTATTCCAGGTCGCAACTATCGATCTTGTCGAGGGCCTGGGTAAAACTAAACCGGTTGAAGGTATAGGCCTGTGCGCCTAGTTTCCAACCATAAGTAGATTCCGGATAAACTGTTAAAGAGGCATTTTTACTGATTACCCTGCTGCACGCGCCTGTTCCCAGGATCAGCATCAAAAAAGCAGCAACGGGGTATTTGTTCATTTTCATATAGCCTTTGATTATGTAAATAAACAAATTTTTCTGGTCAGGGACAAATAAAACAGGCTGGAAGCGTGGTTGGAAGCGTTAAAAAAGAGTGGATAGGTACTCGCGGTAGCGGTTAAACAAATGAGCCGCCTGGGGATAAGCAGACTGCGGACTCATAAAATGGGGAAATTCAAAGGTGATGGCTTTATCGTAACCGGCCTTACGGGCAGCTTCCAGCTTCAGCCGCAGTTTTTCGAATTTAATGGGCAAAAATTTGATAGGCATGTCGCGGTCGAAGGTTTCGGCGTTTGTCCAGCATGCCAGCCCGTATTTATCTGCCATCATTTTATTAACGGCAAAAAAATCGGCCAGTTCGTGGTAGTCAATGTGCCCATCCTGGAAGGCAACCGCATCTACCGCCCCCCGGATACCATCGAAGATATCGTTCCATTCCTTTTCGTGCTCCAGTAAAGAAACGGCATCTGTCCTGGAAAGTTCGGAAGAGGTTGCCATAACCGCTTTTTTTCCGTCTATCCAGGGGGAGATAAATGTGGGCAACTGATTGCTTACCTGTTTACATTGCATTCCCAGGGTACGGAAGGCGTCTACTGCGCCTTTGGTTTTTCTGCTAATTTCCATACTAAGATACCAGCCCTTAAAACTTTTGTAATGCCCGTATTGCTTCCAGGCTTCGTCAATTACAAAACGGTTGATATCCGTTTCGTGCTGCATATTACCAGTATCCCAGTATTTCCCGCTATCGTATAACCCGAAATAAAACTTTAGTTCCAGTTCGTCCGACAGTTCAAGAAAAAGTTTTACCAGATCTACCGGAGGTTTATAACATCCATGTGCATTAATCAGATAGTCGGAAGGATAGGTGATAAAGCGGCGATAGCCGCTGCGAATGAGTATCACCGTATTGATCCCGATACTTTTCATGTATTCAAAATCGCGGCGCCATTCGACAGCACCCCAGTTCTGGTGGGGTATATCGTGACTGATTTCATCGATAAATGTTCCGGTGATCTTCATTGCTGGTTACTGCATCTTTAATAAAACATCTATCCTCAAAACTAACGGTTATTTATTTCTCTGCCATGCAGTAACTTCCCGTTAGTGACGGCAGCCAGAGCTGCCGCCACTGTACGTTACCAATTGGGATTCTGATCAAGGGAACTGTTATCTACGTCACTTTGTGGTAAGGGCAAAAGAATATGCTGATTAACATTAAATATCCTTAATTCCCTTTTACTTCTTAAAGCATCTGCATTTGGCCAGCTTACTGGTACGTTATACACCGGATCAAATACGGGTGGCGGTGCGGGTCTGTTGAATACAAGTCCAACCCCGGGAATTAGCGTCATATTGGAAAGGGGCTGCCCGTATATCTGCGTTGCCATTACCTTAAGTGCATACGCCCCATCGTCCCATCTGCGCATATCCGCTATATGTATACCTTCTTCGGCAAATTCGAGGGTTTTTTCCCGGCGTACCAACTGCTTAAGACGGCCCGGGTTGCCCAATACATCGGCAGCCACATCTGGCATACCTGCTCTTCTTCTTACCCTGTTTACAGGTGTCGCTACATCGCTGGCACTGGAGCCATTCTCCAGTTTCGCTTCTGCGTTCAATAAAAGTATTTCCGCAAAGCGCATATACACCCATCCCACCCGGTAAGTGTTACCTGCAGTACCGTTTATATCCCTGTCCTGCGCATATTTTTTCCACAGATTGCCTCCACCATTAAGCCGCGGACCGAAAATATTTACGCTATCCTGGTTGGCAGTAGTCGTTTTTGTAACTACGCCGGTAGTGGTATTATAAGAATATAAAAACTGGTCGTTAGGTGCAAATACGATACTTGTAAAACCTTGTACGATGGAAGTATCACCGGGAACCATAACGGTTTGCCGCATCCGGGGATCCCTGTTTTGATTGGGCTTAGCCGGATCGTACAGAGGAGACTGATCGATCGTTTTTCCATCAATACATTCAAAAAGATCTACCAGAAACTGAGCCGGGAAATGGCTGGACTGGCCACCCTGCGCCCGCGAACCAAGCACCAGATTCAGATAGTTGTAAGAACCTGCGTCCGCATCCCCGAAAGGATAATAAAACATCACCTCGTTGTTTACATTAGCCGTTTGTCCGGCTTTCCTAAAGAGGTTCTGGAAAACGGGATTCAGATTATAGGGACCATTTGCTATAATATTGTCTGTCAGAGATATCACTGTAGCATATCTTTCGTCCAGCATCGCCAGTCTTGCCGCAGTGCCTAGGGCAACCCCTCTACTTACTCTACCTGCCGCGGTTGGCAACCAGTCGAGGCTTGCGGCGGCTTCGTTAAGATCGGTCAAAAGAAAATCGATCGTTTCTTTTTTAGGTGTCTTTTTTAAAGAGACCGCATCCTGTTTATCAAGTGGGCTGGTATAAAAAGGCACATCACCATAAAGCATGATGAGATGCCAGTATGCAAGACCCCTTAATACTTTCGCCTCCGCTCTATAACGATTGTAGTCGGCAGGCGACATAGTAGCCTCCGCCCTGGTCATAAAATAAAGCATATTGTTTGCTCTTTGTACTACCTGGTAAAAACCTCCCCAAAGCTCCACTACAGCACCGTTGAGTGAATTATAGGCACCCGATCCTATAGTGCCGTTAAGCCCTCTTTCAAGTCCTAACTCAGTATAAAGATCGAGTTTGGAATAGTAAGGAGTAGGATTGGTATACCCCGGACTAATAGTCCGGGCTCCAAAAGCATTGTAAACACCAGTTAAAGCCTGATTAACCTGTTGCTGATTAAGATAAAAAGCTTCTGACGTAATGGTATCTAATGGCGTACGGTCAAGATACTTTTTACAGGAAGTAATACCTGTTATTACTAATAGCAGGCATACTAATCGCAGATAATGTTGTTTCATATATAAATTTTGTATTACTGGTAATTTCACTAAAATCTGACATTGACTCCCAGCGTGGCAGTTCTCATTATTGGGTAAAATGCACCATTGTTATTGTTGATCTCCGGATCAAATCCCTGCTCATAACTGGAAAAAGTAAATGGATTTACCACGCTCGCATAAATCCTGAACTGCTGCAGTTTTGTTTTCTGCATTATGTTTTTACCAATATTGTAGCCAAGTGTTATGTTTTTAACACGCATAAACGCACCATTTCTGAGCCAGTAAGTAGATTGAATATAATTCTGGTTACCGCCGGAATACAATCGAGGATATTTGGCGTCCGGATTATCAGGAGTCCACCGATCAAGTACACTTTCAAACCCTGAAGCTATCCAGTTACCCGCGTTAAAAGGTTCTACACCTATACCCGAAATATAATTATCTCTTTTACCAACTCCATATAAAAATACATTCAGGTCAAAATTCTTAAACGACAAGCCAGTATTAAGGCTGTATTCATACCGGGGAAAGTTATTACCGGTAATTCTTCTATCGGCCGCATTTATTTGTCCATTCTTATCTGCATCCACATATTTTATATCGCCTGCCCCGGTTACCCTGTTTCCATTGGCAGGTGAATTAAAATTCTCTCCTGTCTGGTATAAGCCGTCTGTCTGGTAAAGATTATACGATTCAACGGAATTACCTTCTCTGGAAATGAGTATATTGCTAAATACATCTCCACCGGGTAAGGCAAGTATTTTATTGGTAACATCCGATAAATTGGCAGTAATATTATAATTGAACTGCCCGATCCTGTTCTTATAGTTTGCTGAAAACTCCCAGCCCTTGTTAATCATTTTGCCCAGGTTACGGGGAACCGAATTGGTACCCGAAGAAAACCCATCTAGTAATAAGAGCGGCAAGTCGACGATCATATCACTGATTCGCTTCTCATAATAATCAAATGTAACATTCAGCTTATTTTTAAAGAAAGCAAGATCAACACCAATATTACGTTGATTGGATGTTTCCCATGAAAGATTCACATTTGGAACATTGGCTAAAGAAAACCCTCTTTCCAGCACGTTGTTGAAATAATAGGCCGTTCCGGGATCGAGCCTGGCAGCAAAAGGATACGACACGCCACCCACTATTTCCTGGTTTCCTAAAGTTCCATAGGAAATCCTGAGTTTGGCAAAATCCAATTTATCGAACGACTCCATGAAATCTTCCCTGGTTATGATCCATCCCGCAGAAATACCCCCAAAACCTCCCCACTGTTTATCAGTGATCCTGGCAAATCTGGAAGCACCATCGTAACGGCCCGTAAGCTCCAGCAGGTACTTTTCATTAAAATCATAATTTATTCTTCCAAAAAAGCCTGCCAGGGCTGTCTCAGAAGCACTTCCACCAACCTGCGGCATACTTGCCGACGTGGCGAGGTTCAGGTATGGCCTGTCAGGATATTGTAAACCATAACGAGTTGCTGTTACACTTTCAGACCGGGTATTTAATCCCTGAAATCCTGTCTGCACTTTAAAGTGATGATCATTGGCCAATGACCATGAGTAGGTCGCAGAACCATAATACTGATTAGACAGTCCCTTGTTAAAGCCATAAGTAAGTGCCGAGTCGAGAATACCCGCCTTTCCCGAGGCAACCAAAGTGGACGTAGCCGGGTTGGCTACATAAATATCGTACGTTCTTCCGGCGTTTACAATTTGCGTATTGGATGTCCTGTTGACAAACGCTCCCTCCAGAATAAAATTCTTAAATACTTCGGCCCTCAACGAAAACCGCATGGACAATGTAGGCGTTTCCGTTTTTGCGGTTCCGGAAGACTCCGCGGCACCTATCGGATTAATGGAATTGGACTGACCCGCATTGCCGTACTTTCCTTCTTCAAATTTTGAAGGGAAAAATCTGGCCATAGTGATAGCCCGCTGAATGATCTCATTCGGGCTTAAACTACTTGGGATAATATTGGTGGCTTTGGTGTAATAGATATCGGTAGAAAATTTGATCTTACTGGTGATATTAATATCACTGTTCATCCTCAGATCGTACTTGGTAAAACGGTTGTTGACGATAAGTCCTTGCTGATCCAGGTACGTTCCCGAAGCAAGGTAAGAAGCTTTATCTGACCCTCCGCTTACTATTAGGTTGTGATTCTGAAGAATCCCCGTGTTTTGAAAAATAGCGTCTTTCCAGTCGGTATCGTATACAGTAAAATTATCGGCGGGAGTAGTCCGGTATTGATCAATAAGCGTCTGGGCATAAGGCAAAACGGTTGAACCCGTGTTACTGACTGCTTCATTATTCAGGATCATATTATCGACCGAGGATAATGTCTTAGGCATATTGGTAGGGTCCTGCCTGGATACGAAACTGTTATAAGCAAGCGATGTTTTACCCGATTGCCCCCTTTTGGTTTTCACCAGTATAACGCCATTGGTGCCTCTTACTCCGTACACGGCCGTAGAAGCGGCATCTTTTAATATGGAGATGCTTTCGATAATGTTTGGATCGATATCGTTCAAACTACCCGCTTCAGCACCATCAATTACGATAAGGGGGGCCCTGCTCCCGCTAACGGAGCCAATGCCTCTTATATTAATGGTACCACCATCCGCGCCCGGCTGACCTGAACCCTGCCTGACCGTAAGTCCGGGAGCAAAACCCTGCAGGGCCATACTGGTGGCAGCGATCGGCCTGTTCATCAGTTCGCTGCCTTTTATTTCTGAAACGGCGGCCGTGATGTTCGATCGCTTTTGCGTTCCATAACCCACTACCACAATGTCGTCCAGGGCTTTTGAATCGCGCGTAAGGTTGATGCTGAGCGATAAGCCTGCACCCACCCGCAGCTCCCTGGTGGCATAACCAATCACCGAAAATACAAGTATTGTATTTTCATTTTCCTTTGTAATGGTGTAATTACCTTCCGAATTGGTGGTGGTTCCTTTAGTCGTTCCTTTGATGGTGACCGACACGTTGGGAACACCCTGCCGGGTAGCTTCATCCAGTACCGTTCCGTTAACGGTCTGCTGGCTACATGCTACCGTGCCGCCGAAGATCACCAGTAAAAAAGTGATCGCACTTCTTAAATGATAATGAGGAGTGAACGTTCTCATAATTGCAGGCAATTGTTTAAGTTATAAATGTCAATTCGCTTTGGCTCTTGTAAATTCAATTACAGTATAAATATACTTATTTTAACAAAAAATACATAAACTTTATAAAATATTTTATTTATTGATAAAAAGCATATTGTTCCTTTATCTGTAGGCATTGGCTTTCAGTATATCATTCCGGGTATAGTGGCTGACTGAAGGGAAGAAATAATTTGTCGGTGGCAAGGATCAGTTGTTTGATAGTCCATACGTCGCTACGTTTCGAATGTACCGGAAAAATATCCTTTTTCACCAGGTATCCAAAGGGGTCGGCCCTGGTAATCTTTTTAATGCCTGTACGCTTATACCTGATCTGCATTAAAGCAGCGGCTATATCGCCTGCAGTTACGGTAACGCTGCTACCTGCTGCGCGGCTCCACCCCGGGCTGATCCTGCCCAGAATGGTATTGAGCAGAGCGGTATTTATAATAGAATCAGGATAACAATACATTTCATTGGCCCAGCCATTTACTTTAAACTCAGGCCTTATCCAGCCCATGGCACAGGCGTGCTGCATGGAAGTAAAAAAAGAATCCTGCGGCAGCATATCAACCACAGGATATATATATGCGCCACTGCGCAACAGTTGGTCCTGCAGTTGCCGTATGTTGATACGACGAGGCGGAATTCTTTTCACTACCGCCATGGCAGCGGCCGCTCCCGCTGCCTGTCCTATACATAACACGATGGGCTGTAACCGGCTGCTGCCGTTTACCATGTGAGATACTGAAATACTTTTCTCAGCCACCAGCAAGCCATCCACCTTCTCCGGTACGAGTGATCCGTAGGGAATTGTAAAAGGAGGAATCTTATAGTAGCCGGCCTCCGTTATGCCAGCCGGGTTTTTTTTATGGTGATGATCAAGCGGGTAATTTCCCACCGCTATCCCCTGCCGGTACAACCTGGGCCCGCTGATATTATAACTATCTGCCAGATCGTTCTCGGTCAAAAAACTAAGCCCTTTCACCCGGCGGCTTTCACGGTGATAGGCAATCCAGGGAAGACTGTCGCTGGTCCCGAATTCATCCGATAAACCCAGCCTGTCGAAGCCGAGTTTAGTTTGCAGAAGGTACACGAAAGCAAGTGTTGTCTCTTTTGCTTTTATTAACGCCTGCTTTCTCTCCGTATTTGAAAGGCCGATGATATTCAGGTAGGTATCATTCCCTTTCTCCGGCCAGTTAATCATATACTTCCCGTTAGGCAGTTTACCATATGTTATCATTCTGCCGGCATCGTGCGTGGCATTACCGGGACTCTCGCAGTTTTCCTTACAGGTGCAATCGAACTGCGATAAGTCGAAACCGTCAGGCAGCTTTACACGTGGTGCTTTTCCTGCACCGTAATCCTTCAATATGGCCGAATAGGTAAGATCCTGGATATTGGCTTCATCCACTTTTTCTACGGCATTGCTTTCGCCGGATTCCGATCGGGCATCCTGCCCCACCCGGTAAGCGCATCCTGCCATAGCCATAACATCTCCCAGTTCCGTAGCATCTATGGTAATACCGGCATTTATTTCAAGTCTTTCTTTACGTTCATTTTCAAAAACAACACCGGTTACCTTCTGCTTTTTCTTCCGCACTTCAACAGGGTAAAAACCGTGAAAGCGACGGAGATTGGGCAGTTTATCCGCCATTTCCTGGAAGATAGCATTACCCACCACCGGTTCAAACTGTGTGTTGCTTACCCACCCGGTGGCCAATTTTTGCGGGCCTCCATAATGATCGTACAGCCGCTGGCGAAATTCGCCCCAGATACCGGACGGAAGTTTATGATTACCATCTGTTGCACTCACCCCTGCTGCCGTAAGCATGCCTCCCAGCCAGGGTGTTTCTTCCACCAGTATCACACTCACATCCATGCGGGCCGCCTGCAATGCAGCAGCAATACCGGATGCCCCGCCGCCCGCCACGAGTACCTGTGTAGTATAAGTATTCCTGGTTACCGGCTGCGCAACGATAACCATACTTATTAGGAAACAACTAAATACTAATAATATTTCCGGCTTCACCATGTTTGCTTTATAATTTTTGCTGCAACTGTTTTATTTACCGTTATTTTCCTCTTTAAACATTTTATCGAATACCATGGCAAATGCCCCGAGCATGGCAGCTTTATCTCCCAATTCGGATACCTTCACTTCGCAGTCGGCCACCAGTTGAGGCAAGCCGTGCAGGCTCAGGCCCTTTATAATGGAATACTTCTGGTAATCGCCCACGACGGTAAAGCTGCCTCCGATCACTATCAGTTCGGGATTGAGTACATCCACGAAAG
>JANNOM010000013.1:0-132035 GCA_031399065.1 Chitinophagaceae bacterium
ACCAAGCTGCATGCCATCTGTGTAGTCTGCGGCAATATTGCCAACTACTCCTTTCGTAAGTCGGAGCAGGAGACTCAGGTGTTATTGGGTGAAAAAGAATTGTACGAACCCCGTTGCCGGCATTGTTATCACTATGTGCGATAGGTGTAATGGGTCATTTATCCAGCAGTATGCGTTTGAACTTTTCCAGCTCCGTTATTTCAGTGGATGAAAGGGTTTCATTATTATTATATTTTGCGGCCAGGAAGAGCACTCTTTTATGCCCGGGAAATTTAGTCAGCAGCGGATCTATCAGTGTCGACGGGTATTCATCTTTTGTAAAAAGGGGGGTGTTGACAGGTACCGTTGATTTATACCGGGTAGGCATCTTTAATATGACCGCTTCCAGCGTGGTGAGCCAGTTAGGGGGCATATCTGCTACTTTTTTGGCTTGGAGATATAATCCCTGCAGCTGCTTTTTACTTAAACTTCCTTTTTCTTCGTACTGGTGCATAAGGCTCATGATGAATAAGGAATAGGAGCCTTCTTTGTAGCAGGCATCCAGCACTTTGTCTATTATGTCCACCTCTCTTTTTTTCGTCATGCCTGTATACGCTTCATAACATGAAGGTAGAAAGAGAGGCGAATATAACCAAACAAGGCTGCCCGGTTCATAAGAACAATATATGCTATCGTTTCATGAACGGGGCGTCCTTATGGGTAAGGAATCAGCCTGCCCGGCTAGGCCTGTGGGCGTACGGCGGTAGCGTCCATATACATTACTTCCCAGATATGACCGTCGATGTCCTCGAACCCATGCTGATACATCCATCCATGATCCTGTTTGGGCCGGGGAGCTGCGCCTCCGGCGGCAACGGCTTTTCTTACCATTTCATCTACCTGCTCCCTGCTATCGGCGGAAAGACAGATGATAGCTTCGGTGGTTTTAGACGCATCGGCGATTTCTTTATGCGTGAAATTCTTAAAAAAGGGCTCTATTAATAGCATCACAAAAATATCTTCTGCTATTATCATACAGGTTGCGTTTTCGTCCGTAAATTCGGAATTGAACGTGTAGCCGAGAGCGGTAAAAAATGCCATGGACTGATTGAGATTTTTAACCGGTAAATTCACAAAAATTTTCGTTGCCATAATATGATATTTTAGTAATACAAACATAAGTTTAGAAAATGGAAACGAAGGGGACTATAAGCGGCAAATGGAGGGGGTGATCACGACAATGGTACAATAAATATTCAACAATAAACGAACGCGGAAGGGCCGTATTAATCAACAATTTGGAACAACTAATTTTATATTTTACCCAGGCAGGCTTTACCGGAGCGGAAGCTGCGCAAATTGCCGGCTGTTTTACGTTCAGAAAGATACCCAAAGGAGATTTTTTTATAGAAGAAGGCAAAATCAGCCGCCATCTTGGTTTTGTGGAGCAGGGCTTCCTACAGTATTTTGTAATCGTGGAAGGGGAAGAAAAAACTACCTATTCCGTGGGCCATGGCAATTTCGTCGCGTCCCTGGTAAGCTTTCTGAAACAGGTACCGTCCAAAGAAAGCATACGTGCCCTTGTTGACACATCCCTGTGGCTGATAGACAAGAACACCCTGAAAAAAATTCAGAAAGATATACCCGCATTCGCTCATTTTTATATTGAACTGCTCGAATGGCAGATATGCTGCATCGATGAGAGCCGGCTGGATTCACTGCTGCTGAATGCTGCGGAGCGGTATAAAAAAATGCTGGACAAAGAACCTTCCCTTATTCAGCAGATTCCCCTGCAATACCTTGCTTCCATACTGGGTGTTACGCCCAGGCATCTGAGCCGCATCCGCAATAGTATCCGCTGATCCTATTTATGGACATTTGTCCTGCTATGCCCGCTTCAGCGTGATCATCTTTGTATCGTCAATAAAAACAAAGACGATATGAAACAGTTAATTTTCTCAGCACTATTTATTTCTTTAAGCACAATTTCTTTCGCGCAAAGCCGGTTAGCCGGGAAAGAACTAAGTATCAATGGCTTTCGCAACCCTTCCATAGGGCTTGAATACCGCTACCACCATGTGTCGCTTCATGCCGGTTATTATGTTACCAATTTCACTTCCGGTATCACGACCCAATTTGTGAAAACAGGGTTTACCTATTGGTTTTTACCTGTGGACAAAAAGGATATCCCTTCCTCTTTTTATGCCGGGGCTTCTTATTTACGGGGATTAAACAGGGATTATGACGATAAAAACGCCCTGGGACTGGAAGCTGGCTTCCGGTGGATGGTATGGAAAGGTCTGAATATACGAATAGGTGCTATTGCAGTAATAGCGGAAGGTCAGGATACGAAAATTAATCCGACACCAGGCATCAGTTATTCCTTTAAACTTTAAGACAGCTACTATGAATACAAGTAAAATTACCGGCGTATTGCTGATAACTGGCGCCATCGCCGTACTGATCCCCTATACCATTCTTACTATCCGGTTCAACTACCCGGACATCCTGCGGCAAGATGCGGGAACAGTGTTAACTGCTTTTGAACAGGGAGGGGCCGGGCTCATAATGACCTGGTGGGCTTTTGCCCTGTCTGCATTACCCTTGCTGATCGCTTATACCGAAATAGGTAAACAACTGGAGCCGGGGGCGGGTTTTATGAAATGGGTAACCACCCTGGGTGTACTGTCACTGCTTGTTCAGATGATCGGGTTGCTGCGTTGGGTGTTTGTTATTCCCGTAATAGCTACAGTGTATACATCATCGGAAGATCACGCTACGAAAGAAGCTGCTATTATGGCTTTTAAGACCATCCACCAGTTCGGCGGCGTTCTGCTCGGGGAACATATAGGGCAATTGTTTACGATCATCTGGACAATCGCGGTATCGTATGCGCTGCTGCGTTGGCGGATATTCTCCCGGTGGATAAGCTTGTTCGGCATAGGTGCTTCCCTGGTATACCTGGCTGCACAGGCAGAATTATTCGCCACCGTAATACCAGGTTTGGTCTATTGGAGTATGGCAGGTTTTGCAGGCAGTACATTATGGCTGGTATGGCTGATCGTTTTAGGGGTTATGTTTATTAAAAGGCATTCACTTCGATAGTATTCCTGTTCGGTATAACAGGGGCGTGTTCAGTACCTTACGAGAGGCTTTGTGCAGGTAATTAAAAATGACCGGTAAGCGGTCGAAATAAGTATATTGCCGTATTGCAATTCATTCTATTTATATAAATTGCACAATACAAAGCCGTATATGAAATTAAACACCCGCCTGCAGCTCTCGGTAATGATGTTATTCCAGTTTTTTATCTGGGGCATCTGGTATGTGACGATGGGCACCTACCTGGCCAATTCTTTAAAAGCAAACGGGTTGCAGATTGGGGCAGCCTATGGTATGATGGCGGTGGCTACTATTATTTCTCCCTTTATCACAGGTATAATAGCCGACCGGTTTTTTGCTCCCAAAAAGTTATTTGCCTTGCTGCACCTTGCCGGAGGCATCGTTCTCTTATTTATTCCCCGAATAACGGAAGTATATGCATTCAACTGGATATTGCTCGTATACGCCCTTCTGTATGCCCCTACGCTTGCCTTGTCGAGCGGTATCGCATTTGCCCAGTTGGAAAATATAGAAAAATCGTTTGCCGGCATACGGGTATTCGGAACGATCGGCTGGATCATCGCCGGCATCAGCATAGACCTTATATTTAATATCGGCCCGGAAAATATGGGGACTACTTTTACCATTGCAGGCATTGCTTCTATACTGCTTTCGTTTTTCAGCATGTACCTGCCCGACGCACCCGTATCGGAAGCATTGAAACCGGTGAAGCCGGCTTCTTCCATCATAGGCAGCGAAGCCTTCGTTTTATTTAGAAGCAGGTCATTTACCGTGTTTTTTATCGCTTCTATCCTGGTGTGCATACCGCTATCATTCTATTACAGTCTCACCAACCAGTTCCTGAACGAAGCAGGAGTAAACGATGCGGCCAGCAAAATGGCACTCGGGCAATTTTCCGAAGCCGTGTTTATTGTACTGATACCGTTTTTTATGAGACGATGGGGTATTAAATGGATGATTGTGGCCGGTATGGTGGCCTGGATAGCGCGGTTCCTGTTTTTCCGGTTCGGGGATGCAGGTGCTAATAGCTGGATGTTTCTTACCGGTATCCTGCTGCACGGTATCTGCTATGATTTTTTCTTCGTGGCAGGCCAGATTTATACCGACAGCATGGCCGACGTGAAATACCGCAACGCGGCACAGGGAATGATCACTATGGCCACCTATGGCCTGGGTATGTGGATTGGCAGTCTCTTATCCGGCTATGTGGCGAAGCGGGCAGCCATCAGCGTAACCGAGCACCACTGGGCCGCAGTATGGACGGTACCCGCGATCATCACTTCCGTAGTTCTTCTCTTATTTATACTTTTTTTTAAAGTGGGAAAAAAGCCGATGCTTGCTTAAGCGGTGTTAAAGACATTTAATGCTTTATTGAATTTCGATTCTTCAGATGGTTACCTTTGCAGCGTTTATTGATATTAACGATACTACAATGCAGGTGTATAATTTTTCAGCAAGCTGGCAACTGTTCCCGGAGAAAGGAAGTTACGAATGGGGGGACCGGCCGAAAAGTGGATTTTATAAAGTGGAACCGAATGAACAAAAGACGGAACTTACCATCAGTCGCAACTGGGTTACGCTGGAAAACCAGGCATTTGCTTCGCAATACCATGTTAAGGGCGATGAGGGTTTGCATCCCTTTGAAGATAATGCGCTCGCCGACATGGCGGGTGTCGCATTTGGCGACAGCCACCATTTTGAGATACGTTTTTACCGGGACGAACAAGTGGTATTGCACGTTAAGCATGAAATAATGCCGAATGGTTATTTAAAGATCACACAAGAGGGTAAACGACCTGATAAAAGTACCTACATCAATACGGAAGTATACCACAAGCAATTGAGCGTGCTGCCTTATTCCGCATCCGTAAGCGGTGCCGTGATACGGCCTACGGAAGAAGGTGTTATTAAGCATAAGGCACTTTCGGCCATGGAGGAGCAAACCAATATGCAGTTCGACCAGATCCGCAAACAGATCGAACTACTGGCACTGCAGGCACAGGAGATACAAAAACGAAAGGAACTTTCCCTGCTTATTTACAGTGCTAAATTATCTTTTCATCCCAATATCGGCCAGACCTATTACCTGTACCAGAAGAACGACGACAGTTATTTATTATCCATGGTATCTCCCAAAGAATGGGGAGGTACCGGCCCTTATAAAAAATTCGAGGCAGCGGTGCGACTATTGGCAGATCATACCTGGGTGGAAGTGTAAAAAATTATGTAAGGAGTAATTCCACCAGCAATTAAGCTGATTTATTTCTCCAGGCTAAAAGCTATATACTGATCTCCTGATTTTGTTTTTAGTTTACCGCCGCCGCAGGCAATCACGATATACTGTTTTCCTTTAATGGAATAAGTGGCCGGAGAAGCATACCCGGCAGCAGGCAATGTGGTTTCCCATAATAAGCGCCCGTCTTTTTTATCGAAAGCCCGAAGCTTTTCATCGCGGGTGGCAGCAATAAAAATAAGGCCGGTGGCAGTAACCAGCGGACCTCCGTAATTGTCGGTACCGGTTGGCATCGTTCCTTTTCCGTCCGGAGTCTTGTATTCACCGAGCGGGATCTGCCATCTGTGTTTGCCGGTATTCAGGTCGATGGCAGTGAGGGTTCCCCATGGCGGACTGACTACCGGATAGCCCTCCCGGTCGTACCAGCGGTTATAACCGGTGTGCCGGTACGGGGATATGTTGTTATTCTGCGAAGTACCGGATTTAATGGTGCTGCCCTTATCTGATTTATTGAGTATATAACTGGTTATTGCATTCTTTTCTTCTGGCGAAAGGTGCGAAAAGGAAGGCATCATACCTTTACCCCTTGATAGAATTTGTACAATACTTTCCTCTGAAAGCCTGCTTCCTATATTCTCAAGGGACGGATAGGAGCCATCGTGGTTTCCTCTGCGGTCTGCACCGTGACAGGCCGCGCAATTATTAATATATAATTTATCGAGTGTTAAAGAAGCTGCTTTATCATCATTTTCTGAGGGCTCCAGCGAAGTAAATACGGGAATTTCTTTAGCAGGAATATACAGCGTACCCTCTTTATCGGCCGCCGCACCTCCCCACTGTGCGCCACCGTCTGTTCCCGGGAAAATGATGGTGGTATCTTTACCTATCGGAATATAAGCGGTCCCTGTGCGGTAATGCTTTAATCTTTTTACCAGCCCTGCTTTATCCGCGGCAAATGAATTAAAATCAGTTTCCGTAAAAGACTGCCGGGTAAAAGGCGCAGGCATAACCGGGAATGGCTGGGTGGCACTTGGATACTCCCCCTTAATGCCGTTAACCGTTACTTTTGTTTCCACTATGTCGAAAAGGGGCTTACCAGTGACCCGGTCAAATACATACACATAACCCTGCTTGGTGATCTGCGCTACCGCATCGGTTTTAATACCCTTATGCCACACGGAAATAAGATTGGGCGGGGCGGGTGGGTCTCTGTCCCATATATCGTGATGTACCATTTGAAAATGCCATAACAACCGGCCTGTATTCGCGTTCAGTGCAAGCAAACAGTTGGCGAACAGGTTGTCGCCTTTCCTGTTACCTCCAAAAAAATCATAGGCTGCGGAGCCTGTGGGTATATATACAATTTCACGCTGCCTGTCTATGGCCATACCAGCCCAGGCATTGGCACCGCCGATATGATTCCGTGGACTGTCCGGCGACCAGGTAGCATAGCCTTGTTCTCCTGGCAGTGGGATGGTCCGGAACGTCCATATCAGTTGGCCCGTATACACGTTGTAAGCTCTTACATCACCCAGGAGCGCCGACCCGGACTCCGATACCCGGGTGCCGACTATAATGCTGTTTTTAAAGATAGTGTTGGGAGTATTGGAAACTACATAGTCGTCGGCTCCCGGCCGTGTGATACCCAGCTTCAGGTCAATCTTTCCATGATCGCCAAACGAGGGTATGGGTATGCCTGTTTCCGCATCGAGGGCGTACAGCCACCGCCCGGCCCCAAAAAAAATTCTTTTACTGCCGGAATCTGCGAAGTAGGTCACTCCCCGGCTGGTGGTTCCGCCGTTGTCATCCAGGCTTGTTTTCCAAAGCTCCTTTCCATTGGCCGCGTTCAGTGCAAACGCCTGCGTGTTAGCGGACACCCCGTATAAGATACCTTCTATTATTATCGGATTGCATTGCATCTGGGTACCTGTTACAATGGAATCATTTCCTACAGATGCATATATCCATGCGGGCTTTAGCATATGAACATTGCCGGTATCGATCTGCTGAAGTGATGAATAGTGGCTTCTTTCGCCATCGCCATTATACTCGTACCAATCGGTTGCAGGGGTATTGGAAAGAATGGCCTGAAGAAAGGCGGAAGCGGGCTCTTTTTCAGGTAAAGAGGTGCAAGCCTTAATGATTACCAGCAAGGGTATAAAAATCAGTAAATGTTTTCCTGTTTTCATATGGTGACCAAAAGTATAGAGATTATCGATTCAATATAAAAAAGTAATTTTCATTATTATAAAAATAGCATAATATTCCATTCAGGTCGACTCTTTAAAAAATCAGTCCCTTATACACTTAACTTACCGGCCATGTAATTTTTTAAATCGACCACTTAAAGATATTATTTTTGAATTCACTATTAATTTATTATTGCGATGAAGCAGGTGTATTTATTATTTGTGATATTATTTATCGCCGGCACGGGTACTACCCGGGGGCAGACTACCGAGGACAGTGTCAGGGCTACCATTACCCTGTTATTTGATGGCATGAAACAGGCGGACTCTGCCCGGATATACTCGGTGTTTGCTGAAAATGCCATTCTTCAGACCATTGTAAGATCCAAAGAGGGTGTAGTCACCGTTAGAACGGATGATATCAGGGCATTTACCCGGCAGATAGGTAAGATAAAGCCAGGTGCTGCGGACGAACAGATCCGCTTTGAAACAATTCGTACAGATGGTGACCTAGCCATAGCCTGGACGCCTTACCGCTTTTATTACCAGGATAAATTCAGTCATTGCGGCGTTAATTCGTTCCAGTTAGTTCGTATTAGCGGGGTGTGGAAAATACAATACCTGGTGGACACGCGCAGAAAGCAGGGATGCGATTAAGTAAGAAACTGAATTCCGGTAAACAAGAATTCTTTAAATAGCTTTAAGTGCCGCAATGTAGTCCGGCTCCAGTGCAATTTCCGGTACCTGTTCTTCATACACAATTTTGCCTTCCGCATTAATAACTACAACTGCGCGGCTGTGCAATCCTCTCATAGGGCCATCGGCCATTTCAATACCATATTTTTTACCAAAGTCCGACCGGAAATCCGATAGCATCACTACATTATTAATTCCTTCCGCTCCGCAGAATGCTTTTTGTGCAAAAGGGAGATCCTTAGAAATACAAAGCACCAGGGTATTAGGCAGATTGGCGGCATCTTCGTTGAATTTTCTCACTGACTTGGCACACACGCCTGTGTTAATGCTGGGAAAAATATTCAGAATAAGGTTTTTGCCTTTATAATCCTGCATGGTTTTTTCAGAAAGATCGACTCCTGTAAGGGTAAAATCGATTGCCTCTGTGCCGACAGCGGGCAGTTGGCCGGTAAGATGAACCGGATTTCCCTGAAGTGTAATTGTTGTCATAGTATTTTGTATGGTGTTTTTATTGGTGTCTTTTGTTTCCGGTTGCGCACAGCCTGCCAGCAATAGGGCTAACCCGACGGCAGGCAATGACCGGGAAATGTTAGGTAAGTAAAACATAAGATTCAAAGATAATCATAATTACCAATGAATACACCCGGAAGTATGGCTGAAGAATAGAGGCGCTTTTGTTAGAACTAACGTTTCAATAATTTACCATTAACATAAAACGAGAAAAAAGCTTCTTTGAAATTATCACCGATAGGGAGTTCCTCATTTTGAAGATATACATTGTATGTATCGAAGGAAATGATATGGGTGATATTCACGATAAAGGATTTATTGATTCTGGCGAAAATGCTTTTGGGTAACTTTGCGGCTATCGTTTTAATGTTCATTGCCGTAACTATTCTGTTTTTCCCGAGGTGCAATATTACATAGTCTTTTAGTCCCTCTATATAAAGTATATCCCTATAATGGATTTTAAAAAATTTCCTTTCCGACTTGATAAAAATGTATTCCTCCGAGATACTTTCAATTTCGTCAGGGTGTAATCCCGGCCGCGTCAGTTCCAGGTAATTTTCTGCCCGGGCAACCGCTTTCCACAGCCGTTCTATGCGAACCGGCTTTACCAGGTAATCCAGTGCATCCAGTTCATAACTATCCAATGCATACTGGGGATAGGCCGTTACAAAAACGACCATCGGCTTTGCTGTAAGGCCCTTTACGTAATCGAGCCCGTTCAATTCAGGCATATTGATATCCACGAACATAAGGTCGGTAGGATATTGCTTTATATGTGCGTACGCTTCCATGGCATTGCTAAAGCTGCCGGAAAGTTGCAGGGATGGTATTTGCTGAATCAGTAGTTCCATTCCCTGCCGTGCAAGAGGTTCATCGTCTATTATTATGCAGTTCATAGCGGCAGTGTTAACGTAACAGTGTATAAGTTGGGCGCGTCGATGATTTCGAGATGGTAGTTGTTTTGATACAGCAAATCAAGCCTTCTCCTTATATTTTTAAGTCCAAGTCCGCCTGCATGTTTGCTGATCGCTACAGCGGGCTTCGAGTTCCTGGCTTTGAATATAAGCTGTTTTTTTTCCTTACAGCGGAATTCGACTTCCAAAAAAGAAGGTTCCCTTGTTTCTGCTCCGTGCTTTAAGGCGTTTTCAATAAAGTTTATGAAAAGCAGGGGAGGCACAAGCAGTCCTCCGATATCGCCACTCACCGTAACATTATACCTGAATTGTTCTTTTCTTATTTTTTCCAGCAGCAGGTATTCAGAAAGTACTTCTATGTCTTTATGTAGCGGTACCTTTTCTTTGGTGCTGTCATATAACTGGTAGCGCAATACGTCCGATAGTCCGAGTATAATTCCGGATGCCTTTTCGGGATCGGTTTTAGTCAGGGTATTAAGGTTATTGAGTGTATTAAATAAGAAATGCGGGTTTACCTGGTTTTTCAAATGGGTAAGTTCCTGCTCCAGCTGCGCTCGTTGAAGATCGTTCAAACGCTGGGTATCCAGTATCCACTTTTTAAATACTTTATAACCGGTAGTAGTTCCTAAAAATATCATAGGCAACAGCACGTAATCGACAAAATCTCTTATGTTCAGCCTGGCTGTTTCTATCTCTCCTTTGAAGGGCCGGTAAATATAATTTCCATGAAAGTATTCTCCCAGGTAATAAATGATGCCTAACGCAACAATGGCAAAAGCATAGGGGAGATACTTGTTTTTAAAAAGAAGCCGCGGTACCAGCACCCATAGGTTAAAATAAATGATGCTAACTGACAGGCAAAACATTAAAACGCCATGTGTATACACCGCCTTCAACACAGGTTCGTAATTTTTGTTGACTTCCATTGCGTCGTAATTGGGATTGGGGTAAAAAATAGAAGCCAATGGAAGCAGAACGACCAAATGGCGCAGAAAGCTCCATTTCCTGTTCATGAGAAGCTTCAATATCCAACTTTCCTGTTTACGCGCTTCGGGCATTTTTTTATTTTAAAACGTAAATATAATAACCAACTTAAAAATCGATGCGATAATTAAGAAAGGGGAAAAACCCTGTCTGGTATTCTTTCTTTATCTTTTTAGCATCATTATCGTAATAAGAGAAATACAGGTTCTTCTGGCCGGTTAGGTTCTGAAAGTCGATACGGAGCGTATGTGTGCTTTGTTTTTTGTTTCTGCGGAAATTAATTCCGATATCCACCCGGAAGTAAGGGTCGCCGGATTGTGTATAATATTTACCCGGCACATACTGTACTTTTCCGCTTGCCTGCGAGGCATCCAGGTCAATCTCTGAATCTCTCAGACCCCCGCTGGTGAGGACTTTGGCGTTCAGCCCCCAGGTTTTATTGGTATCTTTTTTTCTTTTCCATTCTTTACCGGCCACCAGGTTCAACTGGTAATTCCTGTTGTACCGGGTGTTATATTCCTGTTTACTGAAGTTGGTATACCGGGAACTGTAAAGGGAACCGGTGGTAAGAAAATAATAGTTTTTGGTAAATGGTTTCTCCAGGCTGATATCTATTCCATAATTTTTACCGGTGCCATCGCTTACCAGCGGACCTATATCCGCGAGATCATAAAAACTGGAACTATTTAGAATGGAAAAATAACTACCTGTTTTTCTTTCTACGGGTATATCGTAAAGGTGCTGATAATAGAGTTCTGTTTTAAGCCGGGTACTATTCCTGAACGTTTTATCGTAACCCAAAACAAAATGAATCGCTTTATTCATTTCAAGATTTCTATTGGGATTAGTTCGTGTATTATTCTGACCGATGTTTTCATAATAATAAGTAGACAACTGCGAAGGTTTGGCATGAAAGCCTGCCGCTATGGTAAAAAGCTGGTTACCGGTAGTTTTATAACTTACTGCCATGCGGGGCTCCAAGCTTCGGGTGTCGTTAAGGTCAAGGTACGACGCGTGAACGCCTGTGTTGAGTGTAATACGGTCATTTAACCGGTACTTCCATTGTATATAGCCCTGGTAATAAAGACTGTGTCCTTCTGCCGATAGCAGCAGTTTCCAAACATTATCTATTTCATCGAAATAGTTGTTGGTATAGTCGAAGGAAAGGCGGCTTGCGATGACCCCTGTCCGCAATGTACTTTTGCTGCTCAATTTATTATTGTAGATAACCGATATGCGGTAAGCGGCGTCCAGATCTTTCTCCAGCCCTGTAAAGACCCTCTTGTAATTTTCGGACGGGTTTAATGTATCGTAGACTGCTTTTGCGTATTGTCCTGATGCAACGAATATCGTTTTTATATAAGAAGATTCATTAAGAAATAATTGATGCGTGATACCGGCAACGCCCAATTTACTGGTTGCATTCTGCACATAGTTCGGGTTATCGTCAGTCCATTTCGTACTGTCTTTCTCGGGATCCTTTTTTGCCTTATTATATCCGCCCAGTCCGAACAGGGTGAACGTACCGGCTTTTTTAGTCGGGAAATTAAACTTGAATGACAGATCCTGGTAGTCGGGTACAATACCGCCCAGATTAAGAAAACTGGTCAGCAATGCCACAGAGGAATAGCGATAGTTAATGAGGTAGGAAGATGCGCCTCCTTTCCGGAACGGTCCTTCGGCTGCTGCTTCAATGCCCAGCAAACCCGCCATAAAGGAGTATTCCCGTTTGTCTTTATTCCCGTTCCTGAAATTAAGGTCGAATATGCCGGCGGTGGTGTTTCCGAATTCGGCCGGAAAAGCGCCTGTGTAAAAGTCCGAACTTCCCAGCGTGCTGCTGCTAAGCATACTGATGGCGCCTCCTGAAGTGCCCAGGCTGCTAAAGTGGTTGGGATTGGGTATTTCTATTCCTTCCAGTCGCCATAAAACACCCTGCGGTGAATTTCCCCTCACGATAATTTCATTGCCGCCATCTCCGTTGGCAGATACACCGGCAAAATTCTGCACCATTCTTCCCGGATCGAAGGCCGCGGCGGGATACCTTTTAGTATCTTCCATGGAGAAGGAGCGGGCACTGACCGTGGCGAATTCGTTGTTTGGTTTTCCCCGGCTTTTGGAAGCTGTCAGTGTTACTTCCTCCAGGCTACCGATCTTTTCAATAAGCGCGATAGTCAGAAATACTTCTTTGCCCGAACCGATCACCACGTCGGCCGCCAGACCGTTTTCATAGCCGATGCTGGTTATTTCCAGCGACTGCCGGCCTACGGGAACATTATTGAAGGAAAAATTACCCGATGCGTCGGATATCGTGTTTCGTCCGGTATTCAGTAATGATACCGTGGCATTGGCAAGTGGTTTTTTCGAATCAGCATCCAATACTATCCCTTTTATTTTTTGGGTAAGTTCCTGCCCGGGCAGGGTTTTTTGCGAAAAGAGGGCCGGACAGGTTGCCGAAAACAATGCGACTAACAGTGATATTTGCTTCATAAGGGTGCTTTATGCCCGCAAAGTATCCTGTTGTGGTAACCGTCATTATCTTTTTATACGTAAGGGCCTTATTATTATAGAAAACGGGCTTTTAAGAAGCCCGTTTTCTATAAATAACCCGATAAAATTCAACCTGGGGTAAATTAGTTTTTTTGCAACGCACCTTCCAGTACCGGGTAATCGGTATAGCCTTTCTCCCCGGGTGTATAAAAGGTGGACGCGTCGGGCGAAGCCAATGGCGCACCGGCGGACAAACGCTCCGCTAGGTCCGGATTAGCGACGAACGGCCGCCCGAAAGCCACCAGCTCTCCTTTGTTATCCCGTAAATCTGCTTCGGCTTTTTCCCCATCGTATCCTCCGGAAAGTATTATCGTACTTCCGAATGTGCTTCTGATAAGATTTTTTATATTCTGCGGTACTGCTGGAGCACCCATCGCCGTATGATCTACAATATGAATGTATACAATACCTATCTTACGCAGGCCGGCTGCCAATTGTGCGTATTGTTCATCCGTATCTTTATCAGGAACCATTTCGTTGAACACGCCGTAAGGTGATAAGCGAATGCCCGTTTTTTCTTTTCCTATAGCTTCCGCTACTGCGGTAGCTACTTCCAAGACGAAACGATTGCGGTTTTCGGCAGTTCCACCATAACTATCGGTTCTTTGATTGGAGGCACCGTTTAAAAACTGTTCCAGCAAATAGCCATTGGCGGAATGTAACTCTATTCCGTCAAACCCTGCTTTAATGGCAGATTGTGCACTGTGCACAAATTCATTGATCACTGCAGGAATACCGGCCGTGCTGATTTCTTCAGGCACCGGAACAGGCTGCAAGCCGGCAGCGTCCGTATACATCGGACTGTTAGCCGCTGCTAAGGGTGAAGCACCCACTACCGCTGCCCCTTCAGGCAGGTTAAGCGGATGGGAAATACGACCCGTATGCATCAATTGCACAAATATTTTACCGCCCCTCGCATGCACGGCATCGGTCACTTTCTTCCATCCATGCACCTGGTCTTCACTAAACATTCCGGGAATACGGGGATAACCCAGGCCGTTTGGCGAAGGAGAAGTACCTTCTGTAATAATAAGGCCTGCACCCGCCCTGCTGCCGTAATAATCGACCATTAAATCGTTGGGCACATTGCCGATAGCCCTGTTACGTGTCATCGGTGCCAGTACGATCCTGTTTTTAAGATGAAGACCGCCCATCGTATAGGGGCTGAAAAGTGTTGGAAAATGCTGACTCATAATGATGAAAATTTATAAGATATGTAATAATTTAATTATTGATTACCTTTACTTGCAAATTGCAAGTGCAAACATAGGAATATTTACTTGCATTTTGCAAGGAATTTATGAAAAAACAAATTGTTAATGTTGAGCGACGGTCCGATTGCGGGCTTAGCATGGCCCTGGAGGCATTGGGCGACCGTTGGTCGCTGCTGATACTACGCGATCTTATGTTCACCGAAAAAAGATCGTACAGTGAGCTGCAGTCTTCGGAAGAAGGTATCGCCACTAACATTCTTGCTTCCCGGCTCGCGGCCCTGGAAGGCAACCAGATCATCCGGAAATACTCCGATATTACCAATGGCCGCAGGAGTTTGTATTATCTGACGCAAAAAGGCATCGACTTGGTTCCGGTGGTTCTTGAACTGATGCACTGGATGTCCGTTTATAACCCTCAGGCCGCAGTATGCAGCAAGCAGATGAAGGCATTCAGAAAAGACAGGGTATCCACGATCAGTAATTATATGGAGCAACTTAAGATACAGCACCTGGAAGACCATGAATAAATACCCTGCCTGTGGCGGACTGTAATGCGCTGGGTGGTTTCCCGGGAGTCCAGATTTGCCTTGAAAGGCTACCGGTTTGTCCGGGTATTTCACCCGGTAGTGGTATTGGCTGCACCGTTTCGCTTTGGCTGGGATGTATTTGGAAAATAGTATCTTTATCCCTTAACTTTTTCCGATTTGTTAGCAGATAAAGATATAGACCGTATTATAGAAATGGCCTGGGAAGACCGTACCCCTTTTGAGGCAATAACATTCCAGTTTGGACTGATCGAAAAAGAAGTGATAGAACTGATGCGCAGGCATAGCAAACCCTCCAGTTTCCGGATGTGGCGCAAACGAATGGCCGGCCGAAGCACTAAACACGCTGCATTTAAGAAAGAGGATGTTACCCGGTTCAGGTGCAGCCGCCAACGCAGTATTTCCATGAATAAAATATCAAAAAGGGGTAAATAAGGAGAAGCAAAATAATATTAAAGGAGTGTGCTGTTTCGCTCAATGCGGGAATTTGTCCGGTGTTTCAACATCCGGCCTTAATATGATTTTTGCAGTAAGCGTTCGCCGCATTGTTCCACCACTACCGAATCCAGTTCCGAATACACCGGATCGTCCAGGTGATTTAAGGAGGCCGACCAGATGGATAACGAACCGGCAGGCAGTTCGAGTGTATCCGTCGTTAGGCCGGCTTCCCAGGTCTTCTGCCGGGTTTTCCCGTCCGGGTAGTTGATCCTGACAAGATGTTCTATAGAGGCATTGGTAAATGAAATACGGACGGTTCCGGTATTTTGCAATTCACAACGAAAATTCTTGTCGTTCATGCAGGAACAAATCTCAAAAAGAAAAAAGGCTGATAGTATATGGGTTTTCATGTTTGCAGCTCATTTCTGCATCTTTATAAAAAATTGTGCCAGGCGTAATGCCGGTACTGTTCAATAATCTGCCAGAATCTGACGTAACAAAAAGTTAATGTATTAAGTACCCAACATAGGAGATATCCATGGCCAATGTTGCCGGTTGACGTTACCAGCTCATAGATTAAAGCTACTAACCGAAGACAGAAGCCAACTTTATATCAATAATCACTAATTTAGCCCCGGAGTATAACCGGTTGCCGGCTGTACACTATCACTTACCGTAATATTCAAATAATGATACGATTTGCATTAATTGCCTTCTTATTTTCTCCCTTATATGTTTTTTGCCAGCAGTATAACATACGGGACTTTGGTGCAGTAGCAGATGGCAAAACCAAAACGACCAAAGCTATCCAGAAAGCCATCGATAAATGTTATTCATCGGGTGGCGGCGAGGTAGTGGTACCTGCGGGTATCTTTTATACCGGCACTGTTTTTCTTAAGTCAAATGTTTATTTACACCTGATGCCCGGCTCGGTACTGCAGGGTAGTTACGATCCTTCCGATTATCCTGAGCATAATATTGAAGCCTCCAGGAAATTCGGCACCATTACACATAATGGTTTGTATGTGGAGTATATGAAAGCATTGATAATTGCGGATCATGCGCAATATACCGGCATCAGGGGGGAAGGTATAATAAAAGGACCGGGGGAAGGAGAGGCGTTTCAACTGGGATTAAACAAGGACGGAAAACCAAAGAATATCTTTATGATCGGGTGTACCAACGTTGTTCTGAAAGGAATAAGTGTTTTTAACGCTGCACAGGTTACCGTTTCCATCTCCGATTGTGAACGCGTAACCATCGACGGTGTCTATATCAGGAGCCTGGTGAACTGGAACTGCGACGGACTGGATGTGGACGGCCGCGATATCACTATCTCCAACAGTGTTATCGACTCCGAAGATGATGCACTTTGTTTTAAAAGTGAATACCTGGGTAAGTTTTGCGAAAATATCACCGTCACCAATTGCATCGTTTCGTCCTTATGCAACGGTATCAAATTCGGAACGGGTTCCCGTACCGGTTTCAGGAACTTCAATATAAACAACTGCGTAGTAAAAAAAGCATCTTTTAATGGCTACCGGCATTTTAAAATGACACCTGATATAGTTTACCAGGACACTATACAGAGCGTAAATACAGGGATCGTATTTGCCATAGTCGATGGGGGAGTTATTGAAAATATAAACATCTCAGATATTGTGATGACGGACGTTTTAACCCCTATCGTGATACGGGTAGGCAGGCGTTTTGTAAATCCTGAAAAACAGCCCTCGGTAATGCGGCAGATAAGGATACAGAATGTTATCGCAAGGGGAAGAAGTATCATTCCTTCTATCATCGCCGGATTGCACGATAGCTTTATAGAAGATGTAACACTCTCAAATATACGCATCGTGAACCCTATCGGTGTAACCGCCGATTCTTTCAGAACGTTCCCGGCAACAATTCCCGAGAGTGAAAAGTCGTATCCCGAGAACAGGATGTTCGGTACCAGGCTTCCTGCCAGTGCGTTCTATATACGATACGCCAAGGGAATTACCTTAAAGGACATTAGTGTTACATACGGGCAAAAGGATGCCAGGCCTGCTTTTTACCTCGATAGCGTGGACGGAATTAAATTAATAAACGTATTCATCGGAAATACTAAACTGGACCGGGAAAAGGAGATGATGCAACAGAAAAGCAGGGGCGTGGAAGTAATCAATTCTGAGGTAAGTAAAAGCTGATGGCCCGGTTATTGTAGCCGGGTGCAGTCTATGCTGCTTTACACCAGTATCACGGAAGCATCTTCCGGCAGTAGGCCTTTGCATAACTGGTCGGCGCTGTGCAGTGTAGATGCTGCTATTTCCGAAAGGGCTTCCTGAGTAAAAAACGCCTGATGACCGGTTACTAATACGTTCGGAAAACTCATCAGCCGCTGCAGGATATCATCTTCTATGATGCTGCCCGAGAGATCGCGGAAGAATAATTTCTCTTCCTGTTCATATACATCTATTCCAAGATAACCTACTTTCCCTTTTTTGAGTCCTTCTATCATGTCAAACGTATTGATCAGACCGCCACGGCTGGTGTTGATAATCGTTACCCCTTTCTTCATCAATGCAAGTGTTTCGCTGTTTATAAGATGCCGGTTCTCCGGGGTTAGCGGGCAATGCAGCGACAATATATCAGACTGGGCGAGCACCGTATGTAACGGCTCGTATTGCACGCCCATATCCATCATTTTTGGATCGGTCACCAAATCATAAGCCAATACATTACAGCCAAAGCCCAGCATAATTTTGCAGAAGGCTTTACCTATTTTTCCTGTGCCGATTACGCCGGTAGTTTTACCATGCAGGTTAAAACCCATTAAGCCATTTAGCGAAAAGTTCTGTTCTCTTACCCGGTTGTATGCTTTATGCGTTTTCCTGTTAAGGGTAAGCAGCATGGCGGTTGCATGTTCCGCCACCGCTTCCGGCGAATAGGCGGGAACCCTGCATACACGTATGCCATGGGCTTTCGCGGTATCTATATGCACGTTGTTAAACCCTGCGCAGCGAAGGGCTATTATCTTTACACCTTTCGCCGCCAGCACACCGATCACTTCGGGGGTTAGTTTGTCGTTTACAAATACACAAACCGCTTCCGTGCCCTCCTGCACCGCCTGCACAATGTGCGGACCAAGATGGGTTTCAAAATAGTCTATATCGAAGTGATATTGCTTATTATGCAAATCAAAAAATACCTTGTCATAAGGCTTTGCGGAGAAGAAGGCCATTTTCATGCCCTGTAAATTAGTCTTAATTTTTGAGGTGGTCTATTATGTTCCTGGAGACCTGCTGAACCTATAAAGATGAGCGAAGGTTTACCATTCTTTTAAGCGGTTCCTGCCGGTCGTTTTTCGTGAAGAACTTTTCTTTCCCGCAAAAGCGTATACCAGCAGTAAACCCGCAATAAAACCTCCTATATGTGCTGCATAAGCTACTCCCCCGGCTTCTTCGCCGCCAAGTGCTCCCAGGCCATTCATCATTTGGAACACGAACCAGAGACCTACGGCCAAAAATGCCGGAACGCTTATGATAAAAAATATGATCCAGATATGTACTTTCCTCGTTGGATGTAATAACATATAGCCGGCCAGTATAGCCGATACGGCACCCGACGCTCCCAGGCTGGGGATCAGCAGGTTTTGCCCAAAAATGAAAGTGGCAAATACATGACTCAGGGAAGCAAGGATACCGCAAACCAGGTAGAAGATAAGGTAATTAATATGTCCCATCCTGTCTTCCAGGTTATCCCCGAATATCCATAAATAAAGCATATTTCCCCCAAGGTGGGCAAGTCCACCGTGCATGAACATGGATGTAATCAATGTAAGAAATACAGGAATGGACGAGGGCTGCAAGCCGGGCATCTGGAACGGTTCTCCGGTAATAGGGTCTTTCAGCATTTCGCTGTCAGTGACAATATCCCTGCCCGTCAGAATTTCTCCCGGTACAGTTGCATAAGCGAACATCTGGTGTATATCTCTACCCCAGTTTTGCCAGTAGATAAATACAAAAATGTTTATAGCGATCAGAATGTAATTAATATAAGGGGTAATTTGCCGGTCTCTGTTGTCGTCTCCAATCGGAAGCATACTTTTAAATTTTTATTGCAAATGGTATTCCTTCGTAGTTGGCTGCGAATATAGGTAGCGTCATGATTAGTTGTTCATTGATTAGTTGTTCATTTTAAAGTAAAATTAAGCCATATCTTAAATGGCTCTAGCGGGATAATGTTTATCGGTGTACAATCTTACATATACTATTGCGTTTGGCAAAGTATAATTCAGAAATATTTATGCTTTACCTGTTATGGATAGCTGGTGGGTCTGCACTTGTTCTGTATCCTGTTTTCCTCCTTGCCAATATTATGAGCCTGGGCGGCAGAAGCAATTCTTCTTTAAAGAATACAGGTGCAAAAAAAAAGGCCCTGTTCTGGGCCAGGTTAATTATTACCACGTTCTTCCCTCTGATACAATTTGTTTGTGTCCGTTTATCCAAAGCCTCCGATATAGCGGGTAATGATGTTTGGGCATATTTATGGACACTGCCGGGAATCATCATCTCCGCGGGTTTATTCAGCATGTTCCGTTATAAGAGAAATATACATCGATTTTGAGATGTACACGATAATTTTTATGAATTAAACAGGCATTGTCTAAATTTGCCGGTATGCAAGTTAGCAGATATATAGATCATACTATCCTGAAGCCTACCAGTACCCGTGAGGAAATAGAGAAATTATGCAGGGAAGCCGCATCCTATCATTTTGCTGCGGTATGCGTGCCGCCTCCGTTCGTGCGACTGGCAAAAAAGTTACTGGCACAAACTAGTGTAAAGACTGCTACTGTTATCGGTTTTCCTTTTGGGTATTCGGCGAAAGAGGCTAAAATAGCGGAATGCGGACAGGCAATTGCGGATGGTGCTGACGAACTGGATATGGTAGTGAACCTGATATCTGTCCGTGCCGGTGAATGGGAGCTTGTTGAAAAAGAGATCGAAGCCATCACTTCCCTTGTTCACGCCAGAAATAAAATAATCAAAGTCATCATTGAAAGTGGTATCCTTTCTGATGATGAGATCATAAAATGTTGTCAAATAGGAAGCCGCTGCAGGGTGGACTTCCTTAAAACATCCACAGGGTATGCGGAAAAAGGTGCCAGCGTACACGCTGTACAGCTTATGCGTCTCCATTTACCCGCTCATATTGAGATCAAAGCGTCTGGGGGTATACGCACCTATGAATTTACCCAACAGTTAATTGCTGCCGGTGCAACCCGGATAGGAGCCAGCAGCAGTATCGCAATAGTGGATGGAGAAGTGCCACTGTAATTACACACGCTTTCCGGTTTATCAATAGTATTTTTTATAAATGACTTAACGTTGCAGCTGCGGCTCAACATAGCGATGCCATTCTCATAAGGGCTGGCATTTCCCTTGCATACTTCCTGAAAAGATGTTTAATCACCATAAATAACTATCTATCATGGATCAGTCACAAAAAAATGCCAAACAGGTAAACGGTAATATTTCCCGTGACCCGAATACGCAACATAAAGATCATCCTTCACAACCTGCACCTTCACCCCGCAGTAAAGCAAAAATTAAAAACAAAGAAGTAGATAACAAAGACATGAAGGAATACAATAGCACATCGTTAGGAAAAAAGGGGAACAAGTAATCAAGATAATCGCTATAACACGGATGTATATGTTTGGTTAAAGTATACATCAATAAAATACAGATTATTATAAACCTTACTTGATAGATTTTAAAATTAGCAAACGATAAATAATAATACGATGAACGATAAAACAAACATAAGCCGCCGCCAGGCATTAGGCGGCATAGGAGTGGGAATAGCTTCCGTAGCAGTAGGCCCGGCGATGAGCGCGGGCGCAGCATCAAATGAAGCAAATGCGACGCTCGCATTGGTAGATCCCACTACCAAATATCCGAGGCCTCCGTTTGATAACCAATCGCAGCCCTGGCCAGGTCTGGTGAGCAAAAT
Source organism: Chitinophagaceae bacterium (assembly GCA_031399065.1). GTDB lineage: Bacteria > Bacteroidota > Bacteroidia > Chitinophagales > Chitinophagaceae > JADCRZ01. The sequence goes on from JANNOM010000013.1 coordinate 21,373, forward strand.
GAACCCCCGCCCGGATCATGGTGAAATAAGCTATAAGGGCTCAGGAAGACTGGCTGGCCGAAAAGCACTTATAACGGGTGGCGATTCCGGAATGGGTCGCGCCGCGGCTATTGCGTATGCGCGTGAAGGGGCCGATGTTGCTATCAATTACTTCCCCACCGAGGAGCCCGATGCACTGGAAGTGATCGAACTCATTAAGAAAGAAGGACGCAAAGCGATCGCCATTCCCGGAGACCTGCGCGACGAGGCCTTCTGCAAGCGACTGGTTGCCGATGCCGTTAAAGGTCTGGGCGGACTCGATATACTGGTAAATAATGCTGCCCGCCAACAAACATATGCTTCGCTGCTGGATATCACTTCTGAGGAATTTGACTGGACGATGAAGACGAATATATACGCTGCCTTCTGGATCACCAAAGCCGCTCTTCCCCATCTTAAACCTGGATCGGTCATCATTGGAACAACATCTGTGCAGGCGTATGATCCTTCGGCGGATCTGGTAGATTATGCCTTGACGAAAGCAGCCAATATGAATTACGTAAAGTCGCTGGCCAAACAGTTAGGGCCAAAGGGGATAAGAGTAAACGGTGTAGCCCCGGGTCCTATCTGGACGCCTTTGCAGGTAAGTGGAGGGGCTACACAGGAAAAGCTGAAAGCATTTGGTGCCAATACGCCACTAGGAAGGCCTGGCCAGCCTGTGGAACTGGCATCCATTTATGTGCAACTTGCAGCCGAAAGCGGCAGTTATGCGAACGGACAAATTTACGGTGCGGCCGGTGGGGAAGGGCAACCTTGATGAAGGCAACGCATTTTTTATTCACACCTGTGCAATTACAAAGTATAAAACAGGATAATGATTCTGTAAGCATCGCTATTTCAGCGGTGCTTTTTTATTTCAGAAACACATCAATTGCCGGTTTAAGTTGCCCGTTTGGATGAACGTGCCGTCTGGCTAATCGGAGGCCATAGATATTTCAGCGGATTGATTTAATTAGATTATCTTACCTAAATAACCAATACCGATAAAAGTCGGTATAAGGTAGAGCTATGGAACAAACTGAAAAAATCTCCTCTGAATTTGTTCTCGGTAAAAGGATCGGTGATTTGACAACAGTCACTATTTTAGTTGTTGATACAGATGTAGCCGTTCTTACTAATATTAAAACGCAATTAGATATCCAGTATAACATTATTTGTACTGATAATGGAAAAGACGCCCTGCAACATATACAAAAGGATCGCCCCGATCTGATTCTTTGCGATAATTTAATAATGGCGGCTGATCGTGTTTCCTTTTTACATGTGTTAAAACAACACGCGGAGTCATCACCAATCCCGGTTATTCTTCTTTCAGATCGTGCCAGTGAAGGTGAGATAGAGGTGTACGATACGGAGGCCGATGATTACCTGATTAAACCTTTCTCGCCAAAAGAACTAATGGCGAGGGTGCGCCTGCAGCTAAACATACGATCCACCAGAGAAAATAATGAAGCAATCAAATGGAGGAACGGCTTTACTACCGAAATGGAGGAGCAAAAAAAGCAAAATGAAATATTAGAAAAATCTCTTACAATTATTGAGCAAAGTAACAAACGCTATCACAGTATGCTGATGGAATCGCCCTTTGCTTTTTGCGTTATGATGGGAAATAACATGGTAGTTACACTTGCCAATGATCTGATGAAATCCTTTTGGGGTAAAGGAACGAATATAGAAGGGAGAACCCTTTTAGAGATTTTACCGGAGCTGGAAGATCAGGTATTTCCTGGTATGATCCGGGAAGTATATACCACGGGCGTTCCTGTTTATGCGAATGAAATACTTGCCAGGTTAACCCATAACGGGGTACTCGAAGATCACTATTTTAATATAGTTTACCAGCCTCACCACGAACCAGATAAAACCGTTTCCGGAATTACCACTATTGCATACGAAGTAACCGAAATGGTTCTTGCCCGTAAAAGAATCGAGCAAAGCGAACATCGCTACCGGGAAATGGTGTTTTCTTCGCCTTCCATGATCGCCATCCTGAAAGGAAAGGAAATGATTATCGATATCGCCAATGATGCTATTTTAGAAACCTGGGGAAAAGGAAAAGATGTGTTCGGAAAATCGCTCCTGACCATTATGCCCGAAATAGTGGTACAGGGATTTGGCGATTTGTTTCACCAGGTTTATACAACCGGGAAGCCCAATTACGGCTACGAAGTTCCCGTTCAGGTTATGCGCAATGGTAAAAGCGAATTGTCTTACTACACATTCGTTTACCAGGCACAAAAGGATATAAACGACGAAATAGACGGTGTTGCCATTATTGCTACCGAGGTAACACCACAAGCTGAACTAAATAAAAAAATAAAAGAAAGCGAAGAACAATTTCAGCTTTTGGTTGGGCAGGCTCCGGTCGCAATCTGCATTCTAAAAGGAAAGGATTATACCGTTGAAATAGCCAATGAATTTTACTTGCAGCTGGTGGAAAAAGAAAAGGAATTTATAGGTAAACCCCTCTTCCAATCCTTACCGGAGCTCAAAACCCAGGGAATTAAAGAACTCCTGGATAATGTATTGCAAACCGGAATCCCCTTTTATGGGAATGAATTGGAAGTGAACATGCTCAGGAATGAAAAAAGAGAGCAGGGCTTTTTTAATTTTGTTTACCAGCCACTGCGGGAAGCGGATGAAAAGATTACAGGTATCATTGTAGTAGTTACGGAAGTAACCGAACAGGTTATTTCCCGTAAACGGATGGAAGTGCAGACAAAGTTGTTCGAGGATATGCTGATGACGTCACCAGGCTTCGTATGTACGCTCAGCGGACCTGACCATGTGCACGAGATGGTTAATGAGCAATACCAGGGTTTGTTCGGCAGGCGGAAAATAAAGGGAAAGCCAATAATGGTCGCTTTGCCGGAGCTGGAAGGCCAGGGTTTTGATAAGCTGCTGAACCATGTCTACAATACCGGTGAGCCCTATCTCGGCATCGATATTCCCATAATGCTGGCCCGCGATGAAAACTTAGCTCCGGAGTTGCGCTATTTCAATTTCAGCTACCAGGCCATGTATGATGAGAATAAGCATATTTATTCCATTTTAGTTTTAGGTTATGAAGTGACAGAACAAATGAATGCCAAAAAGAGAATTGAGGAAAGCGAAAACCATTTTCGCCTGATGTCTGATATCATGCCCGCTAAAATAACCAATGCCGATCCGGCAGGTGGTGTAACATATTGTAATAAAGAATGGCTTGATTTTACTGGTGTGAATTTTGAGGACTTTAAGAATTTTGGCTACCATAATGTGATGCATCCCGATGAATTAGACGAATTTCAGAACCGCCTTCAAAAAGCATTACAAACCGGAACTGACCTGGAAATGGAAATGCGGTTCATGAATTTAGCGGGGGAATATAAATGGCATTTAAATCGGGCATCACCCATAAAAGATGAAAATGGGAACGTCAGAATGTGGATAGGGGTCACTACTGAAATACAAAAGATAAAAAGCGAGGAAAGAAGAAAGGAAGAATTCTTAAAAATGGTAAGCCACGAACTCAAAACCCCTATATCTTCTATTAAAGGCTATGTGCAGTTACTTTTAAGAATGCTGCAGGAAGAAAAGGAAAATCACTTACATCTTCCGCAATTTGAATCTTTTTTAATTCGTGTAGATGTTCAGGTTATCAGATTAACCAGGCTTATATCGGAGATTCTGGATTTATCAAGACTCGAGGAAAACAAGCTGGAACTGCAATGCGAAGTATTTCACCTTAACAAACTGTTGATCGATACCATTGAAGATATCAGGTACTCTAACCTGGACTTCACGATAAATATAATCCACTACACAAACTATCATGTATACGGCGATAAGGACCGGATCGGGCAGGTAATCATCAATCTTATCAATAATGCGATCAAGTATTCCCCAACAAAAGAAACAATAGACGTACGCATACACCAGGAAAAAAAGAACTACGTCTCCGTAAGCATAAAAGATTATGGAATCGGCATCGACAAAAAAGACCAGCCCAAAATATTTGAACGCTTCTACCGCGTTGCTGGAAAAAACGAAAGCGTATTTTCGGGTTTTGGCATCGGGTTATTTATTGCTAACGAAATAATTCTGCGACACAACGGAGCTATTACGATAGAAAGCGAAAAAGGAGAGGGATCTGTTTTTACGTTTTCACTGCCTTGTGAGGCCGGAAAGGATGATTAACGGAGTATTCTTTTTGTTGATGCTGCGCCTGGCAGATTAACTGCACCTAAGTCCCTATCCCATACATTTTTAGTTATCCCCTGAAAAAGGGATGAAGATTTACCATGTTTAAAGGATTGTTTTTAAGTGTAAATAGCAAGAAGTTTACAGGACTAAATGCTGTGTAAAACTTTGCAAAAGTTGCCTCCCCCTGATAGGTGAGAGCAAAAAACACGAGCGATTTTACAGGTAATTAACGTAAGTAATTCTTCCACGTAAAGCGATGGGAAATGGTATAAACTGAAAAACATAAATGTAGATACACTTCAAATCATAACAATCAATTCTTTAAAGCACTCCTTTATGAAATCAATGAAAAAAATTGTGAATGGCAAACGCATACTTGTCCTGCTTTATATATACGTAAATCTATTTGCTGTCGCATGTAAAAAAAACACTGATACCGCCGGCGGACCGGGTACAAATTCCAACGGCACATGCGATACCGTTGCTGTAAGTAATGTGCCTTTTACTACCTGTGGTAATATTATGTTTCAATTACCCCAGGGATGGCAGCTGGAGGCAGATGGAGAAAATTTTGTGTTGCGCCTTCCGTTTATATCGGGTAATTCAGATCGTTGGGTGAATATGGCAGTGGTAAAGGGTTTTACTTCATCCAGCAATATAGAGACAGATTATAATACCATATGGCAGAAATATCTAGGTGATTTGACAAAATACCAGGAGCCTTTTCTCAGTAAAGACAAGTCAATTAAAGGGTATGACATCGTCCGCGGTGGTACCAATGTGCGTACCGCAAATAATGTTACCCTGTATGCCCACCTATGGGTAGCCAAAGTAAAAGACCAGGCGGAAGCTATAATCACTTTTGCCAATTATAGCAACGATTTTGATATTTCATTTTATGAAAATATTGCTCCCTTTTGGGCAAGATTGCAATTTAAAAACCTGCAAGAGCCGGTAAAGCCATGCTATACCTTAAGAGGGGATGGCATCCATGGTATTTATATCGGGTTATCCAATGGATTAAATGTGTACGGCAACTACGGCAAAAAATTTAATATGCTATTGGTATATAGTGATCAAAGAGTAAAAAATCTTCCTTTCGGCGTATTACCACAAATCGGAATGAACGCGTTTGAGCGGGAAGTGGATAGAGAAGTTAACAAACAATACTGGGCTGATTACAATTTACAAACAGGAAAAGCAACTTTTAACGGAACCCCCGCCCAGGTAAAAAATTTTACCCGCAGCAATAATAAAGTCAATTACGATAACGAAGAGTATATAAAAATGCCTGCCGTTGATAAATTAACGCTTTCAGGTATTTATACCGCCGATAATACACCGCTTGCTATAACAACATTTGGCTATGAACCTACCATAAAATTTTTTACTGATGGCAGGTTTGAGGACAATACAGCGTTATACTACGTAAACGGCGTTGATCCGAAGTTTAAAACTCCGGGTAATGGAAGATATACGATTAGTAATTATTCCGTTCAGTTAACCTATGATGACGGAAGGGGCAATGCAACGTTTCCATTTTTAAACTTCGATAAAGATAATATTACTTCCATTCAGATTAACAATGTTTTTCTTTTTAAAAAGTAATCCGGAGTACATTATTTAAGTCTGGAATAGACATGTCGGCCCCTGCTCAGGAAAACCACTGAATAAAAATGTAAAAGTGTATCCGGCTAAATAGTTATGAAAAAGTACTTATTTTTATCATTACTTATAGGCAGCAACGCCTTTGCCCAGCTTACCAGCGATAAAACGCCCGCTCAAAAAGATATTGACCAGGCCAAAATCTGCGGAGGTATCGCGGAGATATTTAAGATTAAAGGCACCTGGAAAAAAACCCCTTCAGGTGATAATATTATCTTTCCGGACAAAACGTTCCCTTCCAGTCAATATAGCCAGGTTTTTACCCGGCTTGAAAAGGTATTACCCATGCTTAAAGAAGCCATCCCGGATCTTGGAGGCTTTGATCCGGTCTGGTATCGTTCCATAAACAGTAATTCGCTTGTTGCTAACGGACCGGTGCCAAGCAGGTTTACTAGTTATCTCTATGAATATTACTGCAACGATAACCTGAAAAAAATTTTACTGGCGGTGGAAACTGCGGCAAAAGTAGATATTTGTTTTAACGATTCCCATTGGTTTGAAAATAAAATTGATACCTGGAATATTGATGGCGATGGAAAAATGATTCCGGTTTATCAAATGCCGGACACCCTGGGCAAATGGAAAGGATCAAGGGTATATGAGCTAAAACAATCGGCCGGAACAACAGAGAGGATCGTAGTACTTGGGCATAACAGGGAAATGCCCTGGCACGTTCTTACTCAAAAACAATATTTAACCGGTTACAAAAACCATCTGGAAAGGAAACGAAAAGAACAACTGGATGGACATAATACTTATATAAAGAAAGCTAGAGAAAATATAGCCAATATGCAGACAAGTAAAGCACTTACTGCCGATCAAAGAAAAAGCATAGTAGAAAAACTGGAAAAACAGTTAAGGGATTTTGAAAACACCACTTTACAAAAACAAATTGCCGCCACTGAAAAAATGTATAACGATCAGGTAAAACCTGTAAATGATTACGTCGACACCGCCAGTTCGGAAACATTAAGTCAGCAGGCTGTTCTGGATGTAAAAAGTAATATTGCATTTAAAGGATATTTTGTACGTCAGGGAAATGCCGGCATCAAATTAATCACTTTTACTTCCAGCTATTTTAATAAAGCGCTTCCTCGTTACGTTCCTCAGTATATGGTTGTATACTGGCGTTGGTCACCCAATCCTTCCAACCTCAAATTTGCCAAACAATTTGAAGAAAATTTCCCGTTGGAGAAGCTACAGGCATTGATCGATAAATAAGCTAAAACCCAAATTTAGTGGGTATTTAGGAGGCCTTTTAAATACTTATCAGGCTGCCCATATCCACTATCTCCCCGCTGGAAACCAGCAACCGGATCGAATCGCTTATCGCGCTGATTTACAATCCAGCCCATTTAGCAGACTTTTAAACAAGACAATGAGAAGTACTGCCTAATAATGTCCGCTGCTTTTGTCAGATATTTGTGTTAATATTAAAAAAATGCTATCGTGGGTTGGGGAAATGAAACAAAAAAATGGCCAGTTACAATGGCCTTTTGTAAGGTGAATATCTAAAATGGTAAAAAAATCCAACATTGTGGTAGGTGTTACGTATCCTGTTTTTTCTTCAGAAAATTTCTATACGATTTGTGACGAGCTTGCTGTAGGCGATGCTGACCTGCACTTTGTTATCGGGACCTATGGCTATCCACCGATGTGGACGAGACCTAATACGTTTGAAACGCTGGTCTACATCATCCTGGAGCAACAGGTATCCCTGGCATCTGCGCTTGCTGCTTTAAATAAATTAAGGGAGCGGATTGTGAGCATAACGCCCCAGGGAGTGCTGTCATTAACGGATGATGAACTCAGATCCTGTTATTTTAGCCGTCAGAAAACAGCTTATGTAAGATATCTGGCGGACGCTATCTTAAAAGGCGGTGTTACTTTGGCTACCATGCCCCTATTATCCAACGATGAAGTACACACCACATTAAGTCAGCTAAAAGGTATAGGTAACTGGACGGTCGATATTTACCTGATGTTTGTACTGCAACGGACAGATATATTTCCTGCTGGAGACCTGGCAGCGGTAAATGCATTGAAGCAGCTAAAGAAAATACCAAAGGACACTTCCCGTGAAGAAATATTGGAGATCGCTGCTGCCTGGGAACCTTATCGTACAGTAGCTACTATGATATTATGGCACTATTATTTATCCCTTCGGGCTAAAAAGTAATAGCGAGGTATAAAACTATCGTCTTTTTTCAACTTCTATCAAGATAGTCCAAACTTTACCTACTGAAACGGCACCTTACCTCATGTTAATATGAGACTATGTTTCAGACAAACACGTATGTACTAAAGGAATGGCATTTTAATATTGTGATTTCTCTCGAAGTCAGCTGGCAATTAACTCCGCCTTGTGAAGGGTTAATTCCTAAAAAAATGATTGAGTTGCTCCGCCAGGAAAACCGGGTTCTCATCTCCCAGCCAATGACCAGCTTCAGGGATGATACAGGGGGTGATATTTTCTGCCACCGGCTGGAAGAGGATGGCTACATATTGAGAAGAACTGCTTTCTCCGCCCACTGCCAGTAAAGGGATCTTTAATTTATTTTTTGCCAGCACTTCGTTATTGACTTTATCAACCCATACAGCGGCATAGTATTCAATACCTGCTCTTAATGCACCAGGCTTGGTTATCTGTTTTACATATTCTTCAAAGTGTTCATTACTTACAGCACTTTCATTATGGCTTAAGTGCCAGAAAAACCATGCGAGTAACTCCCTTTCCTTTCCTGTAAAAGCAAATTCTGCGACTTGTGGTACCGTAAAAAAGGATAGATGCCAGTTACTGCCCGCATGCCAGTCTGGCGTGGCGGTTAATAAACTTTCGTAACCAAACCCGGGTAAACCAAATTCCATAACGGCAATTTTTTCCACTAATTCAGGATAAATAGCAGCAAGGCTATAGGCTACGCCGGAACCTAAATCGTAGCCTGCTAAAAAAATCCGGTCGTACCCAAGTTGCTTTATCAGTTCATACATATCAGCCGCCATTGTTTTTTTATCATAGCCACCTGTTGGTATGGATGAACCGCCGGATCCCCGCAGGTCTGGCGTAATAACTGTAAAGTTTTCCGCTAAAATAGGTGCGATGGTATGCCACATCAGCGAATGCTGTGGCCACCCATGGATCAGAAGAAGCGGTTGTCCTTGCCCTGCTATACGGTAGTGGATCTGGATGCCGTTTACCTGCGCTTTTCCGTGTTTAAAGTCTTTGAATTTCATTTGCTGTCAGATTAGTTTTTAATTGGATAAATGTGAATTATCATTTTTAAGTTTTTGCTGCTGCTGATTTTTTAAGATAGCTCCATGAAAAATAGCTTCCCGAAATAGCCACCATCAATAAACTTAAAACCAGGAACGTATTTTTAGCACCTACCCATGACTGTATGGGTTGTACAAAAAACGGGGAGACAAACTGCCCTAAGAATATAAAAGTGGTGAGCCTGCCTATGTATTTACCTCTCCACTGGCCTGGTACAATCGCCATTAGCCATACGTTAGAGTTAGGCATTAGCCAGGCAACACCTACACCGGCTATCATAAGCGAACTAATAATTTGCCAATAGCCCGTAGCTAGGTAAATGAAAAAATATCCCAATGCCATAATGCCGAAGCTGATGCCATAAATGGTCAGGTGGCTAAAACTGGACTTTAGCTTTCTATAAAAGAAAGAAGCCAGAGCCTGCGCCGTAGTTAAAGCAGCGATAGCCCAACCCGTCATTTGGTTATTCAGGTTAGCAAAACTTTTCAGATAAAAAGGAATTTGTAACGGTAAAATATAAAACAAAATGATACCTATAAATGCAGAGAAACAAATAAGGTATATTGTTTTTTTATCGATTTCTTCAGAGAATGTTTGTGCAGTTTCATCTGTATTTTTACATATTTTTGGTTCATATAGGAACCTGGCTGCCATTAAAAAAATCAATAGCGAAAATCCATAGATGGCAAAAGGCATGCGCCAGTTTATGTTGGTAAGATAACCCGCGAGGGTGATAAAAATCAGTCCTCCAAACCCCGAAAATGCACCTTGCCAGCTAATTAAAACATTACGTTCTTCATTCTTATAATAATCACCTATTAACGTAGTGGCAGCAATCATTACTCCGGCCATACCAAAGCCTAAAAAAAACCTGCCGATTAATAGCTGCATTAAACTGCTAAGCCATAAACCTGAAGTACCTGACAGGGCGAAAATTACCAATGAAACCATCAGTATTTTTTTACGACCATATTTATCAATAATGCTTCCCATTACCTGTGCAAACAGAACAATGGTGAGGGCGGGTAATGTCATTAATAATTTGCTCATTACTTCAGCATTAGGAACCGCTGCATAAGCCTTATTGATTTCAGGTAAGGCCGGAGCAATAATGGCATTGGCTAACAGGGTTAGCATACTGGCTAAAAGCAGCGTAAGCTTTATGGCTGTTGGATTTTTCAATTAATATTATTTGACCAGGTGAGATTTAGTTTAACAGCGATATCTTTTTTATTAATTCATTATTCGTAGTGATATAGCCAGCCGGGTTCTGATATTTGAGCCGCAGGAAGGGTTGTATGCATCATTTCTCTTATTCTTTTATGCTGCGCTTCATCATACCCGCCGCCAATAAGCGCCAGACCTACTTTGTTCAGCGTATGCAGTTTGGCTATTTCTTATTTAAACCATGATGGATTTATGTACCCGAAATATTCCCTGAAACCGATTGCTTTTCCATCTTTAAGCTCCAGTTGAATAATGTTGTAACCTTTGTAATCGAAGCCATCGGCTACCTTTCCTTCGCTATCGAATTGAAAGCAAAAGCCATCATTTTGTTGATAGCTGATAATGTTTGAAAATTTCAGGTGATTTGGTTTTGCTTCTCTTTCTTCTACTAAAGCCATCAGTTTTTTGTATGCTTCTTTGCCTGAATAATTTCCAATCAGCGGATGCGAAAAATATTGGAATCTTTCTTCCGTTAGATACTTTTTGAAGCTGTTATAGCCTTTTCCTGCTTCGCCAGTTTGCCAGCTATTAAAAATTGCCGATGCGGTTTCTTGGTCCATGCTTTTTTTTGTTTTAGTTTGCCCATGGCTAACTATTGAAAGTATCAATAATATCGCCAGCGTCGGCAGTTTGATTTTTTTCATTGTCATAATAAAGTTATTGTAATATCGGCCATGCTTTATTTTCGTGTTTGTTCACAGCTTATAATTCAGCAAAAGATTCGCTAATAAATCAATTCCACGTCTATCACTATTACTCTTTATAAACTTGCTTTTGTAATATCTTGATATTAAAAAAGTGCAGCTTAGGTTTTGGGTAAATACATAATCCGCTTTGCTATATAACTGATAACCCAGGTAGTTGTCGTTGCTCGGAGGAAGTAATAGAGTACCAAATGGTGCGTATAAACCGTCCTCCTTGTTGGCACGCCAGTACAGATCTACTCCACCAACAATGCTGAATTGTTTATACTCCCAACCCAGGTTTATTTGAGGGTTGATTATATTGGAAGGAAAAATGCCAATAGCCGTTTGGTAGTACAGCAGGTTAGGAAAGAAAGGATTATACGTTGTTAGTTTATCATCGGTTGCAGAACGGTTACCGGAGAAATAGCCTAGTTTGACGGATGGCTTTAATACCGAACGTTTCAATGGGAGACCCCCGGAGATCTTTCCATCTAACATAAAGGCATCGATGGTATTTCGGCCAAACTTGCCAAATTGATAAACCACTTCAACATCGTACGTAACATTGCCCGACACTTTGCCATATAATCTTGCACCCATACTATGCCTGGTTTCTTTATCCCCGGCTACCTGTTTGCTAAACAGGGCTGAAGTATTGTAGTAGCCCAGGTAATAGAAATCGGTACTTAATTTCTTCCATTTCCGGGTGGTGTACAAGCCCCATAGACGTTGGTTGTTGCCAAATACTTTATTATCTAAAATGCCCGATTTGTTGTTAACAAGGTAAGAAAAGAATCCGTCCAAAGTAAATTCCCCCAGATAATAATGTAGCCGGATCGCATCATACGTACTACGGATATTGGGACCTTCTCTTGGGGCTATTAGCCTACCCATACCAAAAAATAATTCCTGCCTGCCGAGCCGCACATAATTGTTATCGGCTCTACCGAAGCAATACTCCCCAAAGGCATTTAAAAAAAATAATTCATCTACATCGATAGATCTGACCGGAAGTTGCCTTTCCGCTATAAAGCCCCTGCCAATCTGGAAGAAAGTTCTGAAGCGTTTACCAAAATGCACATCCGCATGCGCCATAAAACGTGTGAGTAAATAACCATCTTTTATACCGGCACTGTCAAAACCTTGTACCAATTCGTACATTTCCCTGTAATCCCATCCAAAACTTGCTTTGATTGTTTTAGCTTGGTTTAAGTCAATGTTTTTTGTTCGCAGCCAAGTTTGTTTTTTCCCTGGCGAGTCCGGCACATTTCTATAATCTTCATCAAAACGAAGTAGTTTTGGTTTATAATTTTGCCCGGTAACAATCTGCCAACAAAGTATAGGCTGCAATACGAGAAATATAAAAATGAAGAGGACTATTCTCACGAAAAATAGTTTTGTTTGGCGTCAATGGAATTATTTGCCCTCATCCGGATAGCTTCTGAAAGCACCCCAGCTCGCATTTTCCTGATATAATTTCCCTACTGCTGCACCGTAAGGAGATATCCAGTCTTTCATTAGTTCACTCGCAAGGGTGCCCCAAGTAACCATTACTGCACCAGCCTGTGTCATACGCATCATTGCGGCAGTTTCTGCAATGGCCTGGTCGCTGCCGCTGCAATCAGTTACTACGTATACGTCGTACCCCGCTCTTAATAAATCAAGCGTTAATAACTGCGTGCAGATGTCTAATGATATGCCACCAACAATTAACTTTTTGCGGTTTAATTTTTTAACCGCTATTTGAAAATTCGGTTCATCCCATGCACTGGGTGTATGACGTTCTACTCTTACAGCCTTTGACAAATATTCACCTACCAATGGATAGAACTTCCCCCTGAATCCTCCCTCTTCGCCGAGCATAATGGTGGGTAAATTGAATATGTTGCTCATTTTTGCCAAGGCCGTTGCATTTTGGTTAAATACTGCTTTGGGTATCGTATTCAACCCGGGATCGAAGCCGGTCAAGAAATCCACCATTATTAAGCCAGCGTTTTGAGTAGTTAGTTTTTCCGTATAGTCTCTTTCGACGTGTACTTTAGGATGTTGCCCGAATAGCGTTGTATTTTCTTTGTTTGAAAAGCCATATAAAATGAAGGCTGCCAGTCCGCCTGCGATAAATATGCATGTTGCCAGTAAAATCTTTCTCATAATGTTTTGTTTTTGTGATATCTTATAAGTCAAGTGCCATGCCTTTGTGCCGGTGAAATAACGTGGAAACATCAAATCCTTTGCCCCACTGCATATTAAGTTAAAATGTGAAGAAAAGATGTGTAAATTTATTCAACAAAAACCCGATATTTCGTGTTTATCATGTATTAAATGTCCTAAATATCGTATTTGATATTGGGCAGTCTTTCTTTTCTAATTTTAATTTTAAATCGCGTACATGCAATATCCGGCAAATAGACCGTTTACAACTGCAAAAAATATTATAGACACTACCCATAAACTTGAATTACTGAGAGCGATAGATGAACTGCTCCCTGCCATATTCGAAAAGAAAAAAAATGCTGTCTTGTTTGTAGTTAATGAAAATGAGAACCACTTTTATGATTTAACCACTTTACCTCCTCACACAGTGGTAAGCGATGGGAACCCGGAAGTCCATATGGACGTTTTCGTTAATAAAGTGCCATTTCAGGGTAGTGTGATTGCATATCACTTTGACCAACTGAAAGAAAAACAGCAACCAATTATTTTTAGTTTTGAAGAGGATATAAAGAAATATCTATACCCCTATAATCAGGCAATTTTAACCGGGGAATACGAAGAAGTTTACGGTGCTTTACTGCAAGCTGGCAACCACTGTCTTGGAATATTGTATGTTACCGGTAAACAAAGCGATGGATGGAGAACTATTAATACCTTATTATTTCAGCAGGTTGCGGATTTAGTCGCAGTTGCCTTGTTTAATATTCTTGCTAAAGAAGCAATACTGGAAAAGCAGAGGGAGAAAAATCAATTACTTGAAATTACTGAATTAATCGCCCAGGTAAAAGATACAGAGGATTTGTTAAGGTTAATTATCGGAAAAATAAAACCGATCTTTAATTTTCATGATTGCGGACTATTTGTGCTTAGTCCTGATGGCAGAACGCATACTGATTTGGCTGCTGTGATGCCCAATATAAGTCCGAGTGAATGGAACAGGAAAATTTCCGCAATATCGGAGAATATGGTGCATAAAAATTCGGTACTGGAATGGATGATGGACACTATAGCAACAAACGGAAAGCCTGTGCTTTTTGATTTTTTATCACTGAAAAAAAAATTTCCGGAATATCCTCAATTGGCTGAATCAAATATATTTGAATCTGATTACCGCGATTGCCTTGCATTTAATTTAAGAGTAAGAGGGCAAATAATTGGTATGTTCTGCATTAACGCACTACAGGAGAATTTTTTTACGACATCCATATTTCCTTTTTTTCAATCCATTACGGAATCCATCGCTATAGCTATTGCGAATATCTTGGCAACAGAGGAAATATTGTCAAGAGAAAAGGAAAAAACCATTCAGTTGAAGATACTGGAAACCCTAAATAGCAAAAACTCCTGGGACGAAAAGTTTACCTCCGTTGCCCAGAAGTTTGATGCATTTATTGGCTGCGATTTATTCAGTTATTCCATACGTATGAATGATGGGAAAAGAATGGGAAAGGGTTTTATTAAATTACCCGATAATAGCGGTTTCAAAATTAATACGCTTGAACAGTATCTAACTGATATGGGAATTACGGAAGCGAAGTACCGGGAGTTGTATGCACACGCTATGGATTTTTATACCGGTAGTAAACTTTATACGGGGGCAGCATTAAAAGTGGCGAGTAAAAAATTTGAACTGGTTGATATAAGCTTAAAGGCATATAATAGCCACTCACTGATGTTTACGGAGAAATCTTTTCCGAAGGGTAGTATACTGTTTATACTCACCTCCCAAAAAAAAGATTTATACAATGACCGGCAACTGGAATTTCTGGAGGCAACGGCACAACAAATGACACTTTCTGTAATGAATACCCTGGATAATGAAGAAGTGACGGAAAGGGAGAAACAGAAAACCCTGGAAATAAAAATCAATAACGCGGTGCTGACCAATGAAAATTTCAGGAACGTAATGAAAGATATTGCAGAAAGCATTGGTGTGACGGTAGGATGTGATATCTGCTACATAAGGGTGATGAGTGACCAGATCGACCCCAGACCATTTCAGTTTTATTGCGAAAGGGTGAATGGAAACTATGTAGTGCGGGCTGTTGATAATAATGCAGCGGATAGCGGAGCGATGTCCGTAGAAATTTGTGAAGATGCTGCCGTATTTTTAAAGACGATAGAAGTGCCGTGTATTTTATCCGGGATTCAGTTGGAAGAACTTCTTCCCCAATATCAATATTTGCAAACATTCAGGGATAAAATAGGAATAAAATCATTTATTTTTCTACCATTGCAGCTCAAATATAATTGCACGGCTTATCTGGTTATTGGCTCCAGAGTAGCCTATTCGTATATTTCCAGCGACCTTGAGCTGATAGCTAGTATCAAGACTCAGCTTTCACTTGCATTGGATAACCGTTTGGCGTTTTATCAAATTCAGCGTCTGAAAGAGATGTTGCAAACAGAAAATCTTTATCTGCAGGAAGAAATAAATGACAACTATAACTTTAATGAGATTATTGGGAGCAGTACTTTGCTGAAAAAAGTATTTACCCAGGCAAGCATGGTTTCCGGTACCGACACCACTGTATTGATCACCGGTGAAACCGGCACGGGGAAGGAATTAATTGCGCGAGCGATACATAATTTGTCTAATAGAAAAGATAAGATTATGGTCAAAGTAAATTGTGCCTGCTTACCGGCGCAATTAATAGAAAGCGAACTGTTTGGGCATGAAAAAGGCGCATTTACGGGAGCAAGTGAAAAACGTATTGGCAAATTTGAACTGGCCAATGGGGGTACTATTTTTTTAGATGAAATTGGCGAACTACCACTGGAGCTTCAGGCGAAGTTATTAAGGGTTATACAGGAGAGGGAATTTGAACGCATTGGCGGCAGAAGTGTTTTGAAAACTGACATACGCATAATAGCTGCTACGAACAAAGACCTTGAACTGGAAAGCAGGGAAAAACGCTTTCGAAGTGATTTATTTTACCGCCTGAATGTTTTCCCAATACAGTTGCCGGCATTAAAAGAACGCAAGGAAGATATTCCCTTACTTGCTTTGCACTTTGCAAAAAAGTTTGGTCAAAAAATGCGAAAGAATATTTCGGCTATTACCAACGATGCATTACAGGAAATGATACATTACGACTGGCCCGGTAATATCCGGGAACTGGAACATGTGGTGGAGCACAGTGTTATCAGCAGCAAAAGCAGTAAGCTTAGTTTAGCAAGGCCACTGTTAATCACCAAAAACACTTCCGCAAAATCGCTGACAGAATTTAGAATAAAAACACTGAATGACAATGAAAAAGAATATATACTTACCATTCTAAAATACTGTAATGGCCGGGTTAGGGGTAACGGCGGCGCTGCTCAGTTATTAGCCATTCATCCAAATACATTAGAAAGCAGAATGGTGAAATTGGGGATAAAGAAGGAACATGTGACAGTTTAACGGAAGAATGGCTTTTTTGCACGTTTCAGAATTAAACTTTTTTAGACTTTCCTTATTATCTTGTAGGCGTTGTAGCTTGCACGCTTAAATTATATTTTTTAAATCATGCCAAAGTGAGCTGGAATATGGATAAAGAATTTCAAATGAATACTGCTGAATATGAAGCGATGTACCGTGTTGAAAAAGATCATTGGTGGTATAGAGGTCTAAGAGATATTTTGTTTTATTGGACATCGAAATTTTTTCCGAAAGCAGCAATAAATCAAATCCGTTTTCTGGATGCCGGTTGTGGAACAGGAATCAATTTAAGTGAGCATGAAAAACGGGGAGTAAACATTTGGGGAATTGATGCGTCTGAAGATGCTGTGGCATTTACGCAAAAAAGAGGAGCTAAAAACGTTTCTCAGGCACTGATTCAAAATCTGCCTTTCAAAAATCAGTTTTTTGACCTGATTTATTGTATGGATGTAATAGTGATGCTTCATGAGATTGAGGTGAAAGAGGCTTTGCTGGAATTCAAACGATGTTTAAAACCTAGCGGTAGACTTCTATTCAATTCTGCAACCCTGCATTTTTTATATTCCTCGCATGATGTAGCAAGCCATGTGGTTTCCCGTCATAGTAAAAAGAAGCTTGAAAACTTGTTGCACGAAACCGGTTTTGTGCTGGAAAAATCAACTTATCGGTTGTTTTTCTTCTTTCCACTTTTAGCAGCAGTTAAACTTGTTCAAAAGATTGGGCTCCGGTCAAAGAAGGCTGAAAAAGTGAAGGGCGACCTGGAAAAAACAAATCCGGTAGTCAATCGGATTCTTTATCCAGTTATGAAATTAGAAAACTTTTTACTCAGATGGGTCAACCTGCCGATTGGTACTTCGCTGTTTATTGTTGCAAGGTTAAAATAGAAGGACGTATATGGTTGTATTCTATCGAGTGCCCCAACAGGTCAATGCGGCGATATGAATGAACTGGATCACTTTCCTGTATTTATAAAACACGATGCACGTCCATTAGAGGCTGGCAACGACCCCACTTGCGATCATAAAAAATACAGAAAAACAGCAAAACCAGCAGGATACTTTCACCCATAGCAAATTGCAAAGGATGCGGGACGGGAAAACCATTGACGCATGCTATCGATAACAGGATCCCGAACACAACCCACTTATTATTATTTGAGTATATTAGAATCAGGCACATAGCCGGTAACCACTGCACAAAATTATAAGGCGATCGCGTGCCTACAATAAAAAGCTCTGACAGAATATAGAGCAGAAAGGCAAATAAAAATGACTTTTGCATATTGCTATCAGCGGCAGGAACCTGTATAAAAAATACAGCCAACATGACTACAACAATGGCGAAAATAATAGCCAGGGTAAATCCGTCCAATGCTATCCCAAACCTCATGGCATAGGTTTGCACATTTGAAAGAATTCCCGTAATAAAATCGATCTTGAAGTGGGTGATATTATCAGTTTGTTCAATACTTATTGGTAAATCAACAGCAATACTTGTTACAGGTTGGCTTTTACCCAGGCTTTCCAACTCATACACTTTCATTGCTGCAAAATAGTGTCTCCACGCCACTTTAAACGGCAGGAAGAATGCCAGCAAGCCAACCAGCACACCTGTGCCACTTCCAATCAGAAAACGCATATTTCCTGCGAGCAGGAAGGGAATATTCATACAGATCATTAGCGGTCGTACCCAAACGGATATACCTGTTATTAATCCTGCCAGAAAATGATTGCTCGGGTTCCTTGCATTGTATAGAAAATATATAAGTGAGAAAATAAACAGATAAACTACATACGTCTGCCCCCTCTCTATGTTGAAAAACCAGTTGGTACTGCAGGTATAAATGGCAACCACAAACAAGGCGGTTGCCTCTGACTCCTTATTTAGGCGGCTAACCTTCCTTATTAAAAACAGGGATAGTCCCAAAAGTACAAATTGCAATAAAGTCCATATTATTCTTATGTAAGAATAAGACAGCACCGCAAGAGGCGTATTTATAAATAAAACTGCGGGGGTAACAACATTGCCATTCACTTTTCTAAATCGATTATCATTGGGGTCCAACTGCCTGATATTATCTCCAGTTTGCCACTTATAGAAATAAGGCGATTCATTTGTTAATAGCAGCCGGCTTCCAACGATTCTGCAACGCAGATCGGTACCTCCATAATCTAAAGTGTATTGGATAGATCTTATCAGGGAAAAAAGCAATAGCAAGCAGGAAACGATCACCAATACATTTTGCCAGTTCCTATATACCCGTCTTAATTTCTCCATCATAGCAGTAAAAATACATCATCTTCTATCTTCCTTGATCGGAATGTACCCCCGATGTTTAGAATATATCCACACATTTGCTATGTTCCTAAGCCGCCTAGCTGGGTACATCCGAGTAAAGATTTAGGTTAGGAGCTTGTTGGTCGCTGTATTAGCAATTTTATGTATAGACGAAGCAAAATGGATCAATGCACAACGAATAGTAGTTTCAAGGGGTCATTTGCTGTTATAAAATAAAGACCCTATACCAGTTTGTGTTCTAACGCAAATCGGATAAGCATGGCTGTATTTTTCACGTTTAATTTTGTGTGGAGATTTTTACGATGGCTGTCAACAGTATCGACGCTGATAAACAGCTTTTCAGAGATCTGAGCATTTGTTGACCCTTCAGCAATATGCCTGAGTACTTCTTTTTCTCTCTTTGTTAATGCAGGAGTTGCACTCAGCTGCTGCGTGTCCGATTTAAGTGCCTGCCCTGCATCGAAGCTCAGGTAGGTTTTTCCTTTTACAACTGTTTTGATTGCGTTGATGATTTCCTGTTTACTGGCATTTTTCAACAGGTAGCCACTGGCACCATTTTCCATCATTTTTCTTATAAAAGTACCCTGGTTAAAAGTGCTTAACGCCAATATCATAATACCAGGGTACTTTTTCTTGATTACCTTGCACAAATCCGTTCCGTCCAAATCAGGAAGACTGATATCCATCAATATAACATCTACAGTATGGCTTGTAAAATACTGCAGGCAATTACTGCCATTTGTAGCATATCCAGCTATGTCAATATCCCTTTCATTTTGTAACAGAGAATATATTCCCTCAATTACAACAGCATGGTCATCTACTATATAAACCTTTATCATTGTTTATGCTATTAATCAATAATTTCTGCTCCTTTTATAAATGGAGCAGGAACAAGGTAAACCAAAACCATTTTAATCTCGGCACTTAATAACTGTACTCTATAATGTAAAGTTCCATTTATTCTTTAGAAAATAAAATCTCCTAATAAAAATCCCCTTTTTGCGTGACAAGTCGAAGAAATGATCTCTTTCATTTTTGCGGGCAGGTTGGTATCTTGTCAATACGACTAATCATCAATTTATTACAATTAAAAAAATCACCCGTTTAGGTGACAATAACAAATTGTTAAATACTGAATCTTTGTATCCAGTCAGTGCCTGCGCCGACGAGTTTAATAGGATTCAATCACAAATCGATAAAACGCTTTATATGTACCTTAATCGTCTTAAATTGTTTAACATAAGAACGTTAGCTGTGCTGCTGTTAGTAGCGATGATCCTTGCCTTTCTTACATATATATCACATGGTAATGGAAAAATAAACCGACAAAACAAATTCCACCCAGTAAATACCTCGCAAAAACAGGTGCTTTATTAAGTCATAATATGTTCCTGTGAGTTTACAGAAATTTAATAACAGCATTAACTGATAACTGTCCATCTATATCTACTACACACTAAAATCATGACCGAACAACAAATAGTACTCGTGAAAAAGAGCTGGAAAACATTTAAAGCCATCAATCCGGTAATAGTAGGTGACGCATTTTACGGTCAGCTTTTTATGTCCCTTCCCAATTTTAGGAGTATGCTCAAAATAACGAAAGAAAAGCAAGCCGAAAAATTAGTAGAAATCCTCAATGTTATTATTGGACGGCTGGATAAAATAGAAGAGATCACGGCAGAACTCCATCACCTTGCCTTAACGCATATTGGTTATGGCTTAAAACCAGAACACTATCAAACCATTGGCAATGCCTTGATATGGGCTTTAGAAGATGGTTTGGGTAAATACTGGGATAAAAACATAGAAGAAGCCTGGACGGATTGTTATGCCTTTTTATTACAAAAAATGATTGAATTACCCATGTATGCCCCTGCAATAAATGACTGATGCAGCTATTTCCATAATAGGCAATAGCAACATATTTATACCTTCAGTTGAATATTAACGGACGTTCCGTTATTGGGGGATGATACAATATCAAGAATTCCATTCAAATATTTCACCCTATAGTTGATATTTGACATACCCGCACCTTTATTATGCGATAATATACTTTTATCGAATCCTTTTCCATTGTCTTCTACGGTAATTCCAGTCCTTCCTTCACTCATGGTAATTTGCACGATTACCTCGGTTGCATCAGCATGCTTAACGGCATTGTACACCAATTCCTGCATGATTCGGTAAATAAATACTTCGGCAGTACTATTCAGTTTTCTTTTTTCGCCAAATTGATGATATAACATTCTTATCCCGGAGGAAGTTTGTATTGAATCACAAAAATCCCTAAGTGCTTCAAGTAAACCAAATTTTACTAAAGCCTCCGGCATCAGGTTTTGGGCAACTTTGCGGAGATCGCCAATAGTATTATCAAGCATACTTAAGGATCTGTCGAATTGAATTGCTTTATCTGCCGGCAGATTCAATCGCTCTTTTACGTTCATAAAAGATAACTTAGTACCTGACAATAAACTACCGAGTCCGTCATGCAGATCTTTGGCTATCCGGCTGCGTTCTTCTTCCTGGCCTTTTAGCATGGCTTCGATAGAAATTAACTGCGTATCCTTTTCCAATTGAAGAATTTTTTGCTGTTGTATTTCTTCTTGCTGTCTTAATATTTTATTTCGGTTTTTGAAGTTTTTGAAGCCGAGAATACTTATCAGTAAAAGTCCGAAGGAAGCACCTATAAGAATTGTATTAAGTGTTGTTTTGTGTTTATTGACAGCCGCCAATCTCAATATCTCGTTATCTTTTTTTGCCCGATCATAGCGGTTTTGGATATCTGCTGCGGCGGCAAAGTTCTCCTTATCAACCAATTCATCATGCATTTTTATATTCAGTTGGTTGTAAAGGTTAGCTTTTTTGAAATCGCCTGTTTTTTCATACGTTTCCGCCATACCATTGTAGTACATACACTTCCAACGCGGTACATTGTATTTTTCCGCAAGTTTAAGACCTATTTCATAGCACTTTATTGCTTTGGCATATTTTTTTTTATCATTGTATATTTTTGCAACCTGGTTATAATGCATCACCAAAGGAAATTCATTTCCTTTAATTTTTATAAGTTTTTCTGCTTCATTAAGCATTATCAGTGCCGAATCATAATTTTTTGCCAATGCATAAGTGCTCGCTAATCCACTACTTTGGATAATGATACTTTGCGTATCAGCTAGTTGCTTTACAATATTTAGCCCTTGTAATATTAAGTTGATGGAAGATCTTACATTTGAGACTTTACCCGGTTGCATACTTAATTGTACATTGCCAAGATTGTATGCGGCACGCGCGATACCATGCAGATAGTTCTCTTCCTTACTGATAGCTAAGGATTTTTTGTAGTATTGGACTGCTTTTTCATGCTGCGCATTGCTTTTATAGACCGAACCCAGGGCATTGAGCGCCTGTGCCTGAATGGTGAAAAAGTTGTTTTTTTCCGCAATACTTTGAGCTATAGTCAGGTATTTTGTTGCATTTCCATAACTGGAGATATTGGTATAGTTTTTACCTAATATATAATTTGCGCTGGCTCTCATTTCCTGCAATGAATCTGCATCCGTGTTTTGTATAATCCAACCGGCAATTATCTGTATTTTTTCAATTTTATCGGGAAGCATACGCTCCAACTGGTTAAAATAGTTCTGCAAATTTGTACGGTTGACGGGGGTTTCGTTTAGAACCACCTGCAGGGAATCTAATTGGGTTTGAGATTGAATATCAGGTACATAGAATAGAAACAACAGGAATAGTACTGGAGCTTTCACCTTAAAATATTTAATAAATTAAATAATAAAGTAAAAATTAACAAAAGGAATTCATCTAACAGTTATTTTTTTTGGAAATCACGTCTTTATGGGATAGCATTAAAGAAGCGGGAGTTGTAGTACATGAAGAGTCCTCAAACAACATAAAGCTGGCGGATCGGTTAAAGATCTTGCCCGCGAGCATGGCATCAGCGATGCTACTTTTAACTATTGGAAGGCAAAGTACGGTGGAATGGAAGCCAGTGTGAGTGACTTCAATTTACTTCTTCTATCCGCGATAAAGATAGCTTTTTTTAAAAATCTGATAAGTTCTTTTCGAATATCAATCATCAAACCGCTTTTATATAAGTATGGGGTTGACAACAATGAATACGGTTTCATGGATTTTTTAAGGTAGCTGTCGCAGCTGACCTAAGGTTTATTATTCCTGGCCATCAGGCATCTATTGCATAATTTTATCCTCAACAAAAAAGAGTCATGCGAAAAATAATGTTAGTGTTCTGCCTTCTCCCTCTTATAACATGGTCGCAGCACACCCGACACCGGTTAGCCACCTACACCGACTATTTATTGTACGTTCCGGCAAAACATCACCCCTCACAGATCTTGCCACTTATACTTTCATTGCATGGAAGCGGCGAACGGGGTGATGACCTTGATAGGCTGGCATTAACGGGGCTGCCTTCCCTGATTAACAACAAGGATAGTTTCCCGTTCATTGTGCTGTCGCCGGTGTGCCCGGCCGGTAGGGATTGGGATAGCCAGGCATTGTTAAACCTGCTGGATCATATAGAAGATTCCTTGCAGGTGGATAAGGACAGGATATACGTTACCGGTTATAGTTTGGGTGGTAGTAGTTCCGGGATGGAACCGTTTGTCTTGAAGAAGCTGTCCTTGTGCGGATGACATGCAGAGTAACCAACTGAATAGCAAAAATATCTTTGACATAATGTCTCGGACTATAAATGTAGGCAAAAATGGAGAATGTGCCATGCTGCAGGGGCATAAGCCCCCAACAACCTGCTATTCCCCTCGCTTGCTCAATTTGCGCAGTATAGCGGATTTACTTCCTTTCATAAAGACTTTGACCCAATAGGTAATTACCGCATCATACCCCCCGGAACGTTGTTTTTCCTTAGCGGTTAACCGTACCAGTGACGTGGCCATATGCGCCGGATCGGGACTTTTTAGTACCTGTTCAAAATAATCTTTTTTGGAAGACAGGACCTTACCCGCACTACCTGTAACATAGGCGACCTTCTTACCGGAAAAGTCGAAGTCGGCCCGGGAGGCACTAAAGTAGTCGTTCAAATACCGGGCTTCTGCTCTAGAAAGTTGTGGTCGGTTGTCCATACCCAACGAGTCGAGTGACTGGCCGTATGACAGTGTATGCACCATGAAAAAGCCGATAATAGCTAACGTCCTCATTTTTTTAGTAAATATAAAAATTTCTTCTTTCTCTTACGACTGATATCCATCATCTGCTTGGCGGTTGCCATTTCGGAACTAGTTCTATTGAGCGCACACGATGTTCCTGCAAGCTATACCAGAAATATCCGATTTTATCCCACCGGATACGATTTGTATCCGATCCGGAGCCTCCGCCAAGTTCGTACAAAACAATCCTTTATTCGTACCAGCGTTGGCTGTTTCGTACTACATATTGTGCGAAAATAAACCATGACGCTAGCTCCTCTCTTTTTGCGGTCACAAGAACTGGCCGGGCTGCAGGAAGTGAAGCGGCAGGTGGAAGCACAGTTGGATCAAGCCCCTTCTATCCTGCACTTAAGCGGTATTGCGTTCATCAATGAGCGGAAGTTACTGGCCGCGTTCAAGCAAGTTTTTCACACAACGATTTACGAATATTACCTGACACTGAAGATGCAGATCAATTCATCATTTTATCATACATTAAGCCTCTTCCTTTGCTTTCCAGTCGTCTGCATAGCGCGCTATCAGGTTGTCCTTATAACCGGGTTCGTTTTTTATAAAATGATCCAGTTGATGATATAACCTGCACACCACGTTTATAAAGTACAAAAGAGAAGGCATGAGTATGGAGGTGTCCTGATTCATCGCTGCCCAATTTTGCTGATCTAATCTAATTTGATTGTTCTCATTAATAGCACCGAAATCAACGAATTCGTATTTCAAGTGGTGATTGTGTACATGTAGATTATTATTCTCCAGTTTGTGTTTGCAAACGGAATTGATGAATTCGGAGATGTGTGTTAATTCTTTATCGCCCAAAATACCCGACTCCAAATGTCTGGAGGAGAGGGCTTTACGTGCCACGCCTGTTACGGCCTTATTTAACGTAACGAAATCTTCCAGTATTTCAGATATAAACAATAGGCATTTGGTGTAAAATCTAAATAAGACGATATCATCTTCTGCCGTTTTTTCATCATATCGTTTATCATACAGTAGGTCAGAGACATTATCCATCCAGTCACCGAGACTACATATTACACTTAAATGTTTTCCGTTGTCCAAGCACTCATTCTGCCAATTGCATAAGGAACTGCCGGTGTAATCATCCGAATCGAGATCAGGCATTCTGGTACGGACTAATTCAGTATTCCATCGTTCCAATGCTTTCTCGCGGATAGGGCCAAATGTTGGTGCTGGTGTTGCTGGTTGATTGGCTGTAGTCATATTATTCAAGGGATTTTAAATGGGCTTCCAAAGCAGCTTCTGTTTTGATGTATACATCTCTGATTTTTGATCCTTCTGAAGGGCCAACGATACCTGCTGCTTCCAATTGATCCATCAATCTGCCGGCCCGGTTGTATCCTAATTTCATTTGCCGTTGAATAAGTGATGTCGATCCGACCTGATGCTTTACGACCAGTTTGGCCGCATCTTCCAGTAAAGCATCCTTGTCATTCAGATCAAAATCTTTTCTTTCCAATTCGAAAGAAGGCCTGGTATCGGGTAATAAATAGGCTCCTTGAAATCCAGGCTGTTTGGTGATATACTCAATGAGTTGTATCATGTCTTCCATGGTGCAAAGGGTTGTTTGACCAGTATGCACCGTATGGTATTCCTTATATAAAAAACTACCTTTCTGAGTTGGTATTTCCAGTTTGGTGGTATCCAGAAACCGTTTATAGTCTTCCTTACGTGGCAGGCGGAACACAACCTGACTTTGAATCAGGGAAATGAATTCACCAGGCAACGCATGTCCTTTGGATTGACTGGTGGTAGCTATTACATAGATGCCAACCTTATAGCCCGCACTGAGAATTTTTAGCAATGGACCAAAGAGTTCGGCGGTCTTCTCATAATGGAATCCGCTTAGGTCATCGATGATCAACACCAGATGCGGCATGAATTGATGTCCTTGGGACGGGTCCAGTTGCTCTTTCCGTAGATTTGCTCTTATAGATGCAATTAATTGACTAAGTCCGTACCAAGTCCGTTAATTAACGGACTTGGTACGGACTTAATAGGCCGTTTGTTAATTAAATGACCGGGAAATGTTCGCCACGTGTTTGTATGGTTTAATGTCCGATTACGGGCATGATCTTCGGCCAGAACTGCTGGAGCGGTTAAAAGTTTATCTTTATTGCGTGCTATAACCTGTGAACAGTAACACCAAAGCCATTGCAAAAAGGCAGCCTTTGCAGGGCAATTAAATAAGCATGCATAACAAAAATTGGATACGTTCCTTTTCAGCAGTTACTTCCGGCGTTTAATAATCTGCTGGGGGTAAGGGGAAAGCATCCATGAAGAAGATCAATTGTCCAACTAAAATATATACTAATAACGCACAGCCAATCATGGAAAAGAACCGGTAAATTTTTTATGGTATTAAAAACTTATAATCAGATTCGTCAGTGCATCCGGTCGGGAAAAGAATGGAGAGTGACTTGTTGACAACGTAACGATTTTCTCAAGAGGCACATTGGTAGCCATTTGAGACATGTTGCCATTCTTTGCTTCCGAACAAATGATGTAATATTTTGGAATAGCCCCGTAAGCAGTATCAGTAACCTGCACCGGCGTGGCAAAGGGCGCTACCGGCTGCCTGCCCAGATTTACTTTAGCAAATGCAATGTCCGCCGCAGAACAATCGTGATAGAGGAAGTGAGCAACTTTGGCGGTATCCAACCTAAACGTAGCGCCGGTGGAATCGAATATAAAACTGTCCGTAAAATCAGGTTCCCCTGTTGTCGATGGTGGTAAAAACTTCGCCGCGAGCGAAAAAACCGACTCCCCGTTTTTTGGCAGGAAAGCATCCAGAAAAATCAATTTCTCCACTTTATTACTTCCCAACCGTTCTGCAGCTTGTGCAATGGTAACGCCGCCGGCAGAATGGCCAACCAGAATTACCGGGCCGGATTGTGCATTCGCCACGTCGATCACTTTGCGAACATAATCCTCTAACGAAATATTTTGCGGCGGTGTTTTGTCATCACCATGGCTGGGTAGGTCAATAGCCTGAACCCGGTGGCCTTCTGCCAACAGAAGCGGCATCACTTTTTTCCACGCCCAGGCGCCATGACCGGCTCCATGCACAAGCAAGTAAGTCTTCAATGCACCTGTCTTTTTATTTTTATTATCTTTTTTACAAGCAGTAAGCAGTAAAATGGACAATAGGAGGCCGGTAGCCCAAAGGGGCAGAAATGTCTTTTTCATGAATTTAATTGTTTGATTATTTGTTAATGTGAGAACATGAATTGTTTGTCTTTGTAAAAAGAATTCAGTTTACTGCTTAAAAGCATAAAGCAAAATTGCATATTGTTCAAAGGTAGTAAGTGGTAAAAAAAGGACTTTCTTATACGTTAACCACGGCTAACGCTGCACGGCTTTTATAAATGTCCGCTGCAATGCCGAGCATTCGCTCAGGCGAGTTGCTTTCAAGCCTGTGAAACTCGGTGGGTGTTTGCCTTGTGAATTCAGTATAGTCTCTAACCATGTGCTGGTAATCATAATAGTCGCATTCCAATGCTATACGCAGCCAATCCCACCGCGGGTAAGCGTTCCTGATATTAAATGCTTTATTAAACCGGATGATGCGCAGATAAGTTTTAGGATTTAATCCCGTCCTTTCATAGAATTTCCTTTTAAACTGTTTCGGCGAGAGATACGATTCCTTCGCGAGCCAGTCGAGAGATAGTTTGCCGCCAGATCGTATCATCAAGCGGCTCACAGTATCCAGTTGGTGCACCTCTTTCCTGCATTTGTTCACCAGGGAGGTAACAAACCGGTCGGCGATCGTTATCATCTCCTGGTAGCTAGCCGCATGTTGAAACTGCTCCAGAATGAGCCGGACATTACTCGAAAAGATAGTTTCTGCGTCCAGGTATTGATCCTTCAGCTCAAAGGAAGAAATCCCGGTAAGTTGAAACAAGGCGGTAGGTTGAAAAACAATGTTGAAAGTTCTAAAATCTCTTCCCACCAGATAGCGGTTAAAAACAGCCGTCTGCTGCCCTGCAAGTACAACCGGAAATCGGTGGTCCTTTACTTGGCCACTGCCAAACTGAACCCGCTCCGTTTCCCGAAGAAAAAAATGAAGACATACTTCCGGCCTGGGTGCGTATGCTTTAAGGACAGGCTCCGTTGCCGGCGCAAAATCGAAATGAACGATTCTATAACACTGCACAAACTCATTCAGCGACGGATGCGGGGCAAAATCTTTCAAAATCATATTAATTTCTCCTTTCAAATCGATGACGGCCGGTTCCAACTTCCTTTATTTCGTTAGCGGCAGCTGATGATATTTTAACGTGCAAAAAACGACTATCGAAACCTTCCCAACAATCCCCGAATACGGGTATTAGTTATATGGGCCAAATTTTTCTCTAATGTTCAATGGCCAACTTTCAGGGAATCTGATAATGTCTTTGTAAAATAAATATCATTGATCGCTAATAAGTTAGAAAGCTCTGCTATTGTTTACACTATATCACTTTACTAGGTTTGAGATATAATTAAAGAGTGCCACAATTTGTGGCACTTTTGTACACGATTTTTTAATCAATACATAACATGTATTCAGGAATTAGCACGCCCAATCATAAGTATCATCGGTTTTTAGATGAAGCAGGGGACACAACGTTTTACGGGAAAGGGAAAATTTCTATTATCGGTTCTGAAGGAGTATCGAAATATTTCTTATTAGGAATGCTTACAGTAGACGAAGCTATCGAAAAGTTAGAGAGAAAGTTATGGTCCTTCAAGATAAGATAGCATCTGACCCATATTTACATTCAGTACCAAGCATTCAAAAAAAGAAATCGTTAGCTGGCTATTTCCTGCATGCGAAAGATGATGTACCAGAGGTCCGGAAAATGGCATTTGAACTGATTAAAACAATAGATTGTCATTTAGATGCTGTGATCGGCAGGAAGGATTATAGCATTTATGAAAAGAAACATAATGGCAATCAATCAGAATTTTATGCAGACTTACTCTCTCATTTATTAATTGACAATCTTAACATCCAAGAGAAACTTGTGTTAAATATCGCACATCGAAGTAAATGTACCACACATAGAAATCTTGAAACAGGCCTTGAAAAGGCACTAACGATTGCGAGAAATAGATATCCGGAGGTAAAGAGCTTTTGCAAAATTGTTTTCAATGTGCAGCAACCTACTACTGAGCCCATTATCAACATAGCTGATTATTTTTTATGGGCGCTGCAGAGAAAGGTTGAAAGAAATGAAAGTAGATATATGGATTTTTTAGGGAGCCAGGTCAGTATAATAGAAGATATCTATGATGTCAGTATGTAAAGGGCATAAAAAAAGCCCATCATCACACTAAGAAGGGTACCCTTCAACGGCATGGAGCCGACCTTCATGTGAAACAGGCAAAACAAAAATAAGATAAATATGTTGAATATGGAACTATAAGATATTTTGAGATTAGGTTGTTCGACTTGGGTCAAATCCAATACTGAATTTGAATCAAAAGGAATTGATAACTACCAATTTATACATATTTAAAAAGCACTTGAATATTTCTTGAACAAAAAAACCATTCATAGAGCGGGTTTCAAACTAAAGATCTTAAAAAGTGCCCAGGACTGGATCTTATGTCATTGAAATCAGTGATGTATGTGACTTCCGGGGTCTTTTTTTTGGCAACGTATGTTTATAACTTTTATGTATTGTAGGTAATTTTAATATGCATGCTCATTTGCGCCTTCAAATCATTATTAAATATTGCAGTCAAAACCGTAATTAAACGATTAAAATTGCCTGTCCTAATAAGTGAACGATCGCATCAACCACGCTGTTAAGCATTGCGATGTAACTATTATATGTGAATTACGATATATAAAAAACCCGGCTGTTAACCGGGCTCTCTGTCTTTTTGATCTCAGCGTGCTTTTTTCTTTGGATCCGCTTTCTTCTGTGCTGAGCTTTTCTTTTTAGTAGGCTTATTTTTCCTGGGCTCGGCTGTCTTTTTCGGCATACAATTAAATTTATTATTAGTGAATTATTTATTCATGGCTGCAAGGTAGTTTTCCCGATTTGTCCTGTTGTCCTTTCAATATCGGTAACTGTACAGCCAGAAATAAGTGAGTAAAGATATTCCTATAATTGCAAATATGATTTTTTTGATGTTCTGTGTATTTTTCGTCACGGTAATGCCCGCTCCAACGTAAACCTCTAACCATCTTCTTGTAATGGTTGTTTTATCCTTGCCAAGAACGCAAAAGCTGTAAAGATATATTTTGCAATAACAGAACCCTTTTTAGAAATATAGTCTCACACTTTTTTAATTGCAGGTTATCTTCTCCAATTGATGTAGATATAATATAGTCAGTAGTGAACAAATAGATACAGGCAAAAATAAATCTCGTTGAAGGTAGGGCAGACATTTTAAATCCAGTGTCGTTTAATTAATCCAACTTGCTGGTTATTTATTGCTCTTCGCTGAGTTTCTTATCGTAAGCGGCATTGATTTCCGCGATCCCTCTCTTAAAATTCTCTTTATCTGCGAATGCGGATGGATTATATCCGTCGGTTTCTTTGCGTATTGTATGCAGGTCAAACTGGCTGGCATGGGCCGCTACCCAGAGATCAAAGTCCAGCTGTTGCATAGCTGCCAGTGTGTACGCATAATCTTTACTCATGCCAGGATAACCGGAGATCCCGGAGAATTTCTTTTCGATAATGATGGAAGGCATATTGGCGATCAGTACGCGGTAGGAACGGGCGCTGTCGCTGACATCAACAAGATAACTACAGGACCCTTTGGTATGGCCCGGATGATGCAGCAGCAAAAGTTTTGTTCCTCCCAGGGAAATAGTGTCTTTGTCTGTCAGCAAACGGTCAACCTTGACTGGTTGAAAGGGCGGTTTGCTTCCTCCAAAATAATAATCAGATACGCCTCCGTCTTTCATGATGCCAGCGTCTTTTTCATCCGCCATAAATTTTGCACCCGTCATTTGTTTAATAGCGGCCATTGCGCCGACATGGTCAAAGTGCGCCTGGTTGGTCAGAAGGATGCGTATATCTTTCATCTTAAACCCCAGGGCTTCTACATGGGCTTTAATTACCGGTGCGGAAGAGGCAATACCGGTATTGATAAGGATATGACCCTTCGATGTAGTGATAAGATAGCAGGCCAGGTCATAGGTGCCGACATAGTAAAGATTCCCTGCTATACGGAACGGCTGATAATCCTTTGTCCAGTCGGGCGGGGCAGCAGGCTCTTTAACCGTTTGTGCTGCACTGAAAAAACAGGAAAAACAAAGGACAATGGTCAGCAGGCTGATATTAACAACGGAACGTATCATGATCGACATATCTTGATTGGGTTATGGATTTGTATGCTGCGCAATAAGAATAAAGTTAGCGGTTATTGTCAAATGCAACAACTCCGGCACCGGATTTTACATACCTGCTGGCAAAAAGGAACGGTTTGATTGCAGAACAACTCCAATAGCAGCGTCCGGTTGACTGGCAATCTTGCGCTTGATATAATACTAGCCTACACTTTAAAGAATAAAAAATTCAGGCAAAAAAAAACCCGGCAAGAACTGCCCGGATTACTAGAGATATAGTTACAGGGCGAATTGTATTTACAGGGATGGACTATGTACTTATTTATCGTTGTTCTGCTCAACACCCCTTAACGCGATTTCGTCTGGCGGGATGGGCAATGTCCAGCGGGGATCATTGGGAGGCAAGGTATATTCCCGGCCGTTTATTTTCCTGCGCAAAGTAATATTTCTTCCCTCTTTGTTCAATCGTCGCAAATTCTACCAGCGAAGCCCCCGGAAACAAAGTTCCTTTCTGCGTTCAGTAAATCATCATTGGCTTTATGAAATCAATTAATAAACGCTTATTTTTTGCAGCTTCTGTCATGCTATTCGTAACCAGCTCCAACAACGATGACGCTGCTGGAAGGCGGGAAGATCAGACCGGTGCATCTTTTCCTGGATGGGGTGACGGAATAGTTGGTTAATAAGCGGAAGGTACGCTTAACCGGCTGATCTAAATGTCGTAAATTCGGTCTACAAAAACCACTATGATCAAGTGTTTACCCGTTTTATTGTCCCTTGTTGCTTCGGTACTATGCCCCTGTCCGTTATCGGCAAGTCCTCAGATGCCTGACTACCTAATTTTCAGGGGAGATACGGTTGCAACCTATCACTTAATTCTAGAGGGCTATCTCCAAAGTCAGGAGCAGACTCCCTCTGACAAGCTGTTTGGCTTAAGTTTTCGCAATAGTTCGTCACAAGGTGGATTTTCCTTCAACTGCTGGCGGGGTTACCAGGCCATTTACCAGATAGACCATGACAGCCTGTTTCTTGTGGCGATCATTGGTTGTGGTGAACGCCGGGGCCGCCAAATAGACGTGGCCGCGTCCTCTAAAAAAATGAGGGACCTGTTTAATAACAACGTACGGAACGACAGAGTTTATATCAACTGGTTCTCCGGCGATCTCTCTTTTCCCTTAACGAATAAAGTGCTCAGGTGGGACGGTGTATTTTTTACCAGTTTTGAAAAGGAGGAGGTTGTCAATATCGTGAAAGGGAGAGTATTGACAGTTAACGCTGTTGAAAATTATCTCGATGACCCTGAACGGATCAACCGCCGGTATCAGAGCCATGTCTCTGACCTGTTATTTAAGCGACTGAAGAAAGTAAAGTGGAAAAATAAGGAGGAATATGATTGTTCGGGTAAGTACTTCGTGACGATCGACGAACATGGCGATGTTTCGAAAGTTAGAATGCTGGAGTCGCCCCCTTCAATCGATGATATAGATGGAACGAATGAATATAAGTTCTGCGTAGATAAGATATTCAATGCCGTTAAACAACTTAAATTTGATATCATTAAGAACAAGGGTAAGCCCATTTCTGAAGATATTTATATTCAGATCTGGATAGAGGATAATGGTAAAATTAAAAACTGGACGCGTTAGAAATAATTGGTGCGGATTTAGCGAAATAAGGGGGGAAGCGAATTCTTTTAAGTGTTCCGCAAATGTTAAATTCAGGTCACCGATTCCCTGATTTTTGGCGTATCTCACTTACGTCTTTATTTGATCAGGGATAATATATGCCCGACATACAAATAACTAAATCATGACTAATCAGCAGACGAAGGAAACAAAAGAACATCTTGACATGAGCTACGTGCATCAGGATTC
The DNA here is from genome assembly GCA_031399065.1 of Chitinophagaceae bacterium. Taxonomy (GTDB): domain Bacteria; phylum Bacteroidota; class Bacteroidia; order Chitinophagales; family Chitinophagaceae; genus JADCRZ01. The sequence goes on from JANNOM010000013.1 coordinate 54,778, forward strand.
GACATTCTAAACCAGTAAATCGCCATTCGTTACCAAAAGCGTTTTGACGATTATGAATCAAACTTTCCTATCGGATCATCAACGCAAGAGTTGTAGCCAATTCCGGATACTCGAAAATCTTTAGGATAAAAGTAGTTGAGAGACATAAAAAAGACCATTATCACACCAAGATATATAAACGGCATGGAGCAGACCTTAACAAGAACAGGAAGCGAATCCATTACTGGATTAGAACCCTAAGCAATTGATAATTAACGGTTTATCTATTCCCCAAGATAATTGAGTATTAGATTCGAACCAAAAAAACCCACTCATAGAGCGGGTTTCAAACTAAAGGACTTAAAAAGTGCCCAGGACTGGATTCGAACCAGCACATCCTTGCGAACGCTGCGACCTGAACACAGTGCGTCTACCAATTTCGCCACCTGGGCATCCCTGTTTGGGGGAGCAAATATAGGGAATTACACAGAAACATTAAAATCCCGGAGGGCGTCGTTTAAACTTGTTTTCAGGTCGGTGCTGGGCTTGCGTTTTCCGATGATGAGGGCGCAGCCTACCTGGTATTCACCGGCAGGGAACTTTTTGGGGTAGGAGCCGGGTATCACTACGCTGCCGGCGGGTACGCGGCCCTTGTGTTCTACGGGCTCGCTGCCGCTTACGTCGATGATCTTGGTGCTTTGGGTAAGTACTACGTTGGCACCGAGAACGGCTTCTTTTTCTACCCGTACGCCTTCTACTACTATGCAGCGGGAGCCTATGAAGCAGCCGTCTTCTATTATTACCGGCGAGGCCTGCAGGGGTTCGAGCACGCCGCCGATGCCTACGCCGCCACTTAGGTGTACGTTTTTGCCTATCTGCGCGCAACTGCCTACGGTGGCCCAGGTGTCTACCATGCTGCCTTCATCTACATAAGCTCCTATGTTTACGTAGCTGGGCATCAATACCACGTTTCTGCCGAGGAAAGCACCATAGCGGGCCACGGCGTGGGGTACGGCCCGCACTCCCAGGGAAGCGTAGTCGCTTTTGAGTTTCATTTTGTCGTAGAACTCGAAGGGGGGTAGGGTATAGGTCTGCATTTGCTGTATGCTGAAATACATCAGGATAGATTGTTTTACCCACTCGTTTACTTCCCAGCCTTCGGCCGTGGGGGCCGCGGTGCGCAGTCTGCCTTTGTCCACTTCTTCGATCACTTCTTTTACGGTGTCCGCGTATTTGTTTTCTTTCAGCAGTTCCCGGTTGTTCCATGCCTGCTGTATCAGTTCTTTCATCATATAGTAGTTTCTGCAAACTTAAACGATGAACCGGAATTGAAGCTAATTTTTATCAGGGGTTTTAGGGCGTCACTTCCCTGCACTATTGGTTTCCTTATATTTGCGGGCGGAATGGTAACGGCCTGTCGATAATCCGTAAATAAGAACAGCATGAGCAGTACACTGACCCAGAAATTAAAGGAGACCGTGGCTTTTATTCAGTCGCGATACGACACCGCCCCGCAGACCGGTATTATCCTGGGGAGCGGACTGGGCAACCTGGTAGGGGAAATAGAAGTGGAGGAGGCGATTTTTTACCGGGACATCCCGCACTTCCCGGTGTCTACCGTGGAGGGGCATTCGGGTAAGCTCATTTTCGGCAGGTTAAGTGGTAAAAGAATAGTGGTGATGTCGGGCCGGTTTCATATTTACGAAGGGTATTCGGCGCAGGAAGTAAGTTACCCGGTAAGGGTGCTGCACCAGCTCGGTATTAAGGCTTTGTTAATTAGCAACGCGGCCGGGGGCGTAAATACTAACTTTAGGCCGGGAGATCTGATGATCATCAACGACCATATCGGCGTTTTTACGTTGAACCCGCTTACCGGCGCGAATGAAGAAGAGCAGGGTCCGCGCTTCCCGGATATGAGCGAACCTTATTCCAAAGCCCTGATAGCGAAAGCTAAGGAAGTGGCGGCCGCCGCAGGTATAAAGCTGCAGGAAGGGGTGTATTTTGGGGTCAGGGGACCCTCGTTTGAAACAAGGGCGGAATACCGGATGATAAGAACCCTGGGTGCGGATGCAGTGGGAATGAGTACGGTGCAGGAAGTGATCGTGGCGGCGCATATAGGTTTGCCGGTGTTTGGCATCAGCGTTATTTCGAATATAGGTATCCGGGAAGAAGAAAATACGGTTACCCACCAGGAAGTGCTGGATGAAGCGAGAGGAGCGGAGCCGAAGCTGACAGCTTTGTTCAGGGGACTGGTAGCTGCATTATAAGCGATAATACGAGGCAGATTGTTCAAACGAGAATATAATAATGAGTTCTAAGTTAAGCGTTCTATTTCTGGCAGTAGCCATATGTTTGGGCTTTGTGAACGATGCAGGTGCCCAGGGAGCGCTCGGACGTTTGAAGAGCATGGGCAATATCGGCGGCGGTGGCGGTGGCGATTCACTAGCGCACCGTACCGGCCTGGAGGATTCCATTACTATCAGCTATCGTTTCCTGGACAGCACCCGGTATCGTAAGTTCGATTCTTCTATCAGCGATTTCAGCAGGCGGTTCCCTATACAGGGCAATTATATTTTTTTGGGAAACAACGGTTCCGCTGCGAGGCCGGTTCTTTTTCGCCCTAATATGAATGCCGGATGGGATCCTGGGTTTCATGCGTTCGATGTGTACCAGTTGCAACTCCCGGAAACGAGATTTTATACCACTACCCGCCCGTTTACGGAACTGGGGTATGTACTTGGTAGTCGCACAGAACAGGTGATCAACCTGGTACATACCCAGAATATTACGCCCGACTGGAACGCCGCTTTCCAGTTTAACCTGATCAACTCACCCGGGCTGCTGAGAAGCCAGAATACCAATCATAACAGCCTGCGTTTTAATACCGCTTACCAGTCGAAAAGCCGGCGGTACCATGCTTTTTTTGTACTGATAAATAATCGTATCGCAGCCGGAGAGAACGGAGGCATCCGGCGCGACCAGGATTATCTCGGTAACCTGTTGTCTTATGCAGACCGGTCACTGATACCTGTGCAACTTGGTAATTCCATTGCGGCGGGCAGAAGTGTATTTAGTACCGGTGTAGCCACGGGTACTAAATACCGTTTATCGCAGGTCATGTTCCGGCATCAGTACGACCTGGGTATCAAAGATTCGGTGGTAACGGATTCCACCATTATACGGTTGTTTTATCCAAAGCTGCGGATAGAACATACCATCAGTTCCAATACCTATAAATATGGTTTTGAGGACTTCAGAAGCAACCTGGTAGACGACTCTCAGTTTTACAAAAATTACAATATACTTCCGGCCGCTCTGGGCGATTCTTTTTTTGTAACCGACCGCTGGAGAGAACTGGTGAACGATATCTCCCTGTACCAGTTTCCCGATTCCAAAAACTCGCAGCAGTTCTTTAAAGCCGGGGCGGCTATACAAACGCTTAAGGGCGAGTTTATCAATGAATCCCGCAGCCTGTATAACATATTTATTCATGGCGAATACCGTAACAAAACCAGGAATCGTAAATGGGATATAGAAGCCAACGGGCAACTGTACCTGGCCGGCTTCAACTCGGGCGATTACAACGGGTTTATTAGTCTGAAAAGATTCGTCAGTAATACTGTCGGTTACCTGGAAGCGGGCTTTCAAAACGTTAACCGTACGCCTTCCTTTGTTTTCAACAATTCCAGCAGCTTCAATAAATTCACGGCTACGGCATTGCCTTCCTTCAATAAGGAAAATACCACCAATATATTTGCCTCGCTGGAGCAGCCGAAATACCATTTAAAGCTGACCGGTAGTTATTATCTGGTAAGTAATTACTCATACTATGAAGGCTTTTACCGGGCCGCCCAGGCATCTTCGATATTCAACCTGCTGCAGGTAGGGGCACAGAAGCAGTTCCGCGTAGGCAGGCGCTGGCGGCTCGACTCGGAGGTGATAGTGCAGCAAAAAGCAGGGGCCGCGCCCATCAACGTGCCGCTGGTATATACCCGTAACAACTTTTACTTCCAGGGGAACCTGGGTTTTAAAAACCTGTTACTGGTATTTGGTGCCGAAATAAAATACCACACGCCTTATAAGGCAGACAGCTATTCACCGGTATTGGGGCAGTTCTTTTACCAGGATACGACTACCATCCGTCTGGCGACACCGCATATATCCGGCTTTCTGCATTTCCGCATCAAGACCTTTACGGCTTATGTACGTGCCGAAAATATCAATACCGTCAGTCTGCGCGAGGGTTTTGGTTTTACCAACAACAACTTCGCGGCGCCCAATTATATCTATCCGGGGTTCTTTATCAGACTGGGTATTTTCTGGAGTTTTATCAATTAAGCATATTTGTTGTAAACAACATTGTTTTATAACAATGTTTACGGGAAATGGACGTTGTACAAACAGTTTTTAAAAAACCTTAATATACTTAAATACTAACCAAGTGAAATCAACCTGCTTATTTTTGATGGCCTGTATGGCATCATCGTTTGTTGTGGCGCAAGACAGTTTCCCCTCTCCCCAAACCTATTCATTGACCGGCGCTATCGAAAAAGTTTTGTACGATTTCCCTCATAACCTGCATAATGTGAGCGGCGAACTGGTGGTTGTTCAGGGAGGCGTGGAGCAGTACGAGTCGCTGGTGGTTTTGCCGGGAGCGGAAGCATGTATGGTAGCCCGTTATCGCTCGGTAGAAGATACAACGGCAAGCTGGCAGGCCAAAATGTACCAGGACGAAGACTTCAGCAAAGCGGCTGCCCGTTACCGGGAGTTGTACCGCCAGTTAAAATCCTGTCACCTGAAGCTGATAGACGGTAGCCTGGTATTCCTGAAGGGCGAATGGGAAAACCCTGCGGAAGAAAAAGATTTCACTATGAGTACGCTAAGACTTATTACCGGCGATGAGCGGTACAAAGAGGTGAAGATCGACCTGGAAATGCTTTATCATTTCCCGGAATGGGTAGTTAATATCAATATCGTGAGCAAGAAAAAAGATTCGCTGGAAGGATATGCGGAAAGTAGCGGGGAGTAGAAGACGGCAACATGGAAGAACAGGAGCTGCTTATTTTGTATACCTTAGAGGTATGCCGGGTAAATAAATTTAATACCTGCTTTTTATAAAATGAAAATTATAATTCTTCTCTGCTCTTTCTGTTTTTCAGCGGGTTCAGCATTTACCCAATCTATCTCCCGGCAATCCATTAAAGACAAAGAGCTTGGCTGGATGAAAGTCTATAACTTCAAAGGTGCAAAAGCCGGTATGAAAGTGGATAATAAAATTTATTCCATTGCTCAGTTATCGGTCTGTGATTCCTTTGCCAACTGGATGCAGGCCAGCTATATGCCAAAAGGTGGACTGGGTGATGTAAAAAGAACGGTGTCCCAAAAATTGGGTTTGTATAATCAAAATGATGCCGCACTGCCACAAAGCTATGGTGCTTACGCCAAAACCTATTGGGAGCTCAAATACGACCCTGCCGGAAAGATGGTACCTCTAACAGGCAGCGCGGAGCATTGGAGCATCATGGCTAATGCACCGGTGGGCCTTGCCGTCGATGTCCTAAACACTCCCACCCAATACTATTTTATACTACCCTCTTTTAAAGAGCAGGGGTATAATGAGGAAACGCCCAAATTATACGGACTGGCAACCCATCCTAATACAAGAAACTACTTTACTTATTTCAGGAGGAACTCAAAGATCGGTAACGAAAAAACCGTTTTGCTTCACCCTGAGAATAAATTTCCTTTCATCAAAATAACCAGGGGGGAATACCTTGACCAGGTAGCCGCTGCGATAGAACGAAAATATGCAGTGGAGAAAGAAGATGCTTTCAAAAAATGGTATACCGATGCTACACGAGCCAATGCCCGCCAGTATGCGGACGACCGCTATCAGAAAAGGATTATCGTATTAAAAAATAATAAAGAGAAATACAAAAACCGCTTAAATGAAACCGCGGAGATTTTTACAACCCAACCGGATATTATGCTGGAAAACTACCAGGATGTATTTGAAGGTAATGGAGGAAGCGGTTTAAAATTACCTGTCTATAAAATTGACCCCGCTACAGCTGAACGCTGTAAAAAAGACGAACCGCAATGGATACAGATCACCTGGCACGGTGATATAACCGATCCTGTTGGCAAACACCAGCATGAATCTATTATAGAAAATTTTAATTTCGAGTACGTCTATAACTTTTTCTTTAATCCTGCAAAAGTGAAAGGACAACCTTACCGATCGCTTCGCAGATAAGATACAAGTATCATTCCCGTTACCAAACAGCATCTACTGAACCACTATAAACCCTGAGTGTTCTATTGTCTCTCACCAGCCAGCTCATACTCCCACCGGGCATGAAAGCCCCGGAACTATAAGTGCCTTTCCAGTAGCCCGTAGCTGTTTTGGATCGAAATGCTCATTCGCCATCTATACTTTTTGAATAAAAAATTTCACCTCAATAATAGAACATCTTTATATATTCCCTTTTTTCATCTCATTCACCGCATGATCCGCAGCCCGGGCAGTAAGTGCCATATAGGTAAGAGAGGGGTTCTGTGTGGAAGTGGACGTCATACATGCGCCATCAGTAACGAATACATTCTTGCACGCATGTAACTGATTAAATTTATTCAGTAAAGAAGTAGCCGGATCGTTACCCATGCGTACCCCTCCCATTTCATGAATATCCAGACCCGGTGCCTGCTTGTTGTCATTCACTTTTATGTCGCTGAATCCCGCTTCCTGGAACATACGGGTAAGTTCTGAGAAAAAGTCTTTTAACATTTTTTCATCGTTATCGTCGTACCCAACATTTACCTTCAGCAATGGGATTCCCCATTCGTCTTTCTTATCGGCGTCCAGGCTTACCGTACTTTCCAATTTAGGAATGGTTTCGCCCATAAACTGGGAACTTACTTTCCAGGCACCCCATTCCGCATTATCTATGTTGGTTTTTAAAGCTTCCCCAAAGCCATCAGATGATTGCTCTATGGATCTTGAAGCAATAAACAGCGCGGCATAACCCCTTAAAAAATCTGTTTGCTGCGTATAAATGTTCCTGAAACGGGGTATGTAAGTTCCGCTGCTGGGTACCCTTTGCTTCACCACAAGGTCTTCGAAGTCATGACAAATCCCCGTCACTCTTCCCCTGAAATTGTGAAAAGCCATATACTTGCCCAGCAATCCGCTGTCGTTACCCAATCCTGAAGGGAAGCGGGAAGAAACAGAGTTGAGAAGAATAAGATTACTGTTAAGGGCGGATGCGTTTACGAAGATCACTTTGGCATTGTATACCGTCGTTTGCTTGGTCAATGCGTCTATTACCATAACACCGGTCGCTTTATTCTTTTTTCCGTCGAAGATAACAGAGTGTACAACGGAATGGGGTTTCAATGTGAGGTTACCCGTCTTTTCTGCCCAGGGCAGCGTGGATGAATTACTGCTGAAATACCCGCCGAAAGGACAACCTCTCTGGCAAAGATTTCTGTTCTGGCACTGACCCCTTCCCTGCTGCAGGTGAACGGACTGGGGCTCACTTAAATGAGCGCAGCGACTGTAGATAACATGCCGGTCTTTATATTTATTTGCTACTATTCCTTTAAAATGTTCTTCCACACAATTGATCCCAATCGGCGGCAGAAATTCGCCATCGGGCAGTTCGGCAAGCCCGTCCATGTTACCCGATATGCCGGCAAACTTTTCGACATGACTATACCATGGCGCAATGTCTTTATATCTTATGGGCCAGTCCACTGCAAAACCGTCCCTTTGAGGACCTTCAAAATCAAAGTCGCTCCAGCGTTGGGTAGTTCTTGCCCACAATAACGATTTGCCGCCTACCTGGTAACCCCTTATCCAATCGAAGGGCTTTTCCTGGATGTACGGATGTTCTGTGTCTTTTACAAAAAAATGCTGTGAATCCTCTTTAAATGCATAGCACTTGCTTACTACCGGGTTGCTTTCCCTGATCTGGGCAGACACAGCTCCACGATGTTCGAACTCCCAGGGCATCATGTTTGTGGTCGGGTAGTCCTTCAGGTGTTTAACATCACGACCTCTTTCCAGTACAAGTGTTTTAAGGCCTTTTTCCGTAAACTCCTTGGCGGCCCATCCACCGCTGATACCAGAGCCAATTACTATTACATCGAATGTTTGATCGTTAGCTTTCATCGTTATGTGTTTAAGGCAGCAATACATTTTAAATGATATCTGCGGAAGAGGCGCAAGCGATTAATATATAATCGCTACAATAATACAACATGACACGCTTAAATAGCTCAAACAGGTAAATATTTTCCGGTTACTTTTTTACTTTTAAATATGTTCCGTAAATTCATGAAATCGTTAACACCCAACCAGCCCGCCTCGTATGGATAAGGTTCTGCCGAGTTATTGATATTATCTATATTATGATAGAATTAATAGATTGCGATTATTTTATCTGATCCCCTATTTTTACAATGCCGGTACCGCTAACAGGTACCGATAAAAGTTAATTTAATAAAACTTGTACAAATGGAAAAAGAATCAAACGATGTTAGTAAATGCCCTTTTCATAACGGCGCAATTAAACCCGCAGTTGGTGGGGGTGGCACGAGAAACCGCGACTGGTGGCCTGATCAGCTAAAGTTGAATATACTGCGTCAGCACTCTTCTAAGTCAAACCCTATGGCGGAGGATTTTAATTATGCTGAGGCGTTTAAAAGTCTCGACCTGGAGGCTGTAAAACAGGACCTTTATGCCTTGATGACTGACTCACAGGATTGGTGGCCGGCTGACTTCGGGCATTATGGACCTTTGTTTATTCGTATGGCCTGGCATAGTGCAGGTACCTATAGGGTAGGTGACGGCCGTGGCGGAGCGGGCGCAGGGCAGCAACGTTTTGCTCCGCTGAATAGCTGGCCTGATAATGTGAGCCTGGATAAAGCCCGCAGATTGCTCTGGCCTGTTAAGCAGAAATATGGTAACAAGATTTCCTGGGCTGATCTAATGATCCTTGCCGGTAATATAGCACTGGAATCGATGGGTTTCAAAACCTTCGGATTTGCCGGTGGCCGTGAAGATGTATGGGAGCCGGAGGAAGACGTGTACTGGGGATCTGAAAAGACCTGGTTGGGCGGTGACCTGCGTTACGGGCATGGCTCTGAAGGGGTACCTAAAGAACACGGGGTGGTTTCTTCGGATGATGATGCGGATGGTCAGATACATTCTCGTGACCTGGAAAAACCGCTTGCTGCCGTGCAAATGGGATTGATCTATGTAAATCCGGAAGGTCCTGATGGCAACCCTGATCCTATTGCTGCGGCTAAAGATATCCGTGATACATTTGGCCGTATGGCTATGAATGATGAAGAAACAGTTGCACTGATAGCGGGTGGCCATAGCTTTGGCAAAACCCATGGTGCTGCTCCTTCTTCTCATGTAGGTAAAGAGCCGGAGGCTGCCGTCCTGGAGATGCAGGGCTTTGGATGGAGTAATAGTTTTGGTTCGGGTAAAGCGGCTGATACAATTACGAGTGGTCTGGAAGTTACCTGGACAAAGACACCGACCCAATGGAGTAATAATTTCTTCGAAAATCTTTTTGCTTTTGAATGGCAGCTTTCTAAAAGTCCGGGTGGAGCCCACCAGTGGATAGCTAAGGATGCGGATGCCTTTATTCCGGATGCTTATGATGGCTCAAAAAAACATCTGCCTACAATGCTTACTACCGATCTTTCTTTGAGATTGGATCCGGTTTACGAAAAAATATCCAGACGTTTCCTGGAAGACCCTTCCGCCTTTGCAGATGCTTTTGCCCGTGCATGGTTTAAACTGACCCATCGTGATATGGGTCCCCGGGCCCGTTATCTGGGGGCAGATGTGCCGCAGGAAGAATTGCTTTGGCAAGATCCTATTCCTGCATTGGATCATGCCCTGGTGGATGAAAATGATGTTTCGGCTTTGAAGGTGAATATACTGGAATCCGGATTGAGTGTATCGGAACTGGTTTCTACTGCCTGGGCTTCTGCTTCTACCTTCAGGGGTTCCGATAAAAGGGGTGGTGCTAATGGCGCTCGTGTACGATTGGCTCCTCAGAAACACTGGAGGGTAAACAACCCGGTGCAGTTGCAGAAAGTATTGAGCGTTCTGGAAGGCATTCAAAAGGAATTTAATGATGCGCAGACTGATGGTAAAAAGGTTTCACTGGCCGATCTGATTGTACTGGCAGGTACTGCAGCTATTGAAAAAGCGGCAAAGCTGGGAGGACGCGAGGTTAAAGTGCCTTTTAATCCCGGACGCATGGATGCTTCTCAGGAACAAACAGATGTGGAATCAACCGGTTTCCTGGAGCCTCAGGCTGATGGTTTCCGCAACTACCGTAAATCGAAATCCCATGCATCTACAGAGGAATTATTGATTGATAAAGCGCAGTTGCTTACGCTCACGGCTCCGGAACTAACGGTATTGGTGGGCGGCATGCGGGTACTGAATGCTAATTTCGATAACTCCAGACATGGAGTCTTCACTCAGCATCCTGGCCAGCTTAGCAATGATTTCTTCATAAATCTTCTGGATATGGGTACTGCATGGAAAGCAGCTTCCCAGGACAAAGAACTTTATGAAGGGTCTGACCGTGCAACAGGTGCCATCAAATGGACTGCCACCCGTGCCGACCTGGTATTTGGTTCTAACGCTGAGCTCAGAGCTATAGCCGAAGTATATGGTAGTGCAGATGCAGGTGATAAATTTATAAATGATTTTACAGCAGCCTGGAATAAGGTGATGAATTTAGACAGATTTGATCTGGCTTAAGTTTAAAAGAGATGAAGCAGGGCACTAAGTTACAGTGCCCTCTTTTTTATTTTAGAGCAATTATCTTTAGCAGGGATTAATAAAATAGAAAATGGCGCGTGCTTGTTTTGATGACCTTTAATTATCCGATGTTTGGTCAGCCGCATAGCACAGTCAACTGCCATCAAGAACTTACCCGGTAAATCAGCGCTCAGAAAAACAAACGCTTCCACCTACCCAAGTCTTATCCTTATTATAACTCACTCCGATCATGCTGCCCTTGGTAATCCTTGCGAGGTTATGTACTGGCAAGGGCCTTGGCCAGCCTTTTTTCCAGAAATAGAAAATGCGGATCTCAGCTTTGGCGAAGCCGTCGGGGGTTTTTATGCAGTTAGCGTATGTTACTTTTCGTTGCAGGATCCGGTTTTCGGGATCGGTTACGCGTTCAATATCGGCGAGTGTAAGGTCCAGCATCACCCCGCGGCCAGAAAAGGAAAAGAGGGGTTTAAGTACGTAGTTCTCGAGGTCTGGTGGAAGTTGTGTTATCTCGTTGAGAAAAAAAGTCTCCGGCACGTAAGGATGGTGAATGAACGGCAGGGTGAATTTGCTGATGCGGTAAAACCAGGAGGGGTGGGGTACCCACTCCACATCCAAATCGCCGAATAGTATTTTTCCTTTTTCCTGCACTTGCGGCGACTGTTGCAGCAGTTCATCGAAAATGATCCGGTTATAGATCCGGCGGATACCTGTTTTCTTCCCTTGATGGTAATAATATAGCTGGTTGCCTTCCCGGACCAGGTCTGTCAGGCACGCGATACCGATCCCGGTAAATGCACGGGTCAGGTAAAAGTCAATTCTGGTCTTTTGTTTTTCCGGGAAAAGATCCAGTAATACTACCTCCCCGGGGTCGCATCCCTCCGTGAGTATTTCAGTTAGCAGATCGAGGTAGCTCTCTTTATGATAGTTTCCGAAGTAAGGGGTAAAACCGGAAGGTATGGTAAAATGTTTTTCCATCTGCTCCGCCAGCATGGCCTGGAAAGCAAACAGGCTGGCGAACCCCTGCATCTCGACCAGTTGCGGCTCCCGTTCACCCTGACTGTTTTCGCAGATGCCGAAGTCGAACGCGATAAAGTGCGGATGATCGTTTTCGTTCGGCACTTTTAGATGTTCCGGTATGGCACGGTCGGTATGCACTTTAAACGCGGGGTCCAGTACCAGGTTCACGATGCTTTCGCAGGTATCGATCATTTTCGCGGTAAATTCCTTCGGCACGAAAACCGGGGTTTCGGCTATGCGGAAGTCCAGTGCTCCCGAATGGAGCGCATCTATTTCCTCCAGAAACTGACGGTAGTTTTCCGCCGTAAACTGCTCGTTGTATATGTCCCGGATGGAAGCGATCATAAAAGTGTATTATTGAAAGGAATCGATGAGCGCAAAAAATTAGGTAAAATATGCAGGTAGGTTGAACGTATCCGTTCCGGGTCGCTGAGCTGGATGATCATGCTTTTCCACTTATCTTCCCCATGTTCCGCTATCACCGCCTGTTTTTTATCTTTTCTTTTCAGGAACCGGCTGGTGCCCAGGGGATCGGCCTCGGGATGAAACTGGGTGCCGATCATGTATTTATTGAAACGAATGGCTACCACGGCCCTTTCAAGCGGAACATGCAGCCGCTCTTTTTCGATGGCCAGTATGGTGGCTCCCATTTCCCGGAGCCGTTCTTCATCGGGCTGTATCACCTGGAAGCTCCTGCTTTCCATCGCATAAAACGGGTCATTGAGCCCGCTGAAGCAAACCTCCTGTTTCCCCTCCGGCGTCAAATGAACAGGAAATACACCGAATGCCACCGATTTTCGCTTGCACACGTTCGCCAGTTGATAATAACGGCATACCAGTTCGAAGGAGTGACAAATAAAAAATACGCGTTTGGCTGAGTGTTCATCCGCTGAAGCATTATGATTCTCTACCTGCCGGAGCCAGCCGAAATAGGCTTTTTCCCAGTCATCGCCCTCGCTTTCGAGCGGACTTCCCGGTCCGCCGGTGGATATATAGATATCATACGACAGGTCCGGAACCTCCTGCTTCAGGCGGACATCAAACTCGTTGGTTTCAAAAATGAGGTCGTTATCCCGGCTATATATAGCCAGTATTTCACGGATGCAACGCATTCCCTGGTTGACCTGGCCCGCATACAGGTCCAACAGGGCTATCTTTACTTTTAGCGGAAAATGCATGGGGCAAAAATAGGGGATTTAAGTTCGGTGGTTGATCTGGTTGCACTCGGGTAACGTCTGGTAGCTATCCTGGTGCATGTTCTGCAACAAAGGGGTTGTGCCTGTGTTACTATAACAGCGCACAAAAACAGTATCAATCGAACGGCAAAGACATTGTTATTAAGAATTGGTTATTTTCTCCGTTCTTCTTACCTTTGCTCTCCTTATTTTGGGTGCATTGACTCTTGATACCTGAAATTAATAAAAAATTACCTATTGCAATATGGCTATTAAAAAAGAAAATCGTCCAAAAGCTAGTTTTTCGAGGATTACTATTGGATTGGCTTCTCCCGACAGCATTCTCGAAAGATCTTACGGGGAAGTACTGAAGCCGGAGACCATTAACTATCGTACCTACAAGCCTGAAAGAGATGGTCTGTTCTGCGAGCGTATCTTCGGGCCTGTTAAGGATTATGAATGTGCCTGCGGTAAGTATAAGCGTATCCGTTATAAGGGTATCGTGTGCGACCGCTGCGGGGTGGAAGTGACCGAGAAAAAAGTACGCCGCGAACGTATGGGCCATATCAAACTGGTAGTGCCTGTAGTGCATATCTGGTATTTTAAATCATTACCTAATAAGATCGGTTACCTGCTCGGTATGAGCTCCAAAAAGCTGGAGAGCATCGTTTATTACGAGCGTTTCGTGGTAATACAGGGCGGCCTGCGCGCCGATAAGGGCCAGAATTATGGCGACCTGCTTACCGAAGAAGAATACCTGGACATACTGGATACTTTGCCAAAAGATAACCAATACCTGCCCGATGACGACCCCAATAAGTTCATCGCGAAAATGGGTGCCGAAGCGGTGCATGACCTGTTGCAGCGTATCGACCTCGACCAGTTGTCGTTCGACCTGCGCAATGCCGCCGCCACGGAGACATCGCAGCAGCGTAAAGCGGATGCCCTGAAGCGCCTGAGCGTGGTGGAAGCATTCCGTGACGCCAATACAAGAATTACCAACCGTCCGGAATGGATGGTGATGCAATATATTCCCGTAATACCACCGGAACTGCGCCCATTGGTTACATTGGATGGCGGCCGCTTTGCGTCTTCCGACCTGAACGATCTTTACCGCAGGGTGATTATCCGTAACAACCGTTTGAAACGTTTGCTGGAGATTAAAGCCCCGGAAGTGATTCTGAGGAATGAAAAAAGGATGTTGCAGGAAGCCATCGACTCCCTGTTCGACAACTCCCGTAAGTCCAACGCCGTGAAGGCTGAAGGCGGACGTGCACTGAAATCCTTGAGCGATGTGCTGAAAGGTAAGCAGGGTCGTTTCCGTCAGAACCTGCTCGGTAAACGGGTGGATTACTCCGGCCGTTCCGTAATCGTGGTAGGTCCCGAGATGAAGATTCACGAGTGTGGTCTTCCGAAAGATATGGCGGCGGAGCTTTTCAAGCCGTTCATTATCCGTAAACTGATCGAAAGAGGTATCGTGAAAACCGTAAAGTCTGCCCGAAAACTGGTAGATAAAAAAGAAGCGGTGATCTGGGATATCCTGGAGAATATATTAAAAGGGCACCCTGTAATGCTAAACCGTGCTCCTACGCTGCACCGTTTATCCATCCAGGCATTCCAGCCCAAGCTGATCGAAGGAAAAGCGATACAGCTTCACCCCCTGGTAACCACGGCGTTTAACGCGGATTTTGATGGTGACCAGATGGCGGTGCACGTACCGCTTAGCCACGCGGCTATACTGGAAGCCCAGTTGCTGATGCTTTCTTCCCATAATATCCTGAACCCGCAGAACGGTACGCCGATTACGCTGCCTTCGCAGGACATGGTACTGGGACTGTATTATATCACTAAGGGTAAAAAAACCACTGAAACAGAGGTAGTGAGAGGAGAGGGCAAGGCTTTTTATTCTCCGGATGAAGTTATTATTGCTTACAATGAGAAAGTGGTGGATCTGCACGCATGGATCAAAGTAAAAGTTGATGTGCGTAACGACGACGGCACTTTCGCGAATAAATTGATTGAAACAACGGTAGGCCGCGTGATCTTTAACCAGAACGTTCCGAAGGGAGCCGGTTATATCAATGCCCTGCTTACCAAGAAGTCGTTGAGGGATATCATCGGTAATATCATCAAATGGACCAATATTCCATTAACGGCCAAGTTCCTGGATGATATTAAGCAACTGGGTTTCCGCAGTGCGTTCAAGGGCGGACTGTCGTTCAATATCAACGACCTGATCATCCCCGACAGCAAAGAGCAGTTGCTCGAAAATGCTCAGGGTGAAGTAGGGGAAGTATGGGATAACTACAATATGGGTCTTATCACCAATAACGAGCGGTACAACCAGATAGTGGATATCTGGAGCCGTGTGGATACGCGTATCACCGAAACCCTTATCAGGGAGCTGGCAGCGGACAAACAGGGGTTCAACTCCGTGTATATGATGCTTGACAGTGGTGCCCGTGGATCCAAACAGCAGATCAAGCAACTGGCTGGTATCCGGGGACTGATGGCTAAGCCCAGGAAGTCCGGAAGCACAGGCAGCGAGATCATTGAAAACCCGATCCTTTCCAACTTTAAGGGCGGACTGAACGTACTGGATTATTTCATCTCTACCCATGGTGCCCGTAAGGGTCTGGCGGATACGGCGTTGAAAACGGCGGATGCCGGTTACCTGACCCGTCGTTTGGTGGATGTTGCCCAGGATGTGGTGATCACGGAAGAAGATTGCGGTACCTTAAGAGGTATTGCCACTTCTGCCCTGAAGGACAACGAGGATATCGTGGAACCATTGTATGACCGTATCATCGGCCGTACTTCACTGCATAATATATATGCCCCTGTTACCGAGAACTTACTGGTGGAAGCAGGTGAGCAGATAGATGAAGATAAAGCCCGGATGATAGAAGAAGCCGGCATCGAAACGGTTGAAATACGTTCCGTACTCACCTGCGAAAGCAAACGCGGGGTGTGTGTAAGATGTTATGGTAAAAACCTTGCTTCCGGTTATACCGCGCAAAGAGGTGATGCCGTAGGTATCATTGCCGCACAGTCTATTGGTGAACCGGGTACACAGCTTACGCTCCGTACGTTCCACGTGGGTGGTGTTGCGGGTTCGGCTTCGGTAGAATCTACGCTGCCGGCCAAGTTCGATGGTACTATCCAGTTCGACGGTCTGCGTACCGTAACTGCAGAAAACCAGGAAGGGGAGAAAGTACAGATCGTTATCGGCCGTACTGGTGAAGTGAGGATTATGGACGTGAAGAACGACCGTCTCCTTATTACCAATAACGTTCCTTACGGTGCTACGCTGAACGTGAAAGACGGTCAGAAAGTAACGAAGGGCGAAGTGATCTGCACATGGGATCCGTTCAATAATGTAATCGTTTCTGAAATCTCCGGTACGCTTGAATCGGAAAGTATTATCGACGGTATCACTTACCGTGAACAGAGCGATGAGCAGACTGGTCACCGTGAAAAAGTGGTGATAGAAACTAAAGACAAGACCAAATTGCCTTCCCTGATCATTAAGGGCAAGGAAATGAAACAATATAACCTCCCGGTAGGATCACACATTGTACTGGAAGAAGGTACCGAGGTAAAAGCCGGACAGGTGCTGGTTAAAATACCGCGTGTACTGGGTAAGCTAAGGGATATCACCGGTGGTCTTCCCCGTGTGACGGAATTGTTCGAGGCACGTAACCCGGGCAATCCGGCAGTAGTGTCCGAAATCGACGGGGTGGTTTCCTTTGGAGCCATCAAACGCGGTAACCGTGAGATCACGGTAGAAGCGAAGGATGGTGTGGTAAAAAAATACCTCGTTCCTCTTAGCCGCCAGATCCTGGCGCAGGATGGTGACTTCATCAAAGCCGGTGCGCCTTTGTCCGACGGACAAACCGCTCCCGCCGATATCCTGTCCATCAAAGGACCGTTCGCCGTTCAGGAATACGTGGTGAATGAGATACAGGAAGTATATCGCCTGCAGGGTGTTAAGATCAATGATAAACACATCGAGGTGATCGTACGCCAGATGATGCGGAAGGTAACCATCGTGGATCCGGGAGACACCCGCTTCCTGGAGGACGATACGGCCGATAAGCTGGACTTCCTGGAAGAAAACGACTGGATTTTCGACAAGAAAGTAGTTACCGATCCGGGAGAATCCTCTAAGCTGAAGGCGGGCCAGATAGTAAGTCTGCGCGAAGTAAGGGAAGAAAACTCCATACTCCGCCGCGCCGATAAGAAGCTCGCAGAATTCAGGGACGCGAATGCGGCTACTTCAGAACCATTGTTGCTGGGTATTACCAAAGCTTCCCTGGGTACGCAAAGCTGGATATCCGCCGCTTCCTTCCAGGAAACGACCAAGGTATTAAGTTCGGCTGCCATTATGGGTAAAGCGGATGAAATGATGGGACTGAAAGAGAATGTAATTACGGGTCACCCCATACCAGCCGGTACCGGGTTGCGTGAATTCGACAACATGATAGTAGGCAGCAAAGAAGAATACGAACTGCTGCAAACTACCCGCGAAGCCATGAGTTTTGACGATGATGAATAAGTATATCGTTTGAAAATAGTAAGGCAGGAAGCACATAACTTCCTGCCTTTTTTATGAGGGTAAGCAACTTGTTAAAGTTGGTTTATTTGGTTTAATTCGCTTAATTCGTGTTTAAATTGCAAAAAAAGCTCATGAAACAATTACCAGTAGTACTCAGCATAGTGGCATTGGCTTTATCGGCATTCGCCGTTTTTCAGCAGCGTGGGAAAACGGTTACTACTTCACCGGTTGCCGTGCCGGCAGATGCACCCGGTAACAAACCGGCACAACCCGGTGAGTTCAGGATCGCTTATTTTGAAATGGATTCCATTGAAAATAATTACCAGTATGTGAAGGATTCTTACAAACAGGTAAAGAGCAAGGAAGAGGCGATCAGCGGCGAACTGGGTTCCATAGAAAGAGGCTACCAGAAAAAGATAGGGGAGTGGCAGAAAAAAGGCGCACAGATGTCCCAGTCGGAAAGCGAGCAGGTACAGCGCGAATATGGCCAGATGCAGCAGTCCTACCAAAGCCGTAAAATAAGCCTCGAACAGGAACTGAGCGATCTGCGTAATAAGAAGCTGAGAGATATCCAGGTCAAGATAGAAGACTACCTGAAAGAATACAACAAGCAGAAAAATTATTCCTTTGTATTCTCCTATGAACCTGCTCTTTTCATTTATTATAAAGATTCCGCTTTTAATATTACTCCCGAACTGCTGAAGGGGTTAAACGATGAATATTCCAAATCGCAGTCGACAAAGAAATAGGTATACCCATTAATCGTTCGCAGCTTTCATCAACAATTCAAGTACGGCATGGCAGTAGACTTTGATACGCTATTTAGTTCATTTTCCGATATGAAAGTAGTGGTAGTAGGCGATGTAATGCTGGATACTTACCTGTGGGGCAATGTAGACCGTATATCCCCGGAAGCTCCTGTGCCGGTGGTAACATTGCGTAAAAAAGATTACCGGCTGGGGGGTGCGGCCAATGTAGCACTGAACATCAAATCCCTGGGAGCACAGGTAGCCATGTTCGCCGTAATAGGCGAGGATGAGGATGGTCTTCTATTAAGAAAACGTTTAAGGGAAGAAGATATCAGCGATGCCTGGCTTACCGGTAGCAAGCAGCGCATTACCACTAACAAATCCCGTGTTATCAGTCGCAACCAGCAAATGCTTCGTATGGATGCGGAGATCACCACAGATCTTTCTGCAGAAGATGAATCGGCCCTCATAAAAAGTATTGAAACATATATCACTGTTCAACATCCCCAGGTGCTTATTTTCGAAGACTACAATAAAGGCGTTTTAACGGAAACACTTATAACCAGGGTGATCGATATCTGTCAACGCCATAAAGTGATTACGGCGGTAGATCCTAAGCGCCGGAACTTTTTTTCCTATAAAGGAGTTACCATTTTTAAGCCCAATCTAAAAGAAGTAATCGAGGCATTCAACCTGCTTGGCACTGAATTAAACATGGTGGCGTTGCAGGAGATACACCTGTTGTTACGAGAGCGGTTACAGCATGATATCTCTTTCATTACCCTTTCCGAGAAGGGAGTATTTTACCATCACTCATCTCATCCCAAACTCATCCCGTCTCATATACGCAATATCGCCGACGTGTCCGGTGCAGGCGATACGGTGATAGCAGTAGCTTCGTTAACCTATGCCGCTACGGGCAATGTACAATTGATGGCGGAGATAGCCAACCTTGCCGGCGGGCTTGTGTGCGAAGAGGTTGGTACGGCGGCCGTTGATAAGCGGCGGTTACTGGAGGAGTGTAAGTTGCTGCTGGTTCTATAATACTATAAAATTAGACACTTGAAGCGTTAATTTAAACCTTAAAATTACCTGTATGGCAAAAAATAAAACCATTAACGTAAAGGGAACTGAAATAACTATACTTCAACACGAAGGGGCAGACTTCATTTCCTTAACAGATATGGTTCGGGCAAAAGACGGTGATTTTTTTATTTCCGATTGGCTAAGAAATCGTAACACCGTTGAATTTCTGGGAATATGGGAAAGTGTTTATAATCCTGCTTTTAATTGTGGCGAATTCGCCACAATTAAAAGCCTTGCAGGACTCAATAATTATAAGGAATGCGATAGGGCTTAAGGCTACTGCAGGAAGATATGGCGGAACGTTTGCTCACCCCGATATTGCTTTCGAATTTGGAATGTGGATCAGTGCCGAGTTCAAGATTTATCTTATTAAAGAATTTCAACGTCTGAAAGAGGATGAGAAAAGTAGACTGAATATAGAATGGAACATCCGACGCACTTTAACTAAAATAAATTATCGTATACATACAGAT
Source organism: Chitinophagaceae bacterium (assembly GCA_031399065.1). Classification (GTDB taxonomy): domain Bacteria; phylum Bacteroidota; class Bacteroidia; order Chitinophagales; family Chitinophagaceae; genus JADCRZ01. The sequence goes on from JANNOM010000013.1 coordinate 74,628, forward strand.
GCCATTAAGGAAAACCTAATTCCCGGAGAATTAACAAAGCGACAAGTTAATGCCATATATGCTAATGAAGCTGATATGCTAAATATGGCTTTGTTTGGAATAACTGCCAAGGAATGGAGAGATATCAATCCAAAAGAGCAGGGTAATATAAGAGATCATGCAAGTATAGAGCAATTAGTCGTGTTGAGTAATATGGAAAGTATCAATGCTGTATTGATCCATCAAAATTTGCATCAGCCGGATAGATTAAAACAACTTAACAAGATGGCTATATCACAAATGAAATCCTTGTTAGGGAATGCTGCTATAAAAAAGCTAAAATGAATATAGCCCTTTTCAAAGCGAATTCTTACGCTGATATGAAGGCCTCATCTAAATAGAAAATATCCTGCATGTATATATGTTTATTAATAAGTTTTCAACATTCTCAAAAAAACATTCGAAACTGTTAGGCATCAAAAAAGCTACATTCGCATCACTAATAAAACACGTTTTATGCCCCGATTCACATTGGTTATTCATGGTGGTGCAGGTACTATACTAAAGGAAGATATGACGCCGGAGCTGGAGCAGGCATATATGCTTGCCCTCGAAAATGCCCTGAAAGCCGGCTTCGGGGTGCTGGAAGAAGGTGGTTCGTCTATCAACGCGGTAAAGGCCGCCCTGGTGATAATGGAGGATAATATACTTTTTAATGCCGGCAGGGGTGCTGTGTTTACCAAAAAAGGATTGCAGGAAATGGATGCTGCCATTATGGATGGTAAAACCCTGGAAGCAGGCGCCGTGGCGAGTGTACGCAATGTGCGCAACCCCATCGAACTGGCGGCAGAAGTGATGGAGCATAGCAATCATGTGTTTTTGAATGGTAAGGGAGCGGGCGATTTCGCTATCCGGCAGGGAATAAAGCTGGAACCGGATGAATATTTTTTCTCGCAGTTCCGGTACGACCAGTGGAAGAGTATACGCGACTCGGATACGTACTCGCTTGATCATACTCACCAGCGGCTAGAAGAGCTGATGAAAGATAAGAAGTTTGGAACGGTAGGTGCCGCGGCCTGCGACCAGCAGGGTAATCTCGCGGCAGCTACGAGTACGGGAGGCATGACGAACAAGAAGTTCGGACGGATTGGCGATAGTCCGCTTATCGGTGCAGGCACGTATGCCAATAACGCAACCTGCGCTATTTCATGCACCGGTCATGGGGAAATGTTCATCCGTTCGGTAGCCGCCCATGATGTAAGCGCATTGATGGAATACAAAGGGCTTTCGCTGGAAGAAGCGATGAATGAAGTGGTGCATAAAAAACTGGTGGCCATTAAAGGAGAAGGAGGCATGATAGGGGTGGATAGAGAAGGAAATCCCGGTATGGTGTTCAACAGTGCGGGCATGTACCGCGCTTTCCGCAGCAGCGATGGCTCGCAGGAGATCGCTATTTATTCCTGATACCTTTGGCGCTCTGCTCTGCAATCAATACTTTTAGTTAATGGAAAAATACGCTGTGATCGTGGCAGGAGGTTCCGGTACCCGTATGGGCTCAGCGGTGCCCAAGCAGTTCATGCTGCTTAAAGGCAAGCCCCTGTTATGGTATACCCTCACCGCTTTTATAGCCGCGTATCACGATATACATATCATACTGGTATTGCCGGAACAGCACCTTACAAAAGGTTATGACCTTATCCGTTTAGTTCCCTACCCGCATCAAATAACGTTGGTAACCGGTGGAGCGACGCGTTTTCATTCGGTGAAAAACGGGCTTCAGCATGTAACGGAAGATTCGGTCGTTTTTGTTCACGACGGTGTCCGGTGTCTGTTATCCCCGCAACTGATACAACGTTGCTATGAGCAGGCACTGATCAACGGTAATGCAATACCCGCCGTAGGATCTGTGGATAGTATACGCATCGTTACAAACGATGGCAACCATATCGTCGACCGTAACCATGTCCGTATTATTCAGACTCCGCAGACTTTCAGGAGTGCCCTTATCAAAAAGGCGTATGAAGCATCGTATGAAGCGTCCTTTACCGACGAAGCAGGTGTATTTGAAAAGAATGGTTTCCCAATACACCTTGTAGAAGGAGAAACCTTCAATATCAAGATTACGCATCCGATCGACCTGTTAATAGCCGGGCAACTACTGGAGGAAAGGGAAGCATAAACGCCCTGCTATTTAAGCCACCGCAGCCAATAAGGTAACCGGTTGATGCGTAGCCGGAAATAGATATTCTCAACGGGATTGAATTTTTTATAAAACTGGGCCACGGAAGGAATGTCCGAGCCTTCAAAATCAAAAAAAAGATCCGTGCCCGCATAGGAGCGTATAAGGTGATTTATAAGAAAATGAATGGCTCCCGTCTTTCTTCCATTTTCGTTGGGTGCTGCAAGCAGGTAATAGATCCGTTTATCATCTTTGGCGATAAAAGCAGCGGCTACCAATTGCCCGCTACCGCTTTTTACCCCGGTGGTGAATCCATATCCCCGTTGTATTATTAAAGATGAAAGATGGGTGAAGAGCCTGCCCTGATGTTGTATGGCTTTGTTCTTATGACCATACGCCGCCCGGTACATATCCATTATCACAATAACAGGGATATTATCCGTAATGGTAATACCCGATTGTTCTGCCTGCCTGATGTTCTTTTTACCGTCTTTTGAAAAACGAGCAGCAATCTGCTCGTAGGGTTCGTTTAATGGCAATACCATATTGAGACATAATTTCTGTTTTATGGAAACATCGTCCGGAGAAGGGTTAAGTTCGTTTAAGGTAATGTCTGCCACGGAAAAACCTGCGGGAATCTTTTGCAGAAACTGTTTTACAAGAGCCCCGTCAACCGTGTATTTGCTGATAATGCCAGTCTGGGCCACAAACGGGGGAATATATATATAGCGTACCCATAATTTCTTTTTCCACGGCAACGGTAACACGTAGGCATAGTCGCCTGCTACCAATGCGTCCCAGGTACAAACCGCGTCCAGGTACCAAGAGAAATGGTAGATCAGCCCGTTAGGTGCTTCTTTAATGCAACGATCCCATTTGTTTAGATCGATAGCGGAACGGGTAAGATATCGTATTTCAATAGCACCTTTAAGCATATTTATGACATCATGGAAACATCAATTTGTTTTCGTACTTCCTGGGAGCGAGCCGCTGCAAATCGATGCTGAAAGAGACCGTTTTCCAGAAACGTTTTTCTCCCAGGTAAGATTTATTATAATCCCTGAATACCTTGCTGTATATAAGTGGTACGTAGATGTTAACGGTCTCGTGCAAAAGGGAAAACTGCAGGCCCGCATCAAACAGGAACCGCTCTGCATCGGCATCCCTGTCCCAGGCTTCTGCGTATGTGCCCAGGTCGGCGAATATTTTAAGCGGTATCCGGAAAGGCAATACGGAAAGCGGGTTAATATTATCCGGCACGCCGGTGGTAAAGTTGAGCGCGGCCAGCCAGTTATCCGTTTTGCCTACTTTATCGCTTAGCAGGTCGGTCCTTACTTTAAAAGCGCCATCGCGGATTATGATCTGCTGACTGCCGAGTCCTTCAAATTCATTTCTTCCAATAAAATAGTTGCTATAGGTATAGTCTTCTTCACCATTGGCACCTGCGAGGTTAAGATGGTTGCGCCGGGTAAAAAAGCTTTTAAGATCCGAACGGTTGGAATAAAAGAGCTTACCTGCAAACGCCCTTACCTGGAGACCGTCCCGGTTATTTGCATAATTGAAATAATAGTTACCGGTAAAAGCGGCGCGTATAAATCCCTTGTGACGTTCTATATTCAGTTCACCGGAATAGGGATAAAGTTTACGTTTATTCTGTAACACCATCTTTAATTGGGTGATATGAGTATTGACTGCGTTAAGGCCTACTCCCAAACTGGTGTCCGTTCCATTGATCACATCTTTATACTCAAGTGATTGTTCCCGGATGTAAAATTGCCTCAACTGAAGATAGCGGTTGATTTTTGACGAAGTGCTATTTTCTTTAAGTGTCAATCGTACAAAGGGCGCTACTTTCAGGAAGCCAGCATATTCTTTCACAGGCAAATCGTCGATGGATTCATTTAACGAAAACCGGGCGATGGTAGCTCCCGCTTCCAACTGGCTGAAGACAGTTTTGGGTAAATCTATTTTATAAGAAGCGCGGCCTATGCCATTGAGTTTGCCGGACTGAGTGGCGTATAAAGGGCTAAATACAAACCGTACCCTGTTCTGCGGAGAAAGGTAGTTATGGAAAACTAAACCAATCATAAACCCGTCGTACAGATTGTATCCTATCGCCGGTAAAATAGAAAGGGATTTTACTTTGCTGGTATCGAATAACCGGGGTATTATATTGTTGCCTGCATTTTTAAACGGATCGGTAGTCTGCATTTTTTTAACCGGCCTGCCTTTAACTTTCGGCGTACTAATTTCTTCCGGCTTAAAGGCGGACCAACTGAAACCACGTGTGTTCTTTTCCGTCCATCTCACCACTTGTATACCGCCGTTATAAGAAGAATCCTTCCTTTCTGCTTTACCAGCCATCAGGGTATATACTGCCGGCAGGTTCAGCGTTACTTCATAGTCTGCTTCCTGCGCCGCAGATATATCGTCCTGGTAAGTGAATGGCCTGATATGCCATCCTTCCGTATCGTATAAAGCCGGAACAGGGTGCCATTGAGCCAGCTGATACCTGTTCTTTATATATCCGTTGCCGGAGAAATTATAAGGTACCTGTACATGAAAGGGCGTCGTGATAACGGCACTCGAACGGGGTGCGATCGGGACCGGCAGCAACAGTTTTACGATGTCTATATGTTCCGGGTGATCTTCGGTTTTTGCGGTGATGCCGTTTACTTTAAAGTCGAGACGGTTGATGTATCCTTTTTGATCTTTCCGGGAAAAATAAAAATCTGTCCGGTCGTTCGCAAGCAGGTACTCACTGTAAGCGGTCCGGTCGTTCTTATATGCATTTGCCCAAAGATGAAACCATATAAAGCGGAGGGTATCAGGCGAGTTGTTGACATAAACTATTTTCCCGAAGCCGTCGAGCGTATGATCTTTGTCGTTGAGGGTGGCATCCAGTTCAAAACTAACTTGCTGCCGCCACTGCTGACTGTAAACGGACACACCCTGTGTGATCAGGTACAAGCCGAAAGCCATGCAGCGAATAGTTTTTCTCATACTTTTAGGGTTGACTATTTTCCTTTTCCACCCAGAATGATCTGTAATGTATGAAACATGATCTTGAAATCCAATGCTAAGGATATATTTTTAATATACATCTCATCGTATTTCATACGAATGATCATCTCCTCCACATTTTCTGCATAACCAAATTCCACCATTCCCCAGGAAGTAAGTCCCGGTTTTACCTGCAGCAGGTAATCAAAATCGTGCGATAAACGGGTGATCTGGTCGATATAAAACCGGCGCTCCGGGCGTGGGCCGACAAGGCTCATTTGTCCCAGCAGGATATTCCACAACTGGGGAAGTTCGTCGAGCCGCCATTTGCGCATGGTGCGTCCTGCCGGGGTGATGCGCAGGTCATTGTCCGACGATAAAGCCGGGCCACTGGGCTCGGCGTAATGGTACATGCTTCTGAATTTGTAAATGATAAACGCCCTGCCCCTGTAACCGATCCGTTCCTGCAGGTAAAATACGGGGCCGGGGGATGACAGTTTAACGATGATGGCGCAGAAGAGCAGGAGAGGAGATAATAAAAACAGTCCCGCAAGGGAAGCGATGATGTCTATTATTCTTTTAATGGTCTTCTGCCAATCCTGCATCCCGTAAGTTTTATTATTCATCCAGCAACGCGTGTCATGCGTTGATGGAAGTATTCCTGATTTTTTGTAAGATCTGGTGCGCTACATCCATAGCCCGGTATCCATCTACTTCGGATACTGCCGACGGTGTGTTATAAACGATGGCGTCACGAAATTTCTCCAGCTCCATTTTAATGGCGTTTACTTCCGGTACCAGGGGATTGGCGATAGCGATGGTCTTTTTACCATGCGGGGTTTCAATGTCGAAGCTGAATGCTTCCAGGTCCTGCGGCGTTTTTAATTTGATCACTTCGGTCTTTTTGTTCAGGAAGTCCATTCCAATATATGCATCTTTCTGAAACAGGCGGATCTTCCTCATTTTTTTCATGGAAATGCGGCTGGACGTGAGATTGGCCACGCACCCGTTGTTGAATTCGATACGCACGTTGGCGATATCCGGGGTGTCCGTCATTACCGCAACCCCGCTGGCTGAAATGGATTTCACTTCACTTTTTACCAGGTTAAGAATGATATCGATATCATGGATCATCAGGTCGAGGATAACGCTTACTTCAGTGCCGCGGGCATTGAACTGGGCCAGGCGGTGCACTTCAATAAACATGGGGTTCAGATCCATGCCTTCCGTGGCCAGGTAAGCAGGATTAAACCGCTCCACATGCCCTACCTGGAACTTGATATTCATTTCTTTTACCAGCTTTACCAGTTGCCGGGCTTCTTCCATCGTGTTGGCAAGCGGTTTTTCCACGAATACATGTTTGCCTTTACGGATAGCGGCAGCACAGAGCACAAAATGGAATTGGGTAGGTGCCACGATGTCTACCGCGTCGCAGGCGTTCATTAGTGTTTCCGCGTCAAGAAAGCGGGCGAGCTGGTATTTTTCGCTTACTTCCTGGGCGGCAGCGTCGTTCGGGTCGAAAAAGCCAACCAACTCTATGCCTTTGATTTCCTTCCAGCTATTTAAATGAAATTTTCCGAGATGTCCCACACCGAAAACGCCGACTTTAATCATACGGGGCAGTTAATTTTCGCCAAAGATAACGGGATTTGCAGAAATGAGCGTATCCATGTAGTGAGCCAATGGCCCCCACATGGATACGCTTATTTATATCATCTTCTATTGATGTCTTGAAAACTGGGATCTTCCTCCGCCTGTCTGGGGACTTCTTCTGAAGCCTCCCTGGGATGAAGAGCCACCGCCCTGCCGGCCGCCGTTACGCTGAGGCATACGCGGTGCGGATGCCGAAGAGTAGGCATGGGTAACATGCAGCGAGTGGTCGGCCACGGGAATCGTTTTGCCGATCAGTTTATGAATGTCTTTCAGGTACGGAACTTCTTCCGCATCGCAGAAAGAAAAAGCCATACCCTCGTTGCCCGCCCTGCCGGTACGGCCGATGCGGTGTACGTATGTTTCGGGGATATTGGGAAGTTCATAATTGATCACATGTGTCAGCTCGTCGATATCGATACCGCGGGCAGCTATATCCGTAGCCACCAGCACACGGGTAGAGCGTGCCTTAAAGTTCGATAAAGCCCGCTGGCGGGCGTTCTGCGATTTGTTGCCATGAATGGCTTCCGCCGTAATACCCGAACGAAGCAGGTCTTTTACTACTTTGTCGGCACCATGCTTGGTACGGGTAAACACCAGGCAGGTTTCGATGGCATGTTCCTGCAGCAGGTTGGTGAGTAGTACTTTTTTATTGTTCTTATCCACATAATAAAGCGACTGCTGTATCGTCTCTGCCGTAGTAGATGCGGGCGTTACTTCCACTTTTACCGGGTTATCCAGTATAGTGTTCGCCAGCTTCTGTATTTCAGGAGGCATGGTGGCGGAAAAGAAAAGCGTTTGTCTTTTGGAAGGCAGTTTGGTAATGATCTTTTTAACATCATGCACAAAACCCATATCCAGCATACGATCCGCTTCATCCAGCACGAAGATCTCTATCTGGCTAAGGCTTATCAGGCGCTGGCTCATTAAATCGAGCAGGCGGCCCGGTGTGGCTACAAGTATGTCTATACCTCTTCTCAGTGAACTTTCCTGCGGCACCTGCGATACGCCGCCAAAGATTACCAGGTGCCTGAGACCGGTATACTGGCCATAAGCCTGCAGGTTTTCTTCTATCTGGATAGCCAGTTCCCTGGTAGGGGTAAGTATTAATGCCCGCAGGTGACCCGGCCTGGCAGGCCCCTGTGCGCTGCCGTGTAGTATTTGTAACATGGGTATGGCAAAAGCAGCGGTTTTACCGGTTCCCGTCTGGGCGCAGCCCAGCAGATCTTTTCCCAGCAATACTTCCGGTATGGCCTGTAACTGGATGGGGGTGGGCGTAGTATACCCTTTTTCTCTTATAGCCCTGATAACAGGTTCTGTAAGTTGTAATGATTCGAATGACAATTTGAATAAATTTTAAATGAATAATCCTAACGATGCCGAGATAGTTAGTCTATATAAATTCTCAGAATGAAGGACTAGATAAGTATTAGCAGATATTAGAAATAAAATCAAGTCGGCTTGCGAGAGAGCCTATATTGAAGCAAATGTAGGTAATTTATCTTAATTCGCCTAAGCACCTGTTTAAGTGACCGGTTTATAGGAATATCGGGCATTACACTTCAGTGAGTTTTAAACCCGTTTGTGTAAAATCTATCTTCCGCTGTTTATACAACCCCCCCGTCGTCATCTTGAAGGTCTTCTTGCTCATGCCAAAAAAGGAATAGATATCATCGGGGTTCGACTTGTCATTGTAAGGCAGGTAGCCGTTATTCTCCTGCAGCAGCCGCAGTATCTTATGCGCTTCGTCTTCTACCCGTTGAAAGCCGGGCTTGCCCTGGGAAACGTCTATCTTGTTTTCAGGACGGATCTTTTTGACGAAGCCAGTCAGGCGTTTACCCACGCCAATGTCCTGGTAAATTTCATTAAAATGCAATACACCGGTGTGCCTGCTATTGATACTTACCACATACCCGATGTCGGTACGGCGAAGTACTGTCAGGTCTACTACTTCAAGCTCCTTAACAGTCAGGTGCTCATTATCGAGACTGGACTCGAATTTCTCGGTGGCCGTTACTCTGCCGGTTTGTTCGTCGATATAGATCTTTACCAGGTAACTGCCGCCTGGTTTCATACCGGTCAGTTGTTTGGATTTGGGAACGAAGATATCTTTCATCAGGCCCCAGTCCAGGAAAGCGCCATGAGGAGTAACCGATACTACTTCGAGGTATACTATATCGCCCACCATGCCTTTAGGGTCCTGTGTGGTGGCTATCAGCCTGTCTTCGGAATCGTGGTAAAGAAATACCTTCAGGTCATCGCCGGGCTTTGCGCCTTCCGGCACGAAACGTTTAGGTAGAAGAATACCTTCGGCACCATCATCGAGGTAAAGTCCGAAATCGACCGACCGGAGTACTTTCAATGTGTTATACTCACCTACTTTAATCATAATACCAACAAATAACCTTTATTTAATAATATAGGCAAAAATAAATCAAAAACCAGGCTTGCAGGTAAATTTTGTTTCGGGGAAACGGTCTACACCGACTGGCATAATACCGTAGAAACAGGTGTACGCGACGCCATACTGAACTACCATCTTTTTGGATGGAGCCATAATTTTTGATTTCGGGTTATCGTAATATCTTCGCCCGCAAATACAGCATATGTTAACGACCGTACTATTCGATATGGATGGACTGCTGATCGATTCCGAGCCGTTGTGGAGAGAATCCATGAAAGAAGTGTTCGCGACCGTTGGAGTTGAAATTTCGGTGGAAGAAGCCGCCCTTACTACCGGTCTCCGCACCCCGGAAGTAGTGGAGTACTGGCATGGCGTGTACGGGTGGACGGCCAAAACCCGTGAACAGGTGACCAATGAAATAATAGATGATGTAATTATAAAAGTAACCGCCAGGGGGCAGGCTATGGAAGGACTGGAATATATTCTTGATTTTTTTGCAGAAAAGAACTTTAAAACCGGACTTGCTTCCTCTTCCCCGATGCGACTGATTGAAGCGATTGTAAACTATTTGGGTATCCAGAAAAAGTTCCAGGCAATCAGCTCTGCAGAATTTGAAACCCACGGCAAACCTCACCCGGCGGTTTACCTGTCATGCGCCGGTTCCCTTAAGAGCGATCGCCTGGAATGCCTCGTTTTCGAAGATTCCATAACCGGCATGATCGCCGCCAAAGCCGCACGTATGAAAACAGTGGTAGTGCCGGAAGAGGCTAAAAAAAAGGACTCCCGATTTTCGCTTGCGGACGTTCAACTGGGTTCTTTGCTGGAATTTAACGAAGAAATACTGGCTACCATTCAATAGCCGGGTAAGTTTATGGGGCCGCGAACCAAAAGGCCGGATCTTTGTTGTTATTTTGTGTAAAATGGGCACCTTCCACTGCACCGGGCAGTATTCCCGGATAAAGTTATAAAATCAGTTACCATGGAAAAACAACAGATCCGCGACGCTTACAAAGTGTACAGGCTTGAAAACGGCCGCAAACCGGTTTCCGTTTATGCCTTTTGTAAAACAATCAATATTCCCGAAACTGAATTCTATAATTTTTACAGTTCCATGGAAGCGGTGGACAAGGACATCTGGCTGGGTATTTTCGAAGATACCATTCACCAATTAAAAGGAGATGATATTTACAAACAATACTCCGTACGGGAAAAGCTACTTACTTTTTATTTTATGTGGGTACAGAAGCTGAAAGACAACAGGAGCTATGTGTTGCTTCAGAAAGATATATTCCGGTTTTCCGATTTAAGGGAAGACAAGCTCTCCTCCTTTCGCCGTGCTTTTTATGAATACATCCGTCAACTGGTAAGGGAAGGATACGAAAGTGGCGAGATCAAAGAACGCAAATTTATTTCCGACCAGTATGTACACGGGTTCTGGATTCAGGCCATGTTCGTACTGAGATACTGGGTGAAAGATACCAGCGATAAATTCGAACTCACGGATGCCGCTATCGAAAAGGCGGTCAACCTCAGCTTCGAGCTAGTAAGTTCTAATTCACTGGATAGCCTGTTCGATTTCGGCAAGTTTATCCTGACGCGGAAATAATTAAACGATACATGAAAGAACAAACCAAGATTCCGACCTCGAAAGTAGAACGTGCCAGCCGGTTTGTTACCACCGGGTTTAAAGTAGGAACCAATTACCTGAAACACTATACGCGCAAGCTGATGGACCCCGCCACTACCCGGGAAGAACTTCATGCAGATAATGCCGCGGACATTTACGACACGCTCAGTAATCTCAAAGGCAGCGCGCTAAAAGTGGCGCAGATGTTAAGTATGGATAAGGGTATGCTACCCAAAGCCTATACTGACCGCTTTGCTATGTCGCAATACAGTGCCCCGCCGCTTTCCGGACCGCTTGTGGTAAACACTTTTATGAAAACGCTGGGCAAAATGCCTTCCCAGCTTTACGATAAATTCGAAATGAACGCCAGCAATGCCGCTTCCATTGGCCAGGTGCACCGTGCCTGGAAAGAAGGTAAACCTCTGGCGGTTAAGATACAGTACCCCGGTATTGCCAGCAGCGTGAAATCGGACCTGAGGCTGGTAAAACCTTTTGCCATGCGTATCGTGGGAATGAGCGAGGTGGATATGGATAAATACTTTGACGAGATAGAAGGAAAACTGCTGGAAGAAACGGATTACCAATTGGAACTGCGGCGCTCTATGGAATTGTCGGGACTTTGTGCCCATATACCCAACCTGGTGTTCCCGGGCTATTACCCGGAACTTTCATCGGAAAGGATCATCACTATGGACTGGCTGGATGGCCGTCACCTGAAGGAGTTTTTAGAAGACAACCCCTCGCAGGAAGTACGCAACCAGATCGGGCAGGCGTTATGGGATTTTTACCAGTTGCAGGTACACCATTTCAAAAAAGTACATGCTGACCCGCATCCGGGTAATTTCCTGATGCGCGACAACGGCACAGTGGGCATTTTCGATTTTGGATGCATTAAGGAAATCCCGGAGAGTTTCTATACCAATTATTTCAGCCTGATCGATAAGGAGATATTGAAGGATGAAGTAAGGCTCAAACAAATATATACCAACCTGGAAATGATTCACCCTTCGGACACAGCGGTGGAAGTAAAGTTCTTCTCAGGACTTTTCCAGAAAATGATCGATATGCTTACGCTGCCGTTTACCATGGAGACCTTCGATTTTGGCAACGAAGCTTATTTCGAAGAGATCTATGCCTTTGTGGACTATCTTTCTAACCTGAAAGAGATCAGGGATTCTAAAGTGGCAAGGGGTTCCCGGCATTCACTGTATATCAACCGTACTTATTTCGGATTATATTCTATCCTCAGCGATCTGAAAGCAAATATTATTACCAGTCAGGATCGTATGCTGGCAATGCATGGTGATGCTATACTATCCGCTGATTAATGGCTTTGGCTACCATTTCCGTTAGCGACGCCACGTGCAGTTTCTCGTATATATTCTTCACGTGGCTTCTTACCGTCTCATAACTAATAAACAGTTCTGCTCCTATCATCTTATAGCTGGAGCCGTTTACCAGGCAGGTAAGTACTTCTTTTTCCCGGGGAGTTAATTTATAGTCCGGGGCCTCCGGCGGTATGATATGCTCCGTAACGGACTGCATCTTATTCAGCACTTTGCGGGCAATGGACGGACTCATGGGAGACCCGCCGAACTGCATTTCTTTAATGGCTTCTATCAGCTTTGTGTTCAGGTGATTTTTCAGTATATAACCCGATGCTCCCGCGCAAATGGAATCGAATACCCGGTCGTCGTCTTCGAAAACCGTTTGCATCAGCACCTGTATTCCGGGAAAATCTTTTTTGATCAGCCGAACCGCTTCTATACCCGTCATACCCGGCATCTCTATATCCATCAACACAATGTCCGGCGAGCATTCCCGGATATTGTCGATACAATCCAGTACATGACTATAACAGCCCGTTACATCAAAATCATCCACGGTCTGTAACAGCATACTGATGCTTTCCCGTATATTCTTATTGTCGTCGAAGATCGCGATGCGCAGGGCCATATCTTAAATTTATGTAAAGTTCGTTTATTGATGCCATCGGCCCTATCCCCAAATCAGGTTAGGGGAAAACGCAAAGTCACTGTCGTACCTTTCCCCGGTTCGGACGCTATCGTGCAGGTACCTTTCATTTCGGCTGCTCTTCTGCGCATATTGGTAAGGCCGTTACCCGACAACGATTTTTTCATCCGTTCCTTCAGCTTTTCTTCCTCGAATCCTTTCCCGTTGTCGCTTACCTCCAGGCAAAGCGTTTGGTGAACGGTGGTTATAAGTACTTTTAGCCGGCTGCACCCGGAATACTTCAGCGCGTTGTTGACTGCTTCTTTAAAAATAAGATAAAAATTCTTTCGCTGGCTCATTTCCAGGTTCAGGTGAGTGGTAGCTTTGTTATACGTAAAATCGAAAGAGATGCCCCGCGCTGCCAGCAGGGGCCTGGCAAAAGATTCCATTCGCTGCAGGATGGTCTCCATATTATCGTTTCGGGGATTGATGGCCCATACCGTATCACTCATTTCACCGATCATCTCCACGGAAGCTGTTCCTATTTTTTCCAGTATGCCTTTCAGATCCTGCGATTTCTGCTGTTCATTGTAGATCTGCGCTACCTGGCTGTATACGGAAATACTGCTCAGGGTAGATCCTACGTTATCATGCAGGTCCTGTGCTATCTTGTTTCTCATTGCCTGCCGTTTCGTTAGTTCATTGATGCGGTAAAGATAAAAGCCATACACGGCCCCGCCCGTTGCGATGGCACAAAGAAGGTAGAACCACCATGTTCTCCAGAAGGGAGGACGTATACGGATAATGAGCGAAGCCTGCTGCTGATCCCAGTCCCCTTTTTTATTGGTGGCCCTTACTTTAAATACATAATTACCCGCTTCCAGGTTGCTGTACCCGGCAGTGTTTATCGTGCCGGCATCCACCCATTCTTTATCGAAATTTTCCAGCATGTATTCATACTGCACTTCCCCGTTAAAAAATGCGGGTGCGGCAAATTCAATGGTGAAATAGTTTTGGTTGTATTTAAGCACTATATTCTTTTTCAACATCAGTTCACCATAAGACACATTAAATATCCTGAAATCGGTGAAGCAGGTAATGGGTTGCATACTGCTATCAGGTATGCGGGCAGGCTCAAAACGAATAAAGAAATTAAGACCTGCGGCATACATCCCGTTTTTATTATCCCGGTATATGTTTCCCCGCACACCGCCGGATTTGGCTATATCGGGTAAGGTAAAACCGGTAAAGGATTGCGTGGAGGGGTTATATTTTTCCAGGTTGCCGTTGGTTATCATCCACACATTATTTCTGCCATCGATGCTGATTCCTTCCAGCAGGTTACTGCTGCCCGCTAAATGAAAGAACTGGCTGGTGCGGGTATTAAAATAATTCAGTCCGCCGCCATAGGTGCTTACGTAAAGATTGCCGCGGGGATCTTCCGCTATATCGTACACGTTATTGTTACTGATAGTCTGGTTCTTGGAAGGATCGTTCTCGTAATGAGTGACTACCCGGGATGTTTGACCGATCCATTTCGCAAGGCCCGATTTGGCGGTAGCCAGCCAGATAGTGCCGTTGGATTGTTGATAGAATTTCCTGATCAGGTTATCCCTGATCTCATACCGCTGTATAATTTTTTTGACGGAGTCCATCCTGGATACCCATGTTTTTTTCTCCAGGTCGTAGTAAGCGATATAGTGCCCGTAGGGCGACGCCAATAGAACAGGCCTGTTTTCGATACTGTCTTTCAGCATCGATACTACCCGGGAATCGATGATCTTATTCATCACGATATCTTTCTCCGTTCCGGGCAGCAGCCGGATAGTATTGGTTGCAGGTTCATATAAAAACACGGAGTAATCAGTACCGATATATAGTTGCCCGCCATCTTTATAAAACGAAGTGACAGCAAGCGGATTATTTTTAAAAAAGATAGGGCGGTGTACGATCTGCCCAGTGAATAGATCCTGAATATAAATCCCGTTACTGGTCCCGATCAGTAGTGCTTCTCCTTCTTTATAAAAATCATAAATAAGAATATCTTCTTTAGCGGGTGGTAAAAACGTCTGGATAAAAAACTGCTGGGCGGGGTTATAGATGCTTACCCCTTTTTCCGTTCCCAGCCATATTAGTCCCTTACTGTCTTTAAACAGGCAATTTACCTGGTTGTCCGCAATGGTTCCCTCTCTTGCTGGATCGTGCTGGTAGTTGTAAAATATTTCCTTCTTCAGGTCGTAAATATGCAGTCCCTTGTACCTGCCGGCTATCCAAAGGTTGCCGTCACCGTCCTCGGTAAAGTCCCTGGCATCGTCTTCGTTGAACGAATGATCATTACCCTCTTCTTTCTTAAATGATTCCTCTTTCTGAAGCTTGTTATTAAACCGGTATACTATTTTATCCCAGCTCCCATACCATATATTTTGTTGTTTGTCGCCGTACAGCGAGGTAATGGCCGCATGAGGTAGTTTGGCATACAGGTTATTATAGTTTTCATCATTTTGATATGCCAGTGTACGGGTATCTATTTTGAGAAGGCCACCTCCTTCTCTGCCAACCCATAAAACGCCCGAGGCATCCAGGAAAAGACTGAGCGCCGTTTTAGTTCCTTTTTTTACAGGCTGTGTAAATACACCTGTCTTCTTATTGAACCGGATAACGGACCTGCCGCTGGAAGCGAGCCAGAGGTATCCTGCTTTATCCTGCACGAGCGCATTGATGATATTTACCGGGATAGTAGCAGAATCGCCTGGTATGTACTTGTACTGTGTAAACTGCCCGGAGGCCGGCATCCGGTAATCGTATTTTGTTAAGCCGCCATCGGAAGTGGCGATCCATAAAAGACCGTCTTCATCTTCCAGCATATCGCTGATGCGATTGCCGGAAATGGTAGCGGTGTTATGCGGCCGGTTGCGGAATATGGTAAAATGCTTGCCATCGAAACGGTTCAGTCCGTCGTTGGTTCCTATCCATAAAAAGCCCCGCCTGTCCTGCAGAAGACAGTTGACCTTATTGTTGGAAAGTCCGTCCTTTACATTCAGGTTATTAAAATAGCGATAGGGGGATTGGGCCGGCGCATGGCGACAGGTAACGATCGATAAAAGAATGCATACGAGCAAATGCCTCATAAAATGCAGGAAATATTAGCGTGTCTAAATTAAGATAATCTTCTTTAACCGCCCGGCCCTGCCTTGCAGACTGGTTTAGTACCGCACAATATTGCTATTCAGCAGTCCATTTCTTATTCTTCCTCCCGTTATCTTAAACGTTTCGCCTTTCGGGTTTTTAACGGTGCCCCAAAACGTTCCGCTTACCAGTTTCCGCATAGTATCTATCTCGGTTATATGAAAGTTGCCTTCGGTAAATGAATAGGCGTTCGTGATATCTTCTATATAATCGGGGTAATAGCTTCCATGGGAGCGGCTGCTGATACGTCCTTCTGTTCCGAACGAATAGGTGCCGGTGGCTGCGCCGTCCAGGTTTACATTAATGGTTCTTTTTTCGTCGTGCATATTGCTGGTGATATTTAACCATAGCTTACCCGGTTCGTTGTTCAAGGAAAAACGGCTGATGGTCCATCCGGTGGTTCGTACTGGCTCTTTGCCTACAATGAAGGTAATTACGTTCGTTTCATCCGTTTCGGAAGAAACAGCTTTTGAGGGGCTTATTGTTTTACTGTCGACTTTACTGTCGGCCGGTGGGTTACATGCAGCAACACCCAGCATCACGATCAATACATATGCTGAAGTTTTCATCCTTGTTATTTTATATTTATTAATACACAAAACTACCGGAATGCGGCCGGTGCGGCAATCGCTGAATATGTTATATGGTATCCCCGAAATAGGGGAGAGCCGCGGCTTTGTCGTATCTTCCTTCTTTTTTATGCTTAAGATAGCTTACGATCCTATATATGCGCATCCGTTGCCGGAAGGGCACCGGTTTCCGATGGCCAAATACGAACTTATACCGGAGCAACTGCTTTACGAAGGAGTCATAACGGCGGACCAGATTTTTTCTCCGCAGTTGCCGGATGAAAAGTGGATACTCAATGCGCATACCCTGGATTACTGGAATAAACTGAAGCTGCTTCAGCTTACGGAAAAAGAAATGCGGGTGATCGGTTTCCCGCTGAGCGCAGCCCTGGTGGAGCGGGAATTGAGGATAGCGCAGGGGTCTATGGATTGCGCACTATATGCCCTGGAAAACGGGGTAGCGTTAAATGTGGCGGGAGGCACCCACCATGCTTTTGCCGGCAGGGGCGAAGGGTTCTGCATACTGAACGACTTTGCAATAGCCGCTTATTATATGTTGCAATCGGGCAAAGCAGGCAGGATACTGATCGTGGATCTCGATGTACACCAGGGCAATGGTACGGCTTCTGTTTTTACCGCGGAACCCAGGGTATTTACTTTCAGCATGCACGGGCAGCACAATTATCCCTTCCGCAAAGAGAAGAGTGATCTGGATATCGGTCTTGCCGACCGCACTACCGGCCCGGAATACCTGGATATACTGGAAAAGCAGTTACCTGCTTTAATAGAACGGGTAAAACCCGATATGGTTTTTTATCTCGCGGGTGTCGATGTATTGTCTACCGACAAGTACGGGAAATTGCTTTTAAGTCCGGGCGATTGTAACAGCCGGGATACTTTTGTTTTCGATACCTGTTACCGGCACTCCCTTCCGGTAAATGTGGCTATGGGGGGCGGATACTCGCCGCTGGTCAGGGATATTGTAGATGCGCACTGCAACACGTTTAAAGCTGCTGCCTCTGTATACGGATATTAACTTTTCAGGGTGCCTGCTTCACCACCATGCGGCTTTCGCTCAGGTAGGTGATGATGATCTTTATCGTATCCCCCTCTTTCCATTCTTCTTTCTGCCCTGCTTCCATATCCAGTTTGGCAGTTACTTTATCTCCGAACAGGTTAAGGTAAATGGCATACGGAGATACCCGCGTAATGGTAGCTTCTACCGGTGTTTTGCTCGTGAAATGGTGCTGTGCTTTCCGGTATTCCGGGCTGTAATCGGGATGCATTAACCCGGCGGCGATGCTATATGGCTTATCGGGGTTTAATAACCGGAAGCTGACTGCTTCATTAAAGGAGGACTCCGGTGGTGACTTCTGCCACCTGGAAATAGTCAGCGGAAAAAAAAGATAGCTGTCTATTTCTTTCACATAATACTCTTCATCCACCTTCTTTAAATATCCTTTGAAGCTATTATCCGTTTTTGCTTTATGAATGAGTTTTTCCAGCGCGGTGTTGTATAGAAACCGGATATCGGAAGCCAGCATTTTATCACCCCTGTCACTCAGTCTTACGGTAAAATTAACTTCATCGCCTACCCGGTATTGATGGGGTTTCTTTGCCTTTTTATCTGTTCCTGACGCGTCCGCGTCCGTCTTAAAGCCTACCGTTTTCTTTTTGCCGGAATCCTCGTAATCGATCACGGCGTTTTTTTTGGTGTGATGTATAAATGATATAATGCCTTTATGAACTGTTTTACTCATGGCCTGATTTTATTTGCCGGTTATATTATGGGAACTATAGCCGGCAGACTTCAAAGATCATATTAATTGGTTATATTCATATAATTAATCAAACCCCCGCTTTTGACAATTTTAATAACAGGTGCCAACGGTTATATAGGCCAGCGTTTGATCCCGGTGCTGCTTGATCAGGGACATACACTGATATGCTGCGTGCGGGACAAGAACCGCTTCTTCCGCGAAAATAAGTACAAAGAAGTGACCGTAATAGAAGTGGATTTTTTACAGGAAAATAAAGAAGCCGTATTACCTGAATCGATCGATGCGGCTTATTACCTGATACATAGTATGAGCGCGCGCGGGGATTTTGAAGAAAAGGAATCGATGGCAGCAAAGAATTTTGTAAAATGGATCGGTGATACAAGGTGCCGGCAGGTGATATTTTTAACGGGTATAGTAAATGAAAAGGAGCTGAGCAAACACCTTGCTTCCCGTTTAAAAACAGAAAACATACTGAATGGCGGCAGCGTTCCGCTCACCGCTTTAAGGGCGGGCATCATAGTAGGATCCGGCAGTGCCTCATTCGAGATCATACGGGACATAGTGGAGAAACTGCCGGTGATGATCACGCCGCGCTGGTTAAATACCCGCTGCCAGCCAATAGCGATAAGAGACGTTATAAATTTGCTGGCGGGAGTATTGGGTAGGGAAGATACGTACGGTAACAACTACGATATTACGGGCCCCGACATTCTTTCTTACAAAGAAATGCTGCTGCAATATGCCCGGGTGCGGAAACTGAAGCGATGGATCATTACTCTTCCCGTAATGACCCCTCGATTGTCTTCGTACTGGCTGTACTTTATTACATCCACCAGCTATCCCCTGGCGGTAAACCTAGTCAACAGCATGAAGATAGATGTAACGGGAAGGCCTAACCGCCTGGCAGAAGACCTTGATATTGTACTGATCCCTTATAAAAAAGCGGTGGAGCTGGCATTCGATAAAATAGAACAGAATATGGTAGCCAGTAGCTGGAAAGATTCTTTCTCTTCTGCCAACACGCCCATGAACTGGATGAAAAATATGGAAGTGCCTACCTTTGGGTGCCTGAAAGATGAAAAGAGGCGGCAACTGTCGGGTGATGAAGACACTGCGCTCGAGAGGGTATGGAGCATAGGCGGCAATAAAGGATGGTACTATGGTAACAGCTTATGGAGGATAAGAGGACTGCTCGATAAATTTATCGGCGGGGTGGGATTGCGGAGGGGAAGAACCAGCAACACCCATCTTTACCCGGGCGATGCGCTCGATTTCTGGCGGGTACTGGTCGCCGATAGAACACGGAAACGGCTCCTGCTGTTCGCGGAAATGAAACTGCCCGGCGAGGCATGGCTCGAATTCAAGATCGTGGAAAACGGTGAGGCCAGGTACCTTCATCAAACAGCCACTTTTCGCCCTAAAGGTATCGCAGGAAGGTTATACTGGTATGCCATGCTGCCATTTCATTATTTTATTTTTAATGGAATGATAAGCAAGCTGGCAAAGAAAAATGAGCATGAGTAAGAATAAATGAACCGGTAGATGATGGACATTTCATTGAATGAAAACAACTTTTTTGTAATAACAGGTGGGCCTGGTGCAGGTAAAACCACGCTAATATATGCCCTGGAAAAAGCGGGCTTTCCCTGTGTGGCAGAAGTGGCGAGGCAGGTGATACAGGAACAATTGCAGTGCGGTGGGGACGGACTTCCCTGGATGAACGTGCCCCGGTATACCAGCCTGATGCTGGATCGCTCGCAGCATACGTACCGGCAGGCGACTGCCAATAAACCCGGCATCACGTTTTTTGACCGTGGCATACCGGACTCAATCGCGTATGCCCGTATTGCGGGTATAGCTATTTCACCGGAACTGGACGCAGCGGCCCGCTATTTCCGTTATAACAATCCCGTATTTATGCTGCCACCCTGGCCGGAAATATACCTCCAGGATGAAGAAAGAAGGGAAAGCTATGAGCATTCTGTGATCACTTATGAAATGCTGAAATGCGTGTTCAATGATTATGATTATAAGCTAGTAGAAGTACCAAAGGTTACAGTAGAAAAACGCGTAGATATACTAGTATCCACGGTAACATCTCGAGGATGACAATTATCTCCTTATTTTATTGAAAGCGATATATGTTTTTCTATTTTCTGAAGGAGTTCATCCATTTCGAAAGGCTTGGCCAAAAAATCATCTGCACCAGCCTCGTAAGCAGAACCCTCTATGTCTCTGCTGGCAGAAATCATTATAACAGGTATGTTGCGGATGTTCTCTGTCTTTTTAAGTTCTTTGCATATATCCCTTCCGTCTGTTCCGGACATCCATATGTCCAATAGCAACAGATCGGGGAATTCCTTATTCATCTGTGGAATAATTGCACCATCTACGTACGAACTTACCTGGTATCCTTCATATTCCAGCATCATAGCGATAGCATCTACTATTGCCGCATCGTCATCGGCAATCATTACTTTCTTGTTTTTTTCCATCTGCAAAAATGTAGATATGTGGGGGTTACAGAACTATTTAGGCTTATACCTTTTAAAACAAGGCGAAGCAACGATATAATTTAGCATATACCATACCATGATAGGATAGGACCTACAACCGGTCTGCATGCCTAAGTTATTGGTGGATTTCCGCAATAAGGGTAGTAAATGCACTTTTTTACCATAAAAAAAGCATCTTAAAAAGAGCTTGGAAATCATTTAGCGATTCCGGTGAAACCCTTTGTGGTAGCGGGTTTATTAAATCTGACAGCCCGTTTAGCATCCGGAAATCGGATTTTATTGGTTTGAAACACCCCGGATTCCGTTATATGTTTGTATTGTGAATGAAAGCAAACACCGATCTGGTGTTAACAAACAAAAAGATTAAACCTGTCTCTCTTCACCTTTTGCCTGCTACGATCTCTTGCCTGATTATTTTTAGTAAACAATATTATAGTATAAATTTTTAAAATCACGTTATGAAACCAGTATTAAGAAATTCAATTTTTGCGTTAGCAGCTTTAGTAGCAGTATCATTTTCAGGATCCGTTAAAGCCAATGGCGGCAACGATCCGGAAGCAGTATTTGAAGTGAAATTTATCGGTAACCTGCAAAGTCAGCCGGTATTTCAACTGAACCTGCTGAACCAGGTGTCCGACGAGTTCTACATCAGCATCAGTGACCTCCAAGGAAATATTCTTTACTCCGACAGGGTAAAAGGAACCAGCATCACTAAAAAATTCGCTATCAATACAGACGAAGTGGGTGATAATACGCTGAGACTCGAAGTAAGATCTAAAAACACCGGGAAGAAAGAAATCTACGACATTAACAGGACTCAGAACTACGTAGTAGAATCTGTTGTGACCAGGGTTAACTAGTATTACAGTCAACACATTACAGTCAAAGGGCTATCTCGCTAAGAGGTAGTCCTTTCTGCGTTTAACCCATCTTCAATGGCATAGTTTTTTCTAAGTTGTATGGATGACTTGTGCAGAATACATTCACGAACCCCGCCAACCGCTATAAAACCCTTCATATGGCTGCAAAGCTGGACTCGTTTTTTTTATCAGTACACTCTATCTACCTTTTTATAAAACGGTTCTTCAAAGAGCTTTTTCTACCACCGTACGAATGGCAGGAATTTGTGAGGCAATGTTACGAGATAGGATATCGTTCTCTAGCCCTTATCTCGGTAACAGGCCTGGTAACCGGCATCGTGTTCACCAAGCAATCCAGGCCTTCGCTGGCGGAGTTCGGTGCACAATCCTGGCTGCCTTCGCTGGTAGCTATCGCCATCCTGCGGGCCCTTGCCCCGCTTGTTACCGCATTAATATCGGCAGGCAAGGTAGGCTCTAATATAGGGGCGGAACTTGGCTCTATGCGGGTGACCGAACAGATAGATGCCATGGAAGTATCCGGAACCAATCCATTCAAATTCCTCGTGGTTACCCGTATACTGGCCACGTCCACTATGCTGCCTGTATTGATGTTCTATTTTGCTTTTCTCAGTTTATTAGGCGGCTATCTGAATGTGCACCAGAACGAACTTACCAGTTTTACCGCTTTCTTTAAAAGTGCTTTCGAGCGGATCACTTTTCTTGACTTCTTTGCATCGCTTATTAAATCAACCGTGTTCGGGTTCACGATCGGCATCGTGGGTTGTTATAACGGGTATAACGCTTCACAGGGAACGCAGGGGGTCGGTAAGGCCGCCAACAGCTCCGTAGTAGCGGCCATGTTCATTATTTTTATTGAAGAAATTACGATCGTGCAAATGACCGGATGGTTAAGATAGTAACAATAATATGCAGAAAAATCCCGTACATATCGACAAAAATAATGTGACCATCTCCGTAGAAGCATTACAAAAATCATTCGGCAGTAACGAGGTACTGAAAGGCGTCGACCTTACTATTTACCAGGGCGAGAACCTGGTGGTGCTTGGCAGGTCGGGCACCGGTAAATCGGTACTTATCAAGATCATAGCCGGACTTTTAAAACCGGATAGTGGCATAGTGAATGTACTGGGGGAGCGGGTAGACACGCTCAACACCCGGGAGCTCCAGGCACTCCGGCTGAAGTTGGGATTCTCTTTTCAGAACAGTGCCCTGTACGATAGTATGACAGTAAAAGAAAACCTGGAATTTCCTTTACTGCGCAACTCAAAAAATATGAGTCGTGCAGCCCTTAACAAAGCAGTGGATACCGTGCTGGAAGCTGTGGGCTTGTCGCAAACCATTCAGCAGTTGCCTTCGGAGTTGTCGGGTGGACAGCGCAAACGCATCGGTATAGCCCGCACGCTGATCATGCGGCCGGCTATTATGCTGTATGATGAACCCACGGCGGGGCTCGACCCTATCACCTGCATAGAGATTAATAACCTGATCAACCAGGTGCAGGAACAGTTTAATACTACCTCCATCATCATCACACACGATCTTACCTGCGCGAAAGCCACCGGGGATCGTATCGCCATTTTACTGGAGGGGAAATTTTTAAAGACCGGCAGCTTCGAAGAAGTATTTGCCGACACCGACGAACGGATACAACGTTTTTATGACTATAATTTCATCGTATAATGAGCACAGAAAAAAATAAAAGAGCCATCAAAGTAGGCATCTTCATAACAGCAGGCATCGCCATTCTTATCGTTGGAGTGTTTACACTGGGCGGACAGCAGCGGTCCTTCGTAAAATCCGAAACCATTTCAGCTGTATTTGAAGATGTGAACGGATTACAGAAAGGAAATAATATATGGTTCTCCGGTGTTAAGATAGGCACCGTAAACAAGATATCTTTTGATGCAGCTTCGCATGTAAAAGTGACCATGCACATAGAAGAAAAGGCTCTTGCCTTTATAAGAAAGGATTCAAAAGCTAAAATAAGCAGTGATGGTTTGATAGGCAACAAGATCATCGTGATCTATGGAGGCAGCACCGGCGCGGGCCAGGTGGAAAAAGACGATAATCTGATGGTGGAAAAATTTCTGAGTACAGAAGATCTGATGTCAACATTGCAGATGAATAATCAAAACCTGGTGGATATCACTTCCGACTTTAAACTGATCAGTAAACGGCTGGCAGCGGGCGAGGGCACGGTAGGTTCTTTGCTTAATGATGCATCCCTGTATAAATCACTGGAAAAAACGATGGCTAATCTGCAGATGGCTGCCGGCAATAGCCAGAAGCTGACAGAGGGTATG
Source organism: Chitinophagaceae bacterium (assembly GCA_031399065.1). Taxonomy (GTDB): domain Bacteria; phylum Bacteroidota; class Bacteroidia; order Chitinophagales; family Chitinophagaceae; genus JADCRZ01. Next base: position 98,659 of record JANNOM010000013.1, read on the forward strand.
GCGAACTATACCGCTAAATTAAACACACCCGGTTCACTGGCTTCCGGGCTGGTGGATGATACCACCATCATGAGCAGCTTACGAACGGCAGCCAGGCAACTGAACCAGGCCGCTATATCAGCCAACACAATTACCGAGAATCTGAAAGCCACTACCGGCGATCTGAATAGCAAAAACAATGCGGTAGGCGTATTCCTGCGGGATGAACAGGTAGCTTCCGATCTGAAAAGTGCCATCAAAAATCTCAATAGCAGCAGCATCAAACTAGATGAAGACCTTGAAGCACTCCAGCATAATTTCCTGCTGCGCGGCTTCTTCCGCAAAAGAGCGAAGCAGGAGCAAAAGGAAAAGGAGCAGCAGATGAAACAACAGCCGGCAGGCCAGTGATTACAGGCGGCTGCTCTATACTTACAGTATGTGCGATGGCTATTGCCTGTTAAAAGATACCTCACCCATTTAAGGGATAATAATCAACACGTTCGGCGATTGCCGGGCAGTGTTTAAGAATGCATTTTTGTGGTCTAGATCATTCATCACAAAACATTCAATTATTATCATGAAACAAGTATTCAACAAAGCAGTTCTAATCACTATTTTATCTTCTGTGGCAGTTACAGGCTGCGACAAAGACGACGACTACAATGAAGGCGGTCAACCTACTCCTAACATTACTTCGGTAGTACTTTCTTCAGCGGGCGACAGTGCGTCCATCGTTCAAAAATTAAACGAGTTCAGATTATTGGCCGGTGATCCGCTGAACGGCGCACCCGGTGCCACGGCCGGCCGCAGGGAAGTAAACTGGGATGCGGTGCCACCCAACTTTACCAACAGTAATAACTTTCCGTTCGACTTCTTCGGTTCCTTTGATCCGTTGCTGGGCAACGGACGTAAGAGAGGACTCATTCTTACTAATACAGGTACCAGCTTCCGTGTAGACAGTACCGATTTTGCCGAAGTAGATCCTTCTTATGCTTCACAGTTCGAGGCATTCAGCCGTAAACGCTTATTTACCTATATGGGCAATACCGTTACCGAAGTAACCTTTAAAGTACCCGGAACCAATACGGATGCGTTCGTAAAAAGCTTTGCAGTCATCTTTTCCGATGTAGACCAGGCGGGGCTTACCAGCATCGAATACTTTAACGGTTCCAAAAGCCTGGGTGTATTTAAAGCAGCTATTGCGCCTCAGGGCTTTTCTTTCCTGGGCGTAGGTTTCCCGGATGAGAAAGTTACCAGGGTTAAGATCGTTTCCGGTAACGGTTTACTGGCCAGCGGTGTAAAGGATATCAGCAACGGGGGCACGAAAGACCTCGTGGTAATGGACGATTTTCTATACGATGAACCGAAGGCCGCTAATTAAGCATCCGTGCTCGTTTATTATATAACCGATTTTATTTTTTACAACAAAGGGTGATTTAGGGTAGTTACAAACGAGGCCTGGCTTTTGCCGGGCCTCCGCAGTACAAATACCCCCACATATGGGGATAAGATACCCTGTTTTAGGGGGCACCCTCCAAAAGCTATTTCTTTCAACTTTGCCTTATTCATAAAATAAGCGTTATGTATCATTCATCTTTCAACCTACCCGTGTTATTGTCCATATTGATCGTGTTTTCGTCCTGCAATAAAAATAGCGATACAGAAGAAGAAAAATCAATAACCGTTATTACAGCTACCGGAGATATTACGACGGAAATGAACAGGTTCAGAACCGTGGCAGGCGAACAGTTAAATACAACGCCTGGCCATTCATCTGGTCGCCGCGAAATTAACTGGGACGCTGTGCCGGATAACCTGTTGGATCAACCACTGGCTCCCGATTTCTTTAATCCAACCGGGGAAAGTGCTCCTGTGGCCCGGCAACGGGGGCTTGCTTATGCTTCCGCATCGGGTGAATTCCGGGTAAGTAATAATGGCTTTGCCGTTATCAATCCGGGATCGGCCGGCCAGTTCAACGCATTCAGTGGCAATAAGACCTTTGCCAGCGTTAGCAGTAATTTATGGGAAGTGGAATTCCAGGTGCCCGGACAAATAACCCCGGCCACCGTGAAAGGATTCGGAGTCGTATTCTCAGACGTGGATACCGACAGCTCCACCTCCCTTGAATTCTTCGATGGGCCCATCAGTCTGGGTAAATATTATATCCTTGCTCATGATGCAACGAGCAGCTTTTCTTTCCTGGGTGTATATTTTAATAACAAGGAACGTATCAGCCGCATCAGCGTATCGCACCAGGGCAATATTTCCGGCACTGAAAAAGATATAACCAATGGCGGGAAAGCCGACCTGGTTGTGATGGACGATTTCATTTATAGTGAGCCGTTGCAACGCTAAATGAAGAACGGCACATCGGGCATAAGCCAGGCTGAAAGGTTTTTGCAACCCTGAAAGAAGAATAGCATATAGCGCATCGGTGGAGTGAAGGGTTTTTGCTATATTGTAGTTATGAACGAACCCCGGTTGATCAGGAAAATAGGGTTGTTGCAGGCTACTGCCATCAACATGACGGATATGGTAGGTATAGGCCCTTTTGTGGTGCTGAGTGTGGTAGCGGATATTATGCATGGCCCCTGGTTCCTGTACGCCTGGATAGCAGGAGCGGTGCTTTCGCTGGCAGACGGACTTATATGGAGCGAATTGGGAGCAAAGTTTCCACTCGCCGGTGGCAGTTATAATTTTCTGAAAGAAGGATATGGGGAGAAATGGGGGAAGCTGATGAGTTTTTTGTTCGTATGGCAAACCATGATACAGGCCCCGCTGGTAATAGCATCGGCGGCCATCGGGTTTGCACAGTACGCCGGTTACCTATTTCCGCTGGGCGTAGTCACTGGTAAAATGGTAAGCGGGTGCGTGGTGCTGCTTATCATACTTTTATTGTACCGGAAAATAGAAGCGATCGGTAAAATCAGCGTATTCCTATGGACGGGTGTATTGATCACGATGGCATGGATCATAACAGGAGGGTTGCTGCATGGCAACTTTATGGAGCCCGTACGTTCCATCAATGACGGCCTGGAATTTACACCCGCTTTTGCCGCTGCACTCGGGCTGGCCAGCGTAAAAACTGTTTACAGTTATCTGGGATATTACAATGTTTGCCATCTGGGTGGTGAAATCATCAACCAGCAAAAAAATATACCCAGGAGCATGTTGATTTCCATAGTGGGTATCACCTGCCTATATCTGCTGATGAATATCAGTGTGGCATCGGTACTTTCTTTTGAACAGATACAAAAGAGCCCGTTCGTAGTCAGTGAATTCATCCATGCCATCTCCGGCCCTGCCGCCGCGCGTATTGCTACATTACTTATATTATGGGTAGCTTTCGCATCCGTGTTTTCAGCTACTCTCGGCTATAGCAGGATACCATACGCCGCAGCTAAAGACGGCGCGTTTTTCCCGGTATTTGCCCGTTTGCATCCGGTTAAGCATTTTCCTTACATCTCGCTGCTTTTCCTGGGAGGGGTCGCTTTCGTATTCAGCCTGCTTTTCCGGATCGGTGAGGTTATCAGTGCCATCCTTGCCATGCGCATATTGATACAGTTTATCGGCCAGGCTATCGGACTGCTTCTTTTGAGTAAAAGACGGGGAAGAAGTTTCTTTACCTGGAGAATGCCGCTTTATCCCATCCCGGTTTTCCTTGCCATAGCTATTTGGGCCGGAATATTTTACTCCACCGGCCGGGTGATGATGTTATCAGGTATCGGAGTGATTATGGCAGGGGCGGCCGCTTACCTGCTGAAAGCGCGTATTATGAGAGAATGGCCTTTTTCGTCAACTATTAAATAGATGGCATGCCATTTATACCATGTATAGGATTACTTTATAATAATCATCTAAAACCAGTTTATTATGCTTAAAGACACGAATACATTCAGCAGTTTCTCTGTAGATAATATAGACAAAGCCCGGGAATTTTATGGTAAGGCCCTTGGCCTTGAAGTTAAGGATGACACCATGGGGTTATTGTCTCTTAATTTAAAAGGAGGCAATACCATAATGATTTATCCAAAACCTGATCATACGCCTGCCACATTTACCATCCTTAATTTCCCGGTCGACAATATTGAAGAAGCGGTAGACGAACTAGCCAGCCACGGAGTACGTTTTTTGCAGTACGACGGCGAAATTAAAACGGATGAAAAAGGCATTTCGCGGGGCGAGGGTCCAAACATCGCCTGGTTTAATGATCCCGCAGGAAATATCTTATCGGTACTGGAGTTATAAAAGCCGGTGTTTTATCAAAGCCGGGTTTTAAAAAACGATCGCTTCTCCCGCGCCCTCTCTCAAAGTAACCGGCGGTTCCTGCGTACAATCTATAATCGTCGAGGGAATCATGCCACCTATGCCACCATCAATTACTATGTCCACCAGTTTATTGAACTTTTCATAAATCAGTTCAGGATCGGTATATTCTTCTACCATATCGCCGGGTAAGGAGGCACTTAAAATAGGGTGACCCAGTTCTTTAATAATTGCACAGGCAATTTTATTATCCGGCACCCTTAAGCCGATCGTATCTTTTTTACTCTGAAGTATTTTAGGAACCTGTTTGCTGGCAGGCAGTATAAAAGTGTAAGGTCCGGGCAGTGCGCTTTTCAGCATCCGGTACAAAGGAGTGGAAATATTCTTGGTGTATTTGCTCAGGTCGCTGAGGTCGCTGCAGATAAAAGAAAGCTGGGCTTTGTGCGGATCGATGTTTTTGATCTTGCAGATCCTCTCCACCGCTTTATGTTCGAAAATGCTGCAACCAAGTCCATAGATGGTGTCTGTAGGATAAATAATCACCCCTCCCTTTAACAGCGTTGCCGTTACCGACTTAATGTTTCGTTCCTGTGGATTTTCCGGATGTATATTTATCAGCATAGATTGCGTTAATGCCATTTTTATGCCGCCGTTCCAGGAAGGCTTACTTTGAACTTATCCATTTTAAGCACACCGGCTTTTCTACCAATATACGTTTACCGGTATCAGTGAGCAGACCCGTACGCGCATCCCGACGGAAGATGACCACATCATTGCTATCCTGGTTGGCGACGAGCAAAAAGTTACCACTGGGGTCGAAATTAAAATTACGGGGTGTTTTGCCCAGGGTGGATTGAAAGCCTTTCAACGTGAGTTTACCCGAGGTGGGATTTATGGTAAAAATAGCGATAGCGTTGGACTGTGTCCGGTTGGAAGCATATAAAAATTTTCCATCAGAGGATACGTGAATGTCAGCAGACCCTTTTTTCCCGGTATAGTCGCCGGGGTGCGAAGAGATCGTTTGCAATTCGCTTAATTGGCTGTCGGCATAACTGAATACTGCCACGCTGCCTTCCATTTCCTGCATCAGGTAAACGAACTTTCCATTGGGGTGAAAAGATAGATGCCTGGGTCCTGCTCCGTCCTTTACTTTAAAAAAAGGTTGCCGGGAAGGGGAGAGTTGACCGTCACGATCATTAAAATCGTACAGCACCACTTTGTCGGTACCGAGGTCGGGCACCAGCAGTTGTTTATAATCAGGTGAAAAAAAAGTGGAATGAACATGGGGCTTGGTCTGCCTGTCCGGATCTGTACCCTTGCCCTGGTGTTGTTTAATGCTTACCGCCTCGCCCAGCGATCCATCGGAACCAACGGGCAACACTGCCACGCTGCCACCGGTGTAATTGCCTGCTGTGACCCATTTACCGGTTTTATCGATTGCTACGAAGCAGGGATGGTCTCCGCCGGAACCATGTTTGTTCAGAAAGCTAAGGGTTCCTTTACTTTTATCGAAAGCGAAAGCAGCGATGCTGCCGGGATTATCCAGACTGCCGTTTTCGTTTACCGCGTAAACATATTTTTCGTCTGGCGAAACGGCCAGAAAAGAAGGATTATCTGTTTTAATTACACTCACAGGAGCAGCACTGCCTGTTGCGTGATCGAACCGGTAAACATATATGCCTTCGCTTTTCCCGGATGTATAGGTGCCGATAAGGAGGAAGGGCGCTTTCTCCGAACCCGTTCCCGTTTGTGCCACTGCAATGGTGCTGAATAATGTAGCCATGGTAACAATTGATAATTTCATCATGCAAGCCTTGTTGAATGAAGCTCAAATATCGGTAGAACTTCCGTAAAAAAACATGCCTGTAAAACTAAAGAGGTTCATAGCGGCATTTATACCAAAATTTTACCGGTTTGTACAGATCACTTAACTTTAACAGCATTAGAACTGTTATGTTTTGCAGGTACACAAACCCACCACAATGAATTATTCTTCACTGATAGAGCAGGTAAGCAATTATATCACCGGCACTTTTACGGATCATGCAGGTCAGGCTTTGTATTATCATAACCTGAAACATACCGAACAGGTGGTAAACAATGCAGGCAGGATAGCCACTCATTACAAGTTAAACGACCGTGATTATTTTACCGTGATCGCAGCAGCCTGGTTTCACGATATAGGGTATAACCTGGGACAAACCGCCGGCCATGAAGCTACTGGCGCCGCCCTGGCAGATGATTTCCTGCGTCCGAGAGGGGTGGACGAACCTACGCTGCTTGCTATCCGCAACTGCATACTTAGTACCCAGATGCCGCAGCGACCTGTTAACCTCTGCGAGCAGATCGTATGCGATGCCGACCTTTATCACCTGGGCACTGACAGTTTCCCCGGCATGAATAAACTGATGCGAAAAGAGATGGAAGAAAGACTGGGCAGGAAAATAAGTAAGGGCGAATGGCGTAAAGGAGCTATCCGGCTCCTGGAACAGCATCATTATCATACAGACTATGCCCGTCACCTGCTGGATGCCGGTAAGGCCGAAAACCTGCAGCAGTTGAATGAAAAGGAAAGGGAGGAAGATCCTGCCGCGCCTTCCCGGGCCTTGACACCACCTTCATCTACGTTATATAATGAAGGTCAGCCGAATAACATTGAAACAAAGAAGCCAAAATCCGACCGTCCCGATAAAGGCATCGAGACCATGTTTCGCGTAAGTTCCAGTAATCATCAGCGACTAAGCGATATGGCAGATAATAAGGCTCATATTATGGTAACTACCACTTCCATTATCATTTCTGTATTATTGAGCGTGTTGCTGCGCAAGCTGGAAGACAATCCCTACCTAACCATCCCCACCATGATGCTGCTGACCGTTTGCCTGGTTACGATGGTATTTTCTATCCTGGCTACACGGCCCTCTCTGCCTCATGGTACATTTACCCAGGCTGATGTAGATAACCAAAAGGTAAACCTGCTTTTTTTCGGCAACTTTTACCGGATGCCTTATAGAGATTATTATGCCGGTATGGAGAAAGTGATGGACGACCGGTCGTTCCTTTATGGCAGTCTTATTATGGATCTTTATTCCCAGGGCGTAGTGCTTGGACGAAAGTTCAGGCTGCTGCGTATAGCTTATAATGTGTTTATGTTTGGTATCGTAATTTCGGTGGTCGCTTTCGCGGTAAGTGCCGTGTTTTTTGCGCATTAATGTTTTAATCTACTATTATGCTGACACCTATACACCGGTTATTACCTTTGCTGGCAACGGCTTTGCTGTTGGCCGCCGCCTGTTCTTCACCTGCGGAACAGAAGGAGAACGAGAAAGAAAAAGAGAAGGAGGCAGCCACCCTGAGCGAATACTATCTTGCCAATCCTGACAAATTCAACCTGCCGGAAAGCCTGCACGAAGTGTCCGGCATTACCTTCAGCAAAAACAACAACGACACAGTATACGCCATACAGGACGAAGAAGGTAAAGTGTTCCGGCTGGCATGGAACGTAAAGAAGCAGTACAATTCCAAATTCGGTAAAAAAGGAGACTATGAAGATATCAGTATCCTCGGCAACCTGGTGGTGATACTTAAAAGTAACGGCACCCTTTATACATTCCCTTTTTCCGATGCTATATACGAAGAGGTAGACAGTGCCGTGGAATGGAAGCAACTGCTGCCGGAAGGGGAATATGAAGGTATGTACGGAGATGAACTGTCTGGCAAACTCTATGTTATTTGTAAAAACTGCCCGCAGGATAATAACCGCGACAGTGTTTCAGGCTATATTTTACAAGTAAAGGATTCCGTTTACCCCGCAGGCAGCTTCCATATCAATGTAGAAGAAATTAAATCTTTCACCGGCAAGGTTAAACGCGGCTTTCGTCCTTCCGCCCTGGCGAAAAGTCCGCTTACGAACGACTGGTACATTCTTTCAGCGGTTAATAAACTATTGATCGTTACCGATGATACATGGAAAATAAAAGAGGTGGCAGACCTAAATGGCAACCAGTTCAACCAGCCGGAAGGTATCTGCTTCGATGCAGCAGGCAACCTGTATATATCCAATGAAGGCGACGACCTTACTGAAGGTAACATTATAAAATTCGGGCATTTAACGAAACCAGAATAACAATCAATAAATGAAATATTTTTTACTACTATTCTCTTTATTCCTTTATTTGTTCACCCAGGCGCAGGATAGTGTCCGTTACCGGGTGATCTTAATAGGCGATGCCGGGGAAATGAACATCCGTCAGCGTAAAACATTAGACGATGCGGCAGCCCATATCCTTCCGGATAAAACTTCTGTATTATTTCTCGGAGATAATATTTATCCCCATGGCATGCCCCTTCCGGGAAGTAAAGAGGAAAAACGGGCACAGGAAATTATAAGTTCTCAATATAAACCCATGCGGGCCAAAGGAGCCCCTGTATATTTTATACCCGGCAATCATGACTGGGACCGGTCTGGTCCGGAGGGTCTGGCGAGGATAAAAAGCCAGTGGGCGTTTCTGGAAGAACAGGGAGACTCCCTGCTAAAGCTGGTGCCCCGCAACGGCTGTCCTGATCCGGTAGCCATCCCACTTACCGACAGCCTCACCATTGTCGCTTTCGACAGCGAATGGTGGTTATTTCCCTACAGTAAAGTAAACCCCGAAGCGGAATGCGATTGTAAAACGAATGCGGATATCGTGTCCCGTCTCCAGCAACTGGCCGACAAGAACAGGCACAACGTGGTGCTGCTGGCTTCGCACCATCCCTTCCAGACCTATGGTGTGCATGGAGGCAGGTTTACGTTAAAAGATCATATTTTCCCGCTTACTGCGGTCAATAAAAACCTGTATATACCCTTACCCGGTATCGGATCGCTGTATCCTTTTCTTCGATCCACTTTTTCCAATCCGGAAGATGTTAAACATCCCTTGTACCGGAATATGATCCGTAGCGTGGATGGTGCTTTCGGCCGTTTTCCCAACCTGTTGCATGTGTCGGGTCACGAACATGGGCTGCAGTTTATTAAAAACACCCAGGTGCAGATCGTGAGCGGGGCCGGTGCTAAACGTTCCAACGCCAGAAAAGGGATGGGCTCCGTGTACGCTGATGCCACACAGGGATATGTTACGGTGGATATGATGGATAACAATACCTTATCACTTCATTTCTATACCTGGGCGAGCGATACGCTGGGCAATACTTATAACGACACACTGCTTTATACCACTGTAAATATAAAAGACCTGCCCGTTCCTGAAAGAATAAAGTCAGACAGCGTGGTGGTGCAGGTACATCCTTCCTACGCCGGCAAATCAGGTGCCCACCATTTTTTCTTCGGAAAAAATTACCGGGAGGAATGGGCCGTTCCCGTCACCCTGCCCGTGTTAAGACTCAGCGAATTGCACGGGGGCCTTACGCCCTTGCAGGAAGGTGGCGGTATGCAGTCGAAATCGCTGCGACTGGCCGACCCTTCCGGTAAAGAATGGGTGATGAGAAGCGTGGAGAAAACGCCGGATGCATTACTGCCGACTGCTTTCATGGAAACGTTCGCCCGCGATTGGCTGGATGATGTTACCAGTGCACAGCATCCCTTTTCTGCACTAGCCGTACCGCCCATTGCGCAGGCCGTAAAAGTACCGCATGCCCACCCGGTGATCGGCGTGGTATCACCGGATAAAAACCTGGGTATTCATGAAAGGAAATTTGCCGGACTGGTGATGTTGCTCGAGGAGCGCGAACCGCTGGGAGAATCGGACAATACGCTTAAAATGATGAAGAACCTGCAAAAGGACAATGACGATAAAGCGGATGGGAAAGAATTTCTGCGGGCCCGTATGCTGGATGCGTTGCTGGGCGACTGGGACCGCCATGCAGACCAGTGGCGCTGGTATAACAAGGCGGACGACAAGCATAAAAAATACATAGGGGTGCCGCGCGACAGGGACCAGGTATTTCATCTGACCCAGGGGCTTATTCCCAAATTGGCTTCCAAAGAATATGTATTGCCCACGCTCCGGAACTTCGATGAAGGTATCAGGCGGGTGGACTGGCTGCTATTTAAAACAGGATTTATCAATGCCTATCCCCAGTTCCAGTTTAGCCGGGATGATTGGACCCAAGAGGCCTTCCGTTTTCAGAAGATGGTGACCGATTCCGCTCTGGAAGCAGGACTGGCAGCCATGCCAAGGCCGGTATATGAGATCCGCCATGGAGAGTTGCTGCATAAATTGAAGATGCGCCGGGAGCACCTGCCTGCCGCGATGGACAGGTATTACCGGTTTATCCAGAAAGTGGCGGATATACGCACCAGCGATAAAAACGAACGGGTAAAGATAACCGGTAGCCCGGATGGCGACCTGCAGGTAATCGTCCATAAGATCAGTAAATCCGGAGAGATAGAAGAGGAACTGATGGATAAAACATACGACCGGCATTTAACCAAAGAAGTTAGAATATATACGGGTAATGGAAACGATAGTGTAATACTGGACAACAGTACTTCGTCCATTAAACTCCGCCTCATAGGCGGTGGGGATACCAAGCATTATGCCGTACGTTCTTCCAGGAAAAAAGTGTTCCTGTATAACCGGAACAATGCTTCCGTTTTTTCCGGCGATAGTTCCCGCATTCGCAAAACGATATCGGATGATAGCCTGAATACGGCTTTTACACCGGTAAATTTGTATAATACCCTGATGCCGCTTGTTTCCGTCGGAATAAATGCCGATGATGGTTTTATACTGGGGGCTGGATTTAAAAATACCCGCCAGGAAGGATTCCGTAAATATCCCTATGCGGGCCTGCAGCAATTATTAGTGGCACATTCATTTTCCACTAACGCCTATAAACTGCGCTATACCGGCGAGTGGATCGAATGGCGAGGCAAAGCCGACCTGGTGATCCATGCGCTGATAAAGGCACCCAACAATACCGTCAACTTCTTCGGGCGTGGCAATACAACCATATTGGATAAAACGGGCAATTACGTAAACTATCACCGCACCCGCTTTGCCACTTACCAGCTAGATCCCGCCTTCCGCTGGAGAAATAAAAAGGGTTCTTCCGTGAGCATAGGGCCTTCCTTGTATTATTACCGTTTTGACGCGGATGATAATAAAGGAAGATTTATCAATAACGTATCGCAAATAGGTTCTTACGACAGCAGCACGATCGGTGAAAACAAATTGCATCTTGGTTTTGTTACACAATATCTGAGTGACAAACGTAATAGCAAAATACTTCCGCAGTGGGGCACGTATGTTAATATCCGTTTACAGGTTTATAAAGGTATAGGCGAATACGCCGGCGATTTTGCGCAACTGATACCTGAAGTGGCATTGTATAAAAGCATCGGTCCGGGGTCGGCCATAGTGATCGCCGAACGGATAGGGGGCGCGATCAGCGTCGGTAAAACGGCTTTTTACCAGTCGGCCTTTCTCGGTGGCCAGGAAAACCTGCTAGGGTATCGCCAGTACCGTTTTGCGGGCAGACACAGTTTATACAATAACCTCGAAATGCGCATCAGGCTGGCCAATATTGCCAGTTATATTCTGCCCGGACAGGTAGGATTAAGCGGTTTCTGGGATGTGGGCAGGGTATGGGAAAAAAACGAGGATTCGGATAAATGGCATAGCGGTGTCGGCGGAGGCATTTATTTTGTGCCAGCGTCTATTGCTTCCTTTAACTTTGCCATGGGATATTCCAGGGAAGGATGGTATCCCTATTTTACCATGGGATTCAGATTCTAATTATGCATACAGAAGTACTTAATATGGCTCCTAACGTGCCACCCGGGAACTTCCCCGAGTCGGTACTCTCTTTTCGTCCCTTTATCAATTACCTTAAAAAGCGAAAAGACAATAAAGACAATCATAAAGCGGGTTTTTTTGCTTATATAACAAGTGAATTTGAAAAATATCCGGAACTGCAGCAGGCCGTCGAAGTAGAGGAAATGTATAAGTACCAGGGTTTGCTCGAACTGATTTACAACTGCCTTTCCCCTATGATAGAGGATGAAGAAAAACATCTATGGGCCCTGAGCCAGCCACTCAATCCGAATGTGTTTTTCAGCACACAGGCATTTTATAGCCTGGTGGTGAATATGTCTACCGGCTCGCTCCGTAAATCGATCGCTTCCAAAACAGTGGAAGAAATTACGGAAAACCAGCAGCGATTTTGCTACTCGATCATCCTGGAAAGATGTTACGGCCTTCCCGGTTATTTCAAGCATGAGACAGTATATTCGCTGGAGAATGAAAATACGGGGTTAATGCATTACCATAAAATGAAGATGGATACCCGGTTTATCGAAGTGCAGGCTAAAAGCGGTTTCCCCGACTTTGATATCAGGCTGCTGCAATCCGGTGACAACTACGATCATGATGCCCTGCTGCCGCTTCTCCGGGAAAAATTGCCTTTACACCTGTTTACCTTTGAAGGTGTAAGCATCGTAAGTATCACAGATATAACCGTACAGTACGCCATCGATAATATCAGGAACAGTATCCTTAACCGTGCTTCACTGGAGGATGAACACTGCTTTTACAGTGTTATCCACTGGCTTAAAACGATCGTGGCCAGTAACGATATAGAATTTGGAATACTTCCGGTACTGCAGATCAATAATAAACTCATATTCGATGAAAGCACCTGCTCACATAGCGTGCTTATGGAAACCGCCCGTCAGTTTACCGATGCGGAATCTGTATACCTTTCCATGGCCGAAAATTATTTTAAAGACCCCAAACGCGTATTCTGGGGTAAAGTAGAAGAGGGAGATGAACATAAAAAAGTATATTTAAAAATATTAAAAGCGGCCGGAGTCAAAAGTTATGCACTGATCCCGCTGAACTATAACTCTACACTGGCCGGGGTGCTGGAAGTGTATACCAATCAAACTGATCTGCTCACGGAAGCCCTGCTGGCACTGTTAGACCCTGTAATACCGCTGCTTTCGCAGTTGCTCAAAAATAGTATCGGCGAGTTTAACGAGTGCGTCAACCAGGTGATACGGGAAAAGTTTACCTCTCTGCAGCCCGCTGTGCAGTGGAAATTCAACCAGGTCGCCTGGCACTACATCAGGGATATGCACCTTTTGCAAAAACGGGTAGACATAGAAGAGATTGATTTCGGGAATGTATTTCCGCTCTACGGCGCAGTAGATATCCGCAATTCGACCATCGAGCGTAATGCCGCACTCATCAGGGATTTTAAAGTGCAGTTCAATGTATTGGCCGGCGTATTGAAGGAATTAAAACAGTTATCAGGGTTCGGACTGATCGATGAAAAGATATTCCTTACTCAAACATGGATGCCTATCCTGGATGGTCCCTCGGGTGGTAACCAGGAGATAAGGCTGAACGATTTTTTTGAAAATAATATACACCCTTTCCTCAGGCAGTTTGCCAAAGGCAACCCGGAATATACCCGGATCACCGAAAAATATTTTGATGCCATTGATGATAAAACGGGTATCGCTTTTGAAAGCCGCCGCCAGCTCGAAACTTCGATGAACACCGTAATATCTTCCGTGAACTCTTACCTGGAAAGCATGAAAACGGAAATACAACAGGCTTATCCCAGCTACTTCGAGAAGTTCCGGACAGACGGGGTGGAGTATGATATTTATATCGGTCAGTCCATAGCCCCTGACAAACCCTTCAGCGAAATATACCTGAAAAATCTCCGTCTGCTGCAACTCACTTCTATGGCCGCCATCGCGAAGCTTTCGCATGCGATGATAGAACATCTTCCCAAACGAGTGGAAACGACACAACTGATCTTCATTCATTCGAGTCCGATAGATATCAAATTCCGGACAGACGAGAAGCGCTTTGATGTGGAGGGGGCTTATAATATCCGGTATCATATCATCAAGAAGCGCATCGATAAAGTGCGGATAAAGGTTACCAAAGAAAGACTGACACAGCCCAATAAGATAGCAATCGTATATTTCAGTCAGAAAGAAGCGGAGGAGCAGACCGGTTATATCAGGTACCTGCAGCAGCAGCATCTGCTTAGCGACGACCTTGAAGAGCTGGAACTGGAAGAGTTGCAGGGCGTAAATGGTCTGAAAGCATTACGGGTGGGAGTGGTGCAGGACAGTGATAAAGCCACCAACGATATGATCAACCGGTTACTTAAGGAAGATAGTTTGAAGATCGGAGAGTAAATTATATCACCTGTTTCACCTCTTTGCGGTAGTTTTCTATATCCCAGTCTCCGTCACGTTCCAGACTCGCTGCGCTTTTGTCGTTCCTTATCATTTGTTCCATTTCTTCCATTGCATCTTTTACGGTAATAAAATATTCTTCCGTGTCGCGGATAGAAGAAAGTTTTTTCAGGTTCGCTTCATCGTATTTAAAAAACAACCTGGCGGCACGCTGGGCGGAATATTTGCGATGGCCCAGCATCGTCATCACGTCTACCCCTACACGCAGTGAAGTGTCCATCGTTTCCCGGTAAATGTGCAGCATGCCCGCATTCATCTGGTCGTAGGCATCGTAGCGGTTAGTGGCGCGTACCAGCATCTGTAGCTCCGGAAAGTGTTTCTTGATCGTTTCGATCATCTCCATCCTTTTTTCAGCGGGTTCTATGGCTATCACGATCAGTTTGGCAGTAGCGGCACCGGCACTGGCCAGCAGTTCCGAGCGGGAAGCGTCTCCATAATACACTTTCATTCCCATTTTGCGCAGCACCGTTACCCTGTCTGAATCGATATCGAGGTAGGTGGCTTCAATGCCGTGGGCTCTCAGGAAGCGGCCTATAGTGCTTCCAAAATGACCTAGCCCGGCAATGATTACCGGGTGCGATTCATTGATCTCATCTTGCTCCATGTCATCTTCCTGTTCTTTGCAGGTACCTATGCGTGGCAGCAACACCTTTTCGTTCAGCAGCATCACCAGCGGGGTGAATCCCATGCTAATGGCCACCACGGCCACCATCACGTTCACCGTTTGAGCATCGAGTATACCGCCCTGTAGTGAAAAGGAGAACAGCACGAAGGCGAACTCACCGCCCTGGCTAAGAGACGCCGAGAAAATCATATTCTGATCGGTGCTTACTTTAAAAAACCTACCCAGTAAAAAGAGTATGAGGGCTTTTACTAGCATCAGCAGCAATACCAGTCCCAATATCAGCAGCGGCTGGGAGAGAATAAGCGGGAAATTGATGGAAGCTCCTACGGCTATAAAAAAAAGACCTAGCAGTAATCCTTTAAACGGTTCGATGTCGCTTTCCAGTTCGTGTTTGTATTCGCTGTTCGCCAATACCACGCCTGCCAGGAAAGCGCCGAGGGCAGGACTGAGACCTACCTGTGTCATCAGCACGGCTATACCTACCACCAGTAGCAGTGCGGAAGCGGTAAAAATTTCCCTTAAGCGCGTGGCCGCAATTACCCGCAGCAGGGGGCGAATGATGTATATACCGGCCAAAACGACAACGACTACCGAGCCGGAAACGATCAGGGTTTGTAACCACCCCGGCTTGCCGGATACCCAGTTGGAGACATGCTCCGCGCCCTGGATTTGCGCCAGCTCGTAAGTAGCCAGCAGCGGAAATACCGCGAACATGGGAATCACGGAAATATCCTGGAACAGCAGTACCGAAAATGCGCTTTGTCCGGATGCCGCTTTCATCAGTCCTTTTTCCGTAAGCGTTTGTATAACGATGGCCGTGGAAGACAAAGAAAGGATCATACCCAGCGCCAGGGCGGGCTGCCACCGCAGGCCAAACATAATGGCAATACCGGCGATCACTATCGCCGTTATCAGCACCTGGAGGCCACCCAGGCCTACGATAGACTTTCTCATCTTCCATAACAGTTCCGGCTCCAGTTCCAGCCCAATCAAAAAAAGCATCATCACCACGCCAAATTCGGCAAAATGCAGTACGTCCTGCCCTTCCGTGCCTATCAATCCCAATAAAGCAGGCCCTATCACTATGCCGGCTATCAGGTATCCAAGTACGGACCCTAGTCCAAGTTTCTTCGCAACCGGTACGCATACCACGGATGCACCAAGGTAAATAAGGGCCTGGAACAAAAATGACTGCTGATCCATGTTTATAATTTAGATTTTCAGGAAGCGGGAATGATTTCGTTCAGGTAGCGGGCCTGGGTTATATTTTTATCCGACAGGTAATCGTTGGTAAGAGCGGTAAGCAACTCGTGGTACCTGGCTGCCTGCTGCTCGATTTCCGCGGTACTCAGTTTATACGTATCCGGTACTATAAAAGGCGGGAGATACTGCATCTTACAAAGATAGGCCGTTTGCTCAAACGGGCGCAGCAGCTCTTTAATGGTGTAGTGGTTGTAACCGGTTTCACTGTAAGCATTCAGTCCGCCACCGGCAGAGAGTGCATTGAAAAACTTTTTACCTTCCAGCTTATTACCCGTTTTTCCATAGGCCCATCCGTGTTCCAATACCAGGTCCTGCCACTGTTTCAATATGGCAGGTGTGCTGTACCAGTAAAAAGGATGCTGGAAAATGATGATATCGTGCGAAAGGAGTAACTGCTGTTCTCTCGCGACATCTATATCGAAATCGGGGTAGGCTTCATACAGGTCATTTACAAACACATCGCCGATACCCCGGATATGCTTTAAAAGCGTTTTGTGCACCTTCGACTTTTCAAGGGCCGGATGTGCAAAAAGTATGAGTATCTTAGCCATGTTTTAACGCAAATAAACTGTAATATAGTATAAAGATGAATAAATCAAATGAACCGGGTAAAATGAATAACATGGCAACAATAGAGAACGAATACCTGAAGGTGAGCATCCTGCCAAAGGGTGCGGAACTCAATAATATCTATCATAAAATTACGGGACTGGAATACCTGTGGAATGCTGACCCGGCATTCTGGAATAAAAAATCGCCGGTACTGTTTCCTATCGTCGGTACGTTAAAAGGCGACACCTATTACCACGGGGGTAAAAGCTATCAGATGGGCCGCCATGGCTTTGCCCGCGAAATGGAATTTGACCTTACGGACCATGATCTTATATCTGCCCGGTTCACACTCAAGAGCGATCCCATTACCAGGGAGAAATACCCGTTCGATTTCATACTTCATATCATCTACAGCCTGGAGGCCAACCAGCTAAACGTTCGCTATGTGGTGCATAACACCGGAAGCGATACGATGTATTTTTCCATTGGAGGCCACCCGGCTTTTCGCGTGCCGCTGGTAAGCGCACATCGTTACCACGATTATTACCTGGAATTTTCACAGGAAGAAAATGCCGACCGGTGGCCCATTTCCGGCGAAGGGCTTATTGAAAAAACACCTCTTCCTGTTTTAATTAATACCAATCGGCTTCCCCTTAGCAGGGAGTTGTTTGCTAAAGATGCGCTGGTATTCAAACACCTGCAGTCCGACAGTGTCCGCCTGCTTTCCGATGTTTCGGGGCATGGCATCAGCTTCCTGTTTAAGGGGTTTCCCTACCTGGGTGTATGGGCATTTAAAGGAGCGGATTTCGTATGTATTGAACCCTGGTGCGGTATCGCCGACAGCGTGGACAGCAACCAGCAGTTAACCGACAAGGAAGGCATTGAGCCGCTGGCTGCCGGGCAAACATTTGAACGCACCTGGTCCGTCACGGCTTTTTAGGCGGTGCAAACCCTCTTTTCCGCATCAGTGCACCAGTCTCCGGATCCTTGCCACGAAAAGCCCGGTATCCTTCCGCAGGATCTATGGTGTTGCCGGTAGAGAATACATTCTTGCTTAAACGCGAAGCGGTCTCTTTATCATACGGTCCACCTGCTTCCATGAACGCCTCAAAGGCATCGGAAGAAATTACATCCGACCATAAGTAACTATAGTAACCCGCAGAATATGCATCGCTGGAAAATATATGCGCAAATTGCGGACTTCGATGGCGCATCACAATTTCATCCGGCATGCCGAGTGCCATAAGGGTTTTCTTCTCGAAAGCATCAGGATCTATTTTTTCCGTTCCCGCGAGGTGCAGTTTCATATCTACCAGGGCGGCCGAAAGATATTCCACCGTTTTAAAGCCTTCATTAAATTTACCTGCTTTCTCTATCCGTTTGGTCAGGCTGCGGGGTATGGGTTGACCCGTCTGGTAATGAATGGCAAATTTCTCCAGCACTTGCGGCATGGCGAGCCAGAACTCCAGTAACTGGGAGGGAAACTCCACATAATCCCTGGCCACCGAGGTACCTGACAATATGGGATAAGTAACCCGGGATGATAAGCCGTGCAGCGCATGCCCGAATTCATGAAAGAGCGTAGTGGCGTCTATCCAGGAAATCAGTTGCGGCTCGCCCGGTTTCCCTTTTATAAAATTGGCATTATTGGAAACGATGGTGGTGATATCGCCTCCCAGTGTCTGCTGGCTGCGGTAGGCATTCATCCAGGCCCCGGAATTTTTGCCCGGCCGGGCATAGGGGTCAAAATACCATAGCCCTATTTGTTTGCCGGAAGTTTTATCCGTTACTTTCCATACCTGAACGTCGGGATGATAAAAGGGTACATCGCTTACAGGGGTAAATACAAAGCCAAACAATTCACCTGCCACCCAAAACATGCCTTCTCTTAACTTATCCAGTTGAAGGTACTGCTTCACTTCATTCTGATCGAGGTCGTAGCGGGCCTTCCGCACTTTTTCTGCGTAATAGCGGTAATCCCAGGGGGCTATTTTTATATTGGCCCCTTCCTTATCGGCAATGGCCTGCATGTCGGCCACTTCTTCCTTTGCCCGCATTACGGCCGGTTTCCATACGGCTTCCATCAGTTCCATAGCACGCTCCGGCGTTTTAGCCATGGCATTTTCCAGCCGCCAGTGGGCATGGGTGGCATAACCCAGCAGCCCGGCCCGTTGCGCCCGTAATTGAAGAATTTCAGCGATGATGGCATTATTATCACGCGCATCCCCGTTATCGCCCCTGTTGATGAATAACTTCCAGGCTTTTTCGCGAAGACCGCGGTCTTCCGAATACGTGAGAAATGGTTCTATAGAGGAGCGGGTATTGCTGATTATCCAGGACGAAGCAAGGTTTTTACCGGCCGCCTCCGCGGCGGCCGATTCCTGGAAAGACAGCGGCAGCCCTTTTAATGCCTGTTTATTCTTTAACTCCAGGAACAGTTCCGATTCCTCTCCCAGCAGGTTTTGGCTAAACCGCGTAAACAGTAAGGCCAGTTGCTGGTTGATCTGCGACAGTTGCTGTTTGTCCGCAGCATTCAGCCGGGCACCGGCCCGCACGAACCTGGTATAATAAAACCAGGAGAGCCGCTGCTGTTCGGTCGTCCATTTCGTTTTACCGGGATCGTTATATACCGCTTCTATGCGCCGGAACAGCGTATCGTTCTGAAAGATTTTATCTGAAAACGCGGAGAGCAGGGGTCCCATTTCCCGTTGTACTTTCTGGAATTCGGGCCCGTTCATGGAAGATGACCAGATGGAATAAATGCTTTGCACCCTGGTAAGTGTGGCACCTGCCAGCTCCATAGCGGCCAGCGTATTTTCAAACGAAGGAGCCTCCGTATTGGCAGCTATCTGCTGAACCTGTCCCAGTTTTTCGTTCATGGCAAAAAGCAGTGCCGGTTTAAAATGACTTACCTCCACCTGGTCGAAAGCGGGTAAGCCTCCGTAAGGGCCAGCCCATTCAGAGAGCAGGGGATTATTTTCAGAGGGTAAAGGCTGTTGTTCATTCATAGTTATATTCGTAATGGCATTCGGAGTATTGATTGTATGATCAACTGTCCATACCGGAACAGCACTCAGCAAAGCTGCCAGTATAGGAGGATAAACAATGTTCATCATATCGAAGTGCGTTTCGTTAAAGATAAGTAAATGAAACTGATTAAATATCCCGATTCATTGTTATATTAGTGCGTATAATTCATGCTGCCGGCAATGCAATTGCCACTGTCATAAGAAAAATCATATATATGCGTACTATGTTCCGGTCAATGGCATCCTGCCTTTTTGTATTGTTTGCTTATTGTGCAACTGCTTCCGTTAAACCCAATAGTCTTTTTACCGACCACATGGTACTCCAGCGGGGAGTGTCCGTACCCGTTTGGGGAACGGCAGCGGAAGGGGAGGAAGTGACCGTTCAATTGGAAGGCCAAAAACTTACCGCCAAAGCGACCGGTGGTAAATGGATGGTAAAGCTCTCGCCCCTGAAAGCAGGCGGCCCTTATGTTATGACCGTCTCCGGCGAAAATATAGTTACCATCAATGATATACTGGTGGGCGAAGTATGGATATGCAGCGGGCAGTCCAATATGGAAAGAAAGCTGGGTCTTACCAGGGGCCAGAAGCCAATCGTTAACTGGGAAAAGGAAAAGGACGATGCTGCTTATCCGCAGATAAGACAATACATGGTACCCCGTATATTTTCCAAACAGCCGCTGGAAGATGCAGGCAGTAAATGGGTGATTTGTTCGCCCGAAGCCGTAACAGGCTTTTCTGCCGTTGGATATTTCTTTGCCCGCAACCTGCACAAACGCTTAAGCGTGCCCGTGGGTATTTTATTCACCGCTTTTGGAGGTACGCCGGCAGAGTACTGGACTTCGGAAGCCGCCCTTCAGGGCAACCCGGAACTGGTATTTTTAGTAAACGATTATAATAAACGGGTAACCGATTTTCCGGCGAAGCTGGAAGAGTACCGCCGGGACGAAGGGGCATTGCTCGCGGCTTTTGTCCGCGATTCGTTGAAGGCTTTAAGTGCAGGAACTGCTCTACCAAAAAAACCTGCCGCACCTTCCGACCCTTCGCGCAGCAATTATATCGCGGGATTGTATAACGGTATGTTAATGCCTCTGAAGCCTTATGCGATTAAAGGATTCACCTGGTACCAGGGTGAAAGCAATAACGGAATGGCCAGGCAATACGAGGCCTTGCTGCGCACACTTATCGACAACTGGCGCAGCGACTGGGCAAATAAAGACCTTCCCTTTTTAGTGGTACAAATAGCCCCGCACCAGGGTATGACGCCCGAACTCCGCGAATCGCAATTGCTGGCAGTGCAGAAAACAAAAAATACCGCCCTGATCGTTACCACGGATTGCGGCGATTCGGCCGATATACATCCCGCCTTTAAACAGCCCGTGGGCGAACGGCTGGCCCTGGCTGCCAATGCCCTGGCTTACCAGGAGAAACTTGAATACTCGGGCCCCCTATACCAGTCCGTGAAAATAAAAGGCAACCAGGCCACGCTTAGTTTCACGCATACAGGCAAAGGATTAAGAGCCAGGAACGGGGAACTGAAAGGCTTTACCATTGCCGGAGCAGATAAACAATTTGTGCCTGCCCGTGCGGAAATAAAAGGAGATAAGGTAATCGTTTACAGCGAAAGCATTGCAATACCCGTAGCCGTGCGTTATGGCTGGTCCAATGTGCCGCATGTTAACCTTTATAATGCAGAGGGCTTGCCGGCATCTCCGTTTAGAACGGATATGGAATAACTACTATGCTCTGTTTTCCTCTTAACGATTGTTATTCATTTTGCGAGTTGTATACCATGGCAAAAGCGTCATTTAAACAAATAAGTTGTATGTCTTTTAAAATTGGCTTTATCCTGGTTATGATAAGTTTTTCATGGATTGGTTGTTTGCCCAAGCCACCGGAATATCCCTTCCAGGCAAAATCAAAAGATGAAATCAATGAAGAGGCCAGGCGATGGTCTGATAATCTGGAAACTTATATCCGTCAATGGATAAAAGGAGAGAAGCCTGCTGAATTACCGGAGAACTTATTACCCCGGGGGCTCGATACTGCGCAGTTTAAGAGTTTTCGCCTGGTAAAGTACGAGAATATTAATCCGGCGGAGCAATGGGCCACACGTAAATCGCACCCGATCGATTTTAACCGGCTTTATGCCAGTTTCCCCGATGCGCATTGTACCTATCTCGTACTTCCTGCCCTCTGTGCCCCCTTCAATACAAAGCTTTTAGTTGAAGGTGATTATCCGTACAGTCGTTTTTTTGACATACAAGTATCTCCTCCATTTGATCCTGCCGAATACAGGTACGCCAAATGGGCCGGAAAGGGAGAGGTGGGTATTGTGGATACCGACATCGAGCCGGAAACGGGTAGTGTAAATCCATTCAGGATCGGTAAAAACAGGCAGGTTGCCAACCGTAGTTATAAAACGGAGTTCATCATGGCGATGGGAAATCCTACGCAGCTTAACAACGGAGCGCATCAACCTCCGTTTTACAGGGGTAAGGGCAATACCCGTTATGCTTCGGCACTTCAATTCCAGGGGCCATGGGGTACCGATAAAAAATCAGGACATGGCAGGGGACTCTACGATCTGGGTGATATCTGGATCAGGTATTATGCTATTGACAAAAGTAAGGATGTAATGGGCGGCGTAAAATTTCCAAAAGCCTATTTCCAGTTGCCTACAGGTGAAAAGTTTTACATACAATGCGATTTTAAAAAGTTCCAGGAGATTGCCGACGCAACGATGGCCGTCAGGAATGCCGGCAACAATCATCCCGCCATTTACAATGGGCCATCCGTCGGTTGGAATAAATCGTATGGTATTTATCTTTCTATTTCCACCGGTCTTGCCAAAGCCCTGGGCAAAACGGGAGCAAAAGACAGGGAATACATCCGCAAACTCGACCTGGGTGTTACGGGAAGAGGAGAGAATCAACCGCCTCCTGCCAACTATGAACCTCATGCCACCGGGTGCAATTATATCAATTACCTGCAGCGCGGCATATCCCTGAAGAAAGGATACATAATGGTACTCACAGGTAAATTGCCCACTTATCCGGATACCAGGAACAATGCGACGGAAATGAAAAACGCACAATGCCGGTACTGGTCTGTTACAACGTATGATGCCCACTTCCCATTCGCAAAGTTGGCAGGATTGGAACAAACATCCATAATGGACGACGAGATAGCACTGGATAATGAACGTAAGTATGTTCTTGTTTATTCGAGAAAAGAAGATAAGCCTTCCAATGCAGACTCGCCTGGCACTACATGGGTCGACTTCGGCACTACCGGTACGCAAGCGATTACAGTACGGTGGATGAGTGTAGGACCTGAATGGGCATTCGAAAAAACACCAAACGAAATCAACCTTCCCTGGTCCAGGGTAATATGGAGTGCTACCCGATATGATCCGGCCCTGATCGAAACGAATAATCACGACGGATTTCTTGGATGGTATCTACCCAAGGTTCATTACATGACGAAGGAGGCTTTTGAACAACTGGGAAGTAATTTAAAAGCGGATAATATTCCGGTGTGGAAATAGCATATTTGTTTATCTGATCAAATCCTTAAAGCTTTGCCATTGCTGCCGCGTATGGTTAACTTCTGCTGATTAAAGTTTTCCATCGGCCCTCCATTAATCATCAGGGTGCCGTCCATTTTCTGAGATCGGCGATAAACACATTTCTTGTTCCACCGGCAAAGCCATTAAACACCACGAACTTTGATGATCTGTCCCAGGCCGGATGAAGATCGACCCGATAGATGCTCATTGCTTTCACTACCGGCATACGAACAATGTTACTGTCTGTTTGCTTGTTCAGATCGATAAAACGAAGCGGTACCGACCCGTCGCCATAAGATACTTTTTCGTTATAGTATGCGTCCGTTATTATTATATGTGGATGGTGGGGGTTAATGGACGGGTGACCGGATCCCGTTTTAAAAACAGTGTGTAAATCGGTACCATCATAGCGGGCTTTAATCAGTTCAATTCCGGGATCATTATCCACATTAAGATTCATGCTGATATACTGACCATCCGGGCACCAGTTTACATGATGGCCGCCCCGGGCCCACTGTTCGGGTGTAATGGCTGTTCTTATATCTGATCCATCGGCATTGAATGTAATTACTGCCCTTCGTCTTTCGCCCCCTCCAGCAGGCGACCATTGCACGGTGGTAAGCAATTTCGTTCCCTGCGGATTCCATTTTACCTGGAAACAATAATACTCGTAATCGGATGCGTTGGTGATCCTGATAGAGGGTATCGCTTTTTCATAGATATCCGCTATCGAAACGATCATGGTTGTTTTACCCGTCCGGGTATTGGTTATATAAACCCCATCATTTTCAGGCACACCAATATTTTTGGGTGTAAGACTATCCGGCAAAACAACACCATATCCACCCTGCGCTCTTCTCGAACTGATCAGATTATAGGAAGCCAGGTTTCTGCCATCGGGTGATACCATGAACACCGTTCCGTTCAGCCGCGTTTTTTTGCCGCTAAAGATGTTTAGCTTAACGGCAAAGGCTTTCCATTCTTTACTGTCCACTTCATTATAATAAAGATCATTATCAGTATTGCCCCATTGCACGTTGGCGCCCAATTGAGTTTCCCAGCCTTTGGAACTGGCCACCGTTCGCTCTTTCCCGTTCAGCAGGTCAACGATCACTACGGATCCTTCATCACCCGCCTGCGGTTCTTTATTCTCGTACGGCATCCTGAAAAGTGCCACGTACCTGCCGGAAGGACTAACCGGTGAAGTATCGAAAAAGCGGTGAATAATTTTACCGTCTGCAATCCTGTAAACCGGCACGGCGGGATCATACGCATCGTATTTTGGAAAATGCTTACCCAGATCTGTCTTATCAAGTAAGCTGCTATCCGAAACTGAAACGGCATTAGAGATACGCTGGGCGTATGCCATGCTGTTAAAAGAAAATAGTAAAATGAAATAGAAAGTAGAAATTGGCGGTATGGAAGCAATTTTGGTATTCAATTACAATTAGTTTAAGTTCAATAATAATATTAAATGAAGATAAACATAAAATTTATAACAAATAATACGTATACCGTGATTAGCATTTGCTGGTCCATTCCAGTATATCGTCTGCGGTCTCTTTCCAGTTGGGACGGCCCACCACGAAATAATTTTTACCATTAAAATAACTCATAGTTCAACACGCTGTCGTTGCTTTTGTATTTTTTAAATTGAGTCTAAAAGTAAGTGTTTGAATGTAAAACTTTTTCCCGGAAAAACCTACATGGGGTAGAGCTTTATTTAATTAATTTTTGCCTTAAAGTTAAAAGATAAGTATCTAATTAAACGGTGCCAAACACTGCTTCACGTAACTTTGCACAGCATTTAAACAACGCAAAAGTTTTCCATATTCCGCGCTATGTTTATATGCCATATTAAACCACCGCACGATGGACGACTTTATAGCCGCACGCTCACAAATGGCCCTCTCGCTGGCATTCCATATAGTATTTTCCTGCATAGGTATGGTGATGCCTTTTTTCATGGCGGTCGCCCATTATTACTGGCTTAAAACCAATGATATCGTTTATAAAAACATTACCAAAGCATGGACGCAGGGAGTGGCGATCTTCTTTGCAACAGGAGCCGTATCGGGTACCGTACTTTCGTTTGAGCTGGGTTTGTTATGGCCGGGTTTTATGAAGCATGCCGGCCCCATATTCGGTATGCCCTTTTCACTGGAAGGAACCGCGTTTTTTATAGAAGCCATCGCCCTGGGCTTTTACCTTTACGGCTGGAACCGCTTTAACCGCTGGTTTCACTGGTTTACGGGCGTGGTGGTGGGCATCAGCGGACTGGTATCCGGTATACTCGTGGTGGCTGCCAACGCATGGATGAACAGTCCGGCCGGGTTCGACTATGTGAACGGCCAATACATAAATATAGACCCTGTCAAAGCCATGTTCAACGACGCCTGGTTCTCCCAGGCACTGCACATGTCCATTGCCGCTTTTGTGGCAACAGGTTTTGCCGTGGCAGGTATACATGCGCTCATGATCCTGAAAGGCAGGAATGTCCATTTCCATACCCGGGCATTTAAGATAGCGGCGGTATTTGCGGCGGCAGCCGCCATTCTTCAGCCTCTTAGCGGGGATGTTTCCGCCAAAGACGTAGCGAAGCGTCAGCCGGCAAAACTGGCCGCCATGGAAGCGCATTTTAATACCGAACGGTCGGCCCCTCTCATTATAGGTGGCATTCCGGACGTGCCCAACAAAAAAGTGGATTATGCGATAAAGATTCCCGGTGCACTCAGTTTCCTGGCGCACGGTGATTTTGAGGCCGAAGTAAAGGGGCTTGACAGTATCCCGCCCGGCGAACAGCCGCCGGTTGCCATTACACACTATGCCTTCCAGGTAATGGTGGGCCTGGGCATGATCATGGTGTTGATCGCCTTGATGTACTTTGTCGCCGTACTCAGGAAAAGAAACTGGCGTAACAGCCGGTGGCTGCTGAAGCTTTTTGTAATAGCCACTCCTATGGGCTTTATTGCCGTGGAAGCGGGATGGACGGTAACCGAAGTAGGCAGGCAGCCGTGGATTATTCACGGCATCATGAAGACGGCAGACGCTGTAACGCCTATGCCCGGTATAGCGTATTCCTTTTACCTGTTTACCGGAGTGTACCTGTCGCTGGCTGCCATCGTTACCTTTATGCTTTATCGCCAGATAAGGATGGTGGATATGCTGTATGATCTTCCGGCCAATGCAGAACCTTTAAAATACTGATGAATGTTATATGTAGTGATCGCATACTTATGGGCCGCCATCCTGCTGTACCTCTTACTGGGTGGGGCAGATTTCGGGGCGGGCATCATAGAGCTTTTTACATCGGAAAAAAATAAGGACCGTACGCGCAAAACCATGTACCGCGCCATCGGTCCTATATGGGAAGCCAACCACATGTGGCTTATCATTGTGATTGTTATATTATTCGTGGGTTTTCCGGCCATCTACTCCACGATGTCCATTCACCTGCATATTCCCTTAACCATTATGCTGCTGGGCATCGTAGCGAGGGGTACGGCTTTCGCGTTCAGGCACTATGATGCCGTGGTGGACGATATGCAGGTTATTTATAACCGCATCTTTATGTATGCCAGTTGCGTTACGCCTATGTTCCTGGGCATTATTGCCGGCAGCGCGGTATCCGGTAGTATCGATACCCGCGCCAGCAGTTTTATGGATGCCTATATTTTTAGCTGGCTGCATTGGTTTTCTGTGGCGGTGGGGTTATTTACTGTGGCTATCTGCGGGTTCCTGGCCGCCGTTTACCTTATTGGGGAAACGGATAATGAAACCGACCGGCAACGGTTTATCGCCAAAACAAAAAGCACCAATATAGCCGCCGTTATTGCCGGTGCCCTGGTGTTTGTAGCTGCTTATGCAGAGGGCATCCCGCTTACAAGCTGGATATTCGGCAACCCGGTGGGTACTGCAGCCCTTTCTCTTGCCAGCTTGTCCCTTATACTGCTATGGTACCTGCTGTATAAAGGGGAAACCAGGATACTGAGGGTTTTGGCAGGCTTTCAGGTAACTATGATCCTGCTCACCACTACCTACCGGCATTATCCAAATATAGTGGTACTTAAAAATGGCCTGTACCTGTCGTTGGTGGAGGACATTGGCCACGATAAAACCATTCTTACTCTTGGCTGGGCGTTGCTGCTGGGTAGCATATTCATTTTACCCGCACTGTTTTACCTGATTTACAGTTTTCAGCGGAAAAAACCATTGGCGGGCCCCGCTCATTCCTGAACGGGCAAATAGATTTTGTGAAATAAATAAATTGTAAGGAGGCCGCAGGTAAGTGTAGGAACGAGCGTCTAAATAGTAATTGAAATAATTACAATACACATTTTTCTCATAAGCAGTTAGTTTTGGTTAACAAACCCCGTTATTCTTAGCGGGGTTTATTTTTTTAAGGATCTCTTGTTAAAATAAAAATCCTTATAATTTTGCTTCGCGACTGTAGATTTTACCATTTGGAGCCAAGTATCTATAACCACCATCTGGTGTAAATTTGAAAGTCAGTCAGTTTTATCATTTTATTTACCGGTAATTATAATTCCTTCATTATTTAGGCGGGGTTTTGAGAATATATTTACAACAGGAGTATATTTTAACTTTTATACTGAAAAATGGTCAACTACCTTCGGTTGCAACATTGTTCAAATGAAACAAATTTTTCTATTTAGTACTTTAATCATTACAGGAATATTTTTTTCTGGTTGTCATGTATATTATAAAGGGTTTATCATCAATAAAACAAAGGATACATTAACGATAACCACCAAGCCCTCTCTGTTGATCTACCAAAAGGATAGTGCCTATTATAAACTCGTTAACATGAATATGGAAACCAGAGACTCGGTTTTTAAATGTCTTATTTTCCCTGGAGATTCCCTCCTTTTTAACGGAGGACCATCTTTTAGTTCTTCTATAAGTCTTATTGATTATTTAAAAATTAAAAGAAATAATAGAGATTCGGTACTAATGCTATCAAGAAAAGCTATCAGGAAGAGGACGGAATCTTTACATAAGTTTTTCAACCACTTAGTATTAGGAATAAAAGTTACAGATGAATTTATGATTAAAGAGAGACAACACACCCCGGCAAAAGATAGCTTATTATAAAGTACCGCGAGCAGGTCTTTATTTCATTCAGGCATAGGAAGCAAATACTCAAAAGAATATTTCATGAAAAACAAATTCATAGTTTCTGTTTTATTCGTATCGGTAGTTTTGTCCGGATGCCATCTATACTATAATGGATATATCATCAATAAGACAAAAGGCCCTATTACAATAACAACTAAGCCTTCCCTGCTCTTATTTGAGAAAGGCATCCTTTCTGACAGACTTCTCAGGCAAAATATATCAGAGAATGATTCTGAATTCGTATGTGTATTATTACCGGATGACACCTTAATATTTAATTCGCCATTTGCTTATGAAACAGCTATTACACGGCTTGATTATTTAAAAATAAAGCGTAACCTGCAAGATTCTGTTGTAATGCATAACGAGAAGGAAATAAGAAACTATATAAAAAGACTTCGAAGACGCAATTTTGTAACATTTGATATAGGGATCATGGTTACAGAGTCTTTTTTTGTTAACAGGCAGATAGTGAAGAGCTTCTGACGGTAGACTATCGATTAGCAACAATTTACAATAACCAGAACTACCATTTCCTTTACCATAAGAATAATTTCAGCTTTTTAAAGGTACAATAAAAGCTATGACCGCAGAAAAAGAAGGGAAACAGCCCCTACGCAAAAAACCTCATATTACCCCTTAAATATAAAATAAACCGCCGGCACCAGGAACCCGAAGCCGATCAGGTGGTTAACGCTGAAATGGATGTTTTTAAAAACTACCAAAGAGAAGATCATAGTATTTCATGATATGTTATATTTATAACCTGCCGTGCAAGCTTCCGCCGGTATTAAAGATTTTGTCTATCGTCTTTTCCGTTAAGGGATCTGTAGCTACCGCGGGCGCATGGTGTGGCTTTGTGCGGGCATCTATCAATAACGGCCCGCTGCAGCCCCAGTGCTTATAACGCGTAAAGCTGGCAATACCATGTATATCGTGAGAAGGATTGCTACGCGTAAATGCCACCCATAAAAAATTGTTCAGCGTGGCGGCGGTAAAGTCCGCATCATCGCACCATACGATCAGCGGTATGGAGGAAAGTACGTCCAGGTGGTCTTTCAATTGTTCATTCAACCTGTTCACCTCGCTTTCCACGTTAGCTGCCTGGTATGCCGTGGTGGTGATTGCCGCCACACCCGGCATGATAAGCCGTACTGCTTTGACGCCATCCAGTTGCTGAAGTACTTCCGGCAATTCGGTGGCCAGCGTTCTTTTTACCGCGCCATAGGCTGCCAGTACCACTTTGCTTCCGGTGTTCAGTCCCGTGCCGGAATAATCGAGCGTATCGATAGTTGTATTGGTATAAAAATGAATATCGCGTTCCAGGTGTATACGTTGCAGTATGAACTCGAGGTACAAGCGTATATCGTGCGTGGTGATCTTGTTATTTTCATCGGCTGTTATAAACAGGAATTTTGCCAGGCTTAGCTGACCCGTGCCCAATATATGATTGGCGATGGTTAGTATCTCGGCGGGTTGCTGCGCGGGGGCATAGGGAGTATACCGCTCGCTGCCTACTGCCAGCAGCAATGGGTGAACACCGGCTGCGTCTACGGCATGCACTTCCTTTAATCCCGGTACTTCCTGCGGTATGGCATCGCCGGTTATTTCATGGATCAACTGTCCGAAGCTGGTGTCTTCCTGCGGCGGACGGCCCACTACGGTAAACGACCAGATAGCATTTTTGCGGGCATATACTTTATGCACTTTCATTAAAGGAAAAAGATGCTTCAGACTATAGTAACCGAGGTGATCTCCGAACGGGCCTTCGGGTTTGTTTTCACCGGGATATACTTCACCGGTAATTACAAAGTCAGCATCTGTACTGATGCAATACCCGTCCTTATAAATATAACGGAAGCGGCGGTTGCCCAGCACGCCGGCAAAAGTCATTTCACTGATACCCTCCGGCAGTGGCATTACGGCAGACACGCTGTGCGAAGGAGGGCCTCCTACAAAGATGCTTACTTTCAGCGGAAGGCCTTTTTTATTGGCCTTCGTTTGATGCACCCCGATACCACGGTGCAACTGGTAGTGCAGTCCTATCTCTTTATTCAGTTCATACTCATTACCCGATAACTGTATGCGGTACATGCCGAGGTTGGCATGCATGATGCCTGGGTTGTCTACATCTTCCGTATATACCTGCGGAAGCGTTACAAAAGCACCACCATCCATCGGCCAGTGTTGTACCTGTGGAATGTCTTCAATCTTTATTTCCTGGAACATGACAGGTCTGCCGAAGGGGTTGCGCAATGGTAATGCTTTTAAGGCAGCGAGCCCGGCCCCGGCGTTTTTCAGCGGACTTTTAATCGCTTTAACCGGGTCGTTCTTTAGGGCTATCAGTTGCTGTACCTGCTCCAGGCTGTCGCGGAATATAAAGCGGCTTCTGTCCAGGGTTCCAAAAATGTTGGAAGCCGCCCTGAAGCGGCTTCCTTTTATGTTTTCAAAAAGTAGTGCTGGTCCCTGTGCCTGGTATACCCTTAGGTGTATAGCGGCCATTTCGAGATGAGGATCTACTTCTTCTTTGATTCTAACGAGCTGTCCGTTCTTTTCCAGATCCAGCAGACATTCTTCCATCGAGGTATACGCCATGAGTCATTTTTCTGCTGCAAAGATAACCAGAAAACAGAGGCGATCATGTCGGGAAAAATTTACCTGCGGCTCTTCAGGCGGCCGCGCATTTGTTTCCTGTTGTCTTTTTTCTGGTCTTTATAGAGGTTATATTGTTCGTCGTTCAGGATCGATTTTAATGCGCTGTCGTGTTCTTTGTTCAGCGATTTCAGCTTCGATATTTTAGAAGCTTTGTCTCCCTCCTGCGCTTTCAGAGAAGCTGCTCCGCTCATGAACGAAAGATTAGCGTTGTAAGCCTTCTGGTACTGATCATCGCTGAGGGTAAGGGTCGTCTTCATGGAATCGGTAACCATTCTCGCTCTTTCTTCCGGTGTTTTTTTCTGCGCAAATGAACTGATGCCTGCTATCATCAGGAGAATGAACAGCCCATTTCTGAGAATAACAGCTACTTTGTTGTATTTCATAATTTCTTTTTTGATTGGTGAATAACAATGTTTTATAGTGATCCCGTTGCTTATGTCCGTTTCTTTCTTACAGTGGTAGTAGTTCTGGTGGCTTTTCTTCCGTTTCTTCCCTGTACCGTAGTGGTTTTGCGGGTAGCCTGCACCTTGCGGCCGCTGGCTGTGGTAACGGTGCGACTTTGAACCGTTCTGCCCGCCCTGTAATTACGCACTGCAACCTGGTTGCGGGTGCGAACGGTTACCGAGCTAACCCTTACCGGCCTGTACAGGGGCCTGGCCCTTACCACGCGGTGGGTATGCACCACCACGTAACGATTTGGATACCGGTAGCGCATCGGGTGAAATGCACGCCAGCCAATGGGCCTCCATGGACGCCACCATCCTGGCCTGCGGCCCCAGCCCCAGGGACTAACCCATACACCATAAGAAGGCGAATATACGAACCGGACAACCGGCCATGCCCATACATTCACGATAATACCTGCAGAGGTATGGAACGTATTGTATTCTCCGTTTTCGGCGGAAGGTCCGCGGGATGGTAAAGTTGAAAATGTGGTTTCAGAAGCGGCTGCATCATCCGGTTCGAGTATGGTTTCATCTCCGTAAAGATCTTCATCTCCGATTATTTGCAAAACGGCTGTTTCAGTGCCTGTTTTTTCCAATTCTATTACAGCTACATCCTGGTTTTCCGAGGCGGATACGGGAACCTGTAAAATAAAGAGTTGCACATCCCCATCCTTTTTATTGATCACTTTTACGTAATCAATATCGCTGTCGTTATTAAGATCCAGGTTATTGACGCCATTCTCTTCCTGGTTCAGCAGTTTTTCGAATTCTTCCGGCGATCCGGCTTTTTTAAACATTTCCAGTGCCCCGGCCAGGCTGAAATGATCACCCGGAAGGCCGGTAGAGTCTTTTTGCGGTTCATTTTGCGCCTGCAATGTATACATGCCCAATGCCATGCATATTACAAGCGAAGAAACGTAATTTGTTGTTTTCATGTGGAGGTATTTATGCAGTATCAGACTGAGGAGGGAAGCAAAGGTTTAAAACCGCTTCTCCTCTCTTAGCATATCGTGTACTTTCTGGTGGTGGCGGTATTTACCGGAGAGCCTGTTCCAGGTCTTCTATCAAGTCGTCGGAATGCTCCAGTCCGGCCGATACCCTTACCAGGTTACGGGGGGTTTTGGTATCCGGTCCTTCCACGGAAGCGCGGTGTTCTATAAGGCTCTCCACACCACCCAGGCTGGTCGCCTGGGTAAAAAGCTGCGTTTTATTTACCGCTTCACGGGCGGCAGCCTCCCCATCTTTCAGTAGAAAGGAAAACATACCCCCAAAGTCTTTCATCTGCTTTTGGGCGACGGCATGCTGGGGATGATGCGATAATCCTGGATAAAGTACGTCCTCCACCCGGGGATGATTTACCAGCCAGCTGGCCAGGCGGGCGGCATTGCAGCAATGCCCCTTTACACGGTAGGCAAGTGTTTTGATGCTTCTTGTAAGAAGAAAACAATCGAAGGGAGAAGCGACCCCTCCGCCTATCTGTTGTATGTTCCGGATGCTTTTCCAAAGGTCGGTTTCCTTATCTTTTGTTACCAGCGCCCCGCCCAGTACATCGCTGTGCCCTCCTATGTACTTGGTAGTAGAATGCATCACTATATCTGCGCCCAGCAGCAGCGGATTTTGCAATACGGGA
>JANNOM010000084.1:0-2096 GCA_031399065.1 Chitinophagaceae bacterium
GCAACCCGATGCGAACCGGCATGTGGAAGATCTCTTCGCCGAGCTCGACCATGCCCTGCATGGTTGCCGACCCGCCGGTGCTCCTGGTGTCAGCACTAGCTGTAACAAAGACCCCTGTCCTGGGCGATAATAATCAGTAGGGCTAGTCAACGCCAAATCGGCAAAACAAGAAAAGTCAGCATCGGCTGTATAAAGTAAATTATCAATTCCAGCCGCATGATTTAGCTGTTTACGTTGCTCTTCATCATTGAGTTCCGTCACCCAGCCATCGAAGCGTAACTGCACCGTAGCCACTGGCACAGCATCCAGTTTGTAAATATTGTCAAATTCTGACCACTTACGCCACTCGTGGGGTAGGATACGTTGAATTCCTGGAACATCACAGGCAAAGACGTAAGCATCAGCAGTAATAGTCTCTACTGTATCACCTTGGGCAACTAGTATACCAGTGACATGGGTTTGTTCGTTTAACTCAGTAAACTGAATTTCCCGCACTTGCCGGCGCGTATAAACTTTCGTGCCTCTGACTTCCAGATATTCCAAAATGGGCTTGTGTAAATATTCATGGGGAGAACCTTCCAGCATTCGCAAAACAGACGCTTCAGTTCTGGCTGCAAATAACTGAAATATCGTTAACATACAACGGGCAGACATATTTTCGCAATCAATAAATCCCAGCGCGTAGGCGATAGGGTTCCATAAGCGTTTGATGCTGCCATTACTCCCACCGTGACTGCGAAACCAGTCAGCAAAACTAATTTTATCTAATTTACGGATAGTTTTCATCGCCCCATTAAAGTCTACCAATCCGCGAACTATCGGACTAGTACCCAAAGCGATCGCATTTTGCAATTTATCCTGCAACGATAGTTGGGAAGTAGTGAAAAATGCCTTTAAGCCATTGAAAGGCGCCCCCGTAAGAAAGCGGAAATCTAAAGCACCAGTCTGTCCCCCTTTATTAATGAAAGTGTGGGTATGTTCCTTGAGGCGTAAGTTTTCTAACACCCCCACTTTCTTCATCAAATCAAATAATTGGTAGTAGCACCCGAAAAATACATGCAGCCCCATTTCTAGATGGTTGCCATCTCCATCAACCCAACTGCCAACTTTACCACCCACAAACGGACGAGACTCAAAAATCTCGACTTCACAACCAGCATCAGCTAGATATACTGCGGTTGCTAGCCCAGCCAGTCCCGCACCTACGATTGCAACGCGCATTCCGTCGTTCCTTTTCAGTTTCTTTACAGATTGTAACTGGGTTGGTGTCGGAATTTGCTACTTAATATCAACTCCACCCGTATATTAAGATTGGGCAATGTCGATACGAAACACTTCTTTTAGTCCCGGCAAATTACTAGACGCGAGAAAAATCGCGTCTGTGTCAGCTAGACAAATTTTTGTCCATCGTGGTGGACTCAAAAAAGTATTATGACTATTTTTTTGGTGGCAAAGCAGTTATCTGGTAAGTTATGAAAGCATTTTCTTACCTGTTTACATCTTTGCTGTCGTCCGAGATAGGCAAACTTCTAATCAATTCACGAATCACATCAGTTGCGGGTCTACCTGTTTGTTGACAATATTTTTCTAGTTTTTCCGCTTCTTGTGTTGCAAGATTCACTGTTATGCGTTTAACTGCCCATTTTTTATTTGTCATTATCATGCTATTTGCTGTATATTATCAGAGCATCGAAAGGGTTTAACTAAAGAGGGAACCGATAAGATTATCAGAGTTTGTCTCAGGAAACAAGTAATATCATTAATATTAAAAATGCTGGTTTTGTCAAAGTATTCACAATTTTAAAAAAAAATCAAAAAATTAGACTTTATTTGTTACTATGGTGACAGTAGAAAAAGTAAATAGTTGCTTTTGGCTAACTTTTTGCAAATCAATAGAGTCATTAAAAATTGTGTTAATACTATTCAAAATATTGATATAGAATAAAAATGTCTACAAAAAATAGAAAAGTTATACTTGTTGAAGATAATCTCGCTGATGTGGAATTAGTGAAGATTTCAGTTAAGGAATTAGAAAATCCTGTCGAGCTTGTCCATATTGGAGATGGGCAAGAACTTTTGATTTATTTCAAAACTGC
>JANNOM010000091.1:0-22796 GCA_031399065.1 Chitinophagaceae bacterium
CCAGTTTGTTATGATAAATGAAAAAAGGTTGCTTGGCTCTTTTCGTAACATCGAATAATGCCTCTCCTTCCAGATACACCTGCCTTTTATCCTTTGCAAAATGAGCCGGGTAACTAAGCATGGCTCCCGGTTGCAAAACTACCTTGCTGCTGTCTTCAAGAAGCAGGGCCAGCGGTTCGCCGGAGGTATTATCTTGCCTGACCATTCCTGATGCGGGAATAATAGTGCTCAGGTAATCTGCCTGAGGGGAAACCGAATTACGATTGATATAAATTGCTGTAATGGCAATAACGGCTATAAATGAGGCCGCAGCTATCCACCGGTACACAGGCGGGAAATAAAAAGATTTTCTTGCCTGCTCCACTGGTTGGGAATAATACGTTTGTTCCTGTATTTTTTGCCAGATCTGGCTATGAATGGTTTCTAGGTCTTTAGGAGTATAAGCTTCAAAAATGCGCGCATCCTGCAACAGCTCCAGCCACTCGTCGATCATGTTTTTTTCCTCGGCGGTACATGTCTGGTCGAGGTATTTTCTAAGCAGGTTATACAGGGCTTTTTTGTCCATTTTGGCTACAATTGTCTTATGTAGTAACAAAAACGGCCCCTGACCCTAAAAAGTTTTTATTTTACCCTAATGAAAAGAAGCTTACCAGCAGTACGATGAAGTCTTTGAGCAGTATCCGTATCATTTTGTACGACTTGGTTATATGATATTCCACCGCTTTTTCCGTAAGATCCATGCGGGAAGCGATCTCTTTATTGGAGAAATTCTCCATTTTGCTCAACTTAAAAATCTGCCTGGTCTTAACGGGCAAGCGGGAAATGGCCTCTTCCCAGGCGGTCATTAATTTGTGAAAAGCCACGTCATTTTCGGTTTCATTGTCTTCCGACTGCGAGGATGCAGCTAGATCGTACAGCTTTTTGTCTTTTATTTTTCCCCTGATATGGTTGAGCACCCCAAATTTAGTGGCCTGCACCAGGTAGGCTTCCAGGTGCTGTATGGATACGGCATTTCTGCGTTGCCAGAGGGAAACAAATACGTCCTGACAAAGGTCTTTGGCGATTTCTTCAGTATGTACTTTACAAACGGCATAACGGAACACTACTATCCAGTACCGGCGGTATATCTCGTCGAATGCCTTCGTATCCGACCGGCTAAGCAGTTCTATTAACACCTCGTCTTTCTGTAATTGGTAGTACATGGCAAATGCGCTCCTGGTACAAATATAAACTAAACCGCTATATTCGCTAATAAGAGGCAAAAATGAGCGGGATTGTGCTGCACAGCCATAAAAAATTAAGTAAACTTTTTACCCATATGAACAGAAGATATGCATTGTTTTTACTTATCGTGGTACATTTTACAAACCTGTATGCCCAGGAACCGGTAAAGACAGCCGATTACCATCTACCGGACGCATTAAAAACAAGCCAAGGACAGATAGTGAACACAGTGTCTGATTGGGAGAAAAAAAGGCGGCCCGTGATCCTTATCTTATTTGAAGATAATATTTACGGCCAGATGCCCGATAAGTACGAGGCTATCAGCTTCGAAGTGACCAGGGAGGAACCGGCTGCCATGGACGGAAAAGCACATCTAAAGGAAGTTGCGATTACCGTGCGTAATAACAGAAAGCCTTTAACCATTCACCTGGTATTGTTTACACCTACATCCGCTCTGAAACCTTCCGGGGTATTTTTGCTGATTAACAACCGCGAAACGCAAAATACAGATCCTTCCAGGAAAATTAAATCAGGCTTCTGGCCTGCCGAAATGCTTATTGATAGTGGCTATGCCATCGCTGCATTTCATATAAGCAACGCCTCGCCGGATGATAAAAACGATTACCGTAAAGGCGTTTTGGAATTATACCCGGACCAACTAACAGCAGATAATGGAATGAAAGCCATTGGTGCGTGGGCCTGGGCAGCCAGCCGAGTAATGGATTATTTTAAAACTAACCCGGACATAGATTTTTCAAAAGTATGCATTGTCGGGCATTCACGTGGAGGAAAAGCCTCTTTATGGGCCGGAGCACAGGATACACGTTTTGCAGTAGTATTTTCGAGCTGCTCAGGTAATACGGGAGCTGCATTATCGAGAAGACAGTCAGGTGAAACCATAAAGGTTATCAATACTAACTTTCCTCACTGGTTTAATAACAATTATAAAAAATACAACGAAAATGTAAATGTATTGCCCGTAGATCAGCATATGCTCATATCGCTGCTGGCTCCCAGGCCGGTTTATACAACAAACGCAACCGAAGACCTCTGGGCCGATCCGGTTGGTTCTTATATCTCACTGCTGGAAGCCAGAAGCGTGTATGGGTTGTATGGTAAATCTTCCGGTCTTACTTTGAACGTTCCGGTGCCGGATTCCCCCATTATTCGTTCTATTATGGGATATCACATAAGGAAAGGTAATCATGACCTAACTGCTTACGACTGGATTAATTTTATCCGCTTTGCCAACTACCATTTTGATAGTAGAAATAGTGGCAACGGAAAACAAAATTAGAAAAACAGGCTATTATTCCTGCTTATCTTTCAACTCCGCTTCTAGTATGTATTGCTTTTTGCCCTTTTTATCTACCCAGTAATATTTACTCTTGTTGTCTATATAGATCGTTTGTCCATCAGGTCCTACTTTATCCTTATACTTCTGATCTATTATGGCAGACTTTCCCTTGGAGGCGACCTCTGCGGTTTTATTTCCCACTTTTTTTGCCGTTTTCTTGACATCCTCTTTTACCTGTGCCTTTACGGATACCGGTAATGCTATTATGAAGGCAAATGCTGCTAAACTGATGATCTTTTTCATAAATGTATTTTTAAGTTAATTCACGTATAGTTACATTCATAAAAATAATGCCAGCATATCTGATTTAACATAGCGTTACCGTTTCATTTAACCTGATCACTTAATGAAACTGACAGATATTGATAATTGCCGCAATAGAAACTATTTGATAACATTGAAGTAAATATATTTTAGAACAGTCTAGATAAATTCGGGCAGTAATCAACAGACTATCCGTTCATTTCATCTGATTACAGCGCAGTCTCCAACGGATGCTGTACGAAGATATCGGGCATGTAGGCTGATGCTCTTGTCCGAAATTTTAAAACAGGATCATGGACAGGTCACTTCCACCGCTTGAACAGTTTGGGGAACCGCTACATAGGCCATACATACATTACACTCGGCTTTCTTCAGTGCTATGGGCTTAAAGTTAAGCGTATCGCCTTCCTGAATCCTGTCAGGAAAATCACAAATATTGCTTACCGTGAATACGTTGGTATACACTTTCCCGTCATCCGGGTTTTTCCAGCTTCTTTCAAAGGGAAGACCTGCTGTATCTGCGATGATACTGATCACCCGCTGTTTACAGATGCCCCTTACTATCAGTATCCCCTGTTTACAATCCGTTGGGCCGCTTTTTAACGCAACGGTCGCTACGTCCTGTGAGGCTACTTTGGCTGCGGGAGGCTTTGAACAGGTGCAGGAATACCCGGCAGCAACCGGTATCGCGAGGAGGAGGATATAACTGATAAAACTGATCTTCATTGCTGTTATTTGAGATAATGAAGATAAGCAATTTGCAAACGTCTAAATAGCAGGAACGGCTAAAATAAGAACAGGCCCGGAAAATGATACCTTATCACCTCCGGGCCAGTTCTGTCACAGAAACAAAGTAGCTGCATAAAAGTAAGCGCCTGTTTCTGTAATACTGTTTACAAAGTAGACATATCTATTACGAAGCGGTAATGTACATCACCGGATAATGTACGCTCGTAAGCTTCGTTGATCTGATCGATAGGGATCACTTCAACGTCTGATGTGATCTGGTGTTCCGCGCAATAATCCAGCATTTCCTGCGTTTCTTTTAAACCCCCTACCAGGGAGCCTACCAGGCTGCGACGCTCCATGATGAACGGGAAGGCAGACACGGGTGTTGGCTGTGCGGGCGCACCCACTATAATCATGACGCCGTCTGTTTTTAACAGTCCGAGGTATTCATTATAATCATGTGCGGCAGAAACGGTATCCAGGATAAAGTCGAAACTCCTGGCCAGGTCTTTCATCGTTTGTTTATCGGTGGTCAGTTTAAAATGCTTGGCTCCCAGTGCTGCGGCATCTTTTTCTTTTCCCGCAGAACGGCTCAGCATAGTTACTTCTGCACCCATAGAGGCAGCCAGCTTAACAGCCATATGCCCCAGGCCGCCGAGTCCTACCACGCCTATTTTATGCCCGGCTTTTACGCCCCAGTGGCGCAGGGGCGAGTACGTAGTGATACCGGCACATAACAGAGGGGCCACTTTTTCCAGGGGAAGATGATCGGACACGCTCAATACAAAATGCTGCCTAACTACGATGTGACTGGAATAGCCGCCCAGCGTGATGCTTTTCTTATCCTGGGTAGGTGCATTGTATGTTTGTGTATTACCGTTTTCGCAATACTGCTCCAGATCGGAGGAGCAGTTGGAGCAACGCATACAGGAATCCACAAAGCAGCCGACACCCACTGTATCTCCCTCTTTAAACCGGGAAACGCCGGCACCTACACGGGTGACCTTACCAACAATCTCATGACCCGGCACGCAGGGGTAAACAGTGCCACTCCATTCATTGCGTGCAGTATGAATATCCGAATGGCAAATACCGCAATATAAAATTTTAATTTCCACATCATCAGGGCCGGGTTCCCTGCGTTCAATGGAAAAGGGAGCAAGCGGCTGATCGGCACCCTGTGCTGCGTAAGCTTTTACGGAAGTCATATTGTTTGTTTTTTATAAAGTGAATATTGTGTTCAATGTATTTTACACGCTCGTAATATAAAAATATAAAGATATATTACCGGGCATAAAGGCGACATTTCACAGCAACAAAAAAGCCGCTAATAAGTTCGGCGGCACCGGCTCATGAGTTAAAGCCACTGTCACCGGGCGTAAGTCATCATGGAAGCCGGGATACCAGCCGCTCGGGCATTAACCGCAGCATATGATAGATCGCTTTCCATTTCAGCCCAGGTACTATCACAAAGCCCGTTCCGGCATCCAGGATGGCGGAAGCTATAAAAGAGGGTTCCAGCATCAGCGATTGGTTAAGAGCTAACCCGGCCGTCATTTTACTTTTTATATACCCTGCCACCACTACGTTTACGGTGATATGGCGGGCAAAAAGGTATTGCCGCAGTCCTGCGAGGTATTGTGTAAAGCCCGACTTCGTACTGCCATAAATAAAATTGCTCTTTCGCCCCCTTACGCCCGACAGTGAAGAGAGGCCGATGATTCTTTCCAGTAAGGGGTTGTCAGGATCGGTGGCAATGAGATTGAGTATGGACACCGCTCCGCAATAATGCACTTTCATCATCCGGAAACTGCCTTCCCAATCGAGCAGGGCTTCTTCGTTCTGCTTCAAATAGCCCGCTGCGTATAATACGATATGTGGTTTATAGGGGAGTTCCGTATAAAAGCTTTTGTGATCCTTAAAAGCCACGGCGTCAAAATAAAGTATCTGCAACTGCTCTTTAGTAAGGGAATGATGCATTGCAAATGCTTCCAGTTCACCAACGCTTCGGGATGCCGCCATTACCCGGTAACCTTTGGCCACATACAACCGGATGGCTTCTTTAGCCACATCCGAATTGGCACCCAGGATCAGCACGTTTTTCAGGGAAGAGAGGGAGGGGGTATCATTCATGCTTCAAATGTACGGGGACTGGCGGAAACGGCAATCAGCCCACCTGTTCCATAATGTTTATATTTATCCTTTAATTAAATGATGCAATTCCCTATATCGTTTACACTTTTTGGTGAGCCTGTACCCTGGCATGTAGTGATAGAACCGCTGGCCATGCTTATCGGATTCCGGTATTATGCATGGTTGCGAAAGCGGCAGGGAGACGCTATCGAAAACAATAGCAGAACATGGATTATCATCGGTGCCATCTTTGGAGCACTGGCCGGCAGCCGGCTTATAGGAGGGCTGGAGAATATTCCGCAGATGCTGGCAGCACCCAATAAGTGGCTTTATTTTTACCAGAACAAAACGGTACTTGGCGGATTCCTGGGCGGACTGGCCGGGGTAGAGATCATTAAAAAAATAACAGGCGAGAAGCGGAATAGCGGCGATCTGTTTGTTTACCCCCTGCTGCTTGCGCTCATTATCGGGCGTACCGGATGTTTTGCTATGGGTATATATGAGGAAACCTATGGCCTGCCCACTACTTTTATTACCGGTATGCATCTGGGGGATCAATGGCTGCGCCACCCGGTCGCTTTGTACGAAATAGCTTTCCTCCTATTATTATGGATCGTATTAAAACGCTTTCAACAAACACATATACTTGCAGGCGGGTTACTGTTTAAGCTATTCATCATCGCTTATTGTATATTCCGGTTCATGCTCGATTACCTGAAGCCGCATTATAGTATTGCAGGTTTATCCGTTATACAAATAACAAGCCTGGCGGGAATATGTTATTATGCGTGGCTGTTTATAATAAACAAAACCGTATTTTTATTCAGCAAAAAACAGCCCCTTCATCATGCCTGAAAAGGATTATACCTATTACGATTTTACTTTATCCATCTGTACGAAATGCCTTAAACGGGTTGATGCCAAAATCATTTTCGAAAACGATCATGTTTACATGATCAAGCGATGCCCCGAGCACGGTATGGAAAAAGTACTCATCGCTACGGACGTAGAATATTACAAAAACAGCCGCAACTATAACAAACCCAGCGAGGCCCCGCTGAAAACGAATACCCGCACCCATTACGGCTGCCCGTACGACTGTGGACTATGCCCGGACCATGAGCAGCACAGTTGCCTTACGGTGATCGAAATAACGGACAGATGCAATCTTACCTGTCCTACCTGCTATGCCATGAGCAGTCCGCACTACGGACGTCACCGCACAGTGGAAGAAGTGGAAACGATGCTGGACATCATAGTCGCCAATGAAGGCGAGCCCGACGTAATACAACTAAGCGGCGGAGAGCCTACCCTGCACCCGCAGTTTTTCGAAATACTGGATATTGCCAAGAAAAAACCTATCAGGCATATAATGGTAAATACGAACGGTATACGCATAGCCAATGATGAAGGCTTTGCGGAAAAGCTGGCCACTTATATGCCCGATTTCGAAATCTACCTGCAGTTCGATTCCCTGAAACCCGCTGCCCTGCAATTACTGAGGGGCAAAGACCTGACAGACATCCGGGCAACCGCACTGGCAAAGTTAAATGCACTGAATCTTTCCACCACGCTTGTAGTTACCCTGCAGCAGGGGGTGAACGATGACGAAATAGGAGAAATCATCCGGTATGCGTTGGCACAGCCCTGTGTAAGAGGCGTTACGTTTCAGCCCGTACAACTTGCAGGACGCACCGAAACGTTTAACCCTGCTACCGACCGTATCACGCTTACAGAAGTACGAAAGAAGATACTGGAACAGAGTAATATTTTCGAGCCCAATGACATTGTACCGGTTCCCTGTAATCCCGACACCCTTGCAATGGCGTATGCCCTTAAGCTGGGGGGAGAGGTATTTCCGCTTACCCGC
The DNA here is from genome assembly GCA_031399065.1 of Chitinophagaceae bacterium. Lineage (GTDB taxonomy): Bacteria > Bacteroidota > Bacteroidia > Chitinophagales > Chitinophagaceae > JADCRZ01. The sequence continues at coordinate 7,578 of JANNOM010000091.1, forward strand.
TACCTGGACCCGAGTATATTGCTTAATAATAGCCGCAATACGATCGTGTACGAACAGGACGAACGGCTGCACGAACAAATCATTAAAGTATTCAGTACCGGCGTAAGTGTGGATGCCGTAAAAGAAGATATGGCTTCCTTATTATGCTGCCTGCCGCAGATACAGGCACCCGGTTTATCGTACGACAACCTGTTCCGCATCATCATTATGCGGTTCGTAGACGCGTATGATTTCGATGTGCGGTCGATTAAAAAAAGCTGTGTACACATCGTGCACAAAGATGGTCGTATTATTCCCTTTGAAACCATGAATCTGTTTTACCGGGACGAAAAAGAAGCCTATTTAAAAACGCTGATAAATGTTTAGAAATGGATGATCTGAGCATGATTATATACCTGTTACTATTTGTGCTGCTATTGCCTGTAGCGGTGATTATACTAGGGCTGATCATGCTGTTCAGCGGCCAGGAGACGACGCGTAGAAAAGGTAAAAGGATACTGATGATATCCCTGATCGTTCTGGGCTCGGAACTGGTTATCGGCTTCGCGTTATGCAGCAGTATGATTTTTGGATGAGAAGTGGCATATTCAGACATTTCACCTAATACACCGGGCACTCGATATGTACATGAATTTCCGGGTGCGCTTCGCTCCGCAAAGAGATCATCGGGTGCGAGATGCTGCTGATCTCGGATGCACGGATCTCGAACTGGCGGCCTTCCAATATCTGCCTTTCATAAAGGCTGCCGGTATCACTGAATACCTTTACGGAAAAACCGGGTTGTGAATATTGCAAAGTGATGTTTTTCCCATAGGCCACCTTTTTGGGTTCGGACCATTCCTGATTGATAAGCATAATTAAGTTGTGATATGAGGCAATTTAGTGAAAAATGGTCAAAGGAAAATGGGGATTTTAGCAAAATCATACCATCCAGCCGTAAATGACTGAATATTTCACCATTTTAGGGCACTCATTTACCTTATCCCCGACCACCACCGGGTAAACGTCTGCCTGTCATCCTTCAGATTCACCAGCTCCCCGATAACAGGCGTTACCAACGGAATAGTAAGGGATTTATTCAACTCGCTGATCTTTATAAGGGGCTCGTCCCAGGGATGATTGGCCATTGCGAACTTTGAAGAGTGTACCGGGAAAAGTCGTTTGGCCTTTAGATCTTTCGACGCCTGCAGTACCTCTTCCGGTAGCATATGAATATAACGCCACTTTATGTCATACTGACCATTGTCCAGTATGGCCAGGTCGACAGGCCCGAAACGCTCTCCTATTTCAGCGAAATGAGTGTCGTACCCACTATCGCCCCCTATATATATTTTCATAGAGGGAGATTGCAGAATGTAAGACTGCCAGAGCGTGTTGTTCCGGGAGAATCCCCTGCCGGAAAAATGTCTGGCGGGTGCGGTATAGACTATAAAGCCCTCGTCAAGCGTTATGGTCTCATTCCAGTTCTTTTCAATGATTTGATCCCTGGAATAACCCCAATGCTCAAAATGAGCTCCTACTCCCAGTCCGCATATAACCGTTTTCGTTTTGGGCTTAAGCTGGATTACTGTTTCATAGTCCACATGATCGTAGTGATCATGGGAAATAATAAGATAATCTATGTCAGGAAGATCGGCGACCGTATAAATATCAGTCCCTTTAAATGATTTATTCGTTCCCGGAACGGGTGAAGCATTGCCGCTGAACACGGGGTCTACTAAAATCCGTTTGCCATCCAGCTGAATAAGGTAGGATGAATGCCCGAACCATACCAGGAAATCCTTCTCTTTCGGTATACTCAGCAGGTCCGTTTTGATAGAAGGTATACTGTCAACGGGAATACGCCTGGGTCTTTTTTTGAAAAAGAATTCATATATCACTTTCATATAACCATAGCCCTCTGTAAGTTGAGGTGTGTTGTGTACGTTCTGAAATTTACCCTCGCTGTAATTGGCAGCTCTTTTAATTTCCTCCAGCCTCTCGCCACCGGGGCTTTGGCCGAACTTTGGCTGGCCCGGGTTAAAAATTATCATAATAATCAGTACCACGAGTATTATCAATGTTATCAGCATAACCCGTTTTAATGTTGTGAAAATTTTTAGAATACTTGCCAAAGTTAACGGTAGTCGCCCAACTCCTCCTGGCGATCGAAAAGATAAATATATTCAAATGTATCCGGAACGGTCAGAAATAACAAAGACAGCCGTCAAGCTGTCTTTGTGGTAAAATCTTCTTCGTTCAGAAGTGTGTAAGTAGGTATCAGTCAGGCCACTGGGTTCAAAAAAACGGTTTCAGGACATTGGACATCGTTTTCTACAAGATCTGGATTAAAATGGTCATTTCAATTTGGACACTGGATTGTTTCGATTTGGATATTGGCCTTTTGACAGATCAAAGATAGGCCGCAGTCATTCCATATAACCTGACGTACCCCCACGGAACAAATGATTATCGTCATCGTACATTTACGAAGGGCCATTGCACGAACTACAGTCACCGGACGCGCGACTTACGTTAAAAACGATTTTTCCCTATCTTTGCAATTTGAAAAGTCCTTATTTGAAAAAGCATTTTACCCTCACCACTCTTCTTACCGTTTATACGTTCCTATTAACGGCACAACCTGTTGACAAAGCGGCCCGTGATGCCTTCCTGGTAAGCAGGATGGCTGTAAAGTTTCATGTGCAGCCAAGGCCGGTAGATAAAGCGCTTTCGGCAGCCTGGTTCGATAATATCATTAAACAACTGGACGAGGCCAAAGTGTTTTTTACGCAGGAAGATATGCTTCAATTGCAGCCCTACCGGTTGCATATGGATAATGAGCTGACGGGTAAAAAGACGGCTTTCCTGCAATTGCTGATCCCGGTATACCGGCAAAGACTAAAAGCCGCCGACTCCATGATCGATGATATCTGCAAAAAACCCTTTCGTTTCGATATCAACGAAAAACTAATGTCTTCCGAAATAGATGCCTATCCTTCCAATACTTCCGCACAAAAACTTAAATGGTATAAACTCCTGAAAGGGACCATACTGGTCGCTATGCTGGAAGAAGCATACGATCCGATGCGTTTGCAGCCGGCCATACAAAAAGAATGGACCGACAGCCTGGAAATAGTATTACGGAAAAAGGTAAATGCCTATTACAAGCGCATTATCAAAAAGACGCTGGAAGCACCGGGAGGCCCGGAACAGGTGGTATGCACTGCCTATTGCCAGTCGCTCGCTACCTGTTACGATCCACATTCCCAATACCTGCCTCCTTCAGAAAAGGAAAACTTCGAAAGCGACCTGGGCAATGCCCCCATGCAGTTCGGATTTCAGCTGACTGAAAACAAAAACGGCGATATGGTAATCAATAACCTTAAGCCTGGTAGTCCTGCCTTTAAAAGCGGTCAGCTCAATAAAGGAGATATTATACAGGCTGTTCAATGGGAAGGCAAAGAAGCTATTGATTTATCGGGTGCCGACCGCGAAGAACTCCACGAAATAATGAGTGCCAGCAACCATGAGAAACTGGTATTTACGGTGCGGAAAGCAGACGGAACCAAAACAAGCGTAAGCCTGCTGAAAGAAAAAATGGAGCAGGAAGAAGATGAAAATAGAGTAAAAGGCTTTTTGCTGAAAGGAGAAAAAAGACTTGGTTATATTTCACTGCCCGCGTTTTATACGGACTGGGAAAGCGAAGGCCGGGCCATGAAAGGATGTTCCGACGATATTGCCAAAGAGCTGATTAAAATGAAAAAAGAGAATATCGAAGGGCTAATCGTCGATATACGTTACAACGGCGGCGGTTCTATGGAAGAAGCAGTTGAACTGGCAGGTATTTTTATAGATGCAGGTCCTGTTGCCCAAACCAAATCCAGAGAAGAAAAAGTATACACGGCAAAAGATGTGAACCGGGGCACTATCTACGATGGCCCTTTGCTGGTAATGGTAAACGGATACAGCGCATCGGCTTCCGAAGTACTGGCCGGCACCCTGCAGGATTATAACCGGGCATATATCGTTGGCTCACCCACTTACGGAAAAGCCACCGGGCAGGTAATACTGCCCCTGGATACTACCATCGAACTGACGGTAGATTTTCTGAACAGGCAGGTTGACAGTTACCTGAAACTTACGATGGAAAAACTGTACCGGGTTACCGGCCGTTCCGCCCAGGGTACTGGGGTAAAGCCGGATATTATATTACCGGACCTGCTGGAGGCCGACCCGCACCGGGAAGTAGATGAACCTTTCGCACTCGCTGCTACGGATGTTGCGCCCAATAAATATTATAAACCCAATGCCGCCCTGCCCATAGCTTCTTTAAAGGCGTTCGCAAAAGCATATACTGACAGTTCCCGGTATTTCAAGGCGATGCAATCGTATATAGAAAGCCACAAACAAAAGCAACTTGTAAAAGATATGCCCCTGTCCTGGACTGAAGCATCTGCCAGGCAACAACAACATCAGCAAAGCCAGCTGTCACCACCGGAATTCAGAACCAGCAATACCCTTTTTTCCGTAGCAAATTATACCAGTGAAAAATTACGTTTACAAACAGACAGCGACTTACGTGAACTAAATGAAGCCTGGAAAACAAGGCTGGTAAATGATCCCTATATAGATATGGCCGTGCTGCTGTTATTTTTTTCGATAAATAATACATCCATTCAATAACCCTGTTTTAAGATTATCAGAAAGTATACTTTTATTTATGAAACATTTACTACTCCAACAAATCGCCGTTACCCTTATCGCTCCCTGTCTTCTTTTGTTCACGAGTGTGTCTGAAGCCCAGACCATTGAAAACCCGGGAGCATACATGACTGCCATCGCTAGTGCCCAAACCGAAATGCACCAGAAATATATGGCTTATATGAGTGCAGTGGCACATGGGCGCAGGGCGCGGAGGGTGGAAAAAATGAGAATGGCGGCACTGGAAAGCATTCAGAACTGCAAATACAAAACGACCGATATCAATATCTATAAAGGGGACAATTCGCTCCGTAAAAGCAGTATCGAATATATAGATTTATGTTACAAAGTATTTAACGAGGATTATAAGCATATAGTGGATATGGAGGAAATAGCCGAACAGTCTTTCGACGAAATGCAGGCATATATACTCCTGAACGAGAAGACGAGCGAAAAGATACAACAGGCTTCGGACAATATGTTCAAGGCATCGGAAGCATTTGCCGGGAAATATAATGTAACCCTTATAAACTCCACCAATGAATTAAGAGAAAAAATGGAAAGGGCCGGCTTACTGAATAGCTATAATAATAAGGTATTCCTTGTATTTTATAAGTGTAACTGGCAGGATGCCGAGATGATGAAAGCCATGAATAAAAAAGATATTAAAGGAATGGAGCAGTCGCGCAATTCCCTGGTTCGTTATGCCAACGAGGGCTTAGCCGGTCTTGACAGCTTATCAACTTTCGAAGGAGATGCCTCACTTTCGCGTGCCTGCAGGGAAGCAGTTCTTTTCTATAAAAAAATAGCGGAAAATGATATGAATAGTCAGACCGATTTTTACCTGAAGCAGGAGGAATTCGAGAAAACAAAAAAGGCTTTCGAAACAAAAAGCGAAAGAACCAAACAGGATGTGGATGCATACAATAAAGCGGTAAAAGAAATAAATACTTACTCTAATAATTTTACGCAGTCGGTGAATGCCATCAACAATAACCGTGCGCAGGTTTTACAGAAATGGTCGGAAGCGGAAAAGGCATTTTCGGATAAACACATGCCGCATTACAAGTAATCATTTGTTGCTCCGAACTGTTTGAAGTGGCGTCAACCAGAGGTTAGATATTGAAGATTGACAAAATTTTTTATCACGTTATTCCAGAGCGATATGACACTACTCCGGGTACTATTAATTACTATGTTATTTGTCAGTTGCTCCACTCTTAAAAATCACCAGGGCATGAAGACTGTAACGGATAAGCAGGGCCACCGCGGATGCCGTGGATTGATGCCTGAAAATACGATTCCTGCCATGTTGAAAGCGATCAGTCTGGGAGTTACTACCCTGGAAATGGACATCTGTTTCACCAGCGACCAGCAGGCTATCCTGTCTCACGAACCATTTTTTAACCATGAAATATCCACCAAACCGGACGGCACGCCTGTGTCAGCGACGGAAGAACGTTCCCTGAATATTTATAACATGACTTACGAGGAAGTACGGACTTACGACGTAGGCTCCAGGCCGCATCCGCGCTTTCCCCGGCAAACCAGGCTGAAAGCCGTTAAGCCATTACTGGAAGACGTGATCGACAGTGCCAAGCAGTATGCCGCAACGAATAAATATCCTGCGCCATTTTACAACATAGAAACGAAAACCACGCCCGAAACCGATAATATCTACCACCCGGCACCGGGCGTATTCACCGACCAATTAATAAAGGTGCTTCAGCAGAAAAATATACTGACCCGGGTTATCATTCAATCCTTCGATATCCGCACTTTGCAGTATCTCCATAAAAACTATCCTTCTGTTAAAACGGCTTTACTGATTGAAAAAACGGAGAACGTATCCATAAAAGATAAAATAACAAAACTTGGCTTCATCCCTTCGGTTATTAGTCCTGAATATACCCTGGTAGACCAGGCCATTATTGATTACTGCCACCGGCAAAACATGAAAATAATTCCATGGACAGTAAACGAAGCATCTGATGTCCGGGCACTTTTACAAATGAAAGTAGATGGAATTATAACTGACTACCCGGATCTTTTTTAGCCGTATAAAGAAATTGTATCGCAACTGGAACTTTAAACCAGGGCGGAAGATCATTCTATATTAGCCTGCCCTGGTAATTTTTTATCGAACTGATTATCGTATTCCGGATGATTAGTATGCATGATCCTATCCCAGAAATTAAAGTACAAACCATAATTACCCTTTGTAAGCCGGTGGTGCATGTTATGATGGGTAGAAGTGTTAAATACCCTGCCCCACCAGGAATGATACATCTTTGAAGAGATGAACTCGAAACCGAGATGGCCATATACATTAAATAACATTTGCCAGGTAACGCCTATTAAAAGGCAAAACGGGTGCAGGGGAACAAAGAATACAATCATTACAAAGCCGGTCTCGATAAAAGCTTCCAGCGGATGAAAAGCGAATGCCGTCCAGGGGGTGGGGTTATGGGACAAATGATGCTGCTTGTGAATAACCCCGAAGAGGGCACGGTGATGCATTAAACGGTGGGTCCAATAAAACCAGGTATCGTGCCAGAGAATAAACAGCGGAATACTAAGCCAGAAATACCATTTACCCATGGCATAAACATCTTTATATATCCGGGTATACCCTGCCCGGGTAGCCATAATGATAAGCACAGCCACCCATGTAAAAATAAGCAGGGAAACCAGCGAATCCTTTATTTCCCGTTTAATTTGCTGACTATCAGGGAACCGTTTCTGTATTTTCTTATCCAGCCATTTGTTTTTAAAAACCAGGTAAAAGATGATATAAGCGATACCGGCAACAATAAAGTACCGCGCGCATTGCACCAGGTGTTGCATTAAAATAATTCTCCAGATATCATTTTTCATATCATACTATTTTACAAGGGGATCATCATCAGTAAATAAGCTCTGCCTGTTTCCTTTCCAGGTACATCTGCCAGAACTTATCCGCCAGTATGGCTGGGGAATGGGAAGCACTTCCGGGGTCGATAGCACCATTTACCTGGAGGGTGCCTACGTAAACTTTCTGCTGTTTAAGTACCTCATGCAATTGCAAGGCGAGATTACGTATGCCGGCTTTACCCAGCGAAATGGAAGCCATATCAGGGCTAGGGTACTGCCCAGATCCGCCACCGGTCAGTAATACGGCTCCTTCCTGCCGCTTTAAATCATCCAGTAAACTTTTTACAGCTACCAGTACATGTGCCACGGATATGCGAAAACCAGCGGCCAGGTCGTCGGCCGTTTCTTCCATCAGCGGCTTCATCCGGTAATCCACCGCGTTGTATACAAGCACATCGATAGTACCCAGATTGGCTTTTAGCGAGGCGATGGCTTCTTCCAGAGCTCTTTCGTTGGCGATATCCGCAGTGGCATAGAAAGATTCTATTCCTTCTTTTTTTAGTATATCCCGGTAACCGGCCAGTTTAGATTCCGTACGACTTATCATACCTACACTAAAACCTTCTTTACCAAACTTTTCAGCGACACCCATGCTTAAGCCTGGTCCCATTCCTACTATAATGATTGATTTACTCATATCGATTGATTTTGCATTTCACCTATTGTATTCCCGGCATCAATATTACACTAAACAGAAATACTTTCCTAACTGATAACAGCCAATTTTCCGCATAATAAAAAAACAGAACACCCACATTTCAATGTATACAACAAAATGTTTATGGCGTAAATAATGACTGGAATTAAGCGAAATAGTTTAATTGCTGCCGGATAAATCAAGCCGATCTAGAGATGAGGGGTAAACAGAAACTAGGGCTGCTTTTCTGTTATTTTTTCGAAAGTCGCATTGAATATGGGGCTTTCCGTCTTTTTAAATTTATCCCAGAAAGTAAAGTACAATCCTAAATTATATTTAGGATTTTTATGATGTAGCCCATGATGGGTAGCACCTATAATCCATTTACCGATAGGATGCAGGTGAAATTTTTTAGGGTATAGCTCTATGTCAAGATGATTGATAACACTGCTCAGGGTCATAACAGATAATTCAACCAATATAACAACCGGATGAAGCGGAACAATCATCATAGTTATAGGTAATGCGAGGGATAAGATAATCCCTTCCAGCGGATGAAAGGCAAAAGCTGTCCAGGGAGACGTTATTTTACTCTGATGATGAACTTTATGAATAAGTTTAAACACCCGGGGCAGGTGCAACCAGCGGTGCACCCAGTAATAGTATGTTTCAGCAATCAACATAGATGCGATCAGGCTAACCGGTAACCACCAGAGACTGTACTGATCAATATCCGTATAAATTTTTGTAAACCCCCGCTGCCAGAGCAGCATTGTCACCGTTCCTACCACGGCATAAATCGTTGCCGTAACCATACTCCACGATACTTCTCTTCTTAGTTGCGACCCGGTATAGTTCTTTTGCCCTATCTTCCTTTCTTTCCACCTGGCAGGGAACCAGCGATAAAATACCAGGTAAAATAAACCCGAAACGAGAAAATACCTGCCAACGATTACTGAAAACAGGGCGATCATTATTACGATAAACCAAAAAGGCTGTGTTAAATCGGGAATAAGCATAATTATTAATGACTCAAAAAGAGTGCAAATCATTTATACATATTTTTATGCCGCTTTGTTTAGCTCGAGGATAACCAACGTGCTAAAAGCAAAAAAGTTACGGGCTATGAAAAGGAGCCTATTTTTATTGGGTTCTAAATAAATCAATCCTCCTGGTAAACTCCGGAAACACCTCAAGGATTGCCTGAAATAGGCAAAAATGTCAGACTGAACCTCCATTTCTCCTCGGTGCCTCCTCTTTGGGTCCTCTTTGGGTCCTCTTTGCTACCTCGAAATCGCCTCCGGCATTTGTGAAAACAGGACATTCGTTTGTTCGATATGGGAAAACAGGTAAAAGAATACACTATTTAAAATTGTTTAAGGCCTGATCGCGGGTAGAGAGGGAAATGAGATTTCATTAAGGTGGCAATGAGTATATCCATTTCGACAACCACGATTTTTCAACTAATTGCCGGCCAGTAAGGCAATACAGACGAAAATGGAAAAGAGGCAAAACATATTTGTGATGATTTGTCCCCTTCTGCGGAGAGCGAGGGATGTGAACCCACTCGTTTGGTATTGAGAATCAGTGATTTGTGATTTGCAAATTTAGCTACTACACGAATGACGTTTTTCAAAAATGACATTTTTGAGGATGAAAAGAGCTTAGGTTCTGATGGGTAGTGCGCCGGGGGTTCGAATCCCTTCTTAATTGGCTAAAGAATTATTATTCTTTTATAAGATCAAATTTACGATATTATTAGAACATTAAAGCAAATTACGATGAGCTAACAATACTCAATCTTTAAAGTCGCGAATTAAATCTTATCAAATTAAGGCAGCTATTAAAGTGAACTGCTAGATTTGTGTTGGCACTTAGGAGAGGAAATTGTGCATAAACGAAAGGATGGTAATTGAGTGAGAATATTATTGATCAATTGTCTAAAAATTTGATGACAGCTTTTCCTGGTATGCAAGTTTTTCAAGACCTAATTTATTTTTATACGAAAATGGTTTTTGTTCTATAATGATAAAGTCGCATAAATTGTGAGACAAATCCCGGGCGGATTTCTAAAAAATTTATAAATGCCTGATAACCAAATATTTAATTATTTCTGTCGATCTGTTTGTCGATCTAAAGCGAAATACTATCTAAATCTGCTTTCCTTTTACTCAAGCTAACGTGTCTTTACGAAGGTAAAGATTGAAGAGACAAAATGTCTTTAAAAATTTGATTTTTATAAATAAAAAAAGGCAATAAACGTTGCCTTAGAGTGACCAATAATTATTAACTCCAGAGATTACTCTTTCAATAACCAGTTTACATCAGGAGCGAGAAAAAAGACTTTAGAACGTATTCGGGGCGTTAATTTTCCATCATATGGAGTATCAGCATGAACAGGCGGCTGAACAAGGGCACTAATGTTATATTATTTGATGACCCTGTTTCTCATATTGACGATTTTAATACACTGTCGTTTTTGGATTTCCTACGGTTCTTTATATTAAAGGAAGGCAAGCAAATCTTTTTTGCTACGGCTAATGCGCGGTTGGCTGAATTGATTTCAACGAAGTTCAGTTTTCTAGGAGATGATTTTGTCACCTTTGATCTCAAACGTTGATAAAAATTATCTTGATTTTAAATTAACGTGGAATAAATGATAAGAGTAAACAAAGGCGTTGTTGCTTAATAATTATTTTTTTTCTATCAGTGCAAGCTTGCATACTTCTAAAAAATCATCCACGGAAATAATATCAATTTGGGGAAAATCGATATTAGATGCTTCTTTGAAATGAGCATCGTTAGTCACCAAGTAATCTACATCACCTGCTACAGCAGCATCAAAGAATTTATTATCATCTGGATCTGACTTTATCACATCCCATGTATAATAGATCCTTTTATAAATAACGTCAGGAGATTCAGTTAATATTTCCATAACGAGCTCCGCAGCGCCAGGTGCAGAATGTTCATGAAGGATTTCTTCGTATTCGTGGATTATTTCTTCCGATATGATTAATTGATAATTACTGTTTAAAAATGCTTGCCAAATAGGTCTATATTGACTTTTTCGCCCAATAGCAACAAGCAATACATTGGAGTCTAAGACTACCTTCATTCGGACTTCTTGTAAGATGTTCGAAGGTGTCCCTTACTCAATTTGTTGTATGTTTCGGCTGTAACGTTATTTTCTGACTCCCAGTTATCCACCACATTATCCAGTTGCATACCTAACAATTGAACAGCCAGCCGCCTTATTTGCAGAAAGTACTCATCGGGCATAGGTTTTTTAAACAAGCGGATCATATCCAGCTGCTGCTGATTTAATCGGGGATTAATTATATCCTGTTGCATATTTTGCCTATTAGATATCCAAATTTACGAAATTTTGGGAAAATTTACAGTTTATGGCTTATGTAGCCACAATTGGTTGATTATCGGAGTGAATTCGATGATTGGATACTATATCTCTTTTTCTGAATAGCTAATATGATATCTTAATCTGGAATGTCTTTAAAATTAGCTTCGCTGGAAATCTTTGCCCACTCTTCCTTTATTTCCTTGGTAAAGAATTGGAGATAAAGATTTTTAAGCTCCGATTCGCTTTTTAACCGTAACGTATCTACAATGTTTACCAAAGTAAGGGAATGTCTATCTTCCCTAGTTTTACTATTGATCCGAATTTACGAAAAGCTAGGTTTATTAAATAATAATAATTCCTAATTGTAATTGATCAAAAATTTATTTGACTATTGCAAGCTATATCTATTGGCCAAAGAAAGAAAGAATTAACACCGATAATTCGCATTGAACAGAAGGGTGGCCTTTGGAATTTTCCCAGACGGAGAGTATCCGGCCACCCTTTTGTTCGATGCAAAGCGCCAAGCTGTCTCCCGTAATCCTTATGCGCGCATGATTTAAACTGTTTCTGGGCAATATTTCAGACTTGCGGAGAAATTGAACAATCCAATCATTGCTGCAAACTGGACAATATTCACCGGCATGTATATATATTTGTCTTTTGATTGCAACAGGTTGGCTAATTAGCTAAAGTACGTTTTTCGGGTCTTATTTTACATTTAAGGACTTAACAAATAATTATGATATGCATGATATAAGCTTGTATAATTTCAGAAGTATATCTGAGTCGGGTATCCACATAAGTGAAATCAAGCAGGTAAATTTATTCATTGGAAAAAATAACAGTGGAAAATCCAACATTCTAAAATTTATATATCATTTATCTTTAGCCTTGAACAAGAAAGAGGCATTCCCCGATGGCTTGAACGATAAGCATTACAGGAGTAGTGAACCAACAACAATCACTCTGCACATTGATTTGAAATTCCTCAAGTTTCCGACGACATTCGTGACTAGTAATCAAAGTACCAACTATCGAAGAGTTGCAATTGAATATAACGATATTTTAGGGGCCACAATAGATTTTTCTATGAATACCAGCAATATGGAAAGTACCATTAGTAATAAAAATTATCCTTTATCGGATGAGGCAAGCAACATGCTTAGTGGTCATTTCAACGTTCCCCATCATACAGGAACCATTCAGGAAACAATGTCAAGGTATTTTAATGGAATCGCCTCCAAGGAGTTTAAACGACTTTTTCACGACGTAATATATATTCCGGAAATACGATTTATCAAGGAAGGAGTAGAAATTGTCCCTTCCAATTCTACTTTAAAGAGCCAGAATATTATTTCTGAGTTGAATAAAATGAAGAATCCTCACAGTGGGGAAGAACAAAAGAAAGTTCAATTCACGCAAATTGTGAACTCTATCAAAGACTTGCTCGATATTGAAGACCTGGACATAGAAATTCCTTATTCGGTTTCTGAAATTATCTTAAAAACGGGCAACAAAAGACTTTCCCTAAGTCATTATGGTAGTGGAATACACGAATTAATTATCCTTTGTTGCGGTATTCTGCTACATCCGGAAGCAATTATTTTGCTGGAAGAACCAGAGCTTCATCTCCATCCACACCTGCAACGGAAGTTTATGAAGTTTTTACTTAAGACTAAAAATACCTATTTCGTCTCAACTCATTCAAATAACTTCCTTGATATGACTAATAAACTAGTTTCTGTCTATCATGTGGAACTTGAAAGTAATCTATCAACAATAACGCTATGCGATACCTCAGCTAAATCACTTTCAGCTATCCAAGACCTAGGATATAAAGCAAGTGATTTACTCCAGTCAAATTGTATTATTTGGGTAGAGGGGCCGAGTGATCGATATTATATTCAGCGTTGGTTTGAACTTAAAGATGTAAAGTTTATTGAGGGCATTCATTACTCGATCATGTTTTATGGAGGGAAGTTGCTTTCCCATTTATCGTTAGATCTTGATTATATCTCCAACGAGCTAATTCCGCTTCTCAAAATAAACAAGAACGCTTTTGTGATTATCGATAGTGATAAAAAGGGAAGTAAAAATACAATTAATGAAACTAAAAGGCGGATCGAAACTGAGATTGGGACCGACAAATGCTGGATAACAAAGGGTAAAGAAGTGGAAAATTATTTGCACGTAGATGTTATTAATAAATGGCTAGCGAGCAAATCTATTAAAAGTACTATATCTGACACTGATTTTGATAAACGTATTTCTCTAGATGACGCCTTTGATAAGGCGGACGTAAAAATCGAATATGCCAAGAAAAAAGTCAAATATTCACAGGAAATTGCACCTTTCATTGAGCTCGCACATTTAAAAAAATACGATCTGCTACAGAAGATTGATCAGCTGCAAAAATTTATCATGGTTAGTAATAACTAATAAAAGTCCAAGAAAATCTCTTTTATTGGTCCACAGCTCGTAAATCGGCCCTGACATACCCGCCCGCTTACTTCTCGCAGCTGGCCTTCCATCCCTGCGCCCGGAGGTAGATTTTACTCCTTTATATTAATTGAGTGTTGGGGATAATTAGGAATCAAGTTCTTAGACAATACTGTAGGACTTCATCACATTTATTAAGGTACTCCTTCCTCTTATTGTCAAACAAACCATCCAAGCCTATTTTTCTAAAGGCGAACTCCAAGCCTTCGCCACTCAGCTTCAAGTCAATCGCCTTGAGCAGTTCATCGGACAATTGTTCAACCTTGGACCAGATTTCATCTTTGCCGAGAAAATCGATCAAAAATCGAATACAGAATTCTTTTAGCTTATCCCCATCGATCTGATAAAAAAGTGTAAAAACATATGCATTGTTATTGTACGCAGAAATATCGCCGCCAGCATACTTCCAATCTATAATCGTATTATCCGCTATTATCTCGTCTTTTCTATCTCTTATCGTGTCAGCACCCTGTAGATACATATTCTCACCTATTACGCCAGCAAACAAGGTTATTGCTAATGCTGTGTGATCCTGATCATTATCCAGTCGAGGTCCATTAATATATAACGTTCCATTGTCCTCACAATTCATTGCTGAATCTGCATTCACAACAACTTTCTCAATCGTCATTCTTTGGCGAAATAGTCGCGCAACCACTGCGTGACAACACTCGTGAATACAAACTCTTTTGATGTCGAAATTCGTCATGATTCAAATCAAGATTCAACAAAATTACTAAAGTTAAGTCTTATTTACACTAAATATCTTAGTTTTATGGTTCACATTCATTTAAAACAATTAAAAGTAGAAAATCATGGCTATTAAACCAGGTCCAAAAAAAATTGCAGAATCAACAGGAAAACCAGACAGACGTCAAAGGGATAATAAGACCACCCCAGGAAACACGCCAACATTAAAGCCACATAAACATAAGAGAGGGAAATAATTCCAAAGATTGTTTAGTGGTCTTAGTATGCTAGCCTAAATGAAAGAATAGCATAATGTGTAATAGTCACTACTTGATCTGACAATGAAGGATTTTTTTTCTTTTCAAGGATAAGGTATTTAACCTGCTTCAGAAAGTTGATTCAACATTTTTTCTTTGGCTAAGATAAGAGATTCCTT
>JANNOM010000026.1:0-48273 GCA_031399065.1 Chitinophagaceae bacterium
GGAATGCTTTGAACAATAGGAACGGGCACAGCCTTATTGCGCTGGCAGGCGGCGAAATTACTTCCAACCAACAGGATGGTTATTTTAACCGCGGGTATGGATATTTTAATGAGAGCAGAACCACGACTCCAGACTACCTGGCCCTGCAAAGGCTTATAGAAGCGACAGGACTGCCGGAAGATGAGAAAAGAATGTATAACGGCAGAAACCTGCTGGAAGGCACCAACTACTACTATACGGAATATAACAGACACACGGTATCTTATTACGGAAACCTTTCTTATAACTACAATAATAAATATTCAATAGACCTTTCTCTAAGAAACGATGCGGCGAATCTTACTTTCAGCAAATTCACCCCTACCTGGGCAATTGGCGGTGCCTGGAATTTAAGCGGTGAGACTTTTATGGAATCGATCAACCAAACCGTTTCTAACATCAAGCTGAGAGCCTCTTACGGATTAAGAGGGAATGACGGAGCAAGAGGGCCGGCACTGGTAGCCTACCTCGGTAATCTCACAAGGGTATACCCGGCGTATAACACAACGAATGTCCAGATTTTTGAACCAGAAAATACAGACCTCAAATTTGAAAAAGAGCATATCATCAATTTAGGCCTCGACTTTACCGTATTACAACATGCAGATGTTAGTTTCAATGTATACCGCAGAAATAATTTTGATTTGCTGGGAAACAGGCAGGTTGCCCCTTCTCTCGGATACTCTAATAAGATTTTTAACTGGGCAAACATGCGTAACGAGGGTATTGAATTAAGCATCAATCTTCGTCCGGTACTTCTGGCACCCGACTTAACATTGAACGTAATGATCAATGGTGCATATAATAAAAATATTGTACTGTCCGACTTAACAGGAAGTAATCCAACCGTTTTTCAAATTGATTCTTCGAGAGGCTATGCGCTGGAAGGCGGACCCCTAACAGGTCTTTACGCTTTTAAATTTGCAGGGCTGTCTGCTGACGGACTACCTCAGTACTATGATAGCAAAGGAGGAATAGTGCCCACTTTCGTATCTAACTCCACAGATCTTCAATCTCTGGAATATCAGGGTAGCAGAGAACCATTATATTCGGGAGGATTTACCCCCACCCTTAGATATAAAAACATAAGTATAAGTGCAGCATTTATTTTCAATGCAGGACATGTGGTGCGATTGGCAGATTTTTATACGGACGGCACTATATCGAGCCTGTTTAGAGACGATAAAAATACTCCGGGAGATTTTGCTGATAGATGGACTGCTCCCGGAGATGAAAGGTTTACCAATATTCCAAGGCTGATTACAGATGGAGATCTTGATACTTATAATAGAGGAGGGTTCTTTAATGAGTCAATCTTTAGTTCCTATAATAATAACAATACACGTACGGTAAACGCTTCGTATATAAGGTTCAGAAATCTGAATCTTCAGTACAGTTTCCCGAACCTGTCCAGAAAACTAAAAATGCAGAACTTTTCGGTGGGCCTGGAAGCCTCCAATATCGCCATTTGGACATCAAAGCGGCTGAAAGGGCAGGATCCGGAAATCTTATTGAACGGATTAAATACACCCCCCGTAAAATCATTTACGTTATCATTAAATGCAAGTTTTTAAATTATGACAAACAGATTATACCATACCAAAAGATCGATAGCGCAGCTCATGCTGCTCTTGATAGTCTGGACTGCCCCGCAGCTTTCCTGTAAGAAATTTCTGGAAGAGCCGATAGATAACAGATCGTCTATTGAACAACTCAAAGATCTTGAAAAATCCATCATCGCTTTACAGCCCGGATCAGATCATCATTTCACTGATTTCATGACGGATGATTATTCCTACAAGGATATTGCAGGGCATGTAGTAAGAGATGCTTCTGAAAAGTTGCGGCCCATCTTTACGTTAGCGGTAACCAAGCAGAGTATCAATAAAAATGAAATGCTGCCTTCCGGAATGAATCCCAATTCCGCTTTTTTAAGATATTATTTCAGGATTAATAATGCCAACTTATTGATCTCTCAGGTAAATAAACTTAAAATTCCCGGTGCCGATACCATCCCCTTAAATAATGTTATCGGACATGCTTTAGCTATCAGGGCCTACTGCAATTTCATGCTTACCAATCTGTTCGGCAAACAGTATAACGCAAGCAGTGCCGGAACCGATCTGGCTGTTCCCTATATAGGCGAATACAATTCTGCCGCAGTAGTAAACAGACCACCGGCCACCGTGCAGTTTTTGTATGATAGAGTGGAGGAAGACTGGCTTAGGGCCATTACCCTGCTGGATGCAAAAAACAACTTCTTTAACAGTAAATTCTATTTTAGTAAAAGGTCAATTTATGGGTTATTGTCCCGGTTTTATTTAAACAAAAAGAACTGGAAAGAGGCTGTGAAGTATGCCGACATGGCCGTGGAAACAGACAAAGCCCCACTCCGTGTTAAAGCGTTAAGAGCATCCAGTGCGAATAACTTGGACTTATATAGCCAATCCTATTTTGATCCGGCTAATCGTTCTTACCTTTTAATGGGCAACAATACATATCAGTTATTTGCCTATTTCTTCTCAGGGTATTACCCCTATCCGTTAAACCAGTTTTTTGGAAATAGTTTCTCTGTTGGTGAAATGATTCAGACCAGCCCCTTGTATGCAGATTTTATTCCCATCAAGTTTGTTTACTTCTTTGCATCAGCGAACAGAAATATGAATCTCCCGCTGGTTACGGTAGACGAGGTTTTGTTCAATAGGGCGGAAGCATCTTTGCAAGATGAAGGGTCTTTCAATACGGCGGTAAAAGCAGATTTGACGGCCGTTATAGACAGCCTTCCTTTTACTACTGCTGCAGCCAATGGATTAAAAACCGAACTCAATGGTATTGCTACTGTACCCGCAGGAATAAGCTATATATTGAAGCTGAAGCGCTTCAGGTTTTATGTTGAGGGGATGAGATGGTTTGATATAAAAAGACACAGCTTACCCGTTACACATAATTATAACGGAACCAATTTCTCTATCAGCGGCAATAATCCGGAAGAATACGTATTGAAAATACCGCTGGAGGAAATACAGTTTAACGCAGATATTGAATAACCCGACAAAACATAATTATGAGAAAGAATATTTATAAAGCGATCAGTTTGATTTTATTTGGTTTCATGCTCCTGGGAACTTCCTGCAAAAAGGAAGACAAATTAACGGCAGAAGTAGATCCGGCACCCACATTTCCCGATACCGAACTCGGACGAAAACAAAAAGCTTTTTTTGAATTGTACGATGTACTATTTGAGTACAACTGGAACAGAAACGTGTTTGCCAGAAATGCCATAGCTAATCCGGCCAGTGTAGCCGATGTACTTCCTTACATGGAAATTATGGAAGAACTTTATTTCAAGGCCCTCGAAACAGTAGCGGACGACGCATCGTTTGTAAAAACGCAAACGCCGCTGACCATTTACTTAATAGGAAGCGGTATCAATTACGGCGGTGCTGAAAGTTTTGGCGAAAGTACCGCTGGCCAGGCAGGAAATATTCAGCCTAACAGGCTAACGCTTGGCGGCCTGACTAATTTTGGTGTAGCCCTTAGAAGGAAAAATTCGGACGCGGCTTTCCTGAGTATGATATATGATGCAGCCACATTCAGCAATCCCGGAGAAGCGGGCTTAATAGGGTTTTTGTACCATGAGTATACCCACTATGTAAATGTCAGAAACGATATTCCTGTGCCGTTTGCCCTTGAGGCTTCTGCCAATTACCTTAAAGGCACGAATGCTTACCAAAACACATCGGCAGCAACAGCTTATTCGAAAGGCTTTTTCATTCCGTATGGCATGCAAAACGAAATCGAAGACTTTGCCACCTACGTGCAAATTATCGTATGGAAAACACCAGCCCAGATACAGGCTACTTATTTAAAAAGCCTTGAGTCTACCAGGAAGTACCAGTTTGTATTAGATTATTATAAAGACCTGGGGCTAGATCTTAACAAGCTGAGAGCGTACCTCCAGACACAAGAGGTGAAAGACCGGTTAATTACCATCAAAAGAAGATATGAGCAATAATGCAATTAGATAACTTTTAATGAAATATAAATGAAATTACTGCAATTTATAACATACGGCTTTTTAATAATGGCAAGCGCATCATTGCTGGCATCATGCGAAAAAGCAATAGATAATTCAATTCCAGAAGGAACTCCGCGGAGGACTTTTTACAATCAAGAAATCGCATCGTACTTAACCAACGACTCGATCTGGATAACACAAAAGCTGGACAAGAATTCACTTATTCTTAAGGTCGGCTTTAAATTTAACAGGGACAGTACCGTTGACCTTTATAGAATCCAGTACACAACGCTAACGCTAACGGAGGAATTGAATCTGGCAAAATTAACATTTACTTCAGCATCTGATATTTCTACCATTAATAGCCTGATCTCAGCCATTAGCTCCTTGTCTGATGCGTTGGCACGAAATGTAATTTTAAACAACCCGGCCAACGTTTCTTTCCTGAATGCGATACAGCGGTATTTTCCGCTTACGTTGATCGGGCCATTTGGAAGAATAAATGTAACACCGGATAAGAATACGTACGGAGTACACGGTGACTTCAACTCATCTCTAACATTTTACAATTCCATTTTCTTGTCCGATCTGAGGGTTTCTAAAAACTTTGATTTTGACTTTCTGGTAGATAAATATAACAGGGATAGTGTTGTAATTAGCGGCTTTTACAGCCAGAATTCTAATAGGATAGGCATTCTAAAACCGATTGAGATCAGTACATTAACAACGCATTTCAATGCGATTAATATAATGAATGCACTTACGTTTAATTCCGACCTGTACGTCAACGGGCAGATAGTTACAGGTGGCGCAGTTTATCTTAAAGATAACTTCAATGATTCGCACGATGACTTAAATAAGAGCTTAAATTTTGTGAAAAAAAGCGATAAAACGCTTGATCCCAGGTTTAATAATTTAAATGCATTGAAAGCGACCGAAGTCACTTACGAATTGGGAAGCCCAAAACCCGCAGCCGGAACAGTCATTGCCAGATTCAAGGCCTATAATCCTGCAAATAAGGGCTTCAATGGTGCTCTTGATGTGGAAGTAAGGGTGAAATAGTTACGCTGATTGATTATGAATTATTATCGGCTTTTTAAATGAAGTCCGTAGCGCAGAAAACGCCGACCAGGAACAAATTCCGGGTCGGCGTTTTCGTTAAGTTTGCGGGGATTAGTTTGATTATTTGAACGTTTCCCCTTTGAGAATACAAAAGAGAGTGGCAGGAGAAACGAAAATTCGCCTGGCACGTATTCAGTGTTGACTTTTTAACTTGCTAACGGCTATAAGATACAGTAATACTTTCGTCTTTATTTAGACGAACATAAATTCTGACAAAACTTTTTACGGGACGTCCCCCTTGAAACATCGGAATCCAGAATTTTCCTGATTCTTCAAGGGCTTTTTGTATAAAATCCGAAAAGGGAGATTTTGTCCCTGTTACTAGTTTAATATTCTGCAAATTATTAAGCAAATCCTTATTAACTAGGCTAGTGAATATCAAAACGGAATCTCCCAAAGGACGGCTACTTTTTTTATCATATTTTTTGCTAAGCTCCTGCTCCAATTGTTTTGTACTGCCATTGTACGAGGCACTATATTTATATTCTTTTACAAATATATTTTGTTTCTTATTTGGAGAACAGCATTGAGAAAAATTATATACTATCGAGTCTTTGTGTATGGTTGCACGTAAAAAATAATTGCTTCCGCATTGCTGCATCTTTGACATGTGGTCAATTTCTGCTTTAGGAATTACCGGAATGCCTGCTTTTACATATTTATTTTTAAACAGATAAACATCCCCTTCAAACTCCAGGTTGTACGATTCTTCGCGTGATGATACCTGTTCACGGGATCCTGATAGCTGATGGTTAAAAAGAAGTTGCAATGAGATTGGTTTATCTTGTTCAAATTTGATCAATATACTATCTATATCGGGATAATTGGTGAGCAGGCGCTTGGCAGAAATATTGTTAACATAGGTTTTTTTTCTGGTAACACAATCAGGTTGCTGGGCTGTACTATCTGAAACTGCAAAAAAACAACCAGCAATAATTAAAATCTTTCTGGTTAATCTTTTGATATTTATATAACGCATTTTTACTATTTTGATTTGA
Organism: Chitinophagaceae bacterium; assembly: GCA_031399065.1. Lineage (GTDB taxonomy): Bacteria > Bacteroidota > Bacteroidia > Chitinophagales > Chitinophagaceae > JADCRZ01. The sequence continues at coordinate 6,178 of JANNOM010000026.1, forward strand.
GTAGCGTTAACTTTTTTATTAATAATTCTGTTTGTAATATACTATTTCATATGAGTGCAAACCAGGATCAGGTAAATGCCCTTGTGTAAATGAAGAGTTTTTGCGACAACGGGTACCGATCAGTATTTTCAGGAGAAAGACAAATGATGCAATCATAGTCTATTGCATATCTGCTAACGGGGAAAAAATAAAAATAAGCGTTGAACCTGTGAAAGACGCTAGCGGCAGGGTATACTCTCTGTCACGGGCAGCAAAAATAAGACTCCTGATGCAAAATGGCTATCAGTGCGCTGTGATAGTAAATCCTTTTGAACTGCCTATACAGCATGAACGAGGTGTTACGACAAAGAATTTCATCTTTCAAACCGTTGTTAAGTGACTTGCTGGTTGCTCTATTTTGATGACTGTCTATTAAAGTGAAGACACTTTTTCGCGGAGCATCACTCAGTTCCTATTGATTATCAATGCTTTAAGCGTTTTCCACCAAGCCTAAATTAATTTAAACTTTTTTTAACACCTACGCAGCACATTTGAAAGAGAACCTGTCTTATTATGAAAGGTTCCTTCCTTCGAAAAAAATTAACGGTTTACGGCTATACTATTTTAAAAATATGTAACCGAAACCAACTGCAATACAAAATCCCGCGTAAAGCGGGATTTTCGTTTTATTCCCATAACAAAGGAAATGTGACGTTAAAGTTGAACAATTACAGTCTATTTATACTGCGAAGCTCTCGCCGCAAGCGCAACTACGACTAGCATTCGGATTGCTGAAATGAAAACCCTTACCGTTTAACCCATCGGTAAACTCCAGGGTGGTGTTCACCAGGTACAGAAAACTCTTCAGATCAGTTACTACCTTAATGCCATTGTCCTCGAAAACCTGGTCGGAGGGTTTGGTTTCCTTATCGAAATCCATTTTATAGCTCAGTCCCGAACAGCCGCCACCCACCACGGAAACCCGCAGGAAATAGTCGCCGCCATCAACGGCCGCTTCTTTTATCAACTGATCCACCTTCACTTTTGCTTTATCGCTTACGTAAATCATATGCTTATCTTTAATAATGATATATTTTTCTATGTGCTCACCTTTAATGCTGTTTCTTTACCGGCAATTGGCGGATGCAAGCGCGTTTCCCTTAATTTAAGTACCGTTTCGGATACCTGGCTAATCGTATATTCAATCTCTTCCCCGGTGGTAAATCGTCCAAGCGCAAACCGCAGGGAAGCATAAGCCAGCTCATCTTCCACCCCCATCGCTTTTAATACATAAGACGGTTCCAGTGAGGCGGAAGTGCAGGCAGAACCAGAAGACACCGCTATATTTTTGTTAAACCCCAGCATCAGGCCCGCGCTGTCCGTGCGCCCGAAAGAGAGATTTGTTACGTGCGGAAGCCGGTGTTCAGGACTGCCATTAATATATACATCTCCAAGGTTCAGCAGGGCATTTTCCAAACGGTCACGTAATAAACCGAGTCGCAACCTGTCCGCGTTTATCTCCTGTAGGGCCAGTTCGCATGATTTTCCGAACCCCGCAATAACCGGTACATTCAGGGTGCCGCTGCGCCGGTTCTTTTCATGACCTCCTCCGTCTATCTGTGCCGTAATGCGGACACGGGGGTCTTTTCTCCGTATATACAAGGCCCCAATTCCCTTAGGACCGTACATTTTATGTGCTGTTAGTGCCAGCAGATCGATGCCATCCTCCTGAACGTTTACCGGTATTTTACCTGCAGCCTGTACGGCATCGCAAAAGAACAGTACCCCGTGCTTCCGGGCAATTTCGCTAATGGCTTTTACCGGCTGCAGAGTGCCCGTTTCGTTGTTGGCGTACATCACCGAAATAAGGATAGTATTGGGACGGATAGCCGATTCCAGCTTCCGCAGGTCGATTCTTCCCTGACTATCTACCGTAAGGTACGTCACTTCGGCTCCCTGTTTTTCTATATGCGCGCAGGCATCCAGCACTGCTTTATGCTCCGTTGCCACCGTTATGATATGGTTGCCTTTGGATGCGTACATTTCAAATACTCCTTTTATGGCCAGGTTATCCGCCTCGGTAGCACCGGAGGTGAAAACGATTTCTTCCGGACCGGCACCAATTAGTGCCGCTACCTGTTCCCGCGCTATTTCTACCGCTTCACTGGCTATCCAGCCGAAAGGGTGGGTGCGACTAGCCGCATTGCCATAGTTTTCGGTAAAATAGGGAAGCATCGCTTCCACCACCCGCGGGTCGCAGGCGGTGGTCGAATTGTTATCCAGGTATACAGGAAGTTTCAACATGCTTTGCTTATTTCACCTTGTCTATAACGTAAAATTAACCCTTATGTTTCAAAAACCGGGAAGGCTTTACCGCAAATCCAATAGATTTACAGCTAAAACGATCCCATGCTTAAAGTAGAGCACATCGGCATTGCCGTAAGCAGCCTGGATGCCTCCATTCCTTTGTATGAGAAACTGCTGAACACTTCCTGCTACAAAACCGAACGCGTGGAGAGCGAGCAGGTAACCACCGCATTCTTCCACCAGGGAGATACCAAGATAGAATTACTGGAAAGCACCGGCCCGGAAGGCATCATCGCGCGTTATATAGCGAACAAAGGAGCGGGCATTCATCACATCGCTTTTGAAGTAGCCGACATAGTAGCGGAAATGAACCGGTTGATCGGTGAAGGGTTCGTTGCCATCAATGAGGTGCCGAGGCGCGGGGCAGATAATAAACTGGTATGTTTTCTTCATCCCAAAAGTACGGGCGGGGTGCTGATCGAGCTTTGCCAGGAGATGGAAGCGGAGAAAACGAATAAATAGAATGAGCAGATTATACATGGCGGGCTCACAGTATACCATCTTCTGCCGGGAGGTAAAATAAGGATCCGGTCACAATGGTTCAAGGTCTATTTCTTTTCCAAGTCCCAGCTTTTCAACGGCCAGGCGGGCGGCTATCTGGCTCGCATCTTTTTTGTTATAGGCCTTACCCTGGGCTAGCAGCTCCCTGTCTACCACAGCACCTACTGTAAACAGGCGGCGGCCACCCTCTATGCGTTCATCGAGGGTTTCGAATTCGAGGTTTTTACCGTTTTTGTTGGCCCAGCCATAGAGTTTATTCTTATGGTTGATCTCAAGATTCTCTAGATCGTCCATAAAAAGGTGGGGGATAATGATGCGTTCCAGCACCCATATCTTGGTTTTTTTGAACCCTTTATCCAGGTAAACGGCCCCCACCACCGCTTCCAGGGTGTTACCGAATATCTGGCTCATTTTAAGTGAGTTGTCGAACTTGTTGAAGTTGGTGATTTTCTTAAACCCCATCTTGATGGCTATATCGTTGAGCGTGGTTCTGTTCACCATCTTGCTGCGCATCTCGGTAAGAAAACCTTCTTCTTTGTATGGATATTTTTTAAAAAGAAAATCGGCTACAATGCCACTCAGGATGGCGTCTCCCAGGTATTCCAGTCGCTCATTGTTTTCGGAAGCGAGGTCCCTGATGGACCGGTGGGTAAGGGCCGCTTTGTATAAAGGCACGTCTCCCGGACTAAACCCGAGTACGTTCTTAAGCTGTTTCTTATAGGAAGGAACACTTGCAGAATCCCTGAATAAATTGTCTAACAATCCCATTACATATAGCCCGTAAAGAGCTTTTTATTTAACGTACTTCTTCACGATCACGGCAGCGTTATGCCCGCCGAAACCAAAGGTATTACTTAAAGCCGCACGAACAGTTCTTTTCTGCAGTTTGTTAAACGTAAAATTAAGCCGGGAATCCAGTTCGGGATCGTCGTCAAAATGATTGATGGTGGGTGGTATCACGTCTTCTATAACGCTCATGATGCAGGCGATAGCCTCGATGGCGCCGGCCGCACCCAGGCAATGGCCTGTCATGGATTTTGTGGAGCTGATATTAAGGTTATAAGCGTGTTCGCCAAATACATCCGTTATGGCTTTCAGTTCGGCACCATCGCCCAGCGGGGTGGATGTACCATGTGTATTGATGTAGTCGATATCTCCGGGAGTCATACCCGCATCTTTAAGGGCCGCCAACATCACGTTCTTGGCTCCCAGTCCTTCCGGGTGGGGGGCGGTAATATGATGGGCATCCGCACTGGCGCCGCCGCCCGCTATTTCGCAGTATATTTTGGCACCTCTTGCGAGTGCGTGTTCCAGTTCTTCCAGCACCAGTACGCCGGCACCTTCGCCCATTACGAAGCCGTCGCGATCCCTGTCGTAAGGTCTGCTGGCCGTTTTAGGATCATCGTTACGTTCGCTGAGTGCTTTCATGGCGTTAAATCCGCCGACACCTGCTTCGCTAATCACGCTTTCGCTGCCACCGGAAAGCACGATATCCGCTTTTCCCATCCGGATATTATCCACTGCATCTATAATGGCATTGGTGGAAGAAGCGCAGGCACTTACCACTGCAAAGTTAGGTCCGCGAAAACCGTGACGTATAGATATATGACCGGAAGCTATATCGAGAATCATTTTAGGAATAAAGAAAGGATTGAACCTTGGCGTACCATCGCCTTTGGCGAAATTGATCACTTCTTCCTGGAACGTGATCAGGCCCCCGATACCGCTGCCGAAGATCACCCCCACCCTGTCTACATTTACATTGTCTTTATTGATCCCCGCGTCGAGCACCGCCTGGTCGCTGGCTACAACGGCCGTTTGAGCGAACCGGTCCAGTTTACGGGCTTCTTTCCTGTCTAAATAATCAGTGGCATCAAACCCTTTCAGTTCACAGCCGAACCGGGTCTTGAATTTGGAAGCATCAAAAAGGGTGATAAGGTCAGCCCCGGACACACCGCTCTTCAGTCCTTCCCAGGAGTCCTGCAGATTAAGACCTAAAGGAGTAAGCGCGCCTATACCTGTTACTACAACTCTTTTAAATTGCATATGGCTGTGCAGGTTTTAATAAATTAATAAATCCGCCTTCAGGGCAGAACGCTCAGAAGGCGGATTGCAAGATATTGCCTATATAAAAGAAGCTACAGATTACTTAGCATGCTCTTCTAAGTAAGCGATAGCCTGACCAACGGTAGTGATGGTTTCAGCCTGCTCATCCGGAATAGAAATATTGAACTCTTTTTCAAATTCCATGATCAGCTCTACAGTGTCTAATGAATCGGCGCCCAGATCATTGGTAAACGAAGCTTCCGTGGTTACCTCTGCTTCATCTACACCTAATTTGTCAACAATGATCTTTTTTACTCTTGTAGCGATGTCTGACATTTTAGTAAAGTTTAGTTACGGCTGCAAAAATATAATTTTTGACTTAAAAGCAATCAGTTAGCAGTTTTTATTTTAAACTACTTTACCAAAGTGCCCAAAGCCACGCCAGAAGCGGCCCGGTCGTGGTAATTTAGTTTGGTTTATGGGAAATAATTGTAAATTCGATTTATGGCATTAAAGATTATCGACCACGGAAGTGCTGAATACCGGCAAATGGTGAAACTGCGTAACGAGATTTTACGCAAGCCGCTGGGTATGGTTTTGATGGAAGAAGAGCTGCTGAAGGAGAAAAACGAAATATTGATAGGTGCTTTTGAAGACGATACGATGCTGGGCTGCTGTATGGTGGTAAAGGAAAACGAAGAAGAATGCCGGCTTCGCCAGATGGCCGTTCTGAATACATTAAGAGGTAAAGGAGTGGGAAGGGCCATTATGATCTTCGCGGAGAATATAGCACGCGACAGGGGCTTTAAACGAATGATCATGCACGCCCGTGCATCCGCCCTGGGCTTCTATGAAAAACTGGGTTACCAGAGCGTGGGTGATGAATTTATAGAAATTACCATCCCGCATTATATCATGCAAAAAGACCTTCGTTCGAGAGAAGGCATTACATTCGATCTTTAGATAAGCCTTTTATTTAAACAGGTGCCGATAGCTCCTTACCCACTGCCGGTAACGCCGCCGTTACGCGCAGCAGAAAACGATGCAGGTCTTCCATCGATTTTATATCCTGTACCACCAGCAGGAAACTTTTGCCTGTCTGTTTTAATTTGCCCTTATTAGTCTGCGTTTGTAAAAAAGTAAGTATGGCACGAAACACAGGCGACTCGAAATAAGGGGAATCAGGTTTATTTACGAAGTAACAACGAAGGGTATCATCTTTCAGGGTCATCTTCTCGAAACCCAGGTGAACGGCCAGTTTGCGGCAGCGCACCGTTATAAAAAGATCTTCTACCTGCGCGGGCATCGGACCGAATCGGTCGATCATTTCTTCGTGAAAATGCAGCAGCTCCTCTTCGGTATCGCAGTTATCGAGCCTTGTGTATAACGATAGTCTTTCCGTAATGCTTTCTACATACAGGTCGGGTATCAGTATTTCCAGGTCGGTATCGATGGTGCAATCCTGTACATAGTCCTCGTGCAATTCGATCTCCTCTTTAAAAAGCTCCCTGAACTCTGTGCGCTTCAGTTCCCGGATGGCTTCGTCGAGTATCTTCTGGTAGGTTTCAAAACCGATATCCGCCATAAAGCCGCTTTGCTCCCCGCCCAGCATATTGCCTGCCCCGCGTATATCCAGGTCGCGCATGGCTATCTGGAACCCGCTGCCCAGCTCGCTGTGCTGCTCCAGCGTCTGCAATCGTTTACGCGCATCCGAAGGCAGCGTGCTTACCGGGGGCGACAGCAGGTAGCAAAAAGCTTTGCGGTTACTGCGGCCTACCCTGCCTCTTAGCTGGTGCAGATCGCTCAGCCCGAACTGGTGGGCATTGTTGATCATGATCGTATTCACGTTGGGAATATCCACGCCGCTCTCCACGATATTGGTACATACCAATACATCGTATTTTTTATCAATAAAATCCAGGATACGCTCTTCCAGTTCATGACCTTCGAGCTGACCATGCGCGAAACCGATGCTCAGGTCCGGACAAAGCCCCCGGATCAATGCCGCCATCTCTCCCAGCCCATGCACCCGGTTATGTATAAAGAACACCTGGCCGCCCCGTTCCGTTTCATAATAGATGGCATCTCTTATGGCGTCGTGGTTAAACACCTGCACTTCCGTTTGTATAGGCTGCCTGTTGGGCGGCGGCGTATTGATGATGCTTAGATCCCTTGCGCCCATCAGGCTGAATTGCAGGGTTCTCGGGATGGGTGTGGCTGTAAGTGTAAGACAATCCACATTGGTACGCAGTGTCTTCAGTTTTTCTTTGGCGGCAACCCCGAACTTCTGCTCTTCATCGATGATCATGATGCCCAGGTTTTTGAACTTCACCTCTTTGCCCAGCAGGGAATGCGTACCTATAATAATGTCTACCTTTCCTTCTTCGAGCCGTTGCAGGGTTTCTTTTTTTTCTTTGGAAGATTTAAACCGGTTGATAAAATCCACTTTCACCGGGAAGTCTTTCAGGCGGTCGCTGAATGTTTTGTAATGCTGGAAAGCCAGGATAGTGGTGGGTACCAGCACAGCAGCCTGTTTGCTGTCGCAACAGCTCTTGAAAGCAGCTCTTATGGCCACTTCCGTTTTACCGAAGCCAACATCCCCGCATACGAGCCGGTCCATCGGCGAGGGCGATTCCATATCTTTCTTCACATCGGCCGAAGCCTTGCTCTGGTCGGGCGTATCCTCGTATATGAAAGATGCTTCCAGTTCGGTCTGCATATAGTTATCAGGCGAATGAGTAAACCCGGTTTGGGCCTTACGCTTGGCATAAAGCTTTATCAGGTCGAAAGCGATCTCTTTTACTTTGGTTTTTGTTTTTTCCTTCAGCTTCTGCCAGGTATCGCTGCCTATCTTATTTATCTTAGGCACAGTACCTTCTTTGCCTGTATACTTGGATATTTTATGAAGCGAATTGATATTTACATACAGTATATCATTGTCTTTGTAAAATATCCGCACGGCCTCCTGTATCCTGCCATTGGCTTCTATCTTCTGAAGCCCGCTGTATATGCCAAGACCATGATCTATATGGGTTACATAGTCGCCCGGCTGCAGCTCCCGCAAAGTGCGCAGGGTAATAGCCTTGTTTTTGTTATACGCCTGCTTTACTTTATACTTGTGATAGCGCTGAAATATCTGGTGATCGGTATAACATACCACTTTCAGGTCATTGTCTATAAACCCTTCGTGAATGGAAACGGGTACAGGGGTAAACGATATTTCTTCGTTCAGGTCTTTAAAGATGCTGTAAAGCCGCTCCAGTTGTTTGGGGTTATCAGCAAACAGGTAGATGGCGTACTTCTGCGACTCCCAGTTTTTGAGGTCTTTTATGAGCAGGTTAAACTGCCGGTTAAATGAAGGCTGCGCCCTGGTGTTGAATGTTATCTCGTGACCTTTGAAGAAAGTGCTGTAGCCGAACTCCACCACCGTTTTACCCGTTATCAGCAGCTCTATATCTTCTGCCCCGGCAAAGTCGTTCGGGTTGATCACTGTTTTTTCATTCAACCCCTCTTCCTCTTCCAATGGGCGCTTTGTTCTGGAAGAAGCGGTTTCCGGCGGCTGCGCCAGCAGTTCCGTGTAAAGAAACAGGTCTTCTTCCTGTACTTTAATTTTTTCTTTCACTACTTCCCAGTCCTGTATCCAGGTAACGGTATTATCCGGCATAAATTCGGGGAGCGTTACTTTATCGGCACTTTCAAACTGCGTTTCGATATTGGGTATAATGGAGAGTTGAAGTAGTTTGCGTTCGCTCAGTTGCGTCTCCGGATCGAAGATGCGGATGGAGTCTACATCGTTGCCGAACAGCTCTATCCGGTAGGGTTTTTCATTACCGAAGGAATAGATATCCAGTATGCCCCCACGTAACGCGAACTGTCCGGGCTCATATACAAAGTCGGTCCGCTCGAACCCATAGTTCACGAACTTTTCCATCATGCCGTTTACATCGATGGTATCGCCAGCTTTTATATAAATAATATTTCCCGAAAGTGTTTTGGGAAGCACCACTTTTTCGAACAATGCTTCGGGGTAAGTGATCACTATTTTTTTATTGCCCCCTGCACTTAAGCGCGTAAGGGTTTCCGTACGAAGCATTACATGACTGCTGTTCAGCAGCCTAAAATTCTTTTTATTCTTGAATGAAGAAGGAAAATAAAATATATCCAGCGCATTGGTGATATTCTCCAGCGTATTATGGAAATAGGCCGCTTCTTCCGCGTCGTTCAGCACCACCAGGTGATTGAGTCTGGCACATAAAGGATGCTCAAAAATAGCGGCGATAATAAACTGTGAAGCACTTCCCTGCAAACCGCCCAGGTATATTTTTTCATCTGCCGACACAGCAAGCCTATCCGCCAGTTCAGAAAGGCGGGGGGAGCGAATAAATGAACCTGATAACTCCTCTTTATTCATTGGGATGGCAAAGATAAACGAATGAGCATTAATAATGCTGTATTATCAAAGGCAGGCCCGTTACTTTTTCGATATATTTTTCCTGAATACCGGGAACGTCATAGGGCTCCGCGCAGGCCTTTCATCCCCCAGCAACACTCCCCACTGTTTAAAGTTATCCGAGCGGTCGAATACAATTTTCAGTACGGCAATGATGGGCAGTGAAAGGAACATACCGGATACGCCTGCAATGGCCCCGGCCAATATAACACCTATGATGGTCGCCAGCGCATTGATCTTTACTTTGGAACCGACGATGCGCGGCATTAGTATATTGTTGTCGAGAAACTGAACAGCGGCTATTACGATCAGTACGGTAAAGATGGGCCATATCTCATTGGAAGAAGTGAGCGTAAGCAGCACGCCGATGATATTGCCGATCAGGGCACCGATATAGGGAATCAGGTTGAGAATGGCGAATATAGCCCCTATCAGCAATGCGTGTTTGATACCGAAAATCATCAGCAGCCCGCCCAGCAATACCGTTACATACGTAATCTGTATCAGCAGGCCCACCAGGTAACTCTTGATAATGGTTTGTGTCTCCTTCATGGCATCTTCCAGCTTTTCGTGGTTATGATGCGGAAACCACATGAACATGAATTTCAGAAGAAGGTTTTTGTAAAAAAGGATCAGGAAGATGTAAATGGGAATAAGACCCACCAGCACAAAAATGGAAGAAATAGAAGCTGTCGCCCCGCTCAGCATACCACCGGCATAGTTGAGCAGCTTATTGCTTTGTTCTTTGATAAGTGCCAGTTGCCGGTCGCTGGAAAAATGGGTTTTTTTATTTATCCAGTCGCTGATATTATTTAAATGGCTGGTGACATTTTTTTCAAGCTGGGGAAAATCTGACACAAGATTGGCTATCTGCATGGAAAAAAACCAGACGATAAGCCCGATTACGATAAATAATAACAGTATGCAAAGTGCAATTCCGAGTACTTCCGGTATTTTTTTTCGTTTGAAAAACCCGAGCAGCGGCAACAGTACAAGACTGATGAAGAACGCGAGCAGTAAAGGGGTTAAAATACCACTTCCCATGTAAAGAAGGGTGCCCAGTACATAAAGTCCGATGAGTTCAATGGATCGCCTGACGGTTACGGGCATTTCTTTCATTTGTTGTATTTTGGGGTTATCATATTGTTAACTGGTCAATAATTATTCCGGGATTATTGCTTACGAAAGAACAATATAAATCAGTACATTTAGATTCCAATTAAATGCATGCTGAATAAAAGCCCTCTGCCTTTGATTACTGTCATCTGCTGCATAGCAGCACCCGCTTTTTCCCAAACGCGGACGGACAGGTCGGCTCTACATGCTTCTTCCCGGTTATATGCCTCCAAAGAAAAATCTGAAATGAAATCATTATTGTCGTTCTCCCGGGAGAAAGGATGGAAGATGATGATAAAAACCCGTACCGGTATCGCCACGCTGGCAGGCATAGACGGGTTTGGGTATCCGGTATATGTGTCTACCGATAACACGCTGTCTGCAGCCAGTTCCGCAGGCACCAGCCAGCTGTGGTCAGGCGGCTCCCTGGGCCTTAGCCTGAGCGGCGGCGCAGCAGGCATGAAGGGTAGACTTGGTATCTGGGACGGTGGAAAGGTAAATCTCACCCACGTGGAGCTGAGAAACCGGGTGATACAGAAAGATAACCCGCCTGCTCCTGAAAATCACTCCACGCATGTATCGGGTATTATGATCAATACCGGCATCAATTCGCTCGCAAGAGGCATGGCTTATAATTGCCAGCGGCTGGTGGCCTACGATTATTTGTCGCACATGAGCGAAATGGCTACAGAGGGAAGCAACCTGCTGGTAAGCAATCACTCCTATACCTCGGTTGCAGGCTGGAATTATAACGACGGGGAAAGCCGGTGGGAGTTTTTTGGTAAAGCCGGCGACAACGAAGATTATAAATTCGGGTATTATAGCGAAGACGCCCGTCAATGGGACGAGATTGCTTATAACGCCCCTTATTACCTGATCGTAAAAGCGGCCGGTAATAACCGGACGCAGAAAGGTCCTGCAACGGGCGAACCCTGGTTTCGGATGAATACCAGTGGCGTAATGAGCGATGCGGGCTCCCGGCCTCCGGGTATCAGCAGCAACGATGGATACGATGTAATAGCCACTTACGGCACTTCTAAAAACATTCTGACAGTGGGTGCCATTCAGCCCTTTTCTTCTGCATACACGGGTGCTGCAGATGCAATAATGGCGGATTTCAGTAGCTGGGGGCCAACGGACGACGGCCGTATAAAACCCGATATCGTGGCAGATGGGGTTACTCTCCTGTCCTCCACTTCCCGGTCAGACAACAGCTACGGAAGTCTCAGCGGCACGTCCATGGCGAGCCCTGTAGTGGCAGGTTCCGTTTTTTTACTGCAGGAATATTATTCGCAGTTACACCCGGACACATTTATGCGGGCGGCCACTCTCAAAGGCTTGCTCATTCATACTGCGCTGGAAGCAGGCATAGCCCCGGGGCCCGATTACCAGTTTGGATGGGGAGTGGTGAATATGCAAAAAGCTGCGGAGATTATTCAATCGAATAACAAGGATCAATTTATATACGAGCAAACGCTGGAAAGCGGGGCTTCTTTTTCTCTTCCCCTTACCGCTTCAGGAAAAGGACCTTTAACGGTTACTATCTGCTGGACAGATCCCCAGGGTGTTGTTGACAATATCGGAGTACTGAATAACCGGACACCCAAGCTCATTAATGACCTCGACCTGCGCGTAAGATCGGGTGCCACGGAATACCTTCCCTGGAAACTGAATGCCATGGTGCCGTCGGCCGCTGCCACGCAGCACGATAACACAGCGGACAACGTGGAAAAAATAGAAATCCCCAACGCGGTACCGGGTACGGAATATATGCTGCAACTGACCCATAAGAACGCGCTGGCACGTGATCGCCAGGCGTATTCCCTGATCATTTCAGGTGCGGGAGGCAACGCTTATTGCAGTCCGACCCTTGGCACCGGTGCGCGCATCAGCGGGGTACAGTTCGGCAGTTTTAACAATATTATTTCCGGCGAGTGCGCACCCTACCGCTTCTTCTACAAAAGCCAGGTAGTGCTGGAAAATAATCTCTCCGTTCCGTTTACCGTTACCCTCGGCGATTGCAGCACCCCATTAAACAGGATGGTAAAGATATTCGTGGACTATAACCAGGATGGCGACTTTGCAGATGAAGGAGAAACCGTGGCCGCCAGCAATACAGTCACCGGTTCTTTCAATGGGGCTTTCCTGGTGACCAATAACGTAACCCCCGGCTTCTCCACCCGGCTGCGGGTGGAAGTAAAAGAAACGGCCGATGCCGCCGGCATTACCGGCTGCGATCTTACCGGCAGCGGGGAAGTACAGGATTATATCGTTGTTTTTAATCCCCCGTCCAGTGATATGGCTATCCCCGGCATCATTCTGCCGGAAGCCGGTGCCTGCGCTGCTGCCCGGCAACCGGTCACCATCCGTATACGGAACGTTGGAAGCACTGCACAGGATAACATCCCGGTATCTACCGTCATAAAAAACGGTGAAACCACAGTAGCCACCTTAACGGCTATATACCCGGGAACGATCGGTCCCGGGAAAGAAGTAGGTTTTACCTATCCGTCTTCTTTCAACACTTTGCCAGGCAATGTATACACGCTTACTACCAGTTGCTCGCTTCCGGGAGATCAGAATTTTTCCAATAATCAGCAGGTAGTTATCATAAACACCAGCAATGCCGGCACACCACCCGCCAGTGTGAGTGCCCGTATCTGCGGTAACGATGTAAGTCTGAAAGCTATTGATGCAGGCGGCGGGCAACTTTTCTGGTACCAGGGTGCCGGCTCCTCCAGCATACTGGCCAGCGGGTACGATGCCGGCACGGACACTATTACCCCGGATAAAAAATATTACGCTGCCATTAACGACGTGGTGGCAAAAGGCGGACTGGCCGACAAATCGGTGAGCTCCTCCGGCCGGTACGATAATATAACCAATAACCTCGTCAGGTTCACCACTTCTGTACCGCTCACTATTGAGAACCTGCGGCTATATACCGGTCATGCGGGTAAAATTAAGTTTACCCTGGGCAAAGCGGTGGACGATACCCGTTACCAGCCGGTTGCCTCCGCAACGATCGATGTGTTTGCCACCGACCCCACACCCGCCGCGGGGATGCAGGCCAATTACGAACCCGGCGATGCAGGCGCGGTGTTTACCGTCAACCTTCCCGTACCCGAGCCTGGCAACTATTTCCTGGTACTCGAATGCCTCGAAGGAGCTACCCTTTTTTATAATAACGGCATCAGTGTAAATCCATATCCTATCTCTATACCCGATGTATTGTCGATAACGGGCAACAGCGCCAAAGCGGATGGCAACCCTGACTTCTACCAACGGATTTACCTGGCGGTGTATGATATTGGCATCCGGCTATACGGATGCGCAAGTAACCGCATCGCGGTAAATGCCGCCGATTGTACTAATGGAACAACGGCACAACTGGGCATAGAGCCGAATCCCAACAATGGCGAATTCCGGCTACGGGTAGACCTGCCGGTGTCCGGCGAACTGTCGGTATTCCTGGCGAATGTAGCTGGTCAGAATATGTTTAATGCCCGCTACCCGGCCTTTGCCGGCAGCTTTTTAAAAGATATCCATACGGGTTACCTGCCTCCGGGCATTTATATTTTAAGGGTGCAGCAGGGAGGAAAAACCTACACGCGCAAAATGATCATCATAAATAAATGATATGCTTTTACCATGGGTAACGGGGACGGTGCTGCGGATAGAACAGGAAACCACAGCCACCCGACGGTTCTGGATACAGGTGCCCTCCGTGGAGGAATTTCGCTATAAACCCGGACAATTCGTAACGCTCGACCTCCCTATTCATGAAAAGTCCAATAAGCGGTGGCGTAGTTACTCCATCGCCTCCTGGCCCGATGGCACGAATGTTTTCGAGCTGGTGATCGTTTGGCTGGAAGGGGGATTGGGCACTACTTACCTTTTTAACGAAGTGGTACCCGGTACATCCCTTACACTCCGCGGTCCTGCCGGCGTTTTTTTATTGCCGGAACCGATAGACCGCGATCTGTTCCTAGTATGCACCGGCACGGGTGTGGCTCCTTTTCGCTCTATGGTTCATCATATTTTAAACAACGATATCCCGCATAAGGACATTTACCTGGTGTTTGGGTGCCGGAAACTATGTGACGCTCTGTATGGTAGTGAGTTGAAGCAACTAGAGGACAAACTGCCGGGATTCAATTATATACCTACGTTTTCACGCGAAGCGGATCAGAATGGTACGCTGCGCACCGGATATGTACACGCTGTATATGAAGATATCAGTAAAGAAAAAAGAGGTGTTGACGGGGAGCCTGGTCAGGCTTATTTTTATTTGTGCGGCTGGAAGAATATGATAGATGAGGCAAAACACCGCCTTATGGCACTCGGGTACCACAGAAACGATATTCATTTAGAATTATATGGTTAGAACTTGGTTACCGATGTTTTTTAGACACGATCTTCTCTTCTACCAGGCTGTTGTCCTTAATATTAACAACAGGCGTTTTTGATTCGGAAGAAAAGCGGTTAGTTCCTGCCATCTCTTTCTGAAGAGTCAGAATCTCAGCATGGTTCTGGAGCATTTCATTCTCCAGGGAGACTACTTTCATCTTCAAATTCTTAATGTGGTGACTTCTTAACGCGAAGCCAATCAGAGCTGATGCGATTACGATGAATGGAATCAGCAGCAAGTTCAATTGAATCTCAATCGTAGGCATAATAATACTGGTTTAACACAGATTAAGTACCCCGGATGCTTGCCGGTGTACAGCGGATGTGGATTTAAAAATAAAAACCTAAAACGTTATTTCCTGTCTGATCAGTTCCCTGACTTTCGCCAGTGGTATTCTTTCCTGCTGCATGGTATCCCTGTAGCGGATCGTTACCGTGTTATCTTCTTTCGTCTGATGATCGATAGTTACACAAAATGGTGTGCCAATAGCGTCCATCCTCCGGTATCTTTTTCCAATCGCGTCTTTTTCCTCGTAAAAACACCTGAAATCATGTTTGCACTCATTCATTAGCTCGCGGGCGATCTCCGGGAGACCATCCTTTTTTACTAACGGCAGAACCGCCAGTTTTATTGGCGCAAGAGGGGCAGGAAATTTTAAAACCACCCGGCTATCCTGTTTTTCGCCTGTACTCAGGTCCTCTTCCACATACGCTTCGCTCATAACCATCAGGAAACTGCGGTCGAGGCCGATGGACGTTTCGATCACATACGGCGTGTAATTCTGGTTGATTTCGTTGTCGAAGTACTGGATTTTCTTCCGGCTGAACTCCTGGTGACTTCTCAGGTCGAAATCCGTGCGGGAATGAATTCCCTCCACTTCCTTAAAGCCGATAGGGAAATCATACTCGATATCACAGGCGGCATCTGCATAATGCGCCAGCTTTACATGATCGTGAAAACGGTATTTTTCCTTCGGAATCCCGAGGCCAAGGTGCCATTTCATCCGTTCTTCTTTCCAGAATTCGTACCATTCCGTCTGGGTGCCCGGCCTTATAAAAAACTGCATCTCCATCTGTTCAAACTCCCGCATCCGGAAAATAAATTGCCTCGCGACGATCTCGTTCCGGAATGCCTTGCCTATCTGGGCTATACCGAAGGGAATCTTCATCCTCCCCGTTTTCTGCACATTCAGGTAATTGACGAATATGCCCTGCGCCGTTTCCGGCCGCAGATAAATTTCGCTGGCATCTTCCGCCACGCTACCCACCTGGGTCGAAAACATCAGGTTAAACTGACGTACATCCGTCCAGTTGGATGTTCCGCTCACCGCACATTTTATTTTATTATCCTCGATCAGTTTTTTCAATCCCTGTAAGTCGTCTGCCGCTATCAGCTTATCCATTTCCGCTAAAATGGCCTGTTCCTCTTCTTTTTTTCCCGCTTTATCGAGCTGATCTGCATATGCTTCTATCAGGTGATCTACCCGGTACCGTTTGTTACTGTCCCGGTTATCAATCATGGGGTCGCTGAAATTATCTACGTGTCCGCTCGCTTTCCAGGTAGTAGGATGCATAAAAATAGCCGCATCTATGCCCACGATATTCTCATGTAGCTGCGTCATACTCTTCCACCAGTGATCTTTAATGTTTTTTTTAAGTTCGCTCCCGTACTGTCCATAATCATATACGGCACTCAATCCGTCGTAGATTTCGCTGGACGGGAATATAAAACCGTATTCTTTACAGTGTGAAATGATTGCCTGAAACCGGTTAGTATCGTTTGCCATGTTTGCAAATGTATATATAATGTAATATGTATTGCAGGGTTTTGTGAAAAATTACAGTGTTGTTTTGTTAGCTTCTAAGAATTTGCACATTGTAAAGTGAAAACCTTAAGTTACGAAATGTAGCAGGCGTATACGTTAGGCCGTCTTCATTTAACAAAAAAAGTGTAAATTTGATCAAAACAGACCGTTATGAATGCGGCAGCGATCAGGCAACAACTACATAGCTACCTTGAAGTGGCAGACGATAAGAAAGTAAAAGCGTTTTTTACAATGATGGAAGACGACATTAAAGAATCTGCCTTGGAATATACCCCTGCATTTAAGAAAGAGCTGGATGCCCGCCATGCCAGCTATAAAAATGGCAGCGCCACAATGGTGACTTCTGCTGAAAGCAAAAAAAGAATTCAAAAATTATTAAAGGCTGGTCGTTCAAAATGACGTACAGTTATGTATTGCATGAAATGGCACAAGACGACTTCGAATCTGCACTCCAATGGTATTTGGAACGGAGCAGACAAGCGGCCACCGGATTTGTGGCAGAAGTGGAAGCTGCACTTATCATGATCTGCAAAGAGCCCACGATGTGGCGCAATACGTATAAACACTATTACGAGCTTGGATTAAAAAAGTACCCGTTTATGCTTATTTATTTCATCGAACCTGCGCGTAAACTGGTAGTCGTAACTGCGGTTCATCATAACAAAAAGAATCCATTGAATAAATACCGGAAGGTGGGAGAGTGACCGGATAAGCTAAGCACAATTTCGTCTTATATTTTGATAGTAACCAGTGGGTTGACTGGATCTGTGTTATCCTACCTCTACAAGTCACTGTTTTTTTTCTCCATTTTTCCCTTCGTCTCTCCTTCGCCTCTCCTTCGTCTGTCGTTCGAAGGGCACTTTAGACGAACAAATTCATCTTTTCGTAGAAATTTCAAGTTACACTTTTTCTTTTAAAACTAGCGTGTTTTTTGCCATCACGTGGCAACATTATTGTCGTGTTTTATTGCAAAATGCCTGATATAGAAATCCTGGACAAGGAAAGAATAAATGCGGAAACCCCATCAACCCAATTTCGGATTATTAGAATGCCTTTCCATGTCCCGGTCATTCTTTTTTGCGAAATTATGCTCCAGCGCTTCGGTCAGGTTCACCCCGGTCTGGTTGGCGAGGCAGAGAAGCACCCAGAGCACGTCTGCCATTTCATCGGCCATTTCCCGGCCTTTGTCCGATTCTTTAAAGGATTGCTGCCCGTATTTTCTGACCATAAGCCGGGAAAGTTCGCCCACTTCCTCCATCAGGATGCCCAGGTTGGTCAGTTCCCCGAAATAAGCGACACCTGTGGTCCGTATCCATTCATCCACCCGTTGTTGTGCGGCTTCGATCGTCATATCTTTGCTGATTTATGGTTTGATGTGAGATTAAGTGGTAAATTTAACCTGATAAATGAGAATTTTATTTTTTATATCAGTCATATGCATTGCCATTACGGGTGCGGTTTTAATGAACGGCTGCCGTAAAGAAGACGGCGGAAGCGGCACTACGCCCCTCGCTTTTACGGTACCCCCGGGCTTCCCGCAGCCGCAGTATAATTTTGAAGGCAACCCCCTCACCGAAGAAGGGTTCCAGTTGGGGAGAGCATTGTTTTATGACGGGCAGTTGTCCATCGACGGTAATTTCCCCTGTGCTTCCTGCCACCAGCAGTTTGCGGCGTTCAGTACGTTCGATCACGATTTCAGTCATGGTTTCAATAACCAGTTCACCACGCGCAACGCCCCCGGGCTTTTCAACCTGGTTTGGCTCAAAGAGTTGCATATGGACGGTGCCATCAACCATATAGAAGTGCAGGCCCTGGCTCCCATAACGGCAACCAATGAAATGGGGGAAGACATTAATAACGTACTTAGTAAACTAAAAAGAGACAGCCGCTACCCGCCGCTGTTTAAAGCTGCTTTCGGCAGCGAAGAGATCAATTCGCAGAAAATGCTGAAGGCCATTACCCAATTCATGGGGTCGATGGTATCTGCCAATGCAAAATATGATAAGGTAAAACGCAGGGAGGCATCGTTTACTGCCGGCGAACAGGCAGGATATGCCGTGTTCCAGTCCCGTTGCGCCACCTGTCACCAGGAACCTTTATTTACCGATCTCAGCTACCGCAATAATGGCCTTGCGGCCAACCCCTTTCTGAAAGACCTGGGCCGTATGCATATTACCGGTAGCCCGCAGGATTCGCTCAAATTCCGGGTCCCCAGTCTGCGAAATGTAGTACTTACTTTCCCCTATACGCACGATGGAAGGTTTTACACGATCGATAATGTTCTTAATCATTATGCCACAGGCATACAGCAAAGCAATACGCTGGATCCATTGCTGAAGAACGGCATTGCTTTGACTGCCGGGGAGCGTTCGAACCTTAAATTGTTTTTGAATACCCTTACCGATTCAAGTTTTATCAGTAATAAACGGTTTGCGCAGCCGCAATAGTATCAGGGTTTCCTGCGCGCCTTCAACGCTTCCAGCACTTCCTGCTGCCGCTCCATTTCTGCGCGCTGGTTTTTTTGCGACTGGCTGTTGTCCGCGATTTTTTGTTCAAGGGCTATTTTTCTTTTCTGGTAATCGATACTATCAGCTTTCAGCGAAGCGTATTTTTTGTCGGCTTTCTTAATCACATCTTCCTGCTCCGTCACCCGTAATCCTACACTATGATTTTCAATATCGGGGCCGATGGCGTTCAGGTAAGCCTGCGATTCGGCAAGGCCGAATTTGTCGTCCGGCAAACGTGCAGCGATGTTTTCACCGGCGTGACCCGCCGCCAGGTGTATTACCGTAACTTCTTTATCCTGCCTGCTTTTACGGTCGATCTTAAAATAAAGATCCAGTATCTGTTTTTCTTTGCCGACGTTTACGCTGGCGTTCTTTACGATCATAAGGCCTTTGGAAGAAGTTATTTTGGCTCCCTGTTTATCGAACTGGCTTTTGATAGCTCCCTGCACCACTTCCTCGGTGTAAGGCAGTTCGATAACGGCTGCGGGTTGTTGTGTTTTCTGATATTCGAGTGTCGTTTCGCGGGACTGTGCGGGGGCTAAACAGCTGATGACGGAAGATAGAATAAGTAGTAATATTTTCTTCATACTGGTAATTTAATAAGGTAAAGTTACAAAATCTGCGTTCTGGCTTACATTTGCCGAAAGAATTATTCTTGAGCGTAAAAAAACTGGCAGGACAAACGATCTGGTATGGGGTAAGCACCATTGCTGCAAAATCTATCAATTACCTGCTTACACCTTACCTCACTTATTCTAACCTGATATCCACGGCCGATTATGGACGAATGGGTGCAATCTATTCCATCGTGCCGATAATGAACGTGCTACTGGCTTACGGCATGGAAACCGCGTATTTTCGGTTTATACAAAAGAAGGAAGATACCGATGCCGTCAACAATACCACTACTATCTCCCTGCTGATCACCACTGTGCTGCTTTCGGCACTTTTGTGGATCAACCAGGATTTCCTGTCACGGGCAGCGTCGCTGGAAGATTTCCCTTTGCTCATACAACTGAGCATCGTGATAATAGCCATGGATGCGCTCTGCGTAATACCCCTCGCGCGTTTAAGAAACGATGGCAGGCCTATGTATTTCGCGTTTGTACGCATTATGAGCATATTGGTGAACGTTGCCATCACGGTATTCCTTATCAGTTATTGCAAAACCTACCTGCAGCAGCATCCCGACAGTTTTTTACGGCTTATATACAAGCCTGGCAGAAACCCCATTACCTATGTGCTGATAGCCAATGTGGTACAGTCGGCATTCTCCTTACTGCTGCTGGGCAAATGGCTGTTTCCCAAAAAATGGTCGTTCGATTTCGTAATCTGGAAACGAATGATGATATATGCGCTGCCCATGCTGGTGGCCGGGCTCGGGGGTACCGTCAACGAAACCTTCAACCGGCTGATGCTGGGATGGTGGCTGCCTGACGTAAACGGTTATGCGGACCAGCAGCGCGGTATCTTCAACGCATGTGCCAAACTCGCCATCCTGATCACGCTCTTCGTGCAGGCATTCCGCATGGGTGCGGAGCCTTTCTTTTTTAAACAGGCACAGGGACAGGACCCCCAGCGGGTTTACGCACGCGTTATGAAATTCTTCGTGATCACCATCTGCCTGATGTTCCTGATGGTAAGCCTGCTGTTACCTGTATGGAAATATTTTATAGACGATAAATACTGGGATGGCCTGCGCGTAGTACCTATACTGCTGCTGGCCAATATGTGCCTGGGTATTTATTATAGTTTAAGCGTATGGTATAAGATCACCAGCCGGATAGTGGCAGGTGTCTGGATCACCCTGGCAGGCACGTTAATAACCATTACCATCAACTGGCTGTTTATACCCGCATTCAGTTATATGGCCTGCGCCTGGGCCACCCTTCTGTGTTATGGCACCATGATGGTGATCAGTTATACCTGGGGGCAAAAAGTATATCCCATACCCTATGCTACTAAAAAATTGCTGGCCTATATCGGTATCGTGGTTTTACTTTACTTTATTCACGAAGGCTTTTTCTGGCTGGTACACAGCGACCTGGCGAGCATCATAGCGGGCTTTGTATTAATTGCACTCTACTCGCTTTTTATACTTAAAATAGAAAGAAAAGAATTTCAGCGGCTACCGGTGATCGGAAAATATTTATAGAGGCTATGCATATAGATATCATCATACCTTCTTTCCGCGCACAACCGGAATATGTATTACCCATACTTCAACTGGACGTGCCTGCGGGTTGCACCGCCCGGTTTTACCTGGTAATAGACAATCCGGGGATAATACCTGATAAAGCCATACAGCTGATGGCGGACAAGGGCATGGTAACGCTCATCATCAACCCACAAAACATGGGTACTTCTTATACCCGCAATACAGGTATCGATATCTGTTCTGGCGACTGGATACTATTCCTGGACGATGATGTAAGCGTATCCCCCGGATTGCTGCATAGTTATAAGCGCGCGTTCGATCTTTACCCGGAGGAGATCGGTTTTATCGGGCTTGTTACCCTGCCGCCGCCATCGTCCGATTTTACGCGGGCGGTAGTTGCCAGCGGGGCTATCAATATATTCGGTGTCGCCGCCCGTAAGCATCATTTCGCCTGGGGCGCTACTGCAAACATGATGATCAGCCGCAAAGCAACCGGCAATATCCGCTTCTCGCTCCTGTATCCAAAAGCAGGGGGCGGAGAAGATATCGACTTCTTTTTGAAAGTACGTAAGGCCAATAATTATAAGGATTACAAAACGGTTAAGGACGCGGAGGTATGGCATCCCTGGTGGAACGGGGGCAGACTTAACCTGTTGCGGTCATTCAGGTATGGCCAGGGTACGGCATGGCTGATAAAACTTAACCCGGAATACACCCGGTACGATTTCCCCAATACCCCCGAAATATTCCTGGCGTCTGTGCTGCTTTTGCTTCCCGTTATGGTATTGCATCTGCCCTCTGCAAAGCAGCTGGCCATCTTTGCCCTGTGCGCCCTTTTTATAGAAATAGCGGCCAGCTATATCCATTCGCTCCGGAACGATAACAGGGTGAGTGGGCGGGTGCTTGCTTACGTGGTTTTATTAAAACTGTTTTATGATGCCGGCATTACGGTCACCAATATCAGGGAAGGGATGGTGCGGGAAATGTTCAAACGGTTCAACGACAATGGCAGCCTGAAAAAGGATCATTTCATACGGCTGAACAGGTATAAAATCACAAAAATGATCCTTTATATTGCATTATTTGTATATCTTATACTTTACAGATAACAGGAAATTATGCCTATAGATTACTCGCTGGTAATATGCACTTATAATCCTGATGAACGTTTACTAGAAAGATGTCTTACCGCCATCGGCCGCCTGGAAGCTACGCAGATATGTTACGAAGTGATACTGGTGGACAATAACAGTGCAATCCCCGTGCGGGAAATCTCCTGCGTACGAGAGCAGCTGAATAGTATAGGAAATTTACACATAATCGATGAACCAAAACAGGGAGTAGGCTTTGCAAGAATAGCTGCTATCCTGCAGTCTGCAGGGGAGTATATCGTGTATATAGATTACGACAACGAACCCGCGGGCAACTACCTGCAGGAACTTAAAAAATTAAATAAAACATACCCGCTGGTGGCGGCCTGGGGACCTGGCCATGTGCGGGTAGATTTTATAGACGGCATAGATCCCGCCATCGAGCAACACGCCAGGCGGGCGTTTCAGGAAAAACATGCGTTGCATACCACGTATGCCAATGTAAGGGAATGGCAGTCCTTCTATCCTTTCGGAACAGGCTTGTGCACAAAGGCCTCGCTGCTGAAGGAATACGCGGAGCTGGCGAAAAAGGGAAAGTACACCATGCCCGGAAGAACGGGCCAGCAACTAAGCGGCGGGGAAGATACGCAAATGGTACTGCATTGCATCCGGGAAGGATATGCAGCAGGCATGTCGCCTTCCCTTTGCCTGCAACATATGATACCTGGCAGCAGGGCGAATATAGACTACCTGAAACGACTGGAATATTATACGGCACTGGACTACCAGGGCTGCCTGCTGGAGGTATTCCCCGAGCAGGAGCAAAAAGTAAAAAACATGCAGCTTGGTAAAGTCCGCTTCGCGCGAAAAGTACTAAAGCGATTCCTGCAATTACAGTTATCGACGGATACCGATGCGTTGTTTAAACTGATCGGCTTTATCGCTTTTCATGCAGGTATTTACAAGGCAACGGGTACACCATTACCTTCTGTAGTAAACAGGATTATAAAAAAACTTAAAGCCGGATAATCGATGATAGCAAATACCGCCTCACCGCCTGCTGCCCTGCCCGGCGTATCGGTCGTAATATGCTGCTATAATAGTGCTTTGCGGCTACCCCTTACACTCAAACACCTGGCCGGCCAGTCGGTTCCGGAAACCATCGCCTGGGAAATACTGGTAGTGAACAACGCCTCTACCGACGACACGGTGGAATGCGCCCGCAGCATTTGGGAGCAATGGCAACCGGGATCGGGACGACTCCGGATCGTTACCGAAAATACCCCGGGCCAGATGCATGCACGTAAAACAGGAGCGAAGGAGGCACGGTTCGGTTGCCTGATATTCTGTGATGACGATAACCTGCTGGATAAAAATTATGTATCCCTTGCATACGGGGTAATGGCGAAAGACAGCGGGATAGGTGCCGCAGGAGGAAAAAATCTACCTATGACGGACGCCCCCGCCTACCCCGAATGGTTTGAAGAATATATGGACAAATATGCCACCGGCGTGCCGGCGCCGCAGTCAGGAGATATAAGCTATAAAGCATTTATCCTGGGAGCCGGCATGGTAACGCGCAAAGACCTTTTTCTGCGTATGTTTGATGACAGGTATCCCTCTTTACTGAGTGGAAGGAATGGTGAGAAGCTCAGTACGGGCGATGACTTCGAGTATTGCAAGCGGTTGATCCTGCGGGGATATACCCTTTATTATGATGAAAGATTATTACTGTACCACTTTATACCGAAGGAACGCCTGACCATCGGTTACCGCGAACGCCTGATGAAAGGAATAGAAGAAGCCGGATTAATACTTAATGAATATGACCGTGCGATTAAGGCAAAAAAAAGACTAATCGGTAAGAGTAAGTTACGCCTTCTGATCCTGACGCCGTTCAGGATGCTGCTGGCAACGGCCGGTCTTTCCACCAGGAATTCCGAGGATGAAAAACTGCTGCTGGATTATATCAACCCCTTCCGTTTTAGCAGATCACACAATCGGGATGCTATCAGGGCTTTTATGAACGGGTCATAATGTTGAAGAACCTGTTAAAAACCATTACTTTTATCCGGTATCTTTTATCAGCCGGTAATATCTCCTTAAATGCAAAAATCCCGTTACAGAATATTTTCATTTTACAATAAGCAGGTAAACCCGGTAGTGCCGGAGTACCAGCAGGCCGTATTCAGAAAGTTCGGACAGCGGGTAGAGCATATAGTGAACGATACGTTTAGTCACGGCGATTTTCTCAATCATATTACCCGCACAGTAACCGATACGGACTACCTTGTGTTCTTCGACATCGATTGCATACCCGTTCATAAAGACTGGCTGGAGCACCTGCTGAACGATCTGCGTGAGCCCGATGCCATCGCAGGCGCGGCACAAACGGCCAATCACCTCCAGGAAGGAAAGAACCTGTATGTTTCGCCCTTTTTTTTCGGCATTTCCACCCGCTACCTAAAGAAACTTGGCTATCCGGACATGGAGCTGACCGGCGACATGGATGCCGGCCAAAACCTGAGTGTGCAAATCCTTAAGAATAAAGGTCGCATCAATTACTGGTGGCCGACACATATCGAGGAGGAAAAATGGTACCTCCATCATCCGCAGCACCCTGTTTTCGGCCCCGGCACTACCTATAATAATGCCGTCTATCATGCTTTCTTTTCCCGCTTTGATCAGAGCGAGCGTTTTAAAAAAAAGTGCAAATCTGTACTCGGTCTGATGGGCCGGTTCCGCTATATAAAAATTCCACGCACCATCAAAAAACTGTCTGCGTATATCAGGAATCCTTAAAGATGCCTTTAACCCAATTTTTGATACGCCTTCTCAACAGCTTATCCTTTTCATGTTTGCGCCATTTCTCCCCCAGGTGAAACTCCCTGGCGAGAAGATAATAATCCGCTTCCTTATCCGGCAAAAAATGGTGCGGTGCCGTTATATTGTTTAATTCGCCGATGGGCAACCCGGCATTATGAGTAAATGTGTTATAATGAGTGGCATCTTTACGAAAGCCAAGGTTGCTGATCAGGTTAATGTTCGGCGTAACGCAGAAGCGGTTTTCAAAAAAATTGATAAAAGTTAGCTGGTAATCCCAGGTGTCTATCTGCCCGGCTTTCATTTGCCGGAATATCGTCAGCCATTCTTCCACTAATAAGGGGTCACTGAATATATTCCTGAGCTGATGCCCTGCTTCTTGTTCATCATATCTTTCCAGTTCCGGATCGTACCTATTCCACATTCTCCTCCAGGAAGCCCAGCCCCATATATTACTGTACTGTGAAAAATAATAAGATGCCGTGCCGCGCCTTATACCATCCTGTAAATTGGTTCCCGTTATAAGGCCTATCCTCGTATCGAAGCGGTATGTCTGAAGCATGCTATCGCAGAAATAAAAAAAACTGCTTCCCGGCAAACAGTCGTCTTCCAGGATAATACCTTCTTCTTCCTGCTCAAAAAACCAGGAGATAGCAGAAGATACGGCTCTTTTGCAACCCAGGTTTTTCGCGTTCACCCGTTTATATACCGAACAGGGCCAGTCCACACCGCTTACTGCCTGCTCCACGTCTTTGCATAGTATAACATCGTTCTCGTTACCGGGTCTGGGTCCGTCTATGGCTATATACAAACGCGGAGGTTTTACTTCCCGGATAGCGTTAAAGATCTTTAATGTTAAATCCGGACGGTTAAAATTCAGAAATAAAACAGGGGATTGAACATTATACGTCATCGGCTTTTAACTTTATATAAATTTACTCCTGATATGGATGATAAACGGCAAAAGGAGGATAAAAAAACGATCAGCATCATCATCGCCACTTATAATGCCGATCAGCACCTGAAAGATTGCCTTCATTCCATTCTTTCCCAGCCATTCAAAAACCTTGAAATCATTATTGTGGATGGCGGCAGTACCGACAATACCATTCCTTTTTTACGGTCATTGCACCTCGACAACCTTACCTGGATAACTGAACCGGATAGAGGCATATACGATGCACTCAATAAAGGAACAGGGATAGCCGGTGGAAAATGGTTTTACTTTTTAGGATCGGACGACCGGCTCCTGGATGGCTTCAGCGAACTGGCAGCAAAGCTGGAAGACGAAAAGACCGTATACTACGGCAATAGCGAATCTTATTATACGAAAGATACCAAACCTCCGTACGAAATACTCACCGGCCGGTTCAGCAGGTACAGGCTTTCCAAATACTGCCTTAATCACCAGGCTATTCTGTATCCCTCCGCTATCTTCAGCCAGTTCAGGTATCATCTACCTTACCGGGTTTTCGCGGACTATGCACTTAATTTACAGGTATGGGGTAATAAGCGATACCGGAAAAAGCATTACCCTATATCTATCGTTCGTTATAATATGAATGGATTTTCGTCGCTGGCGAACGATGTGGCTTTCCGGAAAGACAAACCCCGTATTATCCGGCAGAATATGGGATGGTTCATCTACCTGCGGTTCCTGCTGAAAAGATATAAAAAAAGATTACTGGGAGAAACAGGCTTTGAGTAATCTCAAAAGTATGGAAGTCATGCATCCTGCTATTGATCGGGATAAGGGTGCAGATACGAGTACTAACAGCGTTCTTTATACTTCATTGAATCCATGAGCACAGTAGGCAGTCTTGTTTTTGATGGTTTCATTATACCTCATCTCATTTCGCCGTTCATCCTCCCTTGAATGCAGTTCATGAAATAAATGAAAACAGATGGCGGCCAGCTTCAACCGCTTTTTCCGTATTCCGGCATTGATTAAACGCGCGGCAAATTCATAGTCTTCCCATCCCCATCCTACAAAATGATTATCGTACCCGTTGATAGCTATAAAATCCTGTTTCCAGTAAGCCATATTACAGGCTTTGATATTGTTGGAACTGCGGGAATCGGATACGATCAGGGACCGGAGAAAGGGTATTCTTAAACTGTTAAACCTGTTCTTGACACCGCTGGAAAAAGGCGTGAAATAACTTTTCCGTCCTTCCAGTATCGCCCGGGTTGCCGATTGACTGATGATTGCCCGGGCACCCTGCACGAATACGGAGGGTTCCGCATTTTTAATATGATCCTCTATAAATTTGTTATGTGGTAAAATATCTCCGTCTATTTCTATAATGTAATCGGATTGGGCCATCTTCACGGCTTTATTGAGAATAATGCTTTTCCGGAACCCTTTGTCTTCGTGCCAGGCATGTTTTATGGGGATATTCAGTATGCTCTTATATCGTTCGATCAGTTCACTCGTTTCTTTACCGGAACCATCATCGGCTATTAGTATTTCTTGGGGTAATAAGGTTTGCTGACTAATACCGATCAATACCAGCTCCAGTGCCCGGGGCCAGTTATAGGTAGATATCAATATACCAATTGATATATTTTGGTGCGTCATGTAAGTTTCAATTAGAAATAGTTTTGGACAATTTTTCGATGGCACGGGTTATCGGGTGAAAAATACATTATTTCCCCAATAAAATGCCATTTAATCTGTGCTAAAGGTCTGCAGATCAATCAGTCTCCGGTACAGTCCTTTATTATCCATCAATTGCTGTGGTGAGCCCTGCTCCCGGATATGCCCGTTCTCCAGAACAATGATGAGATCCGCTTTTTGTACCGTACTTAAGCGGTGAGCGATCACCAGGGAGGTCCTGTTTTTCATCAGGTTGTTCAGGGCGTCCTGCACCAGTTTTTCCGATTCCGTATCCAGCGCCGAAGTGGCTTCGTCGAGCAGCATAATAGGCGGATTACTTAATACCGCCCTGGCGATGCAGATGCGTTGCCGCTGGCCGCCGGAAAGCTTGATGCCTTTATCCCCAATATTCGTTTGATAGCCGTTTTCCGTAGCCATAATAAATTCGTGGGCGTTGGCAATCCGTGCGGCTTCCTCTACCTGCTGAAGAGTGGTTTGCGGTTTTGCAAAGGCGATATTGTTGAAGATCGTATCGTTGAAGAGGATGGAGTCCTGGTTAACGATCCCCATCAGTGCGCGCAGCGAATCCATCGTAAAGGATTGTATGTTTTGCCCGTCTATACGTATGCTTCCCTGCTGCGGCTGTATGAAACGGGGTATCAGGTCCATCAGGGTTGATTTACCTCCACCAGATGGTCCTACCAGTGCCACCGACCTGCCTTTGGGAATAGTAAGGTTAATATGGTGCAGAACCTCTTTACCTTCCTGGTAGGCAAACGAAACGTTTTCGAGTTGTATACTTTCGTTAAAAGACCTTACCGGAACGGCACCGGGTGTGTCCGTGATGGCAGGTCGTTCGTCGATCAGTTGCAATACCCGTTCGCCCGCGGCTATACCCGAGTGGATGGAGCTGAACGCATTGGAAATGGCTTTGGCAGGCCGCATAATCTGCGAAAAAACGGCTATATAAGCTATAAATTCCGCCGCGCTCATACCGCCCTGTTTAGACAGAACCAGTGATCCTCCATACAGCACGATAGCCGCTACCATGGTAATACCCAGGAACTCCGATACCGGGGAAGCCATCTGCTGCCGCCTGGCCATGGCACGGATGATATTGGAATAGTGAACGTTCTCCCGGTTGAATTTATCTTTTATAAAATCTGTGGCCCTGAAAGACTTGATGATCCGGATGCCGGTAAGGGCTTCGTCGAGGTAGCTGATCATGTTACCGTACGATATATGGGATGCCGTAGCCTGCTGTTTCAGGTTCTTCACGATGCGGGAAATGATAAAAGCGGATACAGGTATTATCAGCATGGATACCAGCGTAAGCTTATACGAAATGATGAACAGCATTACCAGGTAAGCCAGGAGCGTGACCGGCTCTTTAAAGATAACCTGCAACGTACCCGTAACGGAATACTGCACCACCTGCACGTCGGAAGCCACTTTTGAAATGATCTCTCCTTTTCGTTCATTGTTAAAATAACCCAGGTGCAGGTCCATGATATTATTGAAGATGCCTCTGCGCAGGTTCAGCAGGGTATGTATACGTAGGTTCTCCATCGTTCTTTCCGAGAAGTAACGAAAAATATTCCCCAGCACCACCGAGATCATAATCGCTAAACAGACGTATTGAAGGGTGCGTATGGTGCCGAACCGGGCATTGGCCCAACTGGAATAATAGTTCAGCAGGTTGAATATGTCGAACAGATTATCGGGCTTCACTGATACAGTAGCCGATGGATGCTGATCGAAAAGCGTGGTTAACAACGGGGCCAGCAGCGCAAGATTAAGCGAACCGAACAGGACGGATAAAATGGTGAACAGTATATAGGGTATGGCATATTTTTCTATGGGTTTGGCAAAAGATAATAACCTAAAGTAAATCTTCATTGAACGTTTTAATTTAACAAACAGTGGATCTGCCCTGCGATAAAGGCCTTCACCCAATGCGGCAAATACCGGTGATAAAAATAATCGGTAAATGTATGATATTCCATAAAACATCCTGCCTGCCGTTTTTAGTTTAAATGGAGTGAAGAATTATTTTGAGCCCTGTTATTCCATTGCGTTCAGTGGGCCCGGCTACCGGCAGACCGGGTATATAATGCGATAGGGATCAAATCGCTAATTTGCTTACATTTATATTCAGTAAAACTTATTTTATGTTATTGAAAAATTGGTGTATCCTGGTGATGGCTGTGGCAATCGCAGGATGTAATAACAACGGAAAGCCATCCGGCAGCAGCGATACCACCCTCTTGTCCACTGCCGATACGCTAACTAAAGAGCCGGTTGTGCCGGGCGATAATATGCAACAGGCCGATGCCCAGGATACCTTATTCGAAGACGGCTCCATCCCTTCTTCCTGGAGTACGGCGGGGTTTAATGATCCCGCAGCGTTCAAACGGTTTTTAACTGAATTTAAAAGCTGGGTTAAAAATAACCAGGCCGACAGTATAGCGGCCCATATCCGGTTCCCGGTAAAAGCTGCCCCGACTGCCGCCGCGTTTAAAACACATTATGATCATATTTTTAATGACAGAATGAAAGCGGTTGTTTTAAACCAGCGACTGGATCGTATTTTCAGAAACCAGAACGGGGCCATGCTGGGAAGCGGGGAAATATGGCTGGAAAGTTATAAAGACGGCTACCGTATTATCAGCATCGCTTCGCCGGAATAATAATACAATGGTGGTGTTTTATACCATCATAAAATCCTGGATTGAACGAAAAAACGCTACCGTCCCCCGGCATCACATTGAATGAACCGACGATAGTTTAACAAGATAAGCGGTATGGTAAAACAGTCAACAACTATAAAACGGTCTGCCTTCTTCAGGGTAAAATTAATTGCAGGGATCCTATTCCTGTTATTGCTGGCAGCGGGTGCCACTGTTTATTACCTGGCTACTTACCGGCTTAAAAACTCTATCCGGTACGCTGTTGATAAAGCGTCGGAAGGAAGATATGCATTCGACGCAAATACGGTTAAGCTCTCTCTTTGGGATAAAACATTTTCGCTTACGCAGGCAACACTTCAGTGCAGGGATACCACTCATGTAAATGCCCATTATGATGTAAGCGTTAAAGAAATATACTTTTCTATATCCTCCATCCGCGATCTGCTGTTCAATAAAAAAATAATGATCGACAGTTTGCTCGTACTTGAGCCTGATATAAAGGTATATATGCATTCAGGTAAGCTCCAGGAAAAAAAGAAGTCCGCCTTTCATACTTCCGAAATTATAAAATACCTGCAAACGGCACTGAAGAAGTTCAATGCCCATTCTCTTACCGTTCAGGATGCGGCGTTTACCTATAGCATGTATGGCAATAACCAGCCTTTTCACGCAGATCATATCAATATCCACTTCGAAAATTTCTGTGAGATACAGGAGTCGGACGATCATATTCTTGCATCGGACAATGTAACTTTCTCCCTGGGAAGGCAGGACTGGATACTGCCCGGTGGCGGGCGTGAAATTCATTTTAAAGGTCTTTCGTTCAACGGAAGAGGGCAACATTTTGAACTGGATTCATTTAGCTTTTACCGCAAGGCGACCGCAGAAGCCTGTGAAATGCAGGTGAAGGCCAACAAGTTCTTTTTTAACTCCAGGCATCTCCCGGCCATCTATATGCGAAATGAATTGCTGATCGACTCGCTGGTTTGCGTTGACCCCGAAATTATCCTGTCGGCTCCGGGAAAAAAGCAATTTAAAAAGCGGGATAGTCTTGCCATAAAAAACGATCTCTTTAAACGGATCAACATTAAGTACATCGATATACAAAACGGTACGGTAGTATTAAAAGACAAAAACGGCCGGAACGAAAACGCCGCCACACACCGGAGCAATCTGAATGTTTATAATCTTACGTTGAACCCAGGACAGGAAAAGCCCTTCAGTGCAGACAGCATCAACGCAGACCTGAGTAAGCTGCGGTTCCTTTCGCCTGACAGCCTGTTTCAACTGGAGATAGACAAATTCTCTTTCAGGCAAAATACTGTCATTTTCCGGAATGTCGATTTTAGTCCTACCGCTTATAAGGGAGCAGACAAAGGCATCCATTTTAGTGCGCCCTTACTACTCGTAAAAAACATCAATATAGAAGACCTGATGCGTAAACGTATTACCGCCACAGAGGCAGAGCTGGTGCGACCCGTGATCAGTTTTGTGAACAGCAGGAGAAAACGCAAAGCCCCTGCGAAGGCCCCCGTTGCGGGAACTAACAAAATGGACCTGGTATATAAGTCCCTCAACGGATTAAGCGAACTGGTTAACGTAGAGCGTTTTAAAATGATCGACGGGGAAGCCAGGTTTTCTATGAATGGCGGCCAGCCCCTGGATGTGTCGGTGAGTAAACTGAATGCCCTTATCCTTCTCAACCAGTTATTTGTAAGCGACTCGCTGATAGACGTAAAACATGCCATGCCCGATGTACGATTTGCAAGCGCCGATATAAAGACACCTAAAATGAAAATAGAACTGGATAGTTACCGGTTCGATGGTACGCTCCGGCATAACTGGGGAAATGGATTATCCATCATAACCTCTGACGGAATGAGATTAAAAGGTAAGGGGATTTACTGGGAGGTTTTTGACTGGGACATTTTCGAGGAAACAGGAGATATACAAATAGACTTACTGAGTATAGACCAACTGGATATGCAATCCGCCGGCAGTAAAAAAGAGGCGGGTTCCGCGGTTCCTGCCAAAGAGCTTCCTGTTATCCGGATAGGGGAACTGAAAGCAGGCAAGGTAGATTTTACCGGCAAGGGCGCATCCGATATTCATTTGTCGGCAAAAAACTTTTATGCGGACAGCATCAGATCAGTCAGGCATTTTTTTACCTGGAATACTGCATTTGCAAATATTTACGATGTGACATTTAAGAATAACGGCACAAACGCAAACATCAAAGAAATCGCTTTTAACAATCAAAAAGAAACTGTTCTTAACGATATCCTTTATGAATCAGATAACGCGAAAGGGCACACCAGCATCCGGGTTCCTTCCATTCAACTGGAAACCAGGTTACATTCTACAGAAGCAGGGCATATCATTTTACCAAGCATAAAGGTCAATCAGCCTGCCATTGAAATAGTATCCCATAAGTATGTTACCAACAGCAAGAATAAAAACACCGTAAAAACGGCACCTGTCTTCACCATAGATAATATCGACATACACCAGGGTACGCTGAGTTATACTTCTTATTCCAAAAAGGATACATTGCAGGCCACCGCATCCGCCAGCTTTAGTGCAAAGGGCATTACATGGCAGTCGTCCGGATACCCCCTGTTGCAGTTCGACGGCATACAAGCCGGGCTTACGGATATTCGTTTTACCAGGAAGCAGCTTTCCATAGAACTCCCCTCCGCGTCCTTTACCCTGAGAAATGGGAAAGCCGGCAGCCAAAAGGGTGAACCTATTTATATCAGCACGGCTATTGACATTGCCTGGCAGCAGGCTGCCATTAATTACGCTAAAGACAGTACGGAACTCAGGGTAAAAAACCTTTCAGGTTCTTTCAGAGAACCCTTACTTTCCATCAGTAAAACAAAGAAAATACTTTGGCGGAGCCTGGTACACAAAACAACTGTAGGGGAAGCCAGCGTTCTTTATCAAAATAAGAACATAAAGGCCGCCGCTGAAAATTATTCATGGAATCCGGGCACGAACCGGATGATGATTTCCCGGTTCTCTGTGATACCGGTCAAAAGCCGCGACCTGGCTTTCAGTACCGCTCCCTGGCAGGGAGATTATATGATTATAAAAGGCGACAGGCTGATCTTATCAGGGATAAGCGTTGTGCACAAACCAGGCGACACACTGATATGGGTGCAGAACATTATAGCCGGCAATATAGACCTTAACACATCCAGAGATAAGCATATGCCTTTTCATCATGGAATAGAAAAACCAATGCCCACCAAACTGATCGCGGGCATACGGATGCCTGTTAGAGTAGATACCGTATCCATACAACACAGTAACATAACTTATAACGAGCGTTCGGTAGCCACCGGCAAATGGAGTACTGTCCCTTTAAAAGATATCAACGGATACCTTCTTAACATAACCAACAGGCCGGCCCTGAACGACAGCCTGCAAGTATTTGCCACTACCAGGCTGCTGGATAATCATATCAGGCATTTCTCATACGTCGAATCCTACAAAGATTCTCTTTCTTATTTCAGGGCGCAAAGTAACCTGGCCCCCACTCAATTGCCGGGTTTTTCATCCGTATCCATGCCTATGGCTGCGGTGAGTATTACGAAAGGACTTGCCGATACCATGTATGCCTACTGGGAGGGAAATAAATACGCAGCGTTCGGGAGTATGAATTTTTTCTATCGTGATCTCAAAATAAAAGTTCATAATAAAAACGACAAAAAGAAAAGCGGACTAAAGGAATCCTTCGAAACATTTTTAGTCAACCTGATATTACCCGATACGAAAAAAAGGCCTTCTGCCATATTTGTGGAAAGGGATAGTGAAAAATTTATCTTTAACTATTGGGTAAAGGCGCATACGCGGGGATTGTTATCGACGGTAGGAGTCAAGGGAAACAATAAATACAGGAAATCTTACCTGCAAAAACAGGATCAATATTCCCTTCCCCGCAAAACGATGGAAGAACTGAAAAGACCCTGAATTACGGATCAATAAATGTTAGCAGTTTATAAAGGCATGGTAATTGTTTTTATTATATTTATAACTAAAATTGATTACTATCATGAGGAATTTTATAGTACTAATATGTTTTATAACAATACCGTTTTACCTGAAGGCTCAAACCACCAATGAAGATTCTATTAACACGGTTATCAGGCAAAATGAAGATTCTATTAAGAAGCTGAAAAAAGAAAGCGCCAATGCTTCCAAATCACTTAAGCTCCAGAAAGATTCGCTCAAGCTTTATAACAAAATAAATGAACAGCGGGAAGACCTTTCCAAACTTGAAATACGGCTGTCTGAGCAGTTGGTTAAAGCCCAAGCCGATACGGAAGCATCTCAGAAAGCAGCTAAAGACAACCAGGAAAATGCGGCCAGTCTCCTGGACGATTCACAGCACAAGAGAAAAGCGAAGCGGGCAGAACGTAGTGCTGATAATGCCCAGGAGACTGCTAAAGATGCACGGAATTCGAACGCTAAGGTGAAGGATCTGCAGGGTGATATAAAATCGCTTAAATCGAGGATTGATAAAAACGAGAAAAAACTTTCCGAATTACGCAACTCAATATCCTCTACCCCATCCTGATTAAATGAGGTAAGTATTACCCATTTGTTCCCTGCCTATGGTAGTAGAGGTGCCATGACCGGGATATACTGCCACTTCTCCAGGTAAAACCATGAGTTTATTTTTGATACTGCTGATAAGCGTATCAAAATCTCCCAGAGGAAGATCGGTTCTTCCGATACTTCCCCTGAATAATACGTCGCCTCCTATTAAAAAGGATTGTTTTTCACAATAAAAGACGACATGTCCCGGTGCGTGCCCGGGTGTAAAAATTACCTTCAATTCGTCCTTGCCCAGACTTATCACGTCTCCTTCTTCGAGGAAATACAGCGGCCCGTTATAATTTTCAAACGGCAAACCCCACTGCATGCCGAATGCGGGAGCGTATTCCAGCACCTGTTTTTCAAGACTGTGCAAATGAAGAGCAGAACCATACGTCTCATAAACAAACCGATTGCCGAAGACGTGATCGAGGTGACAATGGGTATTTAACAAATATTTAAGGCCTAATCCCTGTTCCGAAATATAATCCTGCAGCATTTTACGTTCATAATCATAATAACACCCCGGATCTATCACCGCGCATTCTTTATCCTCATTGAATAACACATAAGTATTTTCCTCTACCGGATTAAACGTGAAAACTTTTATGGTCAACATCAATTATAGTTAAGAACCTGCAAGGTACACCAGCCATCCCTAAATCGGGGATTTGCCCTGGTTCCATGCAAATGAATTTCACCGATTAGCAGTAAAGGCATAATTTTAATACACAATCACATTGGCTATGCAACTTGCGAAGAATTATTTATTTACAGCGGCGCCAGGCAGTATTCGTACCATTGCTTTTAGCTGTTTGCTTACAATCGTATCATTTTGTTCAGATGCACAGGTTAATTCCGTGGAGTTCGGCAAAAACCGCGTACAGTTTAAAAAATTCAAATGGGCTTATTATCAAACAGATAATTTCAATAGTTACCATAGTCAGAACGGGGAGCCGCTAGCTAAGTACGTAGCTCAACTGGCGGAAAAGGAACTGCCGGAAATTGAGGCTTTTACGGAGTACGGATTGCAGCGCAGGGCCAATATCATCATTTACAATCATTTCAACGAAATGGAGCAGTCCAATATAGGACTGAACGTTGACTGGCAGACCACCGGCGGCAATACCCAATTCGTAAATAATAAGATGATCGTGTATTACAACGGCGATCACCAGAACCTGCGTTTACAGATAAGGCAGGGCCTGGCCCGGATACTGCTGGACAATATTCTATTCGGCGACGACCTGGGTGAGTTTGCTGCCAACCAGACTTTGCTGGATCTTCCCAAATGGCTCACCGACGGCTATGTGGCTTATGCAGGTGAAAACTGGAGTACCGAGCTGGACGACCAGCTAAAATCCGCTACCATGAGCGGCAGTTATAAAAACTTCTATCAATTTGCTTTTGAAAAGCCCATGCTGGCAGGCCATGCTTTCTGGCATTTTGTGGCGGAGAAGTATAAAAAAGAAAACGTTACCTATTTTCTTTACCTCGCCAGGGTGTACCGTAACCTGAACGGGGCTTCGCAGCGGATTACCAAAATGAAATTCAAGGAACTGCTGAAGCAGTTTATGGAGGTGTCGGAAGAAAAATATTATAAAGACATCCGATCCCGCCGCAACGCCCCTAAGGGTACCATGTCGGTAGTGGAAGAGATCAATAAGTATAAAGATTATTTCCGGTTTGCCCCCAATCCGGCACCGCGCAGCATGACGTATGCGATGGTGGAGTTTAAACGGGGCATATCCCGCGTAGTGCTGTATGAAAACTATGTAAACAGGAGGGTGCTGCTTAAAAACGGGGTGCGCTCCGCGGAAAACGTTCCCAATCCCAATTACCCCATGCTATCCTGGGATCCGAAAGGGGCCCGGCTGGCGGTGATCTACTGGTCGGAAGGCAAAACGAAACTCTTTATCTACGATACCTATACCCGCCGCAAAAGCGTGCAGGTTACCCTCGACGAATTTGACCAGGTACAGGATGCCAAGTTTATGCTGGATGGTAATACCTTGCTGCTAAGTGCCGTTAAGAAAGGTCAGTCGGATATATTCGTGTACAAAATAGATAAGGAAAGTTCAGAGCAGATCACCAACGATATCTATGACGACCTGGATGCCAGTTTTGTGGCTTTCCCCAGCAAAACAGGGATCGTATATTCCAGCAACCGCCCCACGGCTCAGGCGAAGACAGGCGAAACGGTATTGCCTTCCGATAACAGGTACAATATATTTTTAGTTGATAACTGGAACAGGAGTGAATTTAAACAGATATCCAAACTCACCGATCTGAAATACGGCAACGCACGCTACCCGATGCAGTATAACCAGGCGCACTTTACGTTCGTAAGTGACGAAAGCGGTATAGGCAACCGTTATGCAGGTTTCTTTTCGAGCAGGAAGGCCGGTGTGGATACTGTTTATAAAATAGGCAACGACCTGCTGCGCAACCCGGAACCGGGAGATCTCGATTCGGCGCTCAGGGTAGCCAATAAAAGCGAACCCGATTCCATCTATTCATTTTCCATTACCAACGACTCGGCGTATGTGTTCGCACTTACTAATTACCAGAGCAGCCTGGTGGAAACCAAGATAGCCGGAGAGAACGGACTGGTAAGCGAAGTACGGCAGGAAGGTGACCTTAAGTTCCTGTATCGTCTGAAGGTGGACGAGAGCCTGCTGAAACGCCGGAATGTAAATCCAAGACCTACCGATTACCGTAAAAGGACTATCGATGCCCTGCGGGTGGCAACCGGCGACCTGATCCAGAATATACCCCCGCCCAAAGATTCTACTTCCAATAAGAATGTATTCGAAACAGAATTCGAGAACGATAAAACAACGGCAGTACAGCCCAATGCCCCTATAGTAACGACGCAACCCGAGGAGCCCGGTGTTTTGGCCAAAGCGAAGCATTACGACTACAAATTAAAATTTGCGATAGATCAAACCAGTACTTCCCTTTTTAGCAACGACGTACTGGTTACCCGATACGAGCCATTCACGGGCAGTCTCCCGATTAACCCAAGCGGTGGCGGACTCAATGGCCTCATAAAATTAGGCGTGGTGGATATGCTGGAAGATGTACGTTTTACCGGTATGTTCCGCCTGCCGTTGCTCAATACAGCCGGTGCGGGTGTTTCCCTAGACGGAGGTGGCGGAGGTGCCAATTTTGTAGCTGGTACACAATCACTTTTTAATTCCGGTTCGGAATACCTGGGAAGAGTAGATTATTTGAAACGCCGGATCGATTATTCGGCCATCTACTACCGTAAAACGGACGTGGGCATAGGGTTCCTCGATGGCTCTAATACGCAGTCCCCGGTCAAACTATTCACCAACCTGTACCAGGGCATTATCAAATACCCATTCGATAAAGTGAAAAGTCTGCGTTTTTACGCGGGTGTAAGAATCGATAAATTCGTATACAAATCGATCGACGAACCATCCATTAAACAAGGTGATATAAAAAAATCCTATGCGCTTTTCCGGATGGAATATGTGTATGATAACGCGGTTACCAAAGCAACCAATATTATGAACGGCCTGCGGTATAAGATATATACTGATCTTAACAGTCAGATCAACGATGTGCCGCAGATAGCGGGTCAGCCAAAGATCGGCCGCAACAGTTTTAATTTCGGTTTCGACGGTCGCTATTATCACCCGCTTTTCCGTAACCTGATATGGGCCGGGCGTGCCGCCGCAGACTTTTCCTGGGGCGATCAGAAAGTACTGTATTACCTGGGCGGCGTTGATGGATGGCTGCTTCCGAAAGCCAACCAGGGCAACCAGCCGCAGGATTCCTATTATGCCTACCAGGCACTGGCTGTAAATATGCGGGGCTTTAATCAGAACGTGGCCAACGGCAATAACGCTATCGTTTTAAACAGTGAAGTGAGGTTCCCGGTATTTGCCACTTTATTCAACCGGCCTATCAATAACGCCTTTTTGCGCAACTTCCAGTTAACGCAGTTTATAGATCTGGGAAGCGCATGGAATGGGCAGTATAATAAGATCGGCAGACCTTCCACCACTTATACATCTGGTAATCCCGGTACCAATCCTGTTACGGTTAAATTTAAAGCAGGAGGCATAGGCCCTTTCGTTGGGGGCTACGGCTTTGGTGCCAGAAGTACCTTACTGGGATATTTTCTCCGCCTGGATGTAGCCTGGGAAATGAACGGCGTATTCAGGGACAAACCGATACTGTATTTTGGAATGGGTCTCGATTTCTGATAAACGGCTTGTAAAATAATTATGCAGGAAGTTTAAGGACTGAGGTATCAGGACTTAAACTTTTTTGCTTTAGGAACTTTATCTCCGCTCAGTAATCGTTCGGCACCCACATTTTTACCATCGGAAGGGCATCCGTATTTTGCCCGGCAGGAGAAAGTGCCCAATAAGAGGAAAAGACAAAAAGCCATTAATCCGAATAAACGGAAACGAAGCGGGATAATGTGTTGGTTGGTAGGGGTCATATAAAGTATTTTAATATAGCCGGCATCCGGTTAAGCTGCCACGGGCTATAATGCGTTAGAACGCTCAAACCATCCTGAATATTTTATATAGTTGTTGGCAATGCGCTCAATTTCGCCTTTTATGAGTTCCTGCGAAATATCTTTTACCTTTTTGGCAGGTACGCCGGCATATATACTACCTGCTTCCACCACGGTGCCTTCCAGTACCACGGCACCCGCGGCAATGATGGTATTGCTGCCCACGTGCACATTGTCCATCACAATGGCTCCCATGCCTACCAGCACGTTATCGTTCAGGGTGCACCCGTGAATAATAGCGTTGTGGCCCACTGACACATTATTACCGATATGCACTTTCGTTTTCTGGTAAGTGGCGTGCACCACTGCCCCGTCCTGTATATTTACTTTGTTGCCCATACGGATGCTGTTGACATCTCCGCGTACCACGGAATTAAACCAAATACTACATTCATCTCCCATTACCACATCCCCTACTACG
Source organism: Chitinophagaceae bacterium (assembly GCA_031399065.1). GTDB lineage: Bacteria > Bacteroidota > Bacteroidia > Chitinophagales > Chitinophagaceae > JADCRZ01. The sequence continues at coordinate 46,322 of JANNOM010000026.1, forward strand.
GTGGCATTAGGTGCTACGAAACAGTTTTTACCAAAGGAGGGAGAAATGCCTTCTACCGGGAGAATAAGTGCTGCCATGCGTTTCGTTTTGCCAAAGTAACATAAAAAAATCCACCTGTTGAACCTAAAAAGTTATCATTGCAGTATGAATCAACGGGAGTTATTTTTAAGGCATGTAGCCCAGACATCGCCGGCCCCGCTTGCCCTGGAGATCGTGAAAGCGGAAGGCAGCTACCTGTACGATGCGCAGGGAAATACCTATATCGACCTGATAGGCGGCATCAGCGTTTGTAACGTGGGGCACCGGCATCCGGAAGTGGTAAAAGCTATCAAAACCCAGGCAGACGCCTACCTGCATGTACTCGTATACGGAGAATTTATACAATCGCCGCAGGTGCAATATGCCACCTGGCTGGCAGGCCATCTGCCTTCATCGCTCGACTGCGTCTATTTCACCAGTTCCGGTACCGAGGCCACAGAAGGCGCCATGAAGCTGGCGAAGCGCCTCACGAATCGAACACAGATCATCGGGTTCAAAAATTCGTATCATGGCTCCACACAGGGTGCATTGAGCGTAATGGGAGACGAATACTGGAGGAACGCTTTCCGGCCGCTACTGCCGGATGTGCTGCATCTTGATTACAATGTTTTTGCTTCCCTGGAACATATTACCACCCGGACCGCCTGCGTAATTGCCGAGACGGTGCAGGCAGAGAAAGGGGTTTATGCCCCTTCCGTTCAATGGATGCAGGCACTCCGGAAGAAATGCGATGATAATGGAGTAATGCTTATACTCGACGAGATACAGGCAGGTTTCGGCAGAACGGGCAGCCTGTGGGCCTTCGAGCGATACGGGATCGTTCCGGACATACTGCTGCTGGGCAAGGCACTGGGCGGCGGCATGCCGCTGGGGGCCTTTATCGCCGGCAGGGAAAGGATGCTGACGTTAACGGATACACCCGTACTCGGTCATATCACTACTTTCGGCGGGCATCCGGTATCCTGCGCCGCGGGCCTGGCCGCAGCCAACGCGTTGATAGATGAATCTATGATGGCGTCCGTTAAAGACAAGGAAGCCCTGTTTCTTTCTTTATTAAAGCATCCCTCCATTAAAGCAGTACGATCTACCGGGTTGCTGATAGCCCTGGAATTTGACAGCTTTGCAACGAACAAGCGGGTGATTGATAAATGCCTGATAGCGGGGCCCGGTATAAAGGGGCTGGTGACCGACTGGTTTTTATTCGCTCCCGAATGTATGCGCATAGCGCCTCCGCTTATTATTCCGGAAGAACAAATCCGCGAGGCTTGCGGCATCATACTTAAAGCGATCGCCTGAGATATAGTTATGTAAGCGTTCAGTATGGCATAGGGCCCTAAGTATCGATATATAAAGCAGTCTGATTTTACGGCAGCCACCACCTTACAGGATAGCTTTTATGTAAGAGAATCCAGTATGGCCCTGTAACCAATATACCTGTCCATATGAAGGCTTCCTGATTCCACCGCATCTTTCACGGCGCAGTCCTGCTCATTCTCATGAAGACAGTTATTGAATTTACACTGGTTCATAAGCGCCCGCATTTCGGGATAATAATGTGAAAGCTCCTGGCGGGAGATATCTACGAGTCCGAGTTCGCGGATACCTGGCGTATCGATGATCCTGCCGCCGCCCGGCAGGTCGAACATTTCCGCGAAGGTGGTGGTATGCAGACCTTTGCCGCTCCAGTCGCTTACATCCTGCGTTTTTAGCCGCAGTTCAGGGAAGAGGGTATTGATAAAAGACGACTTGCCCACGCCCGAATGGCCGCTTAGCAGGGTCGTTTTATTTTTAAGCAGACCCCCAATCTCCTCCAGTCCTGTTTTTTTATACACGCTGGCAGATGCTAATTTGTTAACGGCTTCTTCGTACAAGGCTTTTACATAGGCAAAATTTTGTTATTATTTTTTAAGGTA
>JANNOM010000114.1:0-8099 GCA_031399065.1 Chitinophagaceae bacterium
CGAGGGTATAAAACGCCAACCCGACATATACGCTTTTTTCATTCCCTATCCTTGGGTTCACTATTCGAATCAGCCCCCCCTGCACCAATGCGATCAGCAACCCGAACGCACCCAGCGAAAGACCGTTCATACGCTCGTTCCATCCAAAACGGGCGATAGTGAAAAAAGTCCAGTTGCTCTGTATGGCATGCGCTGCCAGATATACCAGCACCAGGGAACCCACCAGTTTGCCTATGCCGGGGTATTTATTCAGGTGTTTAAACGCCCCGAAAGGATTGGCTCTTTTCCATTCGAACGGACGGCGGTTTTCTTTGGGAAGCGATTCAGGCAGCACGAAGAAACCATAGACGGCATTGGCCAGGCTTAAGCCCGCCGCCACCATAAACGGTACCCGGGAACCATATTGACCCAGCAAGCCTCCCATTACCGGCCCCACTATAAATCCCAGCCCGAAAGCCACACCTATCAATCCGAAATTCTGGGCCCGATTCTTTTCATTACTTATATCCGCAATATAGGCGGAGGCGGTAGTAAAAGAAGCACCGGTAAACCCGGCGATCACTCTGCCCACAAACAGCCAGCCGATAGTAGGTGCGAAAGATAAAAACACATAGTCTACCCCAAACCCCAGTAAGGAAAGCAGCAAAATGGGGCGCCGCCCATATTTATCACTCAGGTTACCCATTACAGGGGAAAAAAGAAATTGCATGACGGCATACGCAAACGTAAGTATACCGCTCCATTGAGAAGCCGTGCTTACATCGCCGTGTATCAGTTCCTCTATCAATTTGGGCATTACCGGTAAAATGAGGCCCAACCCTGCCACATCGATCAGGAGCGTAAGAAATATAAATGTGAGCGCGTTCTTATTGGGAGCAGGCATAAATTACGTTTTAACGATTGCAAAGTTGCGGTTTTGGTGGCAATAAGGCAATAAAAATATACCTGATCCACTTACCCTAAACCGGTTAGTTTTTATATCCTTAACAATCCCGTAACGCTGGCTTAATATTCAGTTCATACACAAGAGCAATCTTTGTGCATGAAAGATAAAAAGAGAAAGGTCGATATCCTTGTTCTTTCTGATGTTCACCTCGGCACTTACGGATGTCGCTCCAAAGAACTCCTCCACTACTTAAGAAGTATCAACCCCAAAAAGATCGTGTTGAATGGCGATATCATCGACATCTGGCAGTTCAGCAAACGCTACTGGCCCAAAAGTCATATGAAAGTGGTGAGGCATATCATGAACTGGGTGAGTAAAGGTAAAAAAACATATTACATACCCGGTAACCACGACGAGATGCTGCGCAAATTCGCCGGCTTTAAAATGGGTTCCTTTCATATAGTAAACAAACTGGTGCTCGATCTTCCCGAAGACAAGAAAGCATGGATCTTTCACGGAGACGTATTCGACGTTACCATGCAGCATTCCAAATGGCTGGCCAAGCTCGGTGCCATCGGGTACGATAGCCTGATCATCATCAACAGCTTCGCTAATTTCATCTCCGAAAAAGTATTCAACAAAGGAAAACTCTCCCTCTCCAAAAAAATAAAGAACAGCGTAAAAACCGCCGTAAAATTCATCAACAACTTTGAGCAGACCAGTGCGGACATCGGCATCATGAATGGATATCATTACGTGGTATGCGGGCATATACATCATCCTGAAATGAAAGAAGTGGTAAATGAAGAAGGCTCCATTACCTACCTCAACTCCGGCGACTGGATAGAGAATCTCAGCTCACTCGAATACACCGACGGGCAATGGACCCTGTACCGTTACAGCGAAGACCCGCGTATGGCCATCATCCCCAATGCCCTCGAAACCGAAGCCGAGGAGCTCTCCAACAACCAGATCTTTCATAACCTCCTGCAGGAATTTAACCTGATGAAACCATGAAAATATTATACGCCATACAGGGTACCGGTAATGGCCATCTCAGCCGCGCGCGGGACATTATACCCATCCTCCAGCGCAAAGGCGAACTCGATATACTCGTAAGCGGCACGCAATCCGCCGTGGAATTACCCTACCCGATCACCTACCGCTTCCAGGGACTTGGTTTTGTATTCGGAAAAAAAGGAGGTGTCGACCTGCTGGAAACCTATAAAAAAAGCAATGTCCGCAAACTGCTTAAAGAAATCAAAAACCTTCCCATCGATCAATACGATATAGTGATCAGCGATTTTGAACCGGTGTCTTCCTGGGCCTGCTATGCCCACAACAAACCCTGTATAGCCCTCAGTCACCAGTCGGCCGTTATTAACCCCAAAAGTCCCCAGCCCAAACACTCCGACATTATCGGCAGTATGGTATTAAAAAGATATGCCCCTGCCACCAGTAGCTATGGCTTTCATTTTAAATCCTACGATAAAAATATTTTCACCCCCGTTATCCGCCAGCAGGTACGCAGTCTCCGCCCCGCCAATCTCGGGCACTATACCGTTTACCTGCCATCGTACAGCGACAAGCGTATCATCGGTGTTTTGAGTGAATGCCAGGGTGAGAACTGGCAGGTTTTCTCCCGCTACTCCAAAGAGGCTTACACCGTCAGCAACGTTCACATCTACCCTATCAGCAACGAGGCTTTTATCAACAGCATGGCCACCAGCGAAGGCATATTATGCGGAGCCGGATTTGAAACCCCGGCCGAAGCCCTCTACCTGAAAAAGAAGCTGCTCGTAATACCCATGAAAAAGCAGTACGAACAGCACTGCAATGCGGCCGCATTAAAAGAAATGGGTGTTCCTGTAATTAAAAGTCTAAAGCCTAAACATTTGTCCATAATAAAAGAATGGCTGAGCTCCGCCGAAATAATACCGGTAGACTACCCCGATATCACGGAATCCATCATCGATCAGTTGCTGGAAGAACGGCTCGTGAACCATTTTCAATTACTACCTGCCTGAGTATTGTATCCAATATGTTAAAGTACCGATCTGATAATGGCAGGAAATCTACATGGTAAATATAGTTTCGCTAATTTCATAACTTAAAATACGAAAACAATGAAGAAGTTATTATCAGTATTTGCTTTGGCAGCTCTTTCGCTTTCCGTTATTACGGTTAATGCACAGGATAAGGATAAGTCCAAACGTCCCAGTCCCCCCGCTACCGCCACCGAAACCATTGCAGGCGACAAGAAGATCACCATTGAATACGGCCAGCCTTCCGTCAAGGGAAGAGTCATCGGCAAAGACCTGGAACCCATGCCCGGACAGGTATGGCGCGCCGGTGCCAACGAAGCCACGGTATTTGAAGTAAGCAAAGATGTAAAAGTGGAAGGCAAGGACCTGCCTGCCGGTAAATATGCATTATTTATGATTGACAATGGCAGCGAATGGACCATTATATTCAACAAGACTTTCAAAACATGGGGTGCTTATGATTATGAAAAGAATAAGTCCGAAGATGCACTAACGGTAAATGTGAAATCAGCCAAAGCGTCTCCTGCTGCGGAAAAGCTCACCTATAGTATTGCCAAAAACGGCAAGGTAGGATTGGCATGGGGAGATAAGCTGGTCAGCTTTAACGTGAAATAACGTAACTTCTGAGCAGCGTTGCTTAAATGATAAAACCTCCTGTTCCGATTGTTAAATCAGAACAGGAGGTTAACTTTTTTAAAGACCTTAGGCTACTGCCTTCGATTTCTTCTTAATTTTCAGCGCCTCGTCTATCGCTTCTTTTAATGTTTTGAGATTAATGGTACCCTTCACTTCTTTACCATTGATAAAAAATGCGGGCACATCTTTCACTCCCATTTGTATTCCTTCCGTCAGGTCTTCTTGTACATTCCAACCGAACTTACCGTTGATCAGGTTGTTGAGGAAATCCTTATTCGTAGTACCTATCTCTTTCGCATAGGACTTCAGGCTTATGGTGCCCAGGTTCTTACGGTTATTGAAAATGATCTCGTGCATTTCCCAGAATTTGCCTTCCTGAGAAGCGGCAATAGCTGCTTCCGCCGCCTTATGCGCTTTCTGGTGAATCTTCACCAAAGGAAAATGCCTGAAATTAAACTTAACCTTGCCCTCATATGTTTCCATGATTTCCCTTACAGCCGGGTGAATGCGGGCACAGGCCTCGCTTTCATAATCGCCGAACTCCATAATTGTGACGGGTGCATCCGGATTGCCTACGATAATATCCTTTGGTTCCTTAATGGGAACCTCATCTTTCTTGCTTTTCATATCATCCCCTGTTTTTTTTGTTAGATGGCAGCATTCGCTCAAATAACGGCTTTAAAAGCGTAATTACCAATAATAACATTTTTTTTGCCTAAATGTTCGGTGCAGTCTCTGCCACTTAACACTTACAGGATAAGCATCTGCATGTTCATTTAACAATTTCCCCACATGTTTGGAAACTGCAGTTAAGAGGTATTTCCAATGCAGCAAATAAATATGTATATTATACTTTCCCGGCAAAAATCGAGGTTTGGATTGGATTTATTAACGTCTTGTCTTAATCGTTTGGAGTCCTTATCACAGGGTTTTACCTCTTGTAGGCAATTTGCCAAACCTTGCTATAATCTGCAATGCTGGCCTATCTAACCATCACTTGACCTGATTCAAAAAAGATTTGCTCATAAAGCCACAAACCCTATCTTTGCAATCCCAAATTTGACGCTTATAAGTGTTCAAATGAGGATCGGTAGTTCAGTTGGTTAGAATGCCGCCCTGTCACGGCGGAGGTCGCGGGTTCGAGTCCCGTCCGGTCCGCTTTTCAATGATTTTAATGGTTTTTAAGAAGAAGGGTCGCTCAGCGATCCTTCTTCCGTTTTACACCGTTTTACATTTAAGTACCTGACTTTCAGGTTCTTGTAACAAATGCTGCTGGTGATTCTTTCTACCTTTGTCACGCCTTGACAATTTATTAAATCGACCAAAAAAATCGACCAAAAATCAGGTAGCATGCATTTTCCAGTTCAACTTATTTATCGCCCAAAAAAATTAAATGCTGACGGCACAAGTACTATTTATGTTCAGTATTGTTACAGCGCAACGCAAAGGACATTATTGCACACAGGTACCAAAATTCAACCTCAATATTGGGATAAAAAACAACGTTTAATCAGCAGCGCTTTACCAAGGGATCAAGGAGATTACGACGCACTAAATAGAGAACTGTTAAGAATGCAACGAATGGTGGAGGATTTAGTAACCATGGCAAATAGGGCAAAAGTCCCAAATAAATGTAAGTTTGTAAAAGAATCATTTACGCCTAATCTGATCCCGGCGGACGTCATTCAAAAAATGAAAGATATAGAGCTTCAGGAAAACGAGCAGGTCGAAAAAGAAAGGCGGCTCAAGGAAGATCTTTATTTTCAATTTGATGATTACATAAAGAGTAAGGCGAGGAAAGTCAGCAAGGCCACATTAACTGTGTACCAAAACGTAAAATCTCATTTACTAGCTTTTGAAATATTTAGAAACAAAGCTATTACCTTTCAAAGCTTTGATTTCAGCTTTTATGAGGATTTTGTGGATTACCTCACATTCGATCATATTCACATGCGACGTAACGAGATTCAGACCGGCCTTCGAGTAAATACGATAGGAAAAACCATAAAACAATTGCGTGGATTTTTAAAAGACAGGATGAAGCGGAAGATTATTCCCTTTATCGATTTGACAGATTACAAGGTCTCTGAAGAAGAAAGTGATGCAATTTATTTAACTTATGATGAAATTGCCTCAATCTATCATACTCCCACCCCAAATCACTCACATCTAGCAGAGTACAAAGACTTTTTTGTGTTGGCCTGTCTAACAGGTTTGCGATTTTCTGATTTTTCAGTTCTTAAACCGGAAGATCTTAGAAAAGGGATGCTTTATAAAAAACAAGAGAAATCTGACAATTGGGTGGTTATTCCACTTCGTCAAGAAGCAAAAGACATATTTACAGCACAATTTAAAGAAAAAATTCCTCAGCTAACCAATGCAGAATTCAATAAGCACATCAAAAGGATCGGAGAAATTGCAGGTATCAAAGAAGTTATCCAATTTTCATATAAAAAAGGAAACAAAATGATTAAAGTGTCGAAACCAAAATATCAATGGATTACTTCACATACTGCACGACGTTCTTTTTGCACAAATGAATTTTTAGCAGGAACGCCTGTTAAATTGATCATGCAAATTAGTGGACACAGGAAAGAAAAGGATTTTTATAAGTACATAAGAATTACTCCTGAAGAAGCTGCTAAAAAAGTGATGGAGCTTTGGGAAAAAAGAGGGGATGTCAAACTTTTCAAGCACCGAATACCACACGTAGTGGATCTGTAAAATGAACAGTGTCTAAAATAGTTAAGATATAGTTTAAAAGAGGGAGCTGCGGCTCTGGTGAGAGGAGTGAAGTGCCGCAGGGGGCGAATCCAGTTCCCCGGTATAGGCCGATTCAGCGGTGATAAGCCGGTTATCCGCCGATATAAATGCCGGGTACATTTGGATGAATAAAAGCACTATCAACTGGTTAAGCGAAACGACACTATTAACTATCATGTTTATGCAAGGGGTGATATTAAAAGTAAAAAAGGCTTTGTTATGTTTTTTCAAGGATCATTAAATGCACTCTTCGCGTTTTTGTCAGTCCGCAGGTTCTCGTCCAGTTGTCTTCCTGGTTCGAATCCTATCAAAAAGCATCAAAATAAATAGCTAAAACCCTTTATGGTAAAGGATTGCAGCGATTCCCAGTGAGTTCAAAGGCTTTGCTACGATGAACTCACTGTTTAACTCACTACAAGTATGATATTGTTTGATACGATATGATAGAAATAAAACAAAAAAGCCTGTAATATCAGGTGATTTACTGCTTTTTGTACTGTCACCGACCTGACGAATTTGTGGTAACGGTTTGTAATTATCCTGCTCATTTTTTATGCGTCATGCTCTTTTTTAATTCAATTTTATCGGGATCATCAGACACCATACCTACAAATTCACCAGAACTTAATCCTGACATTGTTGAAGCAGGCACGGCCGTGTCCGTTTGTGTTAACCGGCTTATTGAGGTATCATTTCGGTTAATGAAAAGACTTGGCAGCTATTTGGGAGAGATATTCACTCTAAGATTTCTGATTTTCCCATCTTCAATTAAGAAAATCCTGCTCACCAAAATTAACCGCAGCATAAAATCCTATAAAAACTATTCAAACATTAACGCCTTCTGTCTTTGCAACATTCGCATGGGAAATTTTCAGCAAACAGAAAATAAATACTGACCTTTAGATGATGAGGATGGCACCTCTACTAGTCCCAAATATAGTGAAGGGAAAAATTTACTTTATTGGTATTACATTTATATTGGACAGTGACAATTTTGCCTATCCATATTTATCTTATATCATCCATTTTATGACGACTACTAAGCACTTTAAAATTGTATTGTTTGGATTATTGCTTTGCACTTTTGTGAATGGGCAGCCACGTTTTGCAAAAGAAAAGAATAATTTAGAGAATATTTCTTCCAAAGTTAAGCAAGAACAAAAGTGGTGGAACTTATTACACTACGACATTGCTATTAGACCTGACTATGAGAAAAAATCTGTTGCTGGTACAAACAGTTTAACATTCATTTCTCTAGAAACTAACCTGGTGATGCAAATTGACCTTCAGGAGCCTATGCAAATAACAGGTATAAGCTGGAGAAATAAAAATCTAGTGTTTCAAAGAAATAATAAAAACACTTACCTTATTACCTTTCCTGTTCCAATCAAGGCTGGTGATACAGAAACAATCACTATTGAATTTAAAGGTCATCCAAAAGAATCCTCGAATCCACCCTTTGATAGTGGTTGGATATGGGCTAGAGATGAGAAAAACAGACCTTGGATTAGTGTTGTATGTGAAGGTTCGGGAGCAAGCATCTGGTTCCCTTGCAAAGATGTTTTATACTGCTGCCACTGTTGGGACGGCGGGGGGAGGTGCCGCTTCCAGCGGTTCCTCGAAGGTCAACTCCTCATCGAGCGGAGTAAAATCTTCTGGGGCGGGTTCTCTCATACGCTGACCCAGCTCCGGCGATATTTCTCCAGAGAGCTCCATATCCTCTAACGGTGCGGCAGGAGTCGGTGCCGGTTCCAGCGGCGTCTCGAAGG
>JANNOM010000010.1:0-2017 GCA_031399065.1 Chitinophagaceae bacterium
TGGCCGAAAGCGAAACAGGGCGGCTGTTTAACTCCCTGGAAAATAAAAAACACGAGCTGTTTTGTTTAACGCGTACAGCGAAGGGCTTCGTGTTGCCGGGGTAGCAGGGCATTAAAGAGGAGATCACTTTTCATGGGTTGCGGCGTAGTTTTGCCACCCATTTGCCTGAAAAAGGAACCGATGTAAAGTACATACAGGAATTGCCTGGTCATTTTGACATCAGGAGAATGCTTCGCTATTTGTATGTAGCAAGAAAGGATTTAGTGAATATAACGGCCCCTTTGACCATATATGAAAGAAGGGAGATATAGAGTGGTAGCAAATTGTCGCAATCGACAATCAGAAAAATGCATATATAAAATATTTGATTTTCAAAAAATTAAGAAACCGCTAACTGCGTACAAGTGCGTAAATTGCTGCGTTGCATGCAAGCCTTACAGACAAGACACATCATGAAATTTTGGGAACTGACATCCGCTTTTAGAAGTGAAACTGAAAACTTAGAATTGGTTCTACAGGATCCCAAATGGATAATTTATAAAGCACATTATGACAAATTAAAGTCTTTAATTCAGCAACAAGACAGAGCAATTTTAGATGTTGAAGTTCCTTTTGACCTTGCCTATGAAGTATGTGCTAAAAGTAATCTCAAGTTTTGGCTCTATTATAAAAGGACACCGCATTTTCTTACGTCATGGAAACAAGGGACAGACGAACCTTTTGAAGAGATTTCTGCAACTGAGATATTGATAAGATTCGGCGGTTCAGTTATCGAAGAAACCTTAGAAAGAAGTGTTTCCGAAGTAACACATAGAAAACTTGATGGGAAAGTGGAAGTCATAAATGCTTTTAATTTGATGCAAATTGGAATGCTTGCAATACTTAGGACAGAGAATAATTTACAACTAATAGACAAAGAACTAAGCTCTTCTGACGGACAAAGACAATGGTTAGTAATTAAAAAGCCATTTATGTTCGTTGACCCGTTTTCTGCTCACATGAAAATGAAAAGTCAGGAAGAGCAAGGAATATTTCAGTACATCATCAAGCCTATAGTTGGACAAGACAAGCCTACACCAGGTGACATTTTAATTCTCAAAGTGTGACCAGGCCAGCATGCAACATTCGGTTTGGCAATATGGAGGGGCGACGAATATATGCTCAACTTTTTGTTCGCTATTCGGCTTCGGTTCCAGCCGACGAATAACACCGAGCAATAGAATAAACAATGAACTTTTATTTATAAATTTAGCAGCGGTTACGGGCTGACGATTTTCAAATACCGCCACATCGCCAAGCCGTAGCCGTTGTGCGTAATTATAAATTTCCCTTACCCATTACCGATAGGTGATGGCCAGGTGGTTTTGCAGCGATCTTTTGTGCATTCATTTTGTTTGTCGCTTTGTGTTTTATGGTGATTTTCGGATCAATTTATTCGTTTTGTAAGGCAACTATTAATCGTCAACTGAAAGCAAAGCCAGGCACTAGTTTCGGCAGGACTAGCATTATTGATCTTTAGAACAAACAATGAACTTTTAACTAATAATTTAGCTTCAGTTGTGGGCAGACGGAAGTTAATATCCGAACATCATAAAGCCCGATTCGTTATGCACAAGCTTAAATCAACATCCCAGTGCCAATTAATGTGACAAATATCATCCTGGTAATTACAGTTTTCCTTGTTAGCTGCAACGCTACTCAACAAAAGGACACAATATCAATAAAGCAATCAGCAAATCACGGGATGGACACTCTCCATATTGACACAACTATTTTAAAAGAGACTTTTCAACAGGAGGACACCGCCTGCAATGAATATCTTACCGGCAGACTTAAACCGATTCGTGAAAATTTCAAACGTATAAATTCAATTTCTAAATGGACATCGGTTGATAAGCAAGAACTCAACGAATCCACAGAAGGCGGAGAAGCAACATTCTATTATTCCAACAGTATTTTAGAAAAAATTGTGACACGACATTTTGGTGAAACCTTTCAACAGTTGACAGAATACTAT
>JANNOM010000044.1:0-1542 GCA_031399065.1 Chitinophagaceae bacterium
CCGGAAAACGCGGTGAACACGAGATCGCCCCCGTACGGGTGGCGGGGATGCACGGGCAACTGGTTGCAGTGCTCGACCGTGCGGATGATCTCGTTGATGTCGGAAAAGTCGATGCCGGGATCCACGCCCTGCGTGTAGAGGTTGAGGCCGAGCGTCACCAGGCAGACGCTGCCGGTGCGCTCGCCGTTGCCGAACAGACACCCTTCGACCCGTTGCGCCCCGGCCATCTGCGCGAGCTCGGCTGCGGCGACCCCGCATCCGCGGTCGTTATGGGGATGGACCGAGAGCGTGACTCGATCACGGCGCGCCAGGTTCCGGTGCATCCATTCGATCTGGTCGGCGAAAAGGTTCGGCGTCGACATCTCCACCGTCGCCGGCAGGTTGAGGATGATGGGGTTGCGCGTCGCCGGCGCCCAGACCGCCGTCACCGCGTCGCAGATCTGCTTCGCGAAGTCGAGCTCCGTCCCCGTGAAGCTCTCCGGCGAATACTGGAAGATCCAGTCGGTGTCGGACTGTTCCGCCGCCAGATCGCGCACCAGCTTCGCCGCGGTCACGGCGATGTCGACGATGCCGGCGCGGTCGAGCCCGAACACCACGCGCCGCTGCGCCGTCGACGTCGAGTTGTAGAGGTGCATGATCGCGCGCTTCGCACCCCGGAGCGACTCGTAGGTCCGCCTGATCAGCGGCTCGCGCGCCTGGGTGAGCACCTGCACGATCACGTCGTCCGGGATGCGGTCCTCCTCGATCAGGCGTCTCACGAAATCGAAATCGGTTTGCGAGGCGGCTGGAAACCCGATCTCGATCTCCTTGTAGCCCATCTTCACGAGCAGATCGAACATCCGAAGCTTGCGCTCGCCATCCATCGGCTCGATCAGCGCCTGGTTGCCATCGCGCAGGTCGACGCTGCACCAGATCGGCGGCGCGTCGATCGTCTTCGCGGGCCAGCGCCGGTCCGGAAGGTCGATGGGGGCAAACGCTGCGTACTTTCGGGCGGGATCGATGTTCATGTTGTTTCCTCACGGCGCTTCACGCGCACGGCCAACGGGAATCGCAGTCCGGCTATCGCGGACGGCGTCGGGCATTGCTCGAATTGAGGGGTAGGTTTATGTGCGCGCGAGGCGCAGCAGAAGCAGCAGGCCGCCCGCGAGGGCGAGCGCGAGGCCGGCCGGAAGGCCGGGGCGCGAAGCGGCGAAGGAGGAGCTGCTCATGCGCTGCACCATAACCGAATTCGCGCGCCTGTGCAACCGCATCGGTCGGACTCGCGGCGAACGCGGATTTCCCGCTGCGCTGGACGCCGGGGTCGCCGACAGCAGGAGCGCCGGCCTTCGCGCCGACGCTTCTAAGCCTGGGTCCCCAGACGTCCGCGGCGAAACGCCAGCCAGGCGGAGACGACGTACCCGGACAGCGCGTAGACGACGAACATCGCGAACAGGACCGTGGCGGGCTGGTAGGACAGCAGCGCGAAGAAAAGCACGATCAGGAAGATCGCGACGAACGGATAGCTCCGGCGCAGGTTGATCGTCTTGAAGCTCCAGTACTTGA
>JANNOM010000073.1:0-11978 GCA_031399065.1 Chitinophagaceae bacterium
CTTAACGATTATAGGACCGGTAGAGGATGAAGGGTATTGGAAAGAAGCCGGCAATAAGATAAAGCGACTGGGTCCGAATGTAGTGGTAGAATATAAAGGGGCTGTGCCAAATGATGATCTTCCGGCGTTTTATCAGTCGCATCATTTATTTATACTTCCAACGCATGGTGAAAATTTCGGGCATGTAATATTCGAATCACTTCTAAACGGACGCCCCGTTCTTATAAGCGATCAAACTCCCTGGAAGCTACTGGAGGAAAAAGGTATCGGATGGTCTCTTCCTTTATCGGCAACAGAAAAATTCAGGGAGGCTATTGAGCAGGCGTTAGCCTGGAATCAAAATGACTTTGAGATGTATAGTAAAGCCAGTTGGCAATTCGCCAGCAATTATATAAAAGGTTCTTCGTTACGGAAAGAATACCTAGGTTTGTTTAATTCATGAAGCAGGTCGATAATAGCAAATACAATAACGATTGGTTTATCCCCACCATAGGTGCTTCTTTTTTAAAACAGCTCCTCTGGTACTTCACCAACGTCCTCTTCTTCGTAAGCCCGCTCAATCCCTCCAGCGGACTGAAAACCTGGCTGCTGAAATGCTTTGGTGCCAGGCTGGGTAAAGGAGTTGTCATAAAACCATCCGTAAACATCAAATACCCGTGGAAATTATCGATAGGCAACCATGCCTGGATCGGGGAAAAGGTATGGATTGATAACCTCGCCTGTGTTCATATCGGGAGTAGTGTCTGTATTTCCCAGGGAGCCATGCTGCTTACGGGCAATCATGATTATAAAAAAACAACCTTCGACCTGATCGTTCAGCCGATCACCATTGAAGACGGAGCCTGGATAGGAGCCAGGTCGCTGGTGGGTCCGGGCGTAGTGGTGGAAACACATGCGGTGTTAGCCGCCCAGTCCGTCGCCAGTAAAAATTTATCTGCCTATAAAATCTACCGGGGCAATCCTGCCGTATTGGTCAGGGAAAGGACAATGGAAGAATAATGAAGATTTCTATCATAACCGTCACCTATAACTCCGCCGCCACCATCCGCGATACCCTGGAATGCATCCGTGCACAGGATCATGCCGACATAGAACATATTATCATTGATGGCGGATCGGATGATGAAACCATGGACATCATCCGGCAGTATCCTCATGTAGCTATCTTTATTTCGGAAAAAGATGAAGGCCTGTACGATGCGATGAATAAGGGTCTTAAGCTGGCGGGAGGCGATATTATCGGGATTCTCAATTCGGATGATATGTATCCTCACCCTGGTGTACTTTCTAAAGTGGCAGCGCTGTTTGAAAGTAGTGGAGCAAGCACCATTTACGGCGACCTGCAGTATGTAATGCAGGATAATCTCGACAAAGTGTTACGCTACTGGCGGTCGGGTAACTATAGTCGCACTAATTTCTATTATGGGTGGATGCCTCCGCACCCTGCTTTTTTTGTAAAAAAAGAAGTGTATGATAAGGTTGGCGTGTTTAGTACCAGTCTGCGAAGCGCCGCTGATTATGAAATGATGCTGCGTATTTTGCTGAAGCATGCCTTCAGTACCGCCTACCTGCCGGAAGTGCTGGTAAAAATGCGCACGGGCGGATTAAGCAATGCGTCGCTCAAACACCGCCTGAACGCGAACCGAGAAGACCGGAAAGCCTGGAAGTTAAATGAAATAGATCCCTGGTTTTTTACCCTTTATCTGAAGCCGCTGAGAAAAGTATTCCAGTTTCTGCATAAATAAAAATACATTCGTACATCAACGTGCTGATATACCAGGACCTGCTCGATAAAAGGACAAAGCTCGCCGTTATAGGCCTGGGATATGTAGGACTTCCCCTCGCACTCGCATTCGCCTCCAAAATATCCGTGATCGGTTTTGATATCAATCCGGAACGGATAGACAGGATGAAACAAGGAATGGATCCCAGTGAGGAATTGAACAGGGAGGCATTTGAGGATAAAGATATTCTTTTTACCAGCGACCCGGAACTGTTGAAAGACGCGCGTTTTTTTATTATAGCCGTACCTACTCCTGTAACCGCCTCCCGCTTACCCGATCTTACCGCGGTGCAGGAAGCGAGTCGTACCGTAGGCAGGGTATTGAAGCGGGGAGATTATATAGTGTTTGAATCGACGGTATACCCGGGCTGTACGGAGGAAGACTGCCTGCCGCTGGTAGAGCAGGTTTCCGGGATGCAGTTTAACCGCGATTTTAAAGCGGGATATTCGCCGGAGCGCATTAACCCTGGAGATAAAGTGCATACACTATCCAATACGGTTAAAATTGTATCCGGCGGAGACGCGGTATCGCTGGAAGAAATAGCCTTAACTTACGGGTTGGTGGTAGCCGCAGGCGTTCACCGGGCACCGGCCATCAGGGTGGCGGAAGCAGGTAAGATGATGGAAAATATCCAGCGCGACTTGAATATAGCGCTGATGAACGAATTATCGGTAATTTTCGACCTGGCTGGTATTGATACCCAGGACGTGATAGAAGCCGCCGCCACCAAATGGAATTTTGTAAAATATTATCCCGGTCTGGTAGGGGGGCATTGTACGGGAGTAGATCCTTATTACCTGATTCATAAAGCGCGGCAACTGGGTTATCCATCGCGGGTAGTTGCCGCCGGACGTTCGGTAAATGAGGACATGAGCTCCCACGTGGCCAATAAGGTAAAGCAGCATATTACCGGTCAATCCCGAAACCTGACGGGAGCAAAGGTGCTGGTATGGGGAGCCACGTTTAAAGAAAATGTGAGCGATATCCGAAACTCCCGGGTGGCCGCCCTCGTACATGAATTGCAGGATTATTCGCTGATGGTGGATTTTGCTGATCTGCGTGCGTCCCGGGCGGAAGTGAAAAGGGAGTATGGGCTGGAGCTTACGGATACCATCGGCACCGGGTACGATGCAGTGGTATTGGCAGTGGCACACGATGAATACAGGCTGTTTACAGAGGAATATCTGCTAAGCATAACCCGTCCCGGTGCGCTGTTTGCCGATCTGAAAGGAGTGTATCGTAACCGGTTTACAAAACTGAAATATTGGAGCCTCTGAATGATTATAAGCATTAATTTGCGTTTCAAAGAGCATTAATCTAAATAATATAACATAATATGAATAAGGTGGCATTAGTTACGGGCGTTACGGGTCAGGATGGGGCATATTTATCGGATCTGCTGTTAAGTAAAGGATACGATGTTCACGGCATTAAAAGAAGGAGTTCGCTTTTTAACACCGATCGGATCGATCATCTTTACCAGGACCCCCATGAATCTAATGTGAAATTTAAGCTGCATTACGGCGACCTGAGCGACAGTACCAACCTGATCCGCATTATCCAGGAAGTGCAGCCGGACGAAATATACAACCTGGGTGCCATGAGCCACGTGAAAGTGAGTTTCGACACTCCTGAATATACAGCAAACGCCGATGGTATAGGCACGCTGCGGATACTGGAAGCGGTACGCATACTGGGCCTTAGCCAGAAAACGAAGATATACCAGGCTTCCACATCGGAGTTGTATGGCCTGGTACAGGAAGTGCCGCAGAAAGAGACCACACCTTTTTACCCACGCTCTCCATATGCCGTGGCCAAGATGTACGCCTACTGGATAACGGTCAATTACCGCGAAGCGTATGGTATGTTTGCCTGCAACGGTATCCTGTTTAATCATGAAAGTCCCCTCCGTGGCGAAACCTTTGTGACCCGTAAAATTACCCGCGCCGTGGCTAAAATAGCGATGTGCCTGCAGGATAAATTGTATATGGGCAATATAGATGCAAAAAGGGACTGGGGCCACGCTAAAGATTACGTGGAAGCGATGTGGCTGATATTGCAGCAGGATACGGCGGAAGACTTTGTAATTGCCACGGGTGTTACTACTACGGTAAGAGAATTTATCCGCATGGCTTTCGCGGAAGTGGGTATAGCTATCGAATTCCGGGGTACGGGTGTAGAGGAAAAGGCATATGTGGTAAGTTGTAGCAAATCCGAATTTCACCTGAAGACGGGTACAGAGGTAATGGCCATCGATCCCCGCTATTTCCGGCCTACCGAAGTGGAGTTGCTGATAGGGGACCCTACCAAATCTAAAACGAAGCTGGGATGGAAGCCTAAATACGACCTGGCAGCACTGGTAAAGGAAATGGTTGCCGCCGATGTGGAACTGTTTAAGAAAGAAAGGCTGCTGCGTGAAGCAGGGTTTGCGGTTAAGAATCAATATGAGTAGGTATAAAAAAAGTATATGCACCAGGATGGTAAGATATATATAGCCGGTCACCGCGGCATGGTTGGTTCGGCCATTAGCAGAAAACTGAAAGAAGCGGGTTTCACCAATTTCGTTACGAGAGTATCTTCTGAGCTGGACCTCCGGAATCAACAGGCCGTGACCGATTTTTTCGACCAGGAAAAACCGGACTATGTTTTTCTGGCCGCTGCCAAAGTAGGTGGCATTATGGCCAATAACACGTATCGCGGGGAATTTTTATATGATAACCTGATGATTCAGAACAACGTGATTCATTCGGCTTACCGGTATAATGTAAAAAAACTGATGTTCCTGGGCTCATCCTGCATATATCCCAAGCTGGCACCGCAACCGCTGAAGGAGGAGTATATGCTTACCGGTCCGCTGGAAGAAACGAACGAGCCTTATGCGATCGCCAAGATCGCCGGTATTAAAATGTGCGATGCTTACCGGGCCCAGTATGGCTGTAATTTTATTTCGGTGATGCCCACCAACCTGTATGGCCCCAACGATAACTACGATCTGAATAATTCGCATGTATTGCCGGCACTGATCCATAAAATTCACCAGGCTCATTTGGAAAATGCCCCGTTTGTCACCATTTGGGGAACGGGTACGCCCCGCAGGGAGTTTTTGCATGCAGACGACCTGGCAGACGCCTGTTATTACCTGATGCAGCATTATAACGAAGCAGGATTGGTAAATATCGGGGTAGGGCACGACATATCGATACTCGATCTCGCTCACCTGGTAGCCCGCACCGTAGGGTATAAAGGAGATATCAGGAACGACCTGAGCAAACCCGACGGAACTCCCCGTAAATTGATGGATGTAAGTAAAATCCACAGCATGGGCTGGAAAGCTTCCATAAAGCTGGAAGAAGGAATTGCCCGTGTGTACGAAGAATTCCGAAACAGGTAAATATAAAAAGGAATGCTGTCTTTTTTTTCCCGTCCGAAACCCTCCTTCACCGATTTTAGCGGACTGGGTACGGACATGCATTCTCACCTGCTGCCAGGTATCGATGATGGTTCTCCGGATGCTGAAACGTCCATTCAACTCATAAAAGGACTGCTGGAACTGGGGTATAAAAAATTTATTACAACACCCCATATCATGATGGATCTGTACAAAAATACACCAGTCACCATCGCAGCAGCGCACCGGGTATTAAAAGAAGCATTGCTTGCGGAAAAGATAGAGGTGGATATTCATGCCGCGGCAGAATACCTCATGGATGAAAACTTCGAAAAGCTGCTACATACAAAAGCTCCCCTGCTCACCCTCAAAGATAATTTTGTGCTCGTAGAATTTTCTTTCGTGAGTGCACCAATAAACTTGCAGGAAATCCTTTTCCAGATCCAGATCAACGGCTACCGGCCGGTACTGGCTCACCCGGAGAGATATGCCTATCTGCAGCGCAGTAAAGAAGTATACGACGAGCTGAAAAATGCCGGCTGCCTTTTTCAGCTTAACCTGCTTGCTCTTACTAGTTATTATGGTAAAGATGCCATGGAGCTTGCTTCCTACCTGCTTGGCAAGGACTATTACGACCTGCTGGGAACCGATCTTCACCACGACCGCCATTTGGCCGGATTGATGCAGTATGGCACCCCGTTAAAAACAATTCTCCGACTAATTGACAGGGGCAGAGTGCTCAATACTACATGGTAGGAAAATTGCAGTCGTAGAAGGAATCTCACACTATCCCTTATTTTAACACATTGTTACCAACAAAACAGGTGGAATCACTCAGATAATGCCGAACTTTGATGTTGTAACTTAAAACAGTCTTCCATGTCATCAGTAGATTTTAACAAATTGCTGGTTAATAATTCAGAGTTTTTAAAGCCCTTTGCTGTTACATTAACCAAAGACAACGATAGTGCACAGGACCTGTACCAGGAGACCCTGTATCGCGCTCTTGTGAACAGCGATAAATATACCGTAGGCACAAATGTAAAAGCATGGTTGTATACGATCATGCGCAATATCTTCATTAATAACTACCGCCGCAAAGCCCGGCAGAATACCATATTCGACAATACACCCAACGATCTGCTGCTTAATCATAACCAGGCGGCAGTGGCTAATGCCGCGGAAGGAACGCTGAAATTGAAGGATATACAGGCTGCCATTCACGGCCTTCCCGATATTTTCCGTAATCCCTTCCTGCTTTATTTTGATGGATATAAATACCACGAAATAGCGGACATGCTAAAAGAACCCCTGGGTACCATCAAAAGCCGTATCCACTTTGCCAGAAAACTGTTAAAGGCGGAAATAGAGCGGTTCTAACTCACACACATTGCCCAAAGTAATTATTATTGGTGCCGGGTTCGCCGGTTTATCTGCCGCTGCTTTTATGGCTAAAGCAGGCTGGGAAGTGCATGTACTGGAAAAACATGCAACTGCGGGTGGCCGCGCTAGGAAACTGGAAGCGGAAGGTTTTACGTTCGATATGGGACCAAGTTGGTACTGGATGCCTGACGTGTTCGAACGCTATTTTGCCTGTTTTGGTAAAAAAGTAAGTGATTATTACCAGTTAAAAAGACTCGACCCTTCTTATCGGGTTTACTGGCCGGATGGGCCGGTAGATATACCTGCCGATCTTACTGAACTAAAGAAATTATTCGAATCGATCGAACCCGGCTCTGCGGCCAGGCTCGAACAGTTTTTAACGGAGGCTGCTTATAAATACAGAACGGGTATACAGAACCTGGTATTTAAACCCGGACTGAGCTACCTGGAGTTCCTGGATGCGGAAGTGATAAAAGGAGTGTTTAAACTGGATGTGTTCAATTCAATGAAAAAACATGTCCATAAGTTTTTCAAAGATGCCCGCCTCCGTGAATTGCTGGAATTCCCTGTTCTTTTTCTTGGTGCATTGCCGGAAGATACACCGGCTCTTTACAGCCTTATGAATTATGCGGATATAGTGGGTGGTACCTGGTACCCCGACGGAGGTATGTACCGTATAGCGGATGCCATGTACCAGGTAGCTGTGGAACTGGGCGTGCATTTTCATTTTAATGAAGATGTAAACAAGATAGAAGTGAACAATAACAGGGCCGAACGTGTTATTGGCGCGGGTGGAAGTATCTATTCAGGTGATGCGGTAATTGGGGCTGCCGATTATCACTTTATAGAGCAGCAATTACTTGCTGAAGAGTACCGTAATTACGATGAAGCGTATTGGGAAAAAAGAATGATGGCACCCTCCTGCCTGTTATACTATGTAGGTGTTAACAAGCGGTTAAGCGATATTGTGCATCATAGCCTTTTTTTTGATGTACCATTCGACCAGCACGCCAATGAAATTTACCGTACCAAGGAATGGCCTAAAGAACCGCTTTTTTATATGAGTGCAACTTCTGTTACAGATACCAGCGTGGCGCCGGAAGGATGCGAGAACCTGTTTTTACTGATACCCGTAGCTACAGGACTGGCGCAGGATACAGAGGAAAGAAGGGATCAATATTTTAATAAGATTATTGGAAGGCTGGAGCACCAGATAGGTCAGCCCGTGCTTGAAAACATTGTATATAAAAAGACCTTCGGCATTACCGATTTTGTACATGAATACAATTCCTTTAAAGGAAATGCTTACGGACTTGCCAATACCCTGATGCAAACAGCGATCCTCAAACCATCCTGCCGTAGTAAGAAGGTGAAGAACCTTTTTTTTGCGGGTCAGCTCACGGTGCCGGGACCGGGAGTACCACCCAGCCTGATCAGTGGAGAAGTGGTGGCATCGGAGGTTATTAAAAGCATCAAACGATCATGAGCATCCTTTAAAATTTTAATAAACGTTACTGTTGAATCAAAGCAATAATTAACTAATTTTAAGAATGATCGACCTCTTTCACACGGTTAGCGGCATATGCAGTAAAACGACCACCAAGGTTTACAGCACTTCCTTTTCTTCGGCCATCCGGCTTCTTCATTATGATCTCCGGCAACCGGTGTACGATATATATGGCTTTGTAAGACTGGCAGATGAGATCGTTGACACTTTTCATGCGTACGATAAAGATGTATTGCTGGCAGAGCTTAAAAAGGATACTTATCAATCGATCGGGCGTGGCCTGGGACTTAATCCTATCCTGCACAGCTTTCAGCGTACGGTTAATACATATGGCATCAGTCACGATCTGATAGAGGCATTTTTCCGGAGTATGGAAATGGATCTTCAAAGCCAGCTATATGATGAAACGGCTTACCGCGAATATATTTATGGTTCTGCTGAAGTGGTTGGTTTAATGTGCCTGTATGTTTTTTGTGAAGGAAATAATTCCCTATACGAATCGCTGAAACAGGATGCACGCTCTCTCGGTGCGGCGTTTCAGAAAGTCAATTTCCTCCGGGATATCAAGGCAGATTTTAACGGGCTTAACCGGGTGTATTTTCCCGGTTGTGATTTTACTAATTTTTCCTGTACGGATAAGAAGAAGATTGAAGAAGATATAGAAGACGATTTTAGAAAAGCATATCATGGAATCCTGCGGTTACCGGCCAAAGCGCGTTTTGGCGTATACGTGGCGTATAAATATTATCAATGCCTGTTTAAAAAAATAAAGCAGACAGAACCTGCTTCCATTCTCGAATCGAGGATTCGTATCCCGAACTATCATAAGGCCATGATTGTTGTAAGAGCGGGCGTCAAAAATCAGCTGAAGCAAATTTAGTACGAAAATTAGTGCATGTATGAATGGGTTACTGTATATAGCTATTGTGGTCGGCGTGTTTTTAGCGATGGAGGGAATTACCTGGCTTACCCACCGGTTTGTAATGCATGGGTTTTTATGGTACCTGCATGAAGATCATCATCAGAAGCAGCCTGGCTTTTTTGAACGCAACGATGCATTCTTCGTAATTTTCGCCATACCAAGCATTTTTTGCATACTGTTCGGAACACTCCGCGAAACCTATTGGCTGCAGGCTATCGGCTTTGGCATTATGGCGTATGGGGCCGCTTATTTTATAGTACACGATGTGGTTATTCATCAACGTTTTAAATGGTTCAGCCGTTCCAACAACACCTACATACGAGCCATACGCTGGGCACATAAGATGCACCATAAACACCTCGACCGGCACCAGGGAGAATCGTTTGGAATGTTGCTGGTACATAAAAAATACTGGGAAAAAGTGAAGCGCGATAAGAAACTGATGCAAGGTAAAAAAGTAGGCTACGCCCCCGAAGCCGATTGAAACCAATGAGTACAGCGGATCATTATGATTATATTTTCACCGGCGCAGGATGTGCCGGATTAAGCTTACTGGTAAGGCTTCTGCGTTCGGGCAAATTCACCGATAAAAAAATACTGCTTCTTGATAATAAGACCGGGGTTAATAACGACAGAACCTGGTGTTTCTGGGAAAAATCACCCGGCTATTTCGACCATCTTGTACATAAGAAATGGGATTCCATCAGCTTCGGGTCGGAAGATTTTTGTAGTTCATGGAATATCCATCCTTATCAATACAAGATGATCAGGGGTATCGATTTTTACCAGTATTGCCTCGGCATCGTCCGGGCACATCAGCAGGTGACCATGCTACAGGAGGGGGTAGATGATTTCTCCGGTGAGCAGGGGGATACCTGGGTGCAATGCGGCGGCAGGAAGATATATGGCGGTTACATTTTCAACAGTATTCTTTTTCAGCAACCTCCTTTACAAAAAAAGGAATTCCTGCTATTGCAGCATTTCAAAGGATGGTTAATCGAAACGGAGCAACCGGTATTCGACCCGGGAACGGCCATGTTTATGGACTTTCGCACCAGTCAGCAGCATGGTGCCACTTTCGTATACGTTATGCCCGTTGCCGATAATAAAGCATTGGTGGAGTATACCCTGTTCTCCCCTTCTTTATTAACACCGGAGCAATATAAAACAGGCCTGACTGACTACCTGGAGCGGTTTTATCCCTCCATTGATTATACCATACAGCACGAGGAATTCGGCATTATCCCAATGACCAACCACGCTTTTCCGTCCAGTAATGGAAACGTTATACATATTGGTACCGCGGGGGGACAAACCAAAGCCTCCACAGGATATACTTTTCAATTCATCCAGCGACATAGCGACGCATTACTGGATGCGCTTGCCGGCGGGCGCTCATTGGCCGGGCTTGCTTCTACCTCACCTAAATTCAGTTGGTACGACAGTATACTACTCAATGTGCTCGCCACGGGTAAAGTGAAGGGTCATGAAGTATTTACTCAATTCTTTAAAAAGAATAAACCACAGCATATCTTACGTTTCCTCGACAACCAGTCATCCCTCAGACAGGACATTCCCCTTATTACATCTCTCCCTATATGGCCCTTCCTGAAATCGGCTGTACAACAAACACTATAAAATCTTTCCGGCTCACGTTAACGTATGATCGCCCGGATGGTTCCCAGGGGAACCACTACCCAATCAGGCCGGTGCTTTAATTCGAAATTGAGGTCGGATACTGCTTTTTCCAGCAGGTAGGTCTGCATCATCATCATCAGGTCTTCTCTGGAGGGAGGTATAAACAGGCTCTCCTTTACTCCATCCAGGTAAGCTTTCATAAAAAAACCTCCCATATAGTGTGCCCATAAACGGGCATAAGGAATCAGTTTTTCCAGGTCGTCTTTTTGTATATTATTACTCATGAATATACCCTCGTAGGCAACGTAATAGAAAGAACGGAGCATGGCTGCCGCATCTCTCAGCGGCGATCTTTTTAAGCGGCGTTCGCTATATGTTTTATATGGGTCGCCGCCAAAATCGGTAATGGCCACGTCTTTGCCTGTGAGCAATACCTGCCCGAGATGATAGTTTCCATGGATACGGATCTTGACCGCATCCAGCTTTTTAGCATATATCCTTCGCAGCATTTCCAGCACATCGTTTTTCCTGTCAAGCATCGCTTTCACTTCTTCTTTAACGGCATCCTGCAGTAACGAACTTTCCAGTTTAAGGTCGTCGAAGGTTTCGCGGACCAGGCTCTGCATAGCGGAAAAAAGGGAACGCTGGTAGTGAAGCGAAAAGGGTTCCGGTTCAAAATCTTTATTGGAAGTGCCGGAAGCCAGAGCCAGGTGCATATCCGCTGTTCGCATACCTATCATGCGGGCCTGCTCCGCGGTACGTGCACCCAGCAGGTCTTTGAGGTCGTCCGGCAACTCCTCGAAACTAACCGGATCTATAAGGGAGCCTTGTAAAGACGCCGACATAATATCAGCGGTATCTCTTGCCAGTATACGCTCTACATAGTTGTGCAGCCGCTCCAGCATAAAGCTGTGCCCATTACCGTGATTTTCTATCATCACCTGCAACATACCCAGTACGATAGGCTCTTTATTGAATTGCCATTCGATGCTGCCGATAAATGGAGGCACGTGCGCGAACCCTGCTTCTTCACTTAGGAAGCGGGTGATCTCCACATCGGCATTGGTTACCTCGTCCACCTTGCGATAGATTTTGAGAAAGAACTTATCATCAAAACCGATCGACGTATTTGCGGGGTCGCCAAAATATATCTTTGATTTTATCTCATCACGTAAGGCTACATATTCCGTTAACGATGGATGACCATAAAATTGTACCTGACTATCTGCCAGTCGTATATGCTCCCCGTCCGCCGCTTTTTTCAACAGCGCATTCGGCAGTTCGGGATGATACACGGCATCGCAAAGAATACCCTCTTCATCATTTACCTTTATATGGGCTATTACCGCATAGGGG
>JANNOM010000020.1:0-9741 GCA_031399065.1 Chitinophagaceae bacterium
CCGGTGGCTGTTGGGGAGAAGCGGGTATGAAGGACTTGCCCGAAAACAACAAGCAGTGCACCCAAACATACTATAAAGCCGGTGCGCGGGTATTGATAAAGGAAGCTATTTCTTGTACGTCCAGCACATAGTCAATCTGCATCCGGGAAAGGGCGTTGAGGATCATAAAAGGAACGGCTGCGTTCCCGGGATTTTGAACGGCGACCGTGCCTCCCGCTTTCTGAACGGCCAGTAATCCCTCCGTACCGTCGGAGCTGGCACCTGATAATAATATGCAGCTTACCATGCTTCCATATACATCCGCGGCTGTTTCAAAGGTAACGTCGATACTGGGCCTGCTGAAGTTTACCTTCTCCGAATAATCGAGCGAAAAGGTGAAATCCTTTTCTATCAGGGTGTGATAATCGGAAGGAGCTATATAAATAACTCCCTGTTCGATGGGATCTTTTTCTTCCACTTCTTTAACGGGCATCGTGGCCCTGGAAGACAGCAGGAACTCCAGCATGGGATCGGGATCGCTACCCCGGTGAAGTACTACCAGTAAAGCAGCAGCAAGGTTTTTACGGAGTTCGGGAAGTACGGCCAGTATCACTTCCAGGCTGCCGGCCGAGCCGCCCAGCACTACCAGGCGGGAAGCTATTATGCTATTTTTCTCCATATCTTTTCCGGGTTAGCGATTTGTTTAAACCGGGATGCTATCGGCGAAAACCGGAGTGTCTCTTTAGTGCCCAGTGCCAGGTAACCGAGTGTTTCCAGGCTGTCGTCGAAAAGCCGGAATACTTTTGCCTGCAGCTCCTTATCGAAATAGATCAGGACGTTCCGGCATAGTATCAGTTGAAATTCGTTGAAAGAGCGGTCCGATACCAGGTTATGGGTAGAAAAAATCATCTTCTCCCTTAATGAATCGTCGAATTTAGCGAGTTCGTAATTGGCGGTATAGTATTGCGAAAATTCCATTTTGCCCCCCGAGAGTATATAATTTTCCGAATACCGGCGCATCTGGCTTAATGGAAACATACCTGTGATGGCTTTCTCCAGCACGGTAGGGTTGATGTCCGTTGCATACAACAGGCACTTATGATACAAATTGATTTCTTTCAGTAAAATGGCCATGGAGTACACTTCTTCGCCGGTTGAACATCCTGCATGCCATATCCGTATGAGCGGATATGTACCGAGTTTGGGCAATACTTCCTCCCGTAACATCCTGTAAAATGCGGGGTCACGGAACATTTCCGTCACGTTAACCGTTATCTGTTCTATAAATTCTTTGAGGAAATCAGGCTTCGACTGAAGCGTGTATCTCAACTCCGCGAAGCTGGGGAATTTACACATTACCACAATCCGGTTGATACGCCTTTTGAGGGACGCACGGGAATAATCCGTAAAGTCGTAACCATAGATCTCCAGGAGGTCCCTGAGCAATGTCTCTACTTCATCGTCGCCGACAATATTTATTTCCACGTGTATTATTTTACATAAACGGACAATAATTCGAGCAGTGTATCTGTGTTTACGGGTTTAGACAAATAGTCATTCGCCCCGGCGGAAAGGCATTTTTCCCGGTCACCTACCATAGCTTGTGCCGTTACCGCCACTATGGGTATACCTGCAATGCCGGCATTGCTTCGTATGGCCGCAATGGCCTGGTAGCCGTCCATATCGGGCATCATCATATCCATCAATACCACTCCTATCTCCGGGTCTTGTACCAATACATCCAATGCTTCGCCGGCACTCATTACGGATACACAGCGAAAGGATTCCGATTGCAGCACGGCAGAAAGAGCAAATACATTTCTTGCATCGTCATCCACCAGCAGCACTTTCTTCTTATTATTCATTCCTGTTGTTTTATACTTCCCGGTCGTATAGCCATACCCTTAACAGCGATACCAGTTGATCCATGTCCACCGGTTTTGAGATATAATCGGAAGCCCCGGCACTCATACATTTTTCCCGGTCGCCCATCATGGCTTTAGCGGTAACGGCCAGTATGGGCAACCTGCGGAACCGGGGTATTTCCCTTATTTTGCGGGTAGCTTCGTAACCATCCATTTCAGGCATCATCATATCCATCAGTACAAGGTCTATGCCCGGTGTTTCCATAAGCTGGTTCAGTGCATCTCTACCGTCGGTGGCGGATATCACTTTCATCTTATACTGCTCCAGCGTTTTAGTAAGGGAGAATATATTTCTTACATCGTCGTCCGCTATCAGTACGGTTTTATTCTTCAGCACTTCGTGCAGTGCGCCCAGCGTTAACGGGTGGCCGGTATCTTTTTTCCTGCCTTCGCCGATCAGGTGCAGGAACAGGGACACTTCGTCCAGTATGCGCTGGTAGGAATGAGCTGTTTTTACCACGATGGAATCTGCATATTGTTTAATACGGGTTTCTTCGGCCTTGGAAAGATTTTTACCGGTAAATATAATGATGGGAAGATTTTCGAGGCCTTCATTTTTCTTAATGGTCTCCAGGGTTTCGTAGGCGTTCTGATCGGGGATGCCCATATCGAGTATTACGCAATCCACTTCTTTTTTCTTGAGTGCGGTTACGGATTCGGCAACATTACTTTTTATTTCCGAGGTCACGTTAAACGAGTCAAGATAAAGCGAAAGTGCCTGGGCGTGCTTGGGATTTTCTTCCACTATCAGTACCCGTTTATTTTCTTTTTTCCACACGTTTTCGAGCTTATGGAAGATGTCTCCCATTTTTTCGAGGGCAAACGGTTTATTGATGTAATCGACAGCTCCTTTCATGAGCCCTTCTTTTTTTACCTCCATCGAGCTCATGATGTGCACAGGTATATGCCTTGTATGAATATTCGATTTAAGTGCTTCCATTACCTCCCAGCCGTCTTTAACGGGCAGTACGATATCGAGCAGGATGGCTATGGGCTTAAAGTGATTCGCAAGTTGGATGCCCTCCTCTCCGCTTACGGCCACCAGTGACTTATAGCCGTTTTCCCGGGTGAAGTTGCGCAATGCGGTAGCGAAGTAGGTGTCGTCTTCTATCACCAGTATGGCTTTGTCGTCCTTTACGATATTATCCCGGTCGTCTGCAATGGAAGCGGGCATAATGGGATTGAGGTATCGCTCGCGCTCCGGCATGCTGTCTTTCTCTTCCCGGTAATCTGTGGCTTGCGTCTTCGTGAATGTTTCATAACCATCCACGCGTGGGTTTGGTATTATTTCTTTGACAGGCAGGGTCACGGTAAACTCGGTTCCTTTACCTTCCTCGCTGTTAAGCGTAATTTCTCCGCCTAGCAGTTTACTGAGTTCGCGGCTGATGGAGAGCCCCAGCCCGGTGCCTCCGTATTTTCTGCGGGTAGAACCATCGGCCTGTTGAAACGCTTCAAAAACCTGCTGCTGTTTATCAAGCGGAATGCCAATGCCGGTATCTTTTACCATCAGGTTGATAAAGGCAGGGTCGATAGGGTGGAGGCTGATGTCGAGACTGATATAGCCCTTTGCGGTAAACTTAAGTGAATTGGAAAGAAGGTTCTTCAGGATCTGCTCCAGCCGCATTTTATCTGTATAGATAACGGCCGGTACATCCAGGGCTATATGCGTGCGCAGTTCCAGTTCTTTTTCGGAAGCGATGGGTGTAAACAGGGAAATCATATCGTCCACTACCTCCTTTAGCTGTACTTCAGCGAGTTCGAGCTCCATTTTTCCTGATTCTATTTTGGAGAGGTCAAGAATTTCATCGATCAGACTTAACAGGCCTTCTCCTGAACTCCTGATCACTTTTGCATACGAAACGGACTCGGTATCCAGTTGCTGGTTTTTATTCTCGGCCATCAGCCGGGAGAGCAGCAGTATGGAGTTGAGCGGGGTGCGCAGCTCGTGACTCATATTGGCCAGGAATTCCGACTTATAACGGGTGCTGAGTGCCAGTTCTTCCGCCTTTTTCTGTATCTCCAGGTTGCGGTGTACGATCACCTGGTTCTTTTCTTCCAGCAGCCGGCTTCTCTCTTCCAGTTCCTGGTTGCTTTGCATCAGCTCCTCCTGCTGCACCCTCAATTCTTCTTCGGATGCCTGCAGTTTCTGCGTTTGTATTTCCATTTCGGCATTCAGGTTTTCAAGTTCGCTGTGCTGCGACTGTAACTCCTCTGCCTGGGTTTGTGTTTCTTCCAGCAGTTCCTGTAGTTTTTTACGGTTCTGGGAGCTGTTTATCGCGATGCCGATATTATGCGCCCCGGCTTTCAGGAAACTGATATGATTATGGGTGAAAGAGGTAAAGGAAGACAGTTCTATTACGCCGGTAACCATGCCGTCATGAAATATAGGAATGTCTATGATACTACCCGGGCGGGCTTCGCCACTGGCAAAGCTGATGGAATAACCTTGTTCCGGTATGTTATCAGCCAGCAGTTCTTTCCTGTTCAGGGCACACTGGCCTGCCAGGCCTTCTCCCAATCCGAGGCGGCTGTTTTTTACATTTTTAAGCAGGGCATAACTACCGGTGAGGTGGAGGTCAGATGAATTCTCCGTGATATAGAGCGCACCGGTTACACTATGCGTGTATCCGGCAAGAAAACGGATTACATTATCGGCGAGGGCAGGTGTGTCCTGATCGCCCACCATCAGGGTATTCAGTTCGGCTATGCCGGACTGCATCCATTCTTTATCGGAAAGCTGGGTGAAAGAAGTATTGAGCGATAAGGCCATCCTGTTAAGAGATCCTGAAAGGCTGCCCAGTCCGTCATCATCCTTTTCATCGAGCCGGAGCGAATAATCGCCGGAAGCGATCTTATTGGCCAGGGTTTGAATAATGTCTATCCTTCGGGTGGTTTCGGCATCTTTTTTCTCCAGCTCCAGCTGCAGCCTGGTGCGTTCCCTGAACTCGTTTCGTATCTGCCGGAAGGAGAATATGGTTATTAGCAATGCGAGCAGGGAAGCTACCACAATCATAACGGGTGTAAACGAAGCAAATTTATTCATGTTACCGGTTCTGAAGTCCAGTAAGCTGTTCTCCCGCTCGGTCATTATCTGAGCCAGTTGCCTGGCTTCGTCCATATACTGTTTTCCTTCCCGCAACGCTGCGATGCTGACCAGGTTGTTTTGTTTCTTTTCATCGATCAGTATCTGTAGCCGCTTCAGTCTTTTATTTATGATTTCTTCCAATTGTAAGCTGGTTTTCAATTGCTCCTGGTTATCATTCACCATCAACTTAAGTTCACCGATTAGCCTGATGGCTTTTTCCTGCGATCCGTAGTAAGGTTCCAGGAACGCGTCTTCGCCAGTGAGCAAAAATCCGCGCTGCCCTGTTTCTGCGTCTACCATAGTAGCAAGCGTTTCATCGAGTTGCTTGATCACTAAGTTGGTATGATTCACCAGTCGCGCGCTTTCCAGCAGGTTGCGAATGCTTACATAAGAAGCAACGGACGTAATGATTAACAAAAGGATGGAAATGCTGAAACTGATAAGCAGGTTTCTGGTAAAATCTGATTTCATTCATTGTTTTTTGTCTGGTTAGCGTTTTACTTCCGGCAGTTTATGTATGGGAGGCGAGGGGAATGGTAAAATAAAACAACGATCCCTTACCCTCTTCGCTTTGTACTCCATATTTTCCGTTATGCCTTTTTATGATCTCCGCACAAATGTAAAGGCCTATTCCCAGTCCCTGGAACCGGCTCGAAGAATCTTCCGCGCGGTAAAACTTCTGGAAGATATTGGTCTGCTTTTCCATGGGAATGCCGATACCCTTATCTTTAATATTCACCCGTACTTCTTTATTATTCAGGATAAAGGTTTCCAGTTCCACTTCCCGGGAATCGGGCGAATACTTAAGCGCGTTGGTCAGGTAATTGATGATCACCTGTTCGATGCGTTCACTGTCCCCATATATCTGCACCTGGGCATTGTTTTTAATAATCACCGTGGATCCTTCATGGGTTTGCCGGATGGTTTCCACTACACTTTGCACCACGGGGCCAAGGTCGAATAGTTTTTTATTGAATTTCAGTTTACCGCTTTCTATCTTGGAAATATCCAGCAGGTCTGTTATCAGGTGGTGCAGTTTTTCTATCTGTACCTGGGTTCTCTGGAGATAGTTGACCACTACGTTGTTGCCGGTAGATTCTATGGATCGCTGTAATAACTGCAGATAGGCTTTTATACTGGTAAGGGGGGTTTTCAATTCGTGACTCGCGATACTGATAAATTCGTCTTTTTTCTGTTCGGATTGCTTCTGTTCTTCTATATCGGTAAAAGTGCCTACCCATTTCATGATCTGTTCATCTTCTTTTACCGGCAATGCTTTCAGCAAATGCCAGCGGTAGTCTTCCGATCGTCGCTTCCTGAACCGGACCTCCATGGTAAGCGGCAAACCGGTTTTTATGGTTTGATTCCATTCTTCCAGAATGCTTTTATCATCGGGATGCGTGGGCGGGAATTCGCTTTCCAATTGTCCATAATTAAACCAGTGCTGGTTAACAAATTCGATCTTGCCATTTCTTTTGGCTGTAAAAGCGATCTGCGGAATAGACTCCAGGATAGACCGGAGTTCCTGTACTCTTTCCCTGAGTTCGCTTTGTGCCTGGTTCTTATATTCTATTTCTTCCCGCAGGGCCTGCTGTATTTCGTTGAGCTCACGGGTTTGTTCGTACAGCTTTAAAAACGTTTTTACTTTCAGCATCAGGATATCGGCATCCACAGGTTTGGTAATATAATCTACCGCGCCGGATGCATATCCTTTCGTTATATATTTTTTATCGATACTGATGGCGGATAAAAAAATAATAGGAGTGTCTTTGGCTTTGCTGTATCCTGAAATGGTTTCCGCCACTTCGAACCCGTCCATACCGGGCATTTGTACATCAAGTATAATAAGGGCATAGTTATTTTTTAATACTTTCTTTAAACCTTCTTCTCCCGACAGGGCCGTGTCTACTTCCTGGTTATGGAGTTCCAGGATTTTCTTTAAGGAGAATATATTTTCCGGACTGTCGTCTATTATAAGTATCATAGTTGATTAAAAATAATGATTTCCGTTGGTTTATCTGTTTTTCAACGGAATGGTGAACCAAAAAACGGAGCCTTCACCCGGCTCGGAGCTTACGCCTATTTTTCCCTTATGGCGTTTTACGATTTCTGAACAGATATAAAGGCCCAGTCCCAGGCCGGAAAATTTTTGTGAAGATTCCTGCACCCTGAAAAACCGGTCGAAGATAAAGGGGATCCTGTTTTCCGGTATGCCGATGCCATAATCTTTTACCGAGATTTTAAGATGTTCGTCTACTTCTTCTATCCTGAGTATTATTTTGTCCGCCGTGGGTGAATACTTGATCGCATTCGACAGAAAATTGGTAATTACCTGCTCTATCCGGTGCTGATCCGCTTCCACCTGCTGGTCTTTGTTCCCTTCCACCTGTATGCTATGTTTATGAGAATAATGCTGTACCTGGTCAAGGCAGTCACTGATCACATCTCCTATGGAAAAAGTAGTGACATCGAACTGCACCTTGCCCGCCTGTATCTTGGTTACGTCCAACAGGTCTTCTATCAGCGAGGTAAGCTTATTGACCTGGCCATTCGCTTTGGTGATAAATGAATGTACGGTAGAGAGGTCTTCTTTATTATCTATCATGCGCAGGGTGAACTGGAGAAAAGCCTTCATGCTGGTGATAGGTGTTTTCAGCTCATGGCTGGCGATACTCAGGAATTCATCCTTTTTTTGTATCTGTATTTTAGTAGCTTCCTTCTGATCTGTGATATCCAGCATAGATCCAACCATCCGGTAAGGGCTATTGTTATCGTCGCGAAGAATATAACCCCTGTCCAGTATATAAGCGAAGTGACCGTCCGCTTTCATAAACCGGTATTCTGCCGACCATTTGGATTCTCCCTTGCTGATAACGGAATCCAACAGACGCACTATTCTTGTACGGTCGTTATGATGAATCTGCTGAATCCAGAAGTTACGGGTCTTTACCGGGCCGGTTTCCTGGTAACCGAACATTGGATAGAAATTGGGCCCCCACCAGAGGTGCCCGTCGATAATATTCCAGTCCCATAACGCATCGTTGGTGGCCATTGCTACCAGGCGAAAGCGCTCTTCACTTTCAACGAGCTCCCTTGTCCGTTCATTCACTTTGTCTTCCAGCTCTGTATTGAGTTTCTTAAGTGTTTCGCGGGTAACGATCAGTTCGCTATAATTTTTACGTAGCTCTTGTTCGGAGGATTTCTGATTGGTGATATCGATAAACGTTATCACTGCACCATCAATCTGCTGATCCCTTCTCAGGTAAGGAATGATCTTTACCAGGCTGATGGAGCCGTTATTCAACGGAATTTCTTTTTCTATCTGTGTGTTCCTGAGAATCACTTCCCTAATATCGGTAACCATTTCCGGATATTCGAGATTGGTGGAAATATGGGTAATGGGCCTGCCGATATCGGTTTCTATCAGGTTGATCAATTTAATTGCGGAAGGATTGAACTTACGCAACTTTAGTTGGGCGTCCACAAATACCTGCCCTATCTCCGTGCTTCTGAAATAGTTGTTGAGGTCGTCGTTCAGTTCGAGAAGTTCCTTTATTTTAAGCTGGTGTTCTGTATTGAGTGTATGCAGCTCTTCGTTCAGCGACTGCAGTTCTTCATTGGAACTTTGTAACTCTTCGTTGGCGGAAAGCATTTCTTCATTGGTACTCTGCAGCTCCTCATTGGTGGCTTCCATGTTCTCGGTAGCTTTTTCCAGGCTGTGGCGGGCTTCATCCAGTTCATTCTCCAGTTCCATGATATAGTCTGCGGAAGAACGATCCGCACCTGTTACCCCGGCAGCTATTTCTTCCGGTATTTCATCCGCCCTGGTTTCCCCTATTATCACCAGTGTATATATTTTTCCAGCCGTATTAACACCCGGTTTAACGATTATATTCAAGGCCGTTCGGGCAGATTTATTCAGTAATGTTTTTTTGAAAGATACTTTACGTTTTTCCTTCCAGCACTTCCGGATGGCTGCATTCAACGGGGATGCCATTTCTTTAGGCACCATTTTTAGAATATTGAGCGTAAGGGTTTTCTGGGGCAGCGAAAGGTATTTGTTGAACCCGCCGACTGTTTCTTTGATCTCGTAATTACCGTCTATATATAACCCGGTATATCCCAGGTCGTCCATCATTGTTTCACTAAAATCATTGTATAAATTGGCCAGCGGTGTCAATGGCTCTTTCAGCTTTGCTGGTTGTATCGTTTTGCGAAGCAGGTTCGCCGGGTCGAAGTAACCGTTATCCTGGTGATTACGGGTATCAAGTGTCCCTGTTTTACAGTATATCTTCCATTTGCTGTCTATTTCGTTCAAGGCAGATTTGATGAAAGAAACCGTTTCACTGGATCCAAAAAACAAATAACCACCGGTGTTCAAGGAATAATGAATGGTGGTCAGTATTTTTTGCTGCAGGGCAGGATTCATATATATCAGCATATTGCGGCAGGCGATCAGGTCGTTTTTTATAAACGAGGGGTCTTTAATTACATTATGCCGGGCAAATACGATCCACCTCCTTATGCGGGGAATCACCGAGTAAGAACTTCCATCATCTATAAAATATTTTTCCAGCGTTGCTGGTTCAATGTCGTTCTTAATAGTATGTGGAAACTGATTTTTAGCTGCCGATTCTATATTCTTGTTATCGATGTCGGTAGCGAAAATCTTGATATCCAGATTTTTGTTTACCTGTTGCAGGTGCTGGTCGATCAGGATAGCCAGCGAATATGCTTCCTCCCCGGTACTGC
>JANNOM010000041.1:0-2681 GCA_031399065.1 Chitinophagaceae bacterium
CAAAACTCAGAGCGGTGATTTTTTTTTCCATCATTTTCTCAAGTATCTCCCTTTTCATCACAGCCAGGTGAATCGGGGAAATTATATATTGGTTGTGCTTGAGCAGTTCACATTCACTTTCACTTACCGGGGCGCTTTTTACCAATACATCACAGTCAAAGACTTCCTTTTTATCATAAGCAATTTTTGCACCCGCATCGCTATAGTCCAGGTCGTTATAACTGGCGCCCTCGCCCGCCTTTGTTTCCACCACTACGCGATGGCCGTTGGCTACCATTACCCCAACCGCTTCCGGTGTAAGGGCGATCCGGTTTTCATTGAATGAGTTTTCTTTGGGTATACCAATAAACAATTCTGTGCCTTTGGGTTTAATGTCCAATGTTTCTTCGAGTGTTTCATAACTGAATGAAGGAGAAACATAAGGTTTTGATGTAGCCATAATGAATTTAAAATTAAAAACATACAAATTACAAATTAATACCGATACTGCATTGGTTGCACGCCAAATTTTCGCGTCCAAAGTAGGTTTAGAATACCTATGCGGGTTCAATATGTAAATAACATAACACTAAAGGCGGGAATTCTTAAAGCAATTTGAATGAGTCCACTGCATTTCCGAAATATTTGATCCGGTACATTGCCTCAATTGTACATGAAATATTCCCCACAGAAAGTCTTTTAACCGTTAGAATCTTTCAACCAACAGTTTTCTTGTATGGGCATCTGTCGCAGCAATGGTTATATGCAACGTATCATCGGGGAAAATCCTCCATGCCTTTTCGGGCCATTCCACCAGGCAGGTATTTCCGGAAAACAAGCAATCTTCCACGCCACTGCTGATCGCTTCTTCCTCATCCTTTAAGCGATACATATCTATATGATAAATAATTTCGCCTTCAATGGACGTATATTGGTTAATAATAGAATACGTGGGACTTGTAACGGGATCATGAACACCCATCGCTTCACACAATGCGTGTATAAAGGTAGTTTTACCTGATCCCATCTCTCCATGAATCGCGAAAACTTTAACTCCATGCGTCATCTCCAGTGTTTTATGGGCAACCTCCCCTATTTTTTCCAGTGTAAAAATTACCTCCATGTTGCAAAGATATTTTCCTTCATTAGTAATTGGTTAAGGAAGGCAAAGAATAATTTTGCAGTATGGAAAAAGTTGAATGGAAAGTAGAAGGAATGAGCTGTACCAATTGTGCGTTAACGATCAACCAATACCTTACCAAAGAAGGCTTAAGCGATGTAAAAGTAAATTTTATCGGAAGTGAAGTAAGTTTTGAACTTAATGAAAATAAGTCGAAAGAATCCATCGCCAAAGGCATTGAAAACCTGGGTTACCATGTGGTAAACGGGGAACCAATCAAAGGCGGCAGGAAAAAGAATGGTTTTTTCTCCAATCACCTGCAACGCTTCGCCTTCTGCCTTCCCTTTACATTGGTTTTGCTGCTGCATATGCTTCCCGTTCCTATTCATTTTTTGATGAACCCATGGATACAGCTTGCTATTTGCGTTCCCGTGTATATCGTTGGGATGGGGTACTTTGGCGTAAGTGCGGTTAAGAGCCTTCGCGGGGGCATACCCAATATGAATGTTTTGATCGCGCTGGGTGCTACCGCCGCCTTCATCTATAGTTTAATTGGAACCATCGGCAACCTGGGAATGGATTATATATTTTATGAAACCACTGCCACTATCATCACCCTGGTTTTCCTGGG
The DNA here is from genome assembly GCA_031399065.1 of Chitinophagaceae bacterium. Lineage (GTDB taxonomy): Bacteria > Bacteroidota > Bacteroidia > Chitinophagales > Chitinophagaceae > JADCRZ01. The sequence goes on from JANNOM010000041.1 coordinate 1,731, forward strand.
CGAATGGATAGAACATAAATCAGTGGCGGCTACACAAAAAGAACTCAACAAACTTGCCCGCAGCCAGAAACTGATGGCCAATATGATCGCGTTTGATGATGCACATAAAGAAGTAATATTCCCTGTTGAAAATACATTGCTGCATGTAGGCGACCTGGTTTTAATAAAAAGTGGCGAACAGGTACCCATGGATTGTAAAATCCTTTGGGGCGAAGCACAGGTAAATGAATCATTGCTGACGGGTGAAAGTGTACCGGTATTCAAACAAAAAAAAGATGCGTTGATCGGGGGCAGCCTGTTAACAGACGGAACCGTGAAGGCACAGGTAACGGCTATCGGTAAAGACACCGTGCTTAGTAATATTCTAAATTTAGTGAAACAGGCACAGGGCGAAAAACCACCGGTGCAGCAGTTGGCCGACAGGATCAGTGCTGTTTTTGTTCCTGCCGTAATCAGCATTTCAGTCCTCACTTTCGGGGTGAATTATTTTGCTTTTAATGTAATTGCTTCCGATTCACTGATGCGAAGCATTGCGGTACTCGTGATCAGTTGCCCCTGCGCTATGGGCCTTGCTACGCCCGCCGCCATTGCCGTTGGATTAGGCAGGGCCGCCAGGAATGGCATTCTTTTCCGCAATGCGAAAAGCCTGGAATTATTCAAAAATATACAATCGGTTATTTTTGATAAAACCGGAACCTTAACGATGGGGCAGTTTAGCATTTCGGCCTTTGAAAGTAATACGCTGAACGATGACGAATTTAAACGCGTGGTATTTTCACTTGAAAAATATTCAAATCATCCCATCGCTAAATCGATCGCTGCGGAATGGAAAATCAATAATCCTGTACGCTGGAAAAACATTGATGAGATAAAGGGAATCGGGATAAAAGCGGAAGATACAGATGGAAATATTTACCTGTTAGGTTCACATAAAATAGCTGAAGCACTTAC
>JANNOM010000049.1:0-98492 GCA_031399065.1 Chitinophagaceae bacterium
GATGCGTGCGCTCGCGGCGTGCGGCGTGCACGATGCCGGACTCAAATGGCCGAACGACGTGCTGTGGCGCGGCCGCAAACTGGCGGGTATCCTGATCGAAATGCAGGGCGACATGCTGGGACCCAGCGTAAAAGATTTGTACAGGCCGATTCATTGGACGTTACCTATGGTGGCGGAGAAGCCAACGTGGCGGCTTCGCTTTGTAATTATGGTTTAAACGGCACCTTCGTTACTAAAGTTCCCAACAACCCCATAGGCCAGAGTGCTATTAATCATTTGCGCCGTTACGGGGTAGATACGCAATTCATCGTACGCGGCGGCGACCGTCTTGGCATTTATTTTCTCGAAACAGGTGCTTCCATGAGAGCCTCGCAGGTAGTATACGACCGCGCCAATGCTTCCATAGCCGAAGTGGATGCGGCTGAATTCGACTTTGATAAAATACTGGAAGGTGCAGACTGGTTTCATACTACCGGCATCACACCAGCCCTTAGCGACAAAGCAGCGGCACTTACCCTTGCTGCCCTCAAAGCGGCCAAAGCAAAAGGCGTCACTACCAGCATAGACCTTAACTATCGTAAGAAGTTATGGAGTAAGGAAAAAGCAAGACAGGTAATGACCGAACTCTGCCAGTTTGTAGATGTGTGTATCGGTAATGAAGAAGATGCAGACACCACTCTCGGCTTTAAAAGCGAAGGCACCGATGTAACCAAAGGCGAACTGAACCTCGATGGATATAAAAGCGTGTTCAAACAAATGAAAGAAAAGTTCGGGTTTAAGTATATAGCTTCTTCCTTAAGGGAAAGTCACAGTGCTTCCGATAACGGATGGAGCGCGCTGGTATATGACGGCACCGAATTTTACCATACCAAACAGTATGAAGTGCGGATAGTAGATCGCGTAGGCAGCGGCGATTCGTTTGCCAGTGGCTTTATCTATGGTCTCGTAACGGGTATGAAATTAGGAGATGCTGCCGAATTTGCCGTATCCGCTTCTGCCATCAAGCATACGATACCGGGCGATCTTAACCACGCCACGCTCAGTGAAGTGAAGGAACTGGTAAAAGGCGATGGCAGCGGAAGGGTTCAGCGATAATTATTTTTCATAACTAATAACAGCAGTATGATCATAGACACATTACCCAATGCATCCAGGTACTTCGGTTTGCACCCGTTGTTCGAAAAAGCATTTGATTATATCAGTAACACCGATCTTGACCATATAGAAACCGGCAAATACGATATAGAAGCGGAAGATCTGAAAGCGATTTTTTCCAGCAAAAAGGGAATGACAGCAGAAGAATCGGCCGCTAAGTTTGAATGCCATAACCGGAACATCGACATTCAGCTTTGCATAAAGGGTACGGAAACCATCGGGTGGAAGCCAAGGGCACATTGCGTGCAGCCAAAAGGTGATTACAATGAGGAAAAAGACGTATTGTTTTTTGCCGATGCACCGGAAATGCACTTCCAGTTAAGGAATGGTGAATTCGCCATTTTTTTCCCGGAAGATGTACACGCTCCCATGATAGGAGAGGATGAAATAAGAAAACTGGTTATTAAAGTTAAAAAGTAAATACTATGAGCAGCATAAAGAACGCAACGGAAGCCATCGTGCAGCAGGGTATGCTGCCGTTGTATTTCAACCCCGACGAATCGGTGAGTATAGAAGTATTAAAAGCATTATACCGGGCCGGCATCAAAGCAGTGGAGTATACCAATAGGGGAGAAGCGGCTTTTCGGAATTTTAAAAAGCTGATTGAAGTGCGCAATAACGAAATGCCCGGCCTGTTGCTGGGTATAGGCACCATCAAGAATCTGCCATCAGCCGAAGAATATATCGCCGCCGGGGCCGACTTCCTGGTAAGTCCTGGCTTTGTTAAGGAAGTGGCGGAGTATGCGCACGGCAAAGGACTTTTGTATGCGCCCGGTTGTATGACGCCTACGGAGATCATTGCTGCGGAAAATGCAGGGGTAACGTTCATTAAACTATTTCCCGGGAATATGCTGGGTCCGGAGTTTTTGAGCGGGATAAAAGACATCTTCCCCCACCTGTTCTTTATGCCTACCGGCGGTGTGGATACTACGCGGGAGAATATAGAAAGCTGGTTTAAAGCCGGCGTATGCGCGGTGGGTATGGGCAGCAAATTGGTAAGCAAAAAGCTGATGGAGCAAAAGGACTATTCCACTATAGAGCACACTACCAAAGAAGTGGTGGATATCATCAATGGAGTAAAATCGAATCTTAAATAATACTCACCCCCTTTTTGTTCCCTGCTATGGGGTTCCGGAAGCTAAAACAGTTGCTATATGAATAAGGAAAAGGTTGGTACTTACAGGTGGACCATCTGCGCGCTTTTATTTTTCGCCACTACGGTGAATTATTTGGACCGCCAGGTGTTAAGCCTGCTCAAACCCATGCTGGAAGAAAAATTCGGATGGAGTAATACCGACTATGCCAATATCGCATCTGTTTTCCAGTTCACCTATGCTATCTCCATGCTTTTTGCGGGGCGCATCATCGATAAACTGGGAACCAAAAAGGGCTACACCTGGGCCATCATTATATGGTCGATCGGTGCCATCATCCACGCCTTGGCCATCCCGATAGGGCAGGGCATCGCGACCGCACTGGGTTGGATAGGTATCGTGACCGTTCCCGTATCCATTCTGGGGTTTATGTTTGCCAGAGCCGTGCTTGGCTTTGGAGAGTCCGGCAACTTCCCAGCGGCCATTAAGGCCACTGCGGAATATTTTCCCAAAAAAGAAAGATCGTTCGCTACGGGTATATTTAACTCCGGCACCAATGTAGGAGCCATACTCGCACCCCTTACCGTACCCTGGATCGCGGAAAACATGGGATGGGAAGCGGCATTCCTGATCATAGGGGGTATCGGCTTTCTCTGGATGTTCTTCTGGCTGGCTTATTATGAAAAGCCCGAAGAACAGAAAAGACTCACGGCAAAAGAATTGGAATACATCAACAGCGATCCGGAAAAGCTCGAAGATACCGTGGAATCGCTTCGGCGGGATAAAGAAAAAGTATCCTGGTTTACCTTGCTCGGTTACCGCCAGACCTGGGCGTTCGCCATCGGCAAGTTCCTCACAGATGGAGTATGGTGGTTCTTCCTTTTCTGGCTTCCCGCCTACCTGAAAGATCAGTATGGCATGACGGGCACCCAGATCATCATTCCCCTGGCCGTATTGTATAGCATGACGATGTTCGGAAGTATCGGCGGCGGCTGGTTTCCCGTATATTTTATCCGAAAAGGGTACAAGCCCTACGATGGAAGAATGCGGGCTATGCTCATGATCGCTTTTTTCCCGCTGGTAGTGCTGCTGGCACAGCCCCTGGGCACTATCAGTTACTGGTTCCCGTTAGTGCTGATCGGTATCGGCGCATCCGCCCACCAGGCCTGGTCGGCCAATATCTTCACCACTGTTTCCGATATGTTTCCTAAAAAGACCGTGGGCTCCGTTATCGGGATAGGCGGTATGGCGGGGGGACTGGGAGGTGTTTTAATCACCAAGCTGGGAGGTGCACTGTTTGATTACTACAAAGCCCTGGGCCATATAGAAACCGGCTATACCATCATGTTCACCATCTGCGCCCTGGCCTACCTCGTGGCCTGGTCGATTATGAAAGCACTGGTTCCGAAGATGAAACTCGTGGAAGTATAATCCTTTTTAACAATCAAATACAACCTTTAACAATGCACCTGAAAGAATTACTGGAAAGTAAATTCGTATCTGAAGAAGAAATTCCCGCAGAACATGCACTACCTGGCCTCCTGAACCAGCGGGAGTACCTCAGTAATGGAGAAATGAAACAATGGGCGGGAAATGTACACGAAGTATATTCCCCCGTTTGCATACGAACCCAAGACGGCCTCCAGCGCAAGCTCATAGGAAGCTACCCCGTATGCACGGAAAAAGAAGCACAGGAGTCGCTCGATGCCGCCGTACTGGCCTATCACGATGGCCGCGGCGAATGGCCAACCATGAGTGTGGCGGAGCGTATCAGTTGCGTAGAACAGTTTACGGGTAAAATGATCGAACAAAAAACGATCATGGTAAAGCTCATTATGTGGGAGATCGGCAAATCGTACGCCGACTCCATAAAAGAGTTCGACCGCACCGTGGAATACATCTATGCTACTATCGACTCATTAAAGAACCTTGACAGGGGCTCCTCCGGCTTCGAGATAGTGGATGGCATTGCCGCACAGGTGCGCCGCTCTCCGCTGGGTGTAGTGCTCTGTATGGGGCCGTTCAACTATCCCCTCAATGAAACCTTTACCACTCTTATCCCGGCGCTCATCATGGGTAACACCATCCTCTTCAAGCCCCCTAAATTCGGGACCCTGCTGCATTATCCCTTACAGGAAGCGTTCATGAACTGCTTCCCCAAAGGCGTAGTAAACGTTATCTATGGCCGGGGCAATGCCATCATACCGGGGTTGATGCAATCGGGTAAAATAAATGTGCTCACCCTCATAGGTTCCAGCAAAGTGGCCAACGAACTGAAGAAACTGCACCCCAAGGTAAACCGCCTGCGTGCCGTGCTAGGCCTCGATGCGAAGAACGCTTCCATCATCACGTCCAAAGCCGATCTTCCGCTGGCAGTAAAAGAAACCCTTTCCGGTGCGCTTTCGTTTAACGGTCAGCGCTGTACTGCCCTTAAGATCGTATGGGTACACCGGAGCGTGGCGGACGAATTTCTGAAGCAGTTTAATGCTGCCGTGGCCGAACTTAAATACGGTATGCCCTGGGAAAAAGGCGTTTCGCTTACGCCCCTGCCCGAGCCCCACAAGATCGATTACCTAAACGAATGCATAGCAGATGCAACGGCGCATGGTGCCAGCGTGGTGAATGAAAACGGCGGCCTGTCGGTAGCTTCCCTGTTTTACCCGGCGGTAGTGTATCCCGTTAACAACCAGATGAAGCTATACCACGAGGAGCAGTTTGGCCCCATCGTACCCGTAGTGCCGTTCGACAACCTGGAAGAAACCATCGAATACCTGATAGAAGCAACACACGGTCAGCAGGTAAGCATCTTCAGTAACGATGCGGATGAAGTGGCTTCACTTATAGATCCGCTCGTAAACCAGGTAAGCCGCCTCAATATCAACAGCCAATGCCAGCGCGGTCCGGACGTATTCCCTTTTACCGGTCGCAAGGACAGTGCGGAAGGTACGCTTTCGGTAGCCGATGCCATACGCGCATTCTCCATCCGGTCGCTGGTGGCGTTTAAGATGAATGATAGCAATAAACAACTAATTAACGGGATTGTGAATAAGAACAGTTCTAATTTTTTGAGTACTAAGTTTATATTCTAAATCAAAGAGGGGGGAGGGCATCTTCCTCCCCCCTCTTTGTACTGAACCTATTACCGTTTAAAAAATCTACTATCCCTAAATCACCAGCAGCCTCGTGAAAAACATCACGTAATAAGACTTGTGCAGGCACACGTTCGACTGCCCCATCTGGATTACATTATCGTTCACTTCATCCACGTGGTTAAGATTGATAATATACGAGCGATTTACCCGGCAGAATGACTGCTCGGCAATGCCTGTTATTTTTTCTTCGATGTCTTTTAACCTCGATTTCGAAAGATGGTATTTTTTCTGAATGGTGACGATCTTCACAAAATGATCACTGCCTTCCATCATAACAATGTCACACAATTTAATGCGAAGCATGTTTTTACCATTCTTAACAAAAAGCTGTTTATGGTGGGTATCTGCGTGCATAATTTTAATAATTCCAGGGTAAATCATTTGATGTAAATTCAGGCCAATGGCTGGTTTCAACATTATAAAACGTGTCTTCTCTTGAAGACCCGGTATATTGATACCTGCCCCAGTAAGTCCCTTTAAAATAGCGGGGAAATAATTGGGGCACCAGTATAAACGTAGCTGAATCGACAATCGTCGTTCGTACCGATCCTTTTTTCGCTGGAAGCATATAGGGAAACTTTTCATGCTCATGGCCATATAGCCAGGAGCCATAATACCCTGGTAAGGGCCTTTTGCGCAGCGGGACAGGTTCGGGTGCAGGAGTATTAAAAAAATTAGATGCCGGCAAAAGCAGCAGCAGTAAGCCTGCGGCGGCTGTCAGTTTTGTGTTTTTTGACATATATGGATGGTTATGTGAGCTTTTTTATTAGGGGCCTATAGTCATTTGCCTGCCCCGGAGATCTACCTGTAAATTCATTTGTTCCAGCATGATCTTCAGGTTAGTAAGTTTCATGTTTTTACTCAGTCGGCAGGTATAGCTGCCTTCCGGCCGCAGGCCCGCATAATCAATCTGCAATCCATACCATCGCTCTATCGTGCGCAGTATATCCAGTAGGTTAACGTCTTCAAAATCGATATAACCGTCCTTCCATGCCATCACCTGGCTGGTATTTACCGTTTTTACCACGGCGCCTTCTGCCGCTATTAACGCCTGCTCCTTAGGTTGTAACTGCACGGTATTATGATCATCGCTCACGCGCACCGCTCCCTCTATCAGGGTTATTTTGGAGGCTATTTCGTTTGGATAACAGTTAATATTAAACGCTGTTCCGAGTACCTGCACCAAAGCCTTGCCCGCTTTCACTTCAAACGGGTACCGGTGATCGCCATACACCTCGAAGTATGCTTCCCCTGTCAGCTCCATACTGCGGGACTGGTATCCATAACCCGGTGCCACGGTCAGCGAAGAGAGCGCATTCATCCATACCCGGCTGCCATCCGGCATTTGTACAACATAGTGCATACCGGCAGGTACCTTAACCACACCAGCCAGCGATACTACTTTTTCCTTTATACCGCCGGAAGACCGCTGCACGGCCTGTAGCGTAAGCGAATCATATCGTATTACACGGGTATATACTTCGGTGCTGTGCGGGTGAATCGTATCTATATTTTCCACCTGGTGCAAATCGCTGCGCCGAATGATATTATATTGTCTTGCAGATGTATCTGCTTTTACAACATCGGGCACCTTATCACCCGAACCCCTTCCCAGCCAAAAATATGCGCCTACCGCTCCAACGATCAGCACCGCCGCTACCTTCCACCATCCGCTGTATTTCGGTTGCATACGGATAACGGGTGCCTGCTTTGCTTCGTCACTTACTTCCTGTGTTTCCAGGTACACGGCACAGGCTTTATAAAAATGGTCGTATTCCTCCTGTGCAGCCGTTTTAATCCATGCCGCCAATAACGCTTCATCTTCCGCGGAAAGCGTTCCTGCGTCTTTTTGTTTTGCCCATCTTATTGCCTGATCTGTCGTCATAAAAAGGAATATAGATAAGTAGCCTGAGAGGTACCGTTGGCCCCCTTTACCGGAAAATAAATTTTAAAAAATACGGATAAACAGCAGCAGTATCCACTCGCCATGCTTTTGCAGATAAGTAAGGATATATTCTTTACCAACCTCTAACTGTTTTTTCACCGCTTTTTCCGAAATATTCAGTTTTACCGCCATTTCTTTACGACTGTAACCCTGCCATCGCATACTGAATACGGCGCGCCTCGTTTCCGGCATCTGGCCGATCGCTTCCATCGCTTTTTTATGGTAAGTAGTAAACTGAAGGTCGTCTTCTGTGTGATTTACCGACGGTTCCCCCTTTTGCTGCAGGGCTTTGTATACTTTCGTTTTAACGGTAAGCCGCCGCAGATGCACGCAATACATATTTTTCACCATCCGGTTTAAATACTTCTGGAATGAATGAACCAGGTACATCTCCTCCCTGTTCTCCCATATCTTCATAAAAGCATGCTGCACCAGGTCGTCGATATCCTGGCTGCGTAGATCAGTCGTCATGCGCAGTAATCGTTTAACCGGGGATTGATGATATTGATAAAGCGTGGTATAAGCGGTATGATCGCCTTCCGATAACTGCCGGAGCAAGAGCCCCTCGTTTTGTAAGGAATAAGGCATTGAATATCAGGGTTTAATTTGTTTATAAAAATAGGAGAAAATAGATAGTAAAAAACAGGCTATTATAAATTTTTACATAATGCATTGTTACCGCGGGTACTTCCGGAAATAAAAATGCGCCCCCGCATTGGCGCGGGGACGCAAGAGGGATATTAACTTTCCACGGTGATCTGACTAACGGCACTAGCCACACTGCCGGCAACAGCTATATAGCTGGCCACGGTAGTTACGATAGCGGGCAGTGCCACTGGTGCGGCCAGTAAGGTGGCGGATGCCGCTGCCAGTGTAAGGCCTATCACTTTCAATATCCTGAAGAACTTAGGCGTTGGTGCCTGTATACGCTCTTTAATACTCAGGTTGTCCATTTGTTTTTGTGTCATGATGTTTGATTTTTTTTGTTAGTAAATATGTAACCATGCCCTTTCTCCTGCCTGTATAGATCCGTACACCAGGTCCCTGACCCGGGTAAATGCTGCCCGGGAGGCTGTTCCCTTTCCGATGCCGGTGAGCTCACTGACCGGTGCTATGCACCCTTTTAATTGACTCAGTGCGTCATTGGCCGGATGGATCAGGATCAGTGTTCTGCCAGGTACGTTCTCTACCTGCAGGTGGTCTTTAAAGCGCGGGCTGTAACGTGCTTCCAGGCCGTACCTGCCCCCGGGAATACAGGAGAGACCTCTCCTGTTATTGCGCCAGGGTAGTTCGATGGTATAACATACTGTAAAATGATCCAGGGTGAGTATGCCATTGGTGCCTGCTGCATGATACGTACGCTGCAGGTGCAGCTCCATAACCTACAGGGTTATTTCGAGGGTACCTGAATTGTCCGGAAGGTCGTAAGCGGTGGCTACTATTTTCGAACCCGCCAGCGGCTGATTAGCCACCGTAGCAGTGTACACCCAGTCGACCCCGTTAGGATGTAAAACGGCGTTCCCGCTTTCCAGTACGGCTCCGGCGGCACTGCGGATACTCACTTTAAGAGCTATCACTTTAAAATCGTCCGTAGCCAGTATCCGGATCGTTTCGCCTGCCAATCCGGTGTATGCACTAGCGTCGATAGAATCCACCGTGGGGGCTTTGTAATAGTCCCGCACTGCCAGGATATAAGCACTCTGGTCGAAGCCTACCTTCGTATCGTACAGGGCTTTGCGCTCCGGGATGTCCATAGCCGTTTTAGCGTATTCGATGCCCCGGTTAAACTTTACCCTTATTTTAAGCCGATCCTCCGACACCGGCTTGTCGCTTGGCTTCCGTCTGCGGCCGATGATCACTTTGCCCGATTTACGCCGGGTAAACGTCATATTTTTAGACGACCCGCTGGCCATGTCGGTGAACAAATTATCAGTTGATGCTTTCATCTTTTTATTGTTTTGCGGGAAACTACCTGCCTGCACCCACCCTTTTCTACCGGCATTTGCAGCATGCTTATTAGAAGTTTATTAGAACCTTATTAGAAGTATCCTATATGCTTGTTAGAAGTCTGCTAATAGTTTGCTAAATGCCTGGCCGTTGCAGATCAGATGCCTGCTAGTCTGTTCCCCTGGTTAAAAAATATGGTTAAGAACTTTTTTCAACCACCTGCCCGGAGTAGAAGCTGGAGGCGCTCCTCCCCATCTTCTAAGCGCAGCCTCCGTTGCCTGCGATTGATAAAGCAATATTAGCGGGAATTATAGACCGTTTTTCTGGAAATTCGTGAGGTAGTTGTTTTCGTTCGTGAGATAGGGGGGAAGTGTACGTGAGAGTAGATTTTGGGAACGCTTGAGGGGTGTTAATCCAGTATACAAAAAATTAGAAACCTCAAAGTCTAAAATGAAATATGAGGTTATTAAAAAGTGATATTATTACTTCGTTAGCCAACGCTTCTGTCCCCATTCTGCAAGGGCATTCAAAGCAGGAGTCAATGGTTTGCAAAATCGATTATAGAATACTCAATCTAATGGGTGGATTAATTCCATACCCTTACCTTTTATATTATAAGCCATCTTCTGATGCGTAACTATTTGTTTTAAATTTAAGCTTATATAGCTGTGAAATCAATAAGTACAGTTTATGATAGATTGCCCGTTATTTATTATTTTGCCAAAGACAATTAGCCTATAATCATCCCTTTACGGGCAATGTATTGCCCATCCTAAAGCATATTTCATACATAAAACCCATTTTAGCTACTACAATTACATAGCATGGTTTTTAGCCACTGGTACTATAGGCAAGTGTGGTAATCATGTAACGCCTTTTTTTTAGAATTATGTAATACTTACTAGGTAAATGGGGTTTAGCTTGTATTAAAAATTTACCAATACTAAAAATGAAATTAATGGAAACAAAAACACAAAGTAAAAGGATGCAGTCATTGCTCATTTTATATGATATGCAAACAGACTTTTTCAAAAATGTACTTGATGGTATTGATGATAAAGATGCACACAACCGCTTAAACACAAAAGCTAACCATATTGCATGGCTTACTGGTAGCCTTGTAGCACAGCGGTACGAACTAGCTAATTATACTATACATAATATGCAGCAAACAGCGCATGAATTATTTAAAGATAACAAAGGCATTCAGGATGGTATCACTTACCCAAGCCTTACAATGTTTAAAAAAGACTGGGAAATTATAAGCCCCAGAACGAGAAATGCTTTCATAGAATTTACAGATGAAAAATTAGACAGCCAAATAGAAATGGGTGGAATGAAAATGTCTTTTTTTGATATGGTTGCCTTTACTATTTACAGGGAAGCTAATTGCATCGGGCAAATTGCTTTGTGGCGCAGGTTGTTAGGGTATGCGGCGATGAAGTATGAATAAATATTAAATAAAAACTAAAAAATAAATAAAAATGAGAAAAATAATAGCGGTAGAATGGCTGTCGCTTGACGGTTATTTTTCAAGAGAGAATAATGAAACAGATTGGTTTGTTTGGGATAAAGAAATGGAAGCATATTATAGACAAATGTTCTTGGGTTTTGATACCATATTGTTTGGCGGCACAACGTATAAAATAATGGCTGAATATTGGCCAAAAGCAGCATCTGCAAACGAAAACACTGATATTAAGGACTTTATGAATGATAGCCGAAAAATAGTTTTTTCAAAAACACTGGAAAGTACGGACTGGAATAATTCGGAAATAATTAAAGAAATTAATCCCGAAGAAATTCAAACAATGAAACAAGTGGAGGGTAAAGACATTATAATTTTTGGCAGTGGCAGTGTGGTAGCTCGGCTTACCAAGTTGGAGTTAGTGGATGAGTATAAATTTTTGATAAATCCTGTTTTCATCGGTATCGGAAAAACAATATTTACAACTGAAGAAGCAAAATTGAAACTGAAATTGTTGGATACAAAGACTTTTGATTGCGGCGATATTATGCTGCATTACGAAACCTCTAAATAATCAATTAAAAAATGTCATCATGCTACTTAAAAATAAAAATGCCATTATTTACGGAGCCGGCCCATCTATTGGTGGTGCAGTAGGCCGTGCTTTTGCACTTGAAGGAGCAAAAGTTTTCGTTACTGGAAGAAATAAGAACGGGTTGGATAAACTGGTTGACGAAATAGTTTCTGCGGGTGGTAATGCAACGGCTGCTATTGTAAATGCAATGGATGAAAAAGAAGTTCAGGCTCATATAGATAAAGTGCTTCAGGAAGCTGGAAGCATAGATATTTCTTTTAATGCCATCGGCTTAGAAGACAAACAAGGCATAAGCTTGGTGGATATGTTATTATCAGATTTTATACGACCGATAAGTACCGCCATGCAGACGCAATTCATTACAGCAACAGCGGCAGCAAGAGTAATGATAAAGCAAGGTAGCGGTGTTATACTTTCTATTACTGCAACACCGGGCGGAATAGGCTATGCAATGGTAGGCGGGTTTGGGCCAGCTTGTACGGCTATAGAAAGTTTTTCAAGAGACTTAGCTGCCGAAGTTGGTATACATGGTATAAGGGTAGTAAATATAAGGTCAGCCGGTTCGCCGGACTCAGGGCCTTTTAAAGATGCTCTAGCGGCTGATTTTAAAAAGACAGAACAGTTTCTTAGAAAAATTACAGAGGATACGATGCTGAAAGAATTACCAATGATGGTAGATATAGCGAATGTTGCGGTATTTCTGGGAAGCAGTATGGCAGCAAAAATAACCGGAGTTACGATTGATGTAACCGCAGGCAGCACAACTGCGCTCAACTATAAAATGACTGAAAGTTCGTTCATTGAAAAATAAAGCACGGTTATTCTTTTACGAGTTGTTTAAAAATGGAAAAGGCATTCAGGATGGTATCACTTATTCAAGTCTTACAACGTTTAAAAAGACTGGGAAATTATAAGCTCCAGAACGCGAAATGCTTTTATAGAATTTGCTGATGAAAAGTTAGACAGCGCCATAGAAATGAATGGAATAAAAATGACTTTTTTTGATATGGTGGCCTTTACCATTTTACAGGGAAGCAAATTGTATTGGGCAGATTGCTCTGTGGCAGAGACTGTTGGGTTATGAGGTGATGAAGTGTGAATAACTGTGAAGAGCAAATTAAAAAATAATTTAAAATGCGAAAACTAAAATTACAAATGCAAATAACCATAGATGGTTTTGTTGCAGCAACAAACGGAGAATTGGACTGGATGCACCTGGAAGATTGGGACGCTGAAGTTAAAAACAGCGAAAACCAATTAATTGACTCATCGGACACAATTTTAATGGGCAGAAAAATGACTAAAGATTTTGTACAGTATTGGGAAAATGTAAAGCCCGATAGTGATGAAGGTTCATTTGCTAAAAAGATGGTCGACACACCAAAAATTGTTTTCAGTAAAACAATAAAAGGCATTGATGGAAAGAATATAACCGTAGAAAATGGAGATCTAACAACAACCGTAAATGATCTGAAAAATAAACAAGGAAAAGACATGCTTGTTTATGGTGGGGCAGGTTTTGTTTCATCCTTAATTAAAGAAGGATTGATTGATGAGTTTCACTTTTTTGTACATCCTGTTATGATTAACAATGGAATGAGAATTTTTAATTTGTTGGAAAAGCGGCAAAAACTTTCTTTGATTAGTTCAACAGCTTACGACTGTGGAGTAACGGTTTTAGTGTATCAATTAAAAAATGACTGACAGTAAAAATCAATATTTATGTCAGAAGAAAAAAATAAAGAAATCTTAAAAAAGGGAAACATAGCTATCGCGGAAGGAAACAGTGATGGAATGCTGTCATTCTGTGCGGATAACACGGAACGGACATTTATAGGCAACAGAACCCTTAAAGGAAAAGAAGCCGTTCGCCAATATATGGCGATGGAGTACATAGAGCCACCTAAATTTACTGTCACTAACTTAATAGCTGAAGATAATTTCGTTACGGCAGTTGGCGAAATAACATTGAAAGACAAAGATGGGAAAGAAGTTCTTTACGCTTACTGCGATATATGGCGTTTTAGTGACGGTAAGATAGCCGAATTAAAAGCTTCGGAGAGTTCGGTTTCGTCAAAGGGTGTAATCTTTGTCAATTACAAGCGAGATGGAGAAGTGAAGAAAAGTGATATTGGAGCTTAAATTGAGAATAGACAAGAACAGATTTAATCAAAAACGAAAAGGTATGTATCATTATATAGTAAAGAATCTTGTAAGGAAATCATTCCAATTGTTAAACGAACGCAAGTTTGATGAGCTAACAAAACCCTTGGCACAAGATGTTAAACATAGCTTTGCAGGGGATCATGCCTTGGGTGGGGTACGGCATGATCTTGTTGCTTTCAAAGCTTGGCTGGAGAGATTGGGCAGGATAATGCCCAGACTACAAATCAACATCGTCGATATCATAATAAAGGGATGGCCGCAAAATACGTTAGCCATTGTAAGGTGGGTAGGCACTTCAACATTGAATAACGGTGACCCTTACTTAAATAAAGGTGTACACTTCATAACAATTAAATGGGGGAAGTTAACAGAGTTAGAAGTGTATGAAGATTCGCAGGCAGTATCCAGTGGGCTGGAAAAACAACACCAAGCGGGTATTTTGGAGGCAAAAGCACCACAGATTATTAGTTGAATATAATTTAGACTCGTTTTAGTAAGGAAAGAAACGGGGTTGAAAACAATTGAAAAACGATAATTATGAAAACAAAAAAAGATACTAAATCCACGGTAGGCAATGCAAAAGAACTTGTGCTAAAATTTGTAGATGCATTAAACGAAGAAGATTTTAAAACAGCAAATACGTGTTTAAGCGAGGATATGGTTTTTGATGGAGTGTTAGGACACAGAGATGGTGCCGAGGCGTACATCAAAGACATGAAAGAAATGAAATTCAAATACAAAATTAAAAAAACATTTGAAGACGATAATGATGTGTGCCTATTTTATCATATTGATATGGGAGATAAAAAAATAATATTTACCTGCGGATGGTATCAAGTGCAGGACGAGAAAATAAAATCAATTAAAGTTGTTTTTGACCCTCGACCTATGCTTGAAAAGTCAGAAACAAAATAGAGCAATTGAATGATATCTTAAACTTTGTATGAAAAAATTCGATCATAAATCTGGTCAGTATTTTAATATTGACAAGGCAAAAATATATTATGAAGAAACAGGCAGTAAAGGCGGCCCTGTTTTGTTGCTATTGCATGGTGGCTTTGGGACTATAGAAGATTTTAATATAATGCTTTCTGGACTGCCAGAGCGATTTTATGTAATCGGAATAGACAGTAGAGGACAAGGGAAATCAACTTTAGGAAATGAAAAACTAACCTATCAACAAATACAAATGGATGTAGAAGCACTTTTAGATTCTTTAAATATTGACAGTGTAAGCATTATTGGGTTTAGTGATGGCGGCATGGTTGCTTATCGGATGGGTATTGCAAGTTCAGTCAAAATTGAAAAGATTATCGCTATTGATGCACCTTGGAGGTTAAAAGATTTGGACGCCACAAAAGAAATATTATCAAAAGTAACACCTGAAAGTTGGAGCAAAAAATTTCCTGATTCGTACAATTTGTATAAGAAGCTACATCCTGAAATTAATTTTAAAATCCTCACGAATGCTTTAAAAAATATGTGGCTTGATGAAGGATTAATGGGTGGTTATTCTGGCGAGAGAGTTAATAAAATACAGTGCTCAACATTAATTGTAAGAGGTGATGACGACCATTTATTTTCCAGAAAAAGTGCTACTGAACTTACGGATAACATACAGAATGCTACGTTGTTAACTATTCCATTTGCTGGGCATGAATCATTTAAAGATCAGCTGGAGATATTTAGAATCGTTGTGAATGAGTTTTTAGATGATAATAAGGAGTTGAAAAAATAATTAGGAATACACGGGAAGAAAAAAGTTATTAAAGTGATTTTTGGAACAGGACATAATTTTAATGCTGATGTTGTTTAAATCTTTTTCAACTGAATTTATTCAGCCTATTTCTGGAAATAGTATTTTTCAAGATTATCTAACTAAAAATCCAGCGGGAGTATGCAACACGTAGCATATAAGATACCTGTTACTAAACTGGACAAGGTAATTTTAGAGTTTGCGGATAAAGGCTTACCCGTAGTATCAAGATTCAATATGCCCATTGCTATAATTGTTTTTTTCGATACCTATAAAGAAATTGGCGTAATGACCGAAGTAATGGGCATCACTGAAGAAGGAGAAAAAGCTGTTGAGAAAATAAAAAATGAAATGAATTAATCTATACAACAAATTTTATTTTTTATAACAAAATATGAAAAAAGTAAAAAAGGTAGACACCTCATGACCTAAAATTAAATTTTAATTATAAACACTTTTCAATATCCTCCATATTTTATGCAAGATCATTTACAAATCATCGCCGGAATTATTGGATTTATTACTTACTGTTTTCTTTTCGTCAAAATATTAAAAAGTAAAGCAGAGCAAAATTTCGTTGCATTTTTGTTGTGGGCACTTTTAAGTATTATCCTTACCATAACTCTTTTAATTGAAGAAGGCAATTATTGGCTTTCGCTGGGCAATGTGTTAAGCGAGACAGCAATTGCTGTCTTACTTGTTGTAAAAAGACAAATCTCGTGGTCATGGGTTGAAGCGCTTACGACAGCTCTTGTAATAGTTTGTTTAGTAATCTGGTTTTTTGTGGGTGAGAAAGCCGCTATTGTTTCAGCCAGCCTAGCCACAATAGCTGCCAGTATTCCGCAAATTGTAAGCACCTATAAGAAACCAGCAGAAACACCAACGGGTATCTATCTGGCATTTGTCCTGGCAAATCTATTATCACTTTATGCCGGAAAATCGTGGACAATCGAAGAGCGATTTTATCCTGTTTCGGCATTACTTATTTGCTTAATAATTTCGATCTTTTCAATTAGAAAAAATTATAGATCCTTAAAAATTAAACTTTATAAAAATTTAAATGCATAATGGCTTGTTCTAGCAAATTAAAAAATTGTAGATTATATCCCAACAAATGAAAAACCTTTTAATTAGGAATAAGTAACAAAGTGGAGACCAGCAACCACTAAAAAACGGGGCGTATCCGAAAAGCCTTATGAGTAGGGACACAATAAAAAAATAAAACCATGAAAGTACATCCTTATTTAAACTTTGACGGCAAAGCCGAAGAGGCATTTATGTTTTACAAATCCGTTTTTGGCGGAGAATTTTCGGCAAATATGAAAATGTCCGAAATGCCCGATGGCAAAAAACTCTCAAAAGAAGAGCAAAACCGCACGATGCACATTGCTTTGCCTATTGGTGAAGGTACGGTGCTGATGGCATCGGATATTGTTCCTTCTGCTGGGCATAAGTTGCAATCGGGCAGCCAAACTTACACGATGTTAAGCCCAGATACCAAAGAAGAAGCAGACCGCTTATTTGATGGGCTTTCCAAAGATGCGGACATTGAAATGAAAATGGAAGATACATTTTGGGGCGATTATATGGGCAGTTTTACTGATAAGTTTGGCATTAAATGGATGATAAATGTGACGGTACAAAAATTAAAAGTATAGGAACGTTCAAATACAACTTAACGTGTCTTTATTTGTAAACCCAGCCTTCTGTGTTACCAAAGTGCCAGGACTTAAAATTTCATCATATAAGAAGTATCTCAAACCAGTTGCAGATACGGAAAGGTTTTTACGACTTAAAATTTGTGCTT
Organism: Chitinophagaceae bacterium; assembly: GCA_031399065.1. Lineage (GTDB taxonomy): Bacteria > Bacteroidota > Bacteroidia > Chitinophagales > Chitinophagaceae > JADCRZ01. The sequence goes on from JANNOM010000049.1 coordinate 17,086, forward strand.
CCTGGCTCCCTACTTAAAGTGAAGTAACATTAATGCACCCTCACTAAGGCGTTCTATCCTTCCATATATAAATATCATCCCAGAAAACCTTAAGGGAAGTTGGATTGGGACTGGCTTTCACCTGGTCTATGATGTTCTTGGAAGTATACAGCTTCATCGGGTTCCAGTGAGTAAGGCCGTCAGGCGCATTGTTATCGGGGTGCCGGGTCCAGTTGCTGTTGACTCCTGTTTTATCGGCAATCACCGTTCTTACCCCTGTATTAAGCGGCGTAACGGCAAACCAGAATTCGCCTTTATCGGACCCGCTGCCTTCTCTTATATAAATTTCCATTTTTATCCAGGTATTAAACGGCACAGTGAGTGAAGAAGTGGCCGTCCACACATCATCTCCCCAGGAGGTATATAATTTAGTAGTGGCATTGTAATTCCCTTCTTCCGCGTTTACGACGAAATTCAGTTTGTTGGGACTACCCGTTACTTTTTTTAACCCGATGCCTATGCGGAACGGGTATTTGGCGGCAGCGTCCGTACCCCAGTTCTTATTGTTCCAGAATTCGAACAGGGTAAGCCAGTCGCCCGACACGAATGCACCGGAACTATTAAGCAATTTATTGAAAGAAGTATTATCCAGTCTTACATTTACTTGCTGGTAAAAATTCTGCAGGGGAACACTGGTGTTCGTGGGGTCCACTACGCCATAAAGATCTGTCTGTATCCGGGCCTTTTGGGGATTCGTGGTAAGCACGGAGGCATTCTTGATCTCGTATTGCAGGATATTGTCGCCATCGCTATCGTTCACGATGGTTGTACGCCGGTCGGCATAAGTGCCCTCGTCGTAGTACATCCTGAACGTACCGCCAAACCCGGAATTCCAGGAATAAGGGGCTACATTGGCACCTTCGAAATTGTCGAAAGCGGCGGATAAATACGTAAAATCGAGACCGGCATCAGTAAAATAGGATTTAAAAAGCATTGTTTCCGGTACCCGGTTGCCGTTGCCCGGGGGTGCCGTTTCTTCAATGGTTTCGGAAGCTCTAGCAACGTTGTCGGCTACCGGTGTCGGTTTACTGCAACCGGTCGCTAGTAAGAGTACGAAGGGCAAGGCGAGTGATTTCAAATGGAAGGCATTTTTCATTTTAAAAGAGTTTTTTTAATACAATAAAGTAAAACTCAATTACAGCGTGCTTTCACCCACCATGATGGCAAGATATTGCTGCGGGAGGCAGCGGGATGGGAAGCAAGCAATCGGCAATACTTTATTTAAACTGGTTGACCAATTGAAGATACGGTACTTTGGTTAACCAGGAACCCAAGAATAAAAAATCTCCTGCTCTTTTATTCAAAAAACAGGAGAAGTGTATTATAAACGTAACCCTATTATAATGTCTTCAGCACATCATTCATATTCCGAACCGCATCGGCACTTTTATTGAACGCAGCCTGTTCGGCGTCGGTTAGCTTAAAGTCGATGATTTTTTCCCAGCCGTCTTTACCCAGTATAACGGGAACCACGAGGGAGATATCTTTCTGTCCGTACTCACCTTCCAGCGCAACGCCGCAGGAGATCAGTTTTTTCTGATCGCGCAAGATGCTTTCTACCATAAAGGCCGTACCAGCTCCCGGAGCATACCAGGCGGAAGTGCCTATCAGTTTCGTAAGTGTGGCGCCCCCTACCATCGTGTCGGCCACTACTTTGTCCTGCTTTTCTTTACTGAGGAACTGCGTTACGGGAATACTGTTCCAAGTAGCATGATGGATAAGGGGGATCATGGTAGTATCGCCGTGACCGCCGATCACTACCGCGTTCAGATCTGCCGGGGAGCAACCCAGCTCAAGGCTCAGATAGTATTTGAAACGGGCAGAATCGAGTGCCCCGCCCATGCCGATCACCTTGTTCTTTGGGAGGCCGGAGCTTTGCAGGGTCAGGTAATTCATGGTATCCATCGGGTTGGATACTACGATGAGGATGGTATCGGGAGAATGTTTGAGTATGTTTTCAGTAACCTGTTTTACGATGCCTGCGTTTACGCCTATCAGTTCTTCACGCGTCATGCCTGGTTTACGCGGAAGACCGGAAGTGATCACCACCACGCTCGAACCTGCGGTAGCCTGGTAGTCGTTAGTAACCCCTTTAATTTTGGTATCGAATTCCAGTAATGCGGCGGTCTGCATCATATCGATCGCTTTCCCCTCAGCAAAACCTTCCCTGATATCGAGTAATACCAGTTCTTCGGCCAGTTCTTTACGGGCAATGTTATCGGCACAGGTAGCTCCTACGGCACCTGCTCCCACTACGGTTACTTTCATTTCTGAATAAATTTATAAGTGATGTTTTTCTTTTGCGCAGCAAAGGTACTGGCGAAAATTTTGACTGCAACGTTTAGCCTTTCTTTTTTGATGTCTTTTCAAAAGCGTCCGTTATTTTGCTCATATCGGTAGTGCTCTGGAACGTTTTGATAAGATTTCCTTTTTTATCGTATAATGCCATGAACGGTAATTCGCGGATCTTATAAAAGGGTACAAAAAAGAATTTGGTATCTCTTCCTACTTTTATCTGCGGGTAAGATGCGATCTGGTACTTTTCGTAAAATGCCGTCATTTCGGCAAAGGGCTGGTAGGTGGCCATTATGATCTGCACATCTTTCAATTGATCCATGTTTTTAAGCATATCCTCCGTCTGGTGCTGGCAGTGATCGCAGTCCGGGCTGAAATACATAATAAGTGTCTGTTTGCGTTCGCTGAGGCTTGCCTTTGTGATGGAGGTGCTGCTGTCTATCCCCTGCAGGGTAAACGGCGGAATGGTGGGAAAACGCTCAGATACCGGGGCGGTATCCGCCTGTGCCGAAATGCCTGCGGCGTATAGTGAACCAACTATAACTAATACCATCCATTTTTTCATGAGATATTTTTCTCAAAAGTAATGAAAATAAGTTCGGATGTGGGGAACAGCTAATGAGTGTTTAATAAGTACCAACTTTTATATAATAACAACTTAGAGGTGCTATTGGGCTAAAAGAGGTGTTTAATGATAGATTTAGCCCCATATTTTATTTTTATCGGCTAAATCTATATATTTTATGTACTTTTAGCCAATCAATATTTTTTATGAAAAATCTGATCGGAAGGCGACAAGAGCAAAGTTTGATGAAAATGCTGTTAACAAGTAATGATGCGGAGTTTCTGGCTGTTTACGGGAGGCGACGGGTAGGTAAAACATTTCTGATAAAGAGCGTATATGAAAAAGAGATCGTTTTCCAGATAACGGGCATTGCCAATGCATCAACAGCTCAACAACTTACCAATTTTCTTACTTCAATAAAAAATGCGGATCCGGGCCTGCCTTTCGACCAGGTACCTGCCAACTGGATGGAGGCTTTTGGCATGCTTCGCTCTTTTATTGAAGAAAGGAAGGAAAAGAAAAAAGTAATTTTTTTTGACGAGCTGCCATGGATAGACACACCGCAATCCGATTTTATGATGGCTTTAGAGCATTTCTGGAATTCCTGGGCTTCCTCGGAACCCGGGTTGGTATTAACTGTTTGCGGTTCTGCTGCATCGTGGATGATCAATAAGTTAATCAATAATAAAGGAGGGTTGCACAACCGGGTAACCAGGCGTATAAAATTAATGCCATTTACGCTGAGCGAAACGGAAGCATATCTTAAATCGAAAAATATTTTACTGGACCGATACCAGATCACCCAATTATATATGGTAATGGGTGGTATTCCTTTTTATCTCAAAGAAATAATGCCCGGAAGAAGCGCTTTCCAGGAAATAGACCGCCTGTGTTTTACAGAGGGTGGATTGCTTGTAAGTGAATACGACAACCTCTATCGTTCATTATTCAGTAATGCGGAAAAGCACCTGACCATCATAGAGGCATTGGCAAAAAAACCCAAAGGACTAACGCGTGATGAGTTGATAAAGGTCAGCGGATTGAGTAACGGCGGAAACACTACAAAAGCTATAACGGAATTAAATGAAAGCGGTTTTATTAATCAGGCATTTCCGTTTGGGAAAAAAATGAAAGCAAGTCTTTATCGCCTCAGTGATCCTTATTCCCTGTTTTATCTAAAATTTATAAAAAATAATAAGTCTGCCGGCGAGGGCTCATGGATCAGCCGTATAGATCACCCGTCATGGAGGGCCTGGAGTGGATACGCCTATGAAAATATCTGCTTTATGCATATTAGTCAGGTAAAAAAAGCCCTTGGTATAAGCGGCGTTTATACAGAAGTGGCATCCTGGAAAAGCAGGGAAAAAGGTATTCAGATTGATTTATTAATAGACAGGAGGGATCATATTATTTCACTTTGCGAAATCAAATATTCCAAAGATTCTTTTACCATCACCCTCGCATATAAAGCTGAACTCGAAAAAAAACTGGCCGGTTTCCGGACAGAGACTCAAACGAGAAAGGCCATTTTGCTGACGATGCTTACCACCTTTGGGGTAGAGGAGAATAAACACTCACTGGGGTTTGTACAAAACATAGTGAAAATGGAAGATTTGTTTGAAAATTAGGATACCTGCATATCAGCTTCTGCTTTACGCCGGGCCGGGGGAGTGCCTTTAACGTTTTTTCCTTACATTTGCCGCCGCAGTTTATTAAACTAAAAGCATTTTTATGGCAACAACAGCAGACATGAGCAGGGGCCTGATAATCAAGGTAGACGGCAGCCTGTATTCTGTAGTGGAATTCGGACAAAACAAGACAGCCCGTGCAGCCGCCAAAGTGTGGGCCAAACTGAAGGGATTGGATAATGGACGGACCATTGAACTGACATGGAACAGCGGCGAGACCATCTATCCTGTGCGTGTGGAAAAGAAGCCATACCAGTTTCTTTATAAAGACGAAAGCGGATTCAACTTTATGGATAATGAAACTTTTGAGCAGATTGTACTGGCAGATACCATGATAGATGCTCCCCAGTTCCTGAAAGACGGCCAGGAAGTAGTGGTATCTATCAATACAGATACCGACCTGCCCATGAGCGTGGAACTTCCGGATAAAATAGTGGTACTGGTTACCTATAGCGAGCCCGGCGTAAAAGGAGACACGGCCACCCGCACCCTGAAAGCCGCCACTGTGGAGACCGGAGCCACTGTTATGGTTCCCCTGTTCGTAAACGAAGGCGAACTGATACGGGTAAATACCAAAACGGGAGATTATGTTGAGCGGGTAAAAGAGGGGTAAGTCCGCCCAAAACCCTTACATTTGACTTTTCCTACTAAGCCCCATTGTATAATGAAAATGCATAACTAATGGATTTTAAGCAAATTCAGGAGTTGATCCGGATGATCAACAAATCAAATATCGGAGAAGTATCGATCGAGGAAAAAGGATTAAAACTAACGATAAAGCAAAAACAGGATCAGGTTACCCAGGTAATCAATTCCGCGCCTGTTCAGTCGTACGCTCCTCCCGCTCAGCAGGCAGCTTCCCTGCCATCTTCGGTTGCTTCCGGAGCTACCGATAAAACGAGGCCGGCGACAGAAGCGGCACCTTCTAACCTGGTCACCATCAAAAGCCCGATGATCGGTACCTTTTACAGGAGTCCATCGCCCGATAAACCATCTTTTCTGAACGTGGGAGATGATGTAACCGTAGGCAAAGTGGTATGCATCATCGAGGCCATGAAGCTGTTTAACGAGATCGAAAGTGAGGTATCCGGTAAAATAGTAAAAGTGCTGGTAGACGATGCCTCCCCGGTGGAGTACGACCAGCCGCTCTTTCTCGTAGAGCCGGAATAATTTAACTTATAATATTACACTGTGTTTAAAAAAGTTCTGATAGCCAACAGGGGCGAGATCGCCTTACGCGTAATAAGAACCTGTCGCGAAATGGGTATTAAAACCGTGGCTGTATATTCTACCGCAGATAAGGATAGTCTGCACGTTAAGTTCGCCGACGAAGCCGTTTGTATAGGCAAGCCAGCCAGTTCAGATTCTTACCTCAACATACCGCATATCATGGCCGCCGCCGAAATCACCAACGCGGATGCCATTCATCCCGGTTACGGTTTCCTGGCAGAGAATGCCCGGTTTGCCGAGATCTGTGGCGAGCATGGTATAAAATTTATTGGGCCTACTCCCGCCATGATCAGCTCTATGGGAGATAAGGTAACTGCTAAAGAAACCATGATTAAAGCCGGTGTACCTGTAGTACCAGGCGGGGAAGGCCTGCTGGAAAGCCTCGAACAGGCCATTGCCCTGGCAAAGGATAAAGTGGGCTACCCGGTAATACTGAAGGCTACGGCCGGTGGGGGCGGTAAGGGTATGCGCGTGGTATGGGCCGAAGCGGAAATGGAAAAAGCATACAACACCGCCAAAATGGAAGCCGCCGCTTCGTTCAAGAACGACGGTATTTATATGGAGAAATTTGTGGAAGAGCCCCGCCATATCGAAATACAGGTAGCGGGCGATCAATACGGAACCGTTTGTCACCTCAGCGAGCGGGACTGCTCCATCCAGCGCCGCCACCAGAAACTGGTAGAAGAATCGCCTTCCCCCTTTATGACCCCTGACCTCAGGAAAAGAATGGGTGATGCAGCTATTAAAGCGGCTTCCGCCATTAACTATGAAAGTGTGGGCACTATCGAGTTCCTGGTAGACAAGCACCGCAATTTCTATTTCATGGAAATGAATACCCGTATACAGGTAGAGCATTGTGTTACCGAGGAAGTAGTCAACTTCGACCTCATCAAAGAACAGATTAAAATAGCTGCCGGCGAAGCCATCAGCGGCGAGAACTACGAGCCGCAGATGCATGCCATCGAATGCCGCATTAACGCGGAAGATCCCTATAACGATTTCCGTCCTTCGCCCGGTAAAATAACCGTACTTCACCAGCCCGGCGGCCACGGCATACGGGTAGATTCCCATGTATATGCGGGTTATACCATTCCCCCCTATTACGATTCCATGATAGCCAAGATCATTGCCGTTGCCAGAACGCGCAACGAAGCCATCGACACCATGCACCGCGCACTAAGCGAGTATGTGATCGAAGGCATTAAGACAACCATTCCCTTTCACCTTCAATTGATGAAAGACGAGCGCTTCCGGAGTGGGGATTTTAATACGAAGTTTTTGGAAGGGTTTAAGATGGTGTAGCTGAAAACCTTTACCAGTAAGGCTTCCGGATTATCTTTAATAATAAGTATAAAATTATTTTGCCGATAATGATAAAAGTCGTTGCTTTGTCTATCAATAGTGTAGACTAAAATAATGTAGACTAATACATTCGTTGAATGATTTTATTAATGGTAACTGTCAGCCACCGGCAGTTTCCGGGCAAACGGAGAAAATAATATGAGCCTGAAAAAAATACAAAAACCTGATGAGGAACTGGTGGTATTAAACGATTCCCGTTATCATACTGCTTTTCCGTGTTGTTGCTCTTATGGCATGTAACATTCCTGACAGTCCAATTACCTGATCGGTTATTCATTTCCGTTAGCGGTTAGATATAGTCAAATCATGCTAATTTTTTACCAGAGGATATAAAGTGTTTTCATTAATAAACAAAATGGCCAGAAACTGTTCGAGCAGCTCTGGCCGGCAACAAAAAGACCTGTTAATTAAACGATAAACTGCTTACGCAATTTATCGTATGCCTTATTGCATAATGCAAATATAGGGAAAAATGGAGCAACCATTTTCCCGGGAACTGCTTTGTGCATAAGGCTGTCAAAACCCAGCAACATGAATACAAGCAATCCCCGCAAACTGGCTGCCCGCCTGTTCTTCACAATGATTTTATTTGCCCTGGGCCATACTGCCTCGCATGGCCAGGCCACACAGCAAACCGATCTGAAAGGCCGCATCTCCGACCTGAGAAACAAAAACGTCCTGGCAGGTGCCACCGTTCATCTTATCGGGTCTACTAACAACGTATTTACCGACGATAAGGGAAATTTTAAGTTAACCACTTATAAAAAGCCGCCGTATACACTGTCTGTCAGTTTCGTTGGCTACCAGTCGAAGGAGGTAACTATAAGCAGTAATGACCCGGTGAACATTGCTCTTGAGGAAGTATCGAACCAGCTCTCCGAAGTGGCTGTGATAGGTTATGGCACACAAAAGAGAAAAGACATTACCGGTTCGGTGGCGTCTGTCGCCAAAGAAAACCTGAACCAGGTAACGCCCTCTTTCGATAACCTGCTGCAGGGAGCTGTCGCCGGCGTATCTGTAACACAAAGCTCCGGGCAACCCGGTGCCACGTCGAGTATAAGAATACGGGGAGGCAATTCCCTTAGTTTCGGCAACGATCCCTTATATGTGATCGACGGATTTATTTATTACAACGACAACGGACTTACGAACCTGAACCCTGCATCCGGTTCCGCGGTATCGGGTGTATCCACTAATGGACTGGCAACTATCAACCCAAGTGATATAGAAACAATCGATGTACTCAAGGACGCTTCTGCCACCGCCATTTACGGGTCAAGGGGGGCGAACGGAGTGGTTATCATCACTACCAAAAAGGGAACACGCGGTACCAATAATCTTTCTTATAATGTGTCTTATGGCACACAGCACGTCGATAAAACAATCCCGGTGCTTAATGGACCACAATGGGCTAAGCTTTTCGACGATCTGTATAAGGCAACGCCAGGCATACAGGCAGGCCTGGCGGCTAATAAGTTAGTTATAGATTCACTGGGAGCGGCCGGGGTAAACGGAGACTGGTCGGATGCTGCCATAAGAAAAGGTATTACCCAGAATCATCAATTGAGCATTTACGGAGGGGATGAAAAATCGAAGTATTCCATTCAGGGAAACTATTTCGACCAGGAAGGAACGCTGATAGCAACAGACTTTAAACGATATTCGGCAAGGTTCAATTACGAGCGTAACCTGTCTTCGAGATTCAAACTAAGTACCAGCCTTTTTGGAAGTAACTCCGATGAAAATAAGCTACGGGGCTCCGCCTATAATGATATCGGGTTCAGCAGCGCTTTTTCTTCGCTTTATATAACCAATCCATTACAGACCGTAACCAATTCGGATGGCTCATACAATACTACCTTGCAACCCGCGCTCAGTTCAACCATCAACACCATCAATGGGCAGCAATTCACCGACAATCCTATACTTGGTATCCAGTCCACTATCAACCAGACAAAGCTCACCAGGATACTGGGTAATTTTTCGGCGGAGTATAAATTGCTTACGGGGCTCAACGTAAAAACGACCTTTGGTACCGACATTCTGAATACTAAGCTGAATTATTTTGCACCTTCTTACACTGCCGGTGGTAATTCGAGTGGAACCATTTCCGGGTCGGGCTCCATAGGAACCATTAATTATCTGGGTTGGCTGAATGAGAACATCATTACATACGATCATACATTTAATGATAAACATTCAGTGAACATCCTCGCTGGGTACACCACTCAATATCAAAAATCGGAGAATACCTTTCTTGCCGGGCAGTCTTTTCCGTCGGATGCACTTGGTTACAATAACCTTTACCTCGCTACTGCCAACAAAGTAACGGGTTCCGGGGAGGCAAAACAGACCTGGAATTCCTGGCTGGGAAGGATTAATTATTCATTCGATCACAAATATAACCTGACCCTTTCCGGCAGGTTCGATGGCGCGTCACCGACGGGGGCCAATAATAAATGGGGTTTCTTTCCCGCTATCGGGTTCTCATGGAATGTATCGGAAGAAGGCTTCTTTAAACCCCTGAACCAGTCCGTCAATAATCTTAAGTTGAGACTGACTGCAGGAAGTGCGGGTAATGCCAATTTCCCGGCATACAGTTCCATCGCTACCATCAATTCAAATGGTTATTATTTCGGAAGCCCTTTAGCCGCATACAACGGGCTTTCTCCGACTCAGCCTTCCAATCCCGACCTTACCTGGGAAACCACCACCCAGTATAATGCGGGAATTGATCTGGGTTTATATAAAAACCGCATTTCCTTTACGGCAGATGTATATTATAAAAAAACGACCGATCTGTTCGTAAGCGGCGGGGGTCTGATTCCGTTGTCTACCGGGTATTCCGTCGTTTCGCAGAATATCGGCAGTCTTGAAAATAAAGGGGTGGAACTTACCCTGACGACGGAGAACATAAAGACTTCCGATTTCTCCTGGAAATCGACCCTTATATACTCCAAAAATGCCAGTAAGATATTAAGCCTGGGGCCAAGCCAATCCTTTCAGCCTGTGGCCCCTACCGGACAAGTGTCTCCGGTGATCGTGAAAGTAGGACTACCCGTGGGTACGTTCTGGGGATATAGTACCGATGGCTTGTTAACCACATCTGATGCCTATGGTGCTAAAGCCGCCCCTAAGTTAGCCGGTGTATCGCAGGTAACAGGTGACCGTAAATACCTGCATGCAAACGGACTTACGGGTGCGGCCATAACCACCGCTGATAAACATAACCTGGGCAGTGCCCAGGCCAAGTTCACAGCAAGTGTGAGCAACACACTGATTTACAAAAACTTTGATCTTACCTTCCTTTTCCAGGGATCTTATGGTAACAAGATTTTCAACCTGCTGCAGCAACAGTTGGAGAAAACGACTACCACGGGTAATGTTTCCACTTTGCTGTTGGACAGGTGGGACTCGCTGGCGAACCCCGGTGGTAAGTTTCCGAAAGTAGTGAATGCCCCGGTGGTACAGGTGCAGGACACTTACATAGAGGACGGTTCTTACATACGCCTGAAAAATATCGCCATTGGGTATAATTTACCGGCAGGCATCGCCACAAAAATAAGGGCCAGGCAAATCAAGTTCACCTTGTCTGCACAGAACCTTTTAACAATTACGGACTACACCGGCACTAATCCGGAAGCCAATTTTTACGATCAAAATAACCTGCAGCCTGGTATAGATTATGGCGTGTATCCGAACTATAAAACATTTCTCGCAGGCCTCACCATTATTTTCTAGCAAAAACATTTAACCATGAGTAAAATAATATTAAATTCTATAGCGGTGTTTTTGACAGGAGGATTATTTTTTTCCTGCAATAAGCTCGATGAAAATCCGCTGGGCAATCTTACAGGGGGTAATTTTTACAAAACGCAGTCCGATGCAATTGCGGCCGTTACAGCGGTGTATAGTACATTAAGTACAGATGTAAATAACGATTTCCCCATTTATGGAAGAAACCTTAACCTGCTGGTAGAAAACACCAGCGACAACCAGGTGTACAGTCCTTCCAATACCAATCCCGATGTAAGGGCCTTGGGCACGGCCACTTATGTAAGCACCAACGACCGTATACGAAAGATATACGCACAGCTTTACTGGGGGGTGAACAAAGCAAATATCGCGATCGAAAATATACCTGGTATTCCCGAAGCATCATTCCGGGACCCGGCCTATACATCGGCCAACCTGGTAAGAGAAGCGAAGTTTATAAGGGCATTGCACTATTTTAACCTGGTGCGTTTATTCGGCGACGTACCCCTTATACTAAAAGATCTTACTTCGCTTGACCTGGAGGTGCTGAAAGTAAGCAGGGCACCCAGGGATTCCGTTTACCGGCAAATAATAGCCGACCTGAATGACGCGACACTGTTACCTGCAACCAATTCTGGCGTAAAGCTGGGAAGAGCGACCAGCGGCTCCGCGTATGCGTTACTCGCAAAAGTGTACGCTACCCGCCAGGACTGGAGAAATGCCGCCATACAGCTTAATAAAGTAATCAGTGCCGGAACCGGGTTTGTCGAAGCATCCGGCATTTATGGATACGACCTGTTCACCAAATTCTCCGATGCTTTTCAGCCGGGCACAAAAAACGGCAAAGAGCATATATTTTCCGCGCAATTTAATGGAACGGCCGGGGGCTTTGTAAGCAATCAGACCATCAGCTCCTTTACCTGGACCACTTCCGCTTATACAGCGGATATTCCTGCGGATGCCTCCGTGGTAACCGGATTGTTTAATATAGCGGATCAGCGCAGGTCGTCTTCCTTCTATGATTCTTTATACAACCAGTCTACGCTGAAATGGGTAAAGTGGCCATTCTTTAATTTTCTGAAATTTGTTGATCAGAGTTCCGGCTTCGTGGCAGCGCTTCCCGGCAATCAGGGAGGTAATAGCAGGGTTAATTTTCCCGTTATCCGGTATGCGGATATCTTGTTGCTGCACGCCGAAGTGCTGAACGAAATCAACGGTGGCCCTGTCGCCGAAGCATACAAGGCCATTAACCAGGTAAGGGCCAGGGCGTTCAATTATTATACAGGAGCAGGTAATTATTCAAATAACCTGTACGACCTGAAGCGGGGTTTGAGTCAGGCTGATTTTAGGGATTCTGTATTTGCGGAACGGAGAAGGGAATTTATACAGGAAAGCCACCGCTGGTTCGACCTAGTGAGAAGAACGGATAAGGGCCCCGGTGTGTACTACCTGAACGCCGTTAAAAGCATGCCCGGTAATCCCAAAGCTGCAGCCACGTTAAAAGACACATTATTTCCTATACCTCAAACGGAGATCGACCTGTATGGGGGCACTAACGAAGGGTTTAAACAAAATCCCGGATGGTGATACAGAACATTTTTATCAGGACTACTAATATTTTCACATAACCTACATAGACATCTAATATAAAAGATCATCAATGAAAACACATAAGCGGTTACTTAATACCATAGGAAAAGAGGCGACCACCATTTTAATCGCCGGCATGTTTACACAGGGTGCTTTTGCACAAGCTCCTGCGGAGCCTTACCGTGGCGTTATTGGTAAAACGATCAACGATTCCAAAGAGTGGTGGGCACCTATTTCCAAAGCTCCCGCGGGTGCGCCGAATGTCGTGTGGATTTTACTTGACGACGTGGGCTTCGGAGCTACGGGTTCTTTTGGCGGCCTCATAAGCACGCCTACGTTTGACAGCCTTGCTAATAACGGATTACGGTACACCAACTTTCATACGGCAGCTATATGTGCGCCCACGCGTTCGGCCCTGCTTACAGGTCGTAATAGTCACGCGGTGCATGTGGGCGGCTTCTCGCATATCGCTATGTCGGCCGGCTTTCCCGGGTATGATGGAAGGATACCTTCCAAAGCCGGTACCATTGCCGAAATACTGCGCGAGAACGGATACAATACATTTGCCGTAGGCAAGTACGGTTTAACGCCCGATGAAGAAGCAACAGACGCGGGGCCTTTCGACCGGTGGCCAACCGGTAAAGGATTCGATCATTTCTTCGGATTCCTTGGCTCCCAGACCGATCAGTATAAACCTGACCTGGTAGAAGATAATGCCCACGTGGTACCCGACGGAAGGCATCTGAACGAGCAGATTACCGACAAGGCCATCAGTTTTATTGCCCGTCAGCAGAAAGCCGCCCCCGATAAACCCTTCTTCCTGTATTACTCTCCCGGCGCTGTACATGCGCCGCACCAGGTAGATAAATACTGGAGCGACCAGTACAAAGGGAAGTTCGACGACGGCTGGGACATATTCCGGGAAACGGTGATCGCCAACCAGAAAAGACTGGGCATTATCCCTTCTAATGTGCAACTGCCGCCGCGCAATGCGCGTATACAGGAATGGAAATCGCTTACTCCCGAACAGAAAAGATTATATGCCCGTTTTATGGAAGTATATGCAGGTTACCTGACGTATACCGACTTCCAGATAGGCCGGCTGGTGAACTACCTGAAAGAAAAGAACCTGCTCGGTAACACCATCATTTATGCCGTAATAGGCGATAACGGGGCCAGTAAAGAAGGTACTTATGAAGGAGTGATTACACCCAAAAGAAATGCCGCCAGGTTAAAAACCCGGGAAGATTTTCTGAAAACGAACCTGGAGAATATCGACTCCATCGGTACACCCGATGGATCAGCCAATTATCCGCTTGGCTGGGCACAGGCAACCAATACGCCGTTCAGGGAATGGAAGCAGGACGCCAATTCAGAGGGTGGCACCAGGAACCCGCTTATTATCTTTTACCCCAAAGGAATTAAAGAAAAAGGGGGCATCCGCAACCAGTACGGGTATGTGAGCGATCTGCTTCCCACTACCCTGGAGTTTTTGGGTATCAGGGCACCGGAGCATATTCGCGGTATAAAGCAGGATTCTATACAGGGTACTTCGCTGGTATATTCTTTCGGGAACGCCAAAGCAGCTTCGCGGCATACTATACAGCACTACTACATTTTTGGCTCGCGTTCCATTTATCACAATGGATGGAAAGCCGCGGCTGCGCATCACCCCTACAATATCGATTTCGATTTTAAACCGGGTGAAACGATCTCCGACAAAAGTTTTGATGAAGACGAATGGGAACTGTACAACATGAACGAAGATTTTAACGAGCTTAATAACCTGGCTAAAAAGAATCCGGCGAAGCTGGCAGAACTTAAGAAGACGTTCGATGAACAGGCAGAAAAAAACCACCTCTACCCGTTTATAAGCTGGTACGATGTATATAACAAGCGGATACATCATCCCAATGGAAGCGATGTACAGGCACCTTTAAAATGACCGGTATAAACGGTAAAACATTTAATCAACTTTTATGACCTTAACGGATTTAAATATCATTATTAAAAAAATAGGAGTGGGTTTACTGATTTTTCTGATCCCCCTGCTCATTATAGGAGGCGGGCTATTCCTAATACAGTTATTATTAACCAAATAAAACGTTCGTTATGCCACTGGATACAATAACAGCAAAAAAAATTACGCGTGACATAGGCATAAGCCTTCTCATTTATGCATTACCGGTAGTGATACTATTCCTGTATTTTAGCCTGAAGGGAGAAACGCCCTGGGTAAACCATAACAACGAACCGGCAAATGTAAACGTACCCGCCGCTTTTAAATTCTTTGAACCTGTATTGAAAAATATACGATCCTGGGGATTTTTAGTGATCGCACTGATACTGGGTGCCATCGAGTTCGGCTTAGGTTTATACGATAATAAATGGACGAAGAGCGAACGCAAAATAGATATAGTATGCTTTTTAGCTCCCCGGTTTTTACTGCCACCCGTCACGGCCTTTTTCAGCCTTAAACTGTTGCCTTTCGTATTTCCCGGTCTTGAGAACGCCTTCTCCTGGGTGCCATTTTGGGCAGGACTTTTAATTATAGCCGTCGCGGACGATTTAACACAATACTGGTACCACCGTCTGCATCACCAGGTACCCTTCCTGTGGCGGTTTCACCGTACGCATCATTCCGCCCCTTATATGGGAATGGCTATGGCCAGCCGGCAGAACTTTATTTATACCGTTTTCTTTTCGCAGATTTATTTAACTGCCACATTAATCTATCTGGGACTTGGATTTCCGGCACTGGTAGTTACCGTCGTCAAATCGTTCATAACCTTGTCGGCACATTCGAGCATCGCCTGGGATAAGCCGTTTTATAAATACCGGATACTGCACCCTATAGCATGGGTCCTGGAGCGTACCATTTCCACTCCTGCCACACACCAGTCGCACCATGCCGATACCGTTGACGGTATCGGTAATTACAAAGGGAATTTCGGCAACATGTTTTTTTTATGGGATGTGATTTTTAATACAGGCATCATTACACGCCAGTACCCGAAAACCTTCGGCATAAAGTTTTATACGCAGGAAGAATGGTATGCCCAGTTTTTATGGCCCATCTTCAAATCGAAAAAAGCCGGAAGTGAACTGGCTGCCGGTGGTCCCGAAGTAGGTGATCAGGTAGACGAGCCATCACTATCATCCAAAGAAAACTATCCGTCAGCTCAGCTCCTGCGCGAGTCGGCCATCTGATGATACTATAATAATGCAGAATTTCCCCTTTAAACAAACATTGTAAATATGAATCATGATATTTCTCACCGCTATTTCCCTGGATACAATTTACTTTATACCATAACCCGGCGGCATACTGATGTATCCATACCGAAGCTACTACTCCTGGCCGTGATGCTTGCTTATCTTTTTAATCCGGTAACCACTTTCGCCCAATCGAAGAGTAAAAACCCCTACCAGGGAAAGGTCGGCAGAACAACGGCCGATTCGAAAGAATGGTGGCCTGAACCTGTAAAAGCTCCTACCGGCGCGCCCAATATCGTCTGGATATTACTGGACGATGTCGGCTTTGGCGCATCGTCTACTTTTGGAGGCCTTATCCGCACGCCGACGTTCGACAGTCTGGCCAATAACGGTTTGCGCTATACCAACTTCCATACCGCGGGCATCTGTGCCCCTACGCGGGCGGCATTGCTAACAGGGCGCAATCATCACTCCGTGCATATGGGTGGCTTTTCTCATACTATCCTGTCTGCCGGTTTCCCCGGTTACGATGGAAGAATCCCTTCGGAAAAAGGCACCGTGGCGGAGATACTGAGGGAAAGCGGTTATAATACATTTGCTGTAGGCAAATATGGGGTAACGCCCGATGAAGACGCCACCGATGCCGGTCCCTTCGACCGCTGGCCAACAGGTAAGGGCTTCGATCATTTCTTTGGGTTTCTCGGTTCGCAAACCGATCAGTATAAACCAGACCTGGTTGAAGACCAGGTACATATAGTGCCCGACGGCAGACATCTGACCGAACAGATTACTGATAAGGCCATTAGCTATATCGGCAAGCAAAAAAAGGCCGCCCCCGATAAACCTTTCTTTCTCTACTATTCTCCCGGCGCTGTACATGCCCCGCACCAGGTGGCTACGGAATGGAGCGACCCATATAAAGGTAAATTTGATGGAGGCTGGGACGAGTACCGGGAGAAAGTAATAGCCAATCAGAAGAAAGCGGGTATTATACCTGCCAACGCGGTACTGCCTGAGAGAAACGCGGCTATTAAAGCCTGGAACTCATTACCGCCCGATCAAAAGAAACTGTATGCCCGCTTTATGGAAGTGTATGCCGGCTATCTTACTTATACCGATCATGAAATAGGGAGGGTAGTCAATTACCTTAAAGAGATTAAACAACTCGATAATACAATTATCTTTTTAGTGATTGGCGATAACGGAGCCAGCAAAGAAGGCACTTATCATGGAGATGTGGACAGAACCTTATTTTCAAAGCCACTATCGGATGAAGAAAGCATCAAATACAACTTAAGTAAGATCGGAGAAATAGGAGCACCGGCCGGAACGGAAGCCAATTACCCGTTAGGTTGGGCACAGGCAACCAACACCCCTTTTAAATACTGGAAGCAGGATGCCAATTCCGAAGGCGGCACACGTAATCCACTGATCGTTTTTTATCCGAAAGGAATTAACGATAAGGGAGGAATAAGGAACCAGTACGGTCATGTAATCGACCTGTTACCTACCACACTGGATTTTATAAAGATAGGTCCGCCCGAAGAAATAAGGGGAATAAAACAGGACTCACTCCAGGGCACTTCGTTTGTGTATTCATTTGAAAAAGCCAATGCGGTTTCCCGGCACGACATTCAGCATTATTATATTTTTGGTTCAAGATCGATTTATTATAATGGGTGGAAAGCGGGTGCGGCGCATCATCCGGATTTTATCGATTTCACCGTAGCACAGGTTGCGGGTAAACCGCCTGTAGCTGCTAATTTTGATAACGATGTATGGGAACTGTATAACCTGAACGAAGATTTTAATGAAAGAGTAGACCTGGCTAAAACCAATCCTGCGAAATTGAAAGAACTGAAAGCGCAATTTGAAACCCAAGCGAAGAAAAATAATGTATATCCATTGATCGACTGGGAAGACGTGCTGAAAAGAAGGATACATAATGTTAAAAAGGATAGCACTACCACCGCAACGTTAACGCGTTAATACTACAGGTAGGACAGTTTAAAAACGGCACCTGCCATCACATCCAGTTATTGGATTCGATGGCAGGTGTCATAATGATAACAATGTTTTTACTAACCCGCTTTGGGAGCCGCTGCCAGTATCTCCTCCGAAACTCCGCCAGCATACTGCGTAAAGTTCTGAATAAACTGTCCGGCCAGTTTACGCGCAGTGGCATCATACGCCTTCTTATCCTCCCAGGTATTGCGTGGATCGAGCAGTGCCAACGGTACTCCGGGGCATATTGATGGTATTTCCATGCCGAATATAGGATGAACCATAAAGGGTGTATTTTCCAGTTGCCCTTCCAATGCGGCGGTGATCATGGCGCGTGTATAGGCCAGCTTCATACGGCTGCTGGTGCCATAACTGCCGCCGCTCCAGCCCGTGTTAATCATCCATACATTTACCTGGTGCTCTTTCATCTTTTTACCCAGCATCTCTGCATATTTACCCGGGTGCAATGGTAAAAACGGGGCTCCAAAGCAGGCACTGAACGTAGCTTTAGGTTCGGTAATACCCGTTTCCGTGCCGGCTACTTTCGCCGTATACCCGGAAATGAACTGATACATCGCCTGCCCGGGATTAAGCCGGGATATTGGTGGAAACACTCCGTAAGCATCGGCCGTGAGGAAGAAAATATTTTTAGGAGTGTTACCAATGGAAGGCTCCACGGCATTACTGATATAATCCAGCGGGTAAGATACGCGGGTGTTTTCGGTAACGGACTTATCGGCAAAATTGATCCGGTTGGTTCCGGGAAAGAATACCGTATTTTCTACCAGTGCTCCGGAACGGATGGCCTGGAAGATCTCCGGCTCCTTCTCGGCACTCAGATCGATCGTTTTGGCATAGCAGCCGCCTTCGAAATTAAAGATGCCGTCGTTCGTCCAGCCATGTTCATCATCTCCAATCAGCTTACGGTTGGTATCGGCACTCAGGGTCGTTTTACCTGTACCGCTTAACCCGAAGAAAACGGCTGTATCTCCTTTTTCACCCATATTGGCTGAGCAGTGCATGCTCAACACCTTTTTATCATGGGGTAGAATATAGTTTAGCACAGAGAAAATGCCTTTTTTCATTTCTCCTGTATAACCGGTTCCGGCAATCAGGATCATCCGGTGTTTAAAGCTGATAACGGCCGCATTGTGCTGGCGTATACCACATTCCGCCGCGTCCAGTCGCAGGCTGGGGGCGGAGAGTATGGTCCATTCCGGAATAATATTTTCCAGCTCTTCTTCCGTTGGCCGCAGGAACATATTGAAGGCGAAGAGATTGTTACCTGGTTTCTCATTAACCACGCGAATACTTAGCCGGTACCGGGGATCGGCACAGGCATAGCAGTCGCGCACCCACAATTCTGCCTTTGTGTTCAGGTGCCCGGTTATCTTTTTATAAATGTGATGGAAATGCTTCTCATCCAAAGGCTGATTGAAGCTGTTCCAGTCCACTGTCGTACTGGTTATGTCATCTTTTACTATGAATTTATCCTTAGGACTGCGGCCGGTAAATTCGCCGGTATGTATCACCAGGGCACCGGTATCGTTCAGGGTGCCTTCCCCCATGCGAAGGGTATCCCTCACCAGTTCCGCAGGGCTGAGTTGATAATGAATTATATTATCGCTTGTAAGTCCGGCCGATAACAGTTGCCGGGTAGGAAGAGAAATAACAGGGTGAGACATAGCTGGCAATCGTTTGTTGATGCACAAAGCTATATATTTAAAATTTATTCAAAATGACGGAAGCTACACGCAAATCTTCTGTTTTATCAACAAAATAGAGCTCTTATTTTAGATTTTATCAAATTTGAGCCGGTACCTTACACTCCCTGTAATGATCCCGCCCAATCATTAGACACACACGAAAACTTACAGTTGTTAGTTTTTTACCATTCCCGTTTTGGAGAGCGGAACCTATATACACGCATAAAAAGCATTGGAAGGTTTTTTTCCTAATCTTTGCAGGCTAAAAGATACCAGCGTTCATGAAATACCTTCCGCTTAACCCGGCATTATTTATCAGCAACCGGCAACGCTTTGTGGCCGCTTTACCTGCGGGTAGCATTGCCATTTTCAATAGTAATGATGAAATGCCTGCGAATGGCGACAGCCTCTACAAGTTCCGCCAGAACAGCGACCTTTACTGGCTCACCGGCATTGAACAGGAAGATACCATGGTCATATTTTCCCCGTCCAACCCGGACCCTGCCTACCGGGAAGTGCTGGTGCTGTTACGTCCGCAGGAACTAAAGGAAAAATGGGATGGAAAACGCCTGCGGGCGCAGGAAGCCCGCAGCATTTCCGGGATGGAGACTATTATCTGGCTCGACCAGCTCGATGCGTTGCTACAGGTATGGATTCACCACGCCGAAACGATCGTGCTTAATTCCAACGAGAACGACCGTAAAGGCAGTGCTATAGAAACAAGGGACTACCGGTATATAAAAATGATGCGGTCGCAGTACCCCCTGCATCATTTCATGCGTGCCGCGGTGATCATGAAGCAACTGAGAAGTATTAAGACGGCCCATGAAATAGAAGTGACGCAGAAAGCGATCGACATTACTGAAAAAGCCTTCCGTAAAGTGCTGGCATTCCTGCAGCCCGGGGTGATGGAATATGAAATAGAGGCAGAGATCGTTGCCGAATTTCTACGCAACCGTGCCAGCGGAGAAGCATATGGCAGCATTATCGCGAGCGGCGACAATGCCCGGATACTGCACTACGTGGCCAATAACCAGGAGTGTAAAGACGGAGACCTGGTACTGATGGATTTTGGTGCCGGCTATGGCGGGTATTCGGCCGACCTTACGCGCACGATACCTGTAAATGGTAAATTCAGCAAGCGGCAGAAGGAAGTGTATAACGCCTGCCTGCACTTACACAATTATGCGAAGAGCATATTAAAACCGGGTATCAGTATTGTCGATTATACCGAAAAAGTAGGAGAAGAAGCATCTGCCGTGTTTGTAAAAATAGGCCTGCTGAGTGAAGCGGATATCAAAAATGAAGACAAGGGTAACCGTGCTTACAGAAAGTACCTGTATCATGGTATTTCCCATCACCTGGGTATAGACGTGCACGACCTCGGTCCACGGTTTTCTCCCGTTACGGAGGGTATGCTCCTTACCATAGAGCCAGGCATCTATATAGAAGAAGAAAAAACGGGCATACGCATAGAGAACAATGTATGGATCACCCGGGATGGTAATACCGACCTGATGAAGAACATACCCATCACCGCGGAGGAAATAGAAACATTAATGCAACGATGACATGAAACAGATACCCAATATTTTTACCCTGCTGAACCTTGTACTTGGCTTTGCTGCCATCATACTAATACTTCAGACGGGAGAAACCATACTGGCACAGGGCAATGAAGGATATGTAATTACCCTTCCCGAAAAGATAGGATGGGGCGCGGTATGTATCGCCATTGCGGCCGTGGTCGACTTCCTCGATGGCTTTATAGCAAGGCTCTTTAACGCTTCTTCCGAACTGGGAAGGCAACTGGATTCGTTGTGCGACCTGGTGAGTTTTGGCGTGGCACCCGGACTGATCTTATACCAGTTGCTCCGCATCAGTTATGCACAACAGGCCGATGGCCTTGATGTAAGTATATGGGCACTGGCACCGGCAGTGTTATTTCCCTGCGCGGGGGCTTACCGGCTTGCCCGGTTTAATATAGACAGATCGCAGCAATTCAGCTTCAAGGGCTTTCCTATTCCGGCAGCCGGCCTGGTAGTGGCTTCCCTGCCTATGATACTTGCTTATAATTATTACAATATCAACGACCTGCTGCTGAACAAATGGGTGCTGTACACGCTTACCATCGTATTAAGTTACCTGATGGTGAGCACCATACCCTTTTTGGCGTTGAAATTTAAGAGTCCTTCGGTGAAGGACAACCTACCTAAAATCATCCTGTTCATCATAGCAGTAGTAGCGGCGGTGCTGTTCAAGTGGCTGGCCGTGCCGGTTGTTTTCATCGCTTACATTATAGTATCTTTGACGTTTAAAAATAAAACGATATGATTTTTTCCGTACAGGTAAAAGTGATGCCCCTGAAAGAATTGCTCGATCCCCAGGGCAAGGCGGTATTAAGCGGGTTAAGCAATCTGGGAATAAACAGTATACAGGATGTACGGATAGGTAAAAACATTTCGCTGCATGTGGAAGCGGCATCTGAAGAAGCCGCCAAACAGGTAGCGGAAGAAGCCGCCAAAAAGCTGCTGGCAAATGCCGTAATGGAATACTTTGAGATAGAAATAAAGTAATTTGCTTTACATAGTCCCTTCTCCCATAGGTAATTTACAGGACATCACTTTCAGGGCCGTCGAAGTGCTGAAAATGGTGGACCTTATACTGGCGGAAGACACCCGCACTTCCTCCCGTCTGCTGAATCATTACCAGGTCAATAAACCTGTCTCACCCTATCATCAGCACAATGAACATAAAATATTGCAGCACCTGGTGGACCAGTTAAGTGCAGGTAAAACCATGGCCTTACTCACGGATGCCGGTACGCCCGGTATCTCGGACCCGGCTTTTCTGCTGGTGCGTGAATGTGCCAAAGCGGGCATTAAGGTAGAATGTCTTCCCGGTGCCACGGCCTTTGTACCCGCCCTTGTGAACAGCGCGCTTCCTATCAACCGCTTTTGCTTCGAAGGATTTATCCCGGTTAAAAAAGGAAGGCAGACGCTGTTGAAGCAACTTTCGGAAGAACCCCGCACCATGGTGTTTTACGAATCGCCCCTGCGACTGGTAAAAACGCTGGAAGACATGATGATCTATTTCGGCTCTTCCCGCAAATGCGCCGTAAGCCGTGAACTCACCAAACTGTTTGAAGAAAACAAACGAGGCACCCTGGAAGAAGTATGTGCATATTATAAAATAAAAGGAGTTAAAGGAGAAATTGTGCTGATCGTGGAAGGAAAGGAGTAACGGTAAGCAATGATCCGACCCATTTACGTATCTTTCAAACCCAAAATTAAATTACCTGTTGTTATGATTATGAAAAGGAATCTTTGCCTGCTGATACATACGCTTTGCCTGTCCACGCTTTGCCTTGCCCAGAGCGATCGCTGGCAGCAGCGCGTTAAATACAGTATGGATATAGACATGGACGTTACCACTAATCGCTTTACCGGTAAGCAGCAACTGGAGTACACCAATAACTCTTCCGACACACTTTATAAAGTATTTTTCCATCTGTACCTCAATGCCTTTCAGCCAAATAGTATGATGGATACCCGGAGTCGCACACTAGGGCAAATAACGACTAATAACAAGCCAGACTGGGACGGAAGGGTAAAGGACAGGATACTCAACTTAAAACCCGACGAGATCGGCTACCAGCGTATCAACGCGTTAAAAATGAATGGCGTTGCCCAGAAATATAAGATCTATGAAACCATCATGGAGGTGAAACTGAGCACGCCCATTTTACCCCGGTCCAAAGCGGTGTTCGATATCGACTATGAAGCACAAGTGCCATTGCAGGTAAGGCGTACGGGCAGGGACAACCCTACTTCCAAAGTACAATATTCCATGAGCCAATGGTATCCCAAACTGTGCGAATACGACTATGAAGGATGGCACCCCACGCCCTATGTGGCCCGTGAGTTTTATGGCATATGGGGCGATTACGATGTAAAGATTACCATCGATAAGAACTACATTCTGGGAGGCACCGGTTACCTGCAGAACGCCGCCCAGATAGGATATGGATACGAACCTCCCGGAACGAAGGTAACAAGGCCGGCCGGTAACAAACTAACGTGGATCTTCACTGCTCCCAACGTGCACGATTTTATGTGGGCTGCCGATAAAGAATACAAGCATGTTTCCAAAAAAATAAAGCCTGATCTCACCCTGCATTTATTATATAAAGCCACTAACCATACCGAAGCCGAATGGTTAAACGTACTTACGCAGGCGGAGAAGGCACTGCCATATATGGAAAAAACATTCGGGGCCTATCCATGGAAGCAGTACTCTTTTATACACGGTGGTGATGGCGGCATGGAATACCCGATGGCCACTTTGCTGGTGGGTCCGGGTGCCTGGCTGCACGAATGGCTGCATAGCTGGTACCAGGGTATGCTGGCTACCAACGAAAGCCAGTATGCCTGGATGGATGAAGGCTTCACGCAATATAGTGAAGAACGCACTGCCGCCTTCCTGGCTGGAAAGACAGGCTTTGCGCAGCTGGATAACTACAACAGTTATTTTTACCTGCTGGAAAGCGGACTGGAAGAACCCCTTACCACGCATGCCGATCATTTCAACAGCAACTTCGCCTACTCTATTGCAGCGTATAGCAAAGGGGCCGTGTTTATGGAGCAGCTCGGTTATATTACCGGCGATAGCATAAGAGATAAGATACTGCTCGAGTATTACCGTCTCTGGCGTTTTAAACATCCCAATGTGAACGACCTGGTGCAGGTGGCCCAAAAAGTAAGTGGTCTGCAACTGGACTGGTATAGGGAATACTTCGTGAACACTACCAAGATCATCGATTACGCTATTGACAGCCTTTGGGAAGAAGGCGGCAAAACACGTATCCGTGTAAAAAATAATGGCCGCATCCCCATGCCCATAGACCTGCAATTTACTTTTAAGGACGGAAGCAAAGAACTGCATTATGTGCCAGCCTATCTCATGTTCGGCCAGAAGCCCGCCGAATACAGGGATATCCCGCGTATAACCTATGAACCCTGGAAGTGGACGCATTCTGTATATATTATAGAATCCGCTCACCGGCTGAATGAAACAAAAATGGTGGAAATAGATCCTTCGCAGCGTATGGCGGATGTGAACAGGATGGATAATAAAATTGAGCTGAATTGAGGAGAGCTATCGTATATCAGTTAAAGCGAAAGCTACAGTGATACAAGTTGTTAGATTTAGACTTTCCGCGTATAACTTATTATAAAAAAATATAAATGTAGAGTATCATATATTTCAAAAATTCTTTCTTAGGCTATATCCCCTTCTCCGAAACTATATCTAATTTAGCCAAAAAATATGAAGCCCCCCGAAGTCTGGATGCGTGGACCCATACCTGGAGTACCTGAACTGCTGCAGCCGGTAGCTCACGCGCTGTTGCAGGTAAAGGAAGAAACATGGGAGCTGATGGGCGATTTCCCCTGGGCACGACTTTGGGTACAGCCCCTGGGAATGGCTTCGGTAGCTTTTCATATCCGGCATATCTGCGGGGTAATAGACCGGATGTTTTCTTATGCGGATAAACAGCCGCTCACGGAAGTGCAAATGGATTATCTGGGAGCGGAAGCGATAGAAGACCTATTGCTGTCCAAAGCGGAATTGTTGATGCAACTGGATATGCAGGTAAACAAAGCCATCGAAGCGTTGAAACGAATGCCCGTAGCCGACTTAACGGAGCCCAGAGGCATCGGGCGTAAGCAAATACCAACCACCCTGATAGGGCTGTTATTTCATGCAGCGGAGCACAGCCAGCGGCACCTGGGGCAGTTGCTGGTAACGGCTAAGCTGGTACAAGCGACCTGAATTTCTCATATCCTTTATGATAAGCGGCACTCGTATCAGCTGATGGCTTTAATGCGTTGATACTGCTGTTTAGTTTTAACAGCCTGATCTTGTACGGTGGCATGTCGGCTGGCGGTATACCGAGTATGCCTGCCACTTCATCGCCCAACGTATAGCGCATTACCTGCAGAACGTCGCCGGGTGAAAAAGCTGGACCTGCTTTAAGGGAGGAAAAATAATTTATCAGGGAAGCTGTCAGTTCCTTACCGTGAGCGGATGGTTTAAATTGCCTTACGCGGATAGCTTCTTCCAGCCGGAAAGCCTGTTGGCCGTTTGATGGCAGCAGTTCTTCTTCCAAACCCATCAGGGAGCCGATTACATTCCAGAGATGCGTAAATGCCTGTTGCTCCCGGTAGTCGATGGTGTATCCCCATTTGCGTAAGCCCCGGATAACGATCAGGGAAAAAGAAAGATTGGTACCGGCCATATCTTCCTGGTTGATGGGGGTGCCCCAGTCACCGTTCCACTGGCCGGATGTAAGAGTGTAATAACGCACGGCGGCATGCATTAGCCGCACTTTAAGAATGCTGGCAAAGCCCTTGCCCCGGGGCCCGAAGGCATCGGGGGCCATTACATCCCACACAAATTCTGCTGTCTCTATCAGCCGCCTGCCGGCGTCTGTCTTTATTCGCTGCGAGAGGTGAAGCACCATTGCACCCTGGGCGGCGGCATAACAATAAGGCAGCGATAACAAGCCCAGCAGGCTCATAATGGTTTCGGCATGGCGGGCAAAAAAGCTGGCCCCTTCGGCCATGGATTTTTTATTGGCCCATACAGGCAACTGGCCAGCCGCGGCCACCACAGGGTATTCACCGTACTGGTCCGCAGATGAGCTCAAAGCGGCATTATCCACCAACGCGTCCAGCCATAATTTCAGGGCGGTTTTTTGCTCCGGGCCTGTAAATAAGGCCTGTATAAGGCTATCGGCGGCCTGGTCTCCCGCCTTCCGTTTATCTGCTAAGAAATGATCATTGTATGTTGTTTCCAATATATCTGTTTGTAGTATGCAAATTCCCTATAAGCGAATAGAAATAATGTGGGCCGGGCTTTATGTAAACATTTTATTAACGCAGATAATTAAAATTAGTTCATCTGGATTATGAACGATAATGCATGCGATTGCCCGGTAGCACATCCGCAAAATTGCAACAAAAAATACCCGCCGTTTGTAATAAAAGGTAGTATGCCGCAAAAGGCATCAGGTAACATTTATTATTTATCTAAAAACAAAAAACATGCGCTATCAGCAAGCATGCGCCGCAAAAGGCGACTACGGTAACGGGGCACGGCACCTGTACGTACGTTCTATGCAAAGAGCCGCTATTAACATTCACCGGACGGCAACTACCTACGAGGTGCTCGTATTCGCACCCGGCCGTATCAGGGAGCATTTTAACCTGGAGGTAAAAGGGAATCAACTCACGGTATCCTATAATCCGCCGGCAGGTTTCCCCCGGCCGGAATGGGTATTACGAGAGTATAGCCGGGGAGGATTTGTACGCACCATTACACTTACCGATGCCATCGATACCGCTGGCATTACCGCAAAATATGCGGATGGGGTACTGGAAGTAACACTGCCGCTGGTTCCGGAACAGGACCTCAAGCAGCAAATTATCCCGGTTCAGTAAGCTGATCAAACCATCGCAGGGGCCGTCTTAAAAAGCGGCCTCTTTTTTTAATAACTTTTACTAAATTATTTAGTAATCAGGCATTTATTCCTATATTTGTGCAGACGCAATCCAGATGGCCGTTAACCGGCAAGCCTTATCCTGGGTGTTTTAATTTAAAGCGCAGATCTTTTGAGTTTACCCCGTTATTCTTAACGGGGTATCGTTGTGACCGGCTATAAGCAGTATCTAATCCTGATTTTGCCACGACATAAATGACAGTTTATTGTAAACAAAAGAAGACCGTCATTCAGACGATCTTCCTGGTTAAGACTCCTGGATTCAGTACATAGTAGTCGGGTTATATGGTTAGGCTGGGTTCATCTTTAATAAAACAAATCAGTAACATTTCAATGCAATAAAATTACAGTAAGGAGTTTCTGTATATCCGGACTTTTATCAGGGTGGTGAATGATTCCTGGCAGACAGGTTAATGAACGGGATTTGTTCTACGCAGCGGCAATCTGCTGCTAAGTAAAGCCGGTGAAGCTAAAGCTATTAGCCCATACATACCCCCAACAGAGCGAAACCCCTTAATACATCCAGGATGGCAGCACGCTCAGATGCCTGAAAATAATAACAGCGTACCGAACTGCTTTATAAAACATAACAAAGAGGTTAATCTGTTATAGCAAATTACGGTTCTTTATTAATTATTCAAGTAAATAAAAGCACCCTGAAAGCTATAAACTAAAAATTGCCGGATGGATCGAGGCATAATTAAGAGGAAGGGCAAAGTACAAGAATCGAGAATGAAAAATGCCTGCCTTTTACTGCAATAATGTATTAGATAAACCCAGGAAGTAACCTAAGCGTCCGTAAAGGGTTAAGTTAAGCTGCTTTCGCTGCTATTTCCATTTTGCGAATAAAAAACAGGCTAACA
Source organism: Chitinophagaceae bacterium (assembly GCA_031399065.1). GTDB lineage: Bacteria > Bacteroidota > Bacteroidia > Chitinophagales > Chitinophagaceae > JADCRZ01. The sequence goes on from JANNOM010000049.1 coordinate 44,961, forward strand.
GTGCTCTGGGAGAACAGTTCTGAAAAATGTAAAATTAAGATAAGGATTAATGGACGATAACCATTTAAAATTCCGGTGAAACGATTTGCCTCTCTATTGCAAATGCTTCGTTTTCATAGTTCCGGATCAGGGTCACACGGGGGTTAGGGGTCGGTGTATATATTGGATGCCTTAAAATTTAAAGAAGTTGATTGACATTGGATTTAGCCGGATTTCACAGAATATTGAAAAACGTTTGGACTTCGTTGGACATTGGATGATTTGGGAGCTAAGTTTCAGTCAATCAACTTGTAACAAAGATAGATGTGGATAAACATGTGGACAAGCGCAAATGTTCCCTATTTTAATTGTTCAGCTTTTACGCAGCCTCTCGTAAGTTTCCCATATTCCGATCGTTAAAAGCTGATCGGTTATGGTATATGTACGAAACTTTAATCCGGATAAAATACATAAATACGCTATTTTCGTACTTGTACTATAGTAAGTGTGCTGTTTTTTTTAAGGATTTTGCACGATTATTAGATATTTCCCGTTATACGCATAGTAGTTAATAAAACAACCCATGAATAAGCCAGACTTACACACGCCTATCAAGGTAGCTATTGCCGATGACCATGCACTTTTCCGGGCAGGAGTTAAAACCGCATTATCTGTAAAGAAGGATGTTGAACTGATAGCTGAGGCCGATAACGGAATGCAATTATTAAACCTTTTACGCCACATAGAACCAGACGTTATATTGCTGGATATCCAGATGCCTATTATGGACGGCATCACCACACTTCCGGAGATCCGGAAAATATATCCCCATATCAAGGTCATTATTCTTTCGATGCACAACGATCATTCGATGATATCCAAACTAATGGAAATTGGCGCCAATTCTTATCTTACTAAAAACTCCGATTCCGAAACCATTTACCAGGCCATAAAAACCTGCTACGAGCAGGAATTCTTTTTTAATGAGCTTACCAATAAAGCACTTCTGACAGGCCTGCGCACCAAACGGATAGAAACAACGGCACCGGAAGATGCTAACCTGAGCGATAAAGAAGTCAAGATACTTAAACTCATGTGCGAAGAAAAGACTACCAAAGAAATTGCCGATATCGTGGATATCAGTCCCCGAACAGTAGAAGCCATCCGAGATAAACTGAAATTTAAAACCGGTGCTAAGAGTATGGCCGGCCTGGTCATGTACGCCGTAAAACATGGAATACTGGAAGAGCAGTAAAGTAGTAACATGAGCTTTTATGTAAATCATGATGATAATATAATAAAAGCGGAACAGCCAATTGTTAATGCCGGTAACAGGGGTTTACGGTATGGCGACGGATTGTTTGAGACCATGAAAATGACGGAAGGAAAAATACCGTTTCTGGAGAGTCACCTGGAGCGTTTATTCCAGGGAATGTTGCTGCTCGGTTTTGAACCCCCTGTTCATTTTACCCAATGCTACCTCGAAAATAAAATATACGAACTAAGCCGCCTGAACGACCATACCGTGGGCGCGAGAGTCCGGCTCATGATCTACCGGGGCAATGGAAGCCTTTATGAACCCGAAGATTTTTTACCTCACTATATTATCGAAACAGTTCCCTTTACGGGTACAACAGATACTGCGGGTATAACAGCCGGTATTTATGACAGGGCCCGGAAAGCCATCGACGAGTTTTCGCATATAAAAAGTAATAATTATCAGCCTTATGCAATGGCTGCCCTGCATGCACGTAAAATGGGGTGGACAGACGGTATCGTTTTAAACACGCAGGACAATGTTTGTGAAAGCAGTATCTCCAATATCTTTGTCATCAAAAATGGCATCATTATTACACCATCTCTTTCGCAGGGTTGTATAGCAGGTATTATGCGAAAGCACCTGCTGCAAGTACTTCCCGCACGCAACTTTGAAGTAAGGGAAGATGTGGTTACCGTAAAGATGCTGCAGGATGCAGACGAAGTCTTTCTTACCAATGCCGTACAGGGTATCCGGTGGGTAAGCGTCATGGATTCGGCACGCTACGACAACACGATCATAAACAGGATTAAACATGCCATCAGCCGTTAATGTATTTTGGTTCAGAAGAGACCTTCGCGTACATGATAATGCAGCACTTTACCACGCGCTGAAAAGCGGCCTCCCGGTAGTGCCTGTGTTTATTTTCGATACCAATATCCTGAACGATATCGAAGATAAAAAAGACAGGAGGGTAGAGTTCATCAGGGAAGCAGTATTGCAGATACAGGAAGTGCTAGAAAAATGGGGCAGCAGTATCACTGTATTTTACGATACCCCGGAGAATGCCTTTAAAGCGCTACTGAAAAAATATACCATTGTCACAGTGTACGCAAACGAAGACTATGAACAGTATGCCATCGACCGCGATGCTTCCATTGGTAAAATAATGCAGGAGCATAAGGGAACGATCATGCTGTACAAAGACCAGGTGATATTTTCAAAAGACGAAGTGATGAAAGATGATGGAAAGCCTTACACCGTGTTTACGCCGTACAGCCGTAAGTGGAAAGCACTGCTCAGCGATTTTTATGTTAAAAGCTATCCTGTTGAAAAATACGGTAAACATTTTTTGACCATGCCTCCGCAGCAAATACCTGCATTGGCCGCCATGGGCTTCGAAGAAGTGAATGAACCTTTTCCACCAGGTAGCGTAGATGCGGGGCTGATGAAAGAATATAAGGAGAAGCGGGATTTTCCGGGCATAAGGGGTACCAGTCATATCAGTGTACACCTGCGCTTTGGAACGGTAAGTATCCGCGAGCTGGCAGCCAAAGCCTTAAAGAACGGGGAGACTTACCTGAACGAACTGATATGGAGAGATTTTTATCATATGGTACTCTGGCAGTTCCCGCACGTACGGAAGGAGAAGGCGTTTAAACCGGAATACGACAATATACGCTGGCGTAACAATGAAAAAGAGTTCGGGCTATGGTGCACAGGTAAAACCGGGTACCCTATCGTGGATGCCGGCATGCGGGAACTGAATGCCACCGGTTATATGCATAACAGGGTCCGTATGATTACGGCTTCTTTTTTAACCAAGCACCTGCTGATAGACTGGCGATGGGGGGAGGCATACTTTGCTAAAAAGCTGCTGGACTTCGACTATGCCGCCAACAACGGCGGCTGGCAATGGGCAGCAGGCAGCGGCTGCGATGCCGCTCCATATTTCCGCATATTCAACCCGCGTTTACAAACGGAAAAATTCGACAAAGACCTTAGGTACATCCGCCGATGGATACCCGAACTGGATTCCTTCGATTATCCGACACCGGTAGTAGTGCACGAGATAGCCCGTGAAAGATGCCTCAGGGTATATAAAGCCGCGCTTAAAAAAGAAGATCCGGTACCTTAGTGAGAGAATATCTGCTCAGCATTATAACTTCCTTCATACTCCAGACCGGCATGCATTTTCTGGTACTGATCCAGCAGGATCATAACTGATTTTTTACCGTCTTCTTTCAGGTCGATCGAATACTGGTTCACATACAGATCGATATGTTTCCGCATTACTTCCTCACTCATTTCCTGTGAGTGCTGCTTTACATAACCCGCTAGCTCCTGGTGGTGATTGTTGAACGCGTATTCCACGCTGTTCCTGATGTATGTATCTATATCGCCAATCACATCCTGGCCGAGGCTTCTTTTGGCAACGATACCACCCAGCGGAATGGGTACGCCCGTAGTACGCTCCCAGAATTCGCCGAGGTCGAGCAACTTATGAAGGCCCTTCAGGTGGTAGGTAAAGCGGTTCTCGTGGATAATGACGCCAGCATCTACCTCGTTATTCAAAACGGCGTCTTCGATTTCATGAAACACCTTGAATATTTTTTTACGCGCTCCCGGAAAAGCGAGGGAGAACAACATGTGGGCGGTGGTATTTTCACCGGGTATGGCGATTGTTTTACTGCTTATTTTGGCGAGGTCGAAAGGAGCCGCCGATATTAGCAGGGGACCTACACCTTTGCCCAGTGCACCGCCGCTGTTCAGCACGGTATAATCGTTCAGCACGAGCGGCAGCACGCCATAACTTATCTTGGAAACATCGAGCTTCCCCTGCAGTGCCAGGTTGTTAAGTGTCTGTACATCTTCCAGCACTACTTCAAACTGTATATCCCGGGTGTCTGTTTTATTGTTTACGAGTGCATCGAATATAAACGTATCGTTAGGGCATGGCGAGAAACCGAGTGTTACTTTCATATGTTTTGTAATTGTGGCAATAGTGTTATCAGCGAATCGTTGAGTGCCTGGATGGCCTCTTTCATTTTCCAGTGTTGTTTATTTCGTTCTCCAACGGTATTGGATATGGCTCTTACCTGCAGGAAAGGAATATGTTCGGATAATGCGGCATAATGGAAAGCGGCGCCTTCCATAGATTCTATGGATGCAAGATATTTATTTTTTAACAAAACGATCCTTTCTTTCCGGGTGGTAATTTCATTGACGGTAACACCCCGGGTGGTGGGTAGTCCGAAGTAATCAGCCCCTTCTCTTACGAGCGGATTAGGGAGACTTCCGCCGGTGAATGGAAAAGCGGCCCCGTCTGTCAATGCCAGGTCGAACACATCCGAGAATCCTTCTTTGTCTTCCGCCCCCAGGTCGCCCATTCGTTCATTTTGAACTATAACTACCTGTGGAGGTAAAATGTTCGGGTTCATGCTACCGGCAATGCCGGCCTGTATCATAAAGTCGGGACGGCGGTGATAGATCGCTTTGGCAAGCGACCAGGAAGCGATCAGGGAACCGACACCCGTTATCAGTATTTTAATTTCGTGCCCCTGCCAGGAGGGTCCGGATGATTCAAGTAAATGGGAAAACGGTGCGATCTCGAGGGGGGTGGCGGCGGCGAGGAGTATATACATAGTGCAAATCTAAAAATATTACCTTTGCGAAAATTTTTTCAATGCAATGGTTTATCTCACCCGTGTAGAGCATTTTAACGCCGCTCATAAATTATTTAACCCTGCATGGAGCACCGCGCAGAATGACGCCGTATTCGGCAAATGCGCCAACGAGAACTGGCACGGGCACAATTACGAACTTTATGTAACCATAAAAGGAAGTCCGGACCCCGATACCGGCTTTTTATTCGACGTTAAAAGACTCAGCAACATCATAAAAGAATACGTACTCGAACTGGTTGATCATAAAAACCTGAATATGGATGTGGATTTTATGCAGGGTAAAATGTGCTCTACCGAGAACCTGGCTATCGGGATATGGAACCAGTTAATTCCCCACCTGCCTAAAAATATAACACTTCATTGTATTAAACTGAACGAAACGCCCCGCATTTATGTTGAGTACTTCGGCGATCAGGGGTAGCATCGTTTTTTACTTAAATGATCAATCAACATTATGGGATTTAAAGTAGCCGTTTTCAGAAAAGAACATTTTAATGCCGCCCATCGCCTGAACAATCCCATATGGGACGAACAGAAAAATGCGGATGTATTCGGAAAATGCAATTATCCTCACTATCATGGCCATAACTACGAACTGATCGTGAAAGTGATAGGGGAGCCCGATCCGGGTTCGGGTTACGTAATAGACCTGAAACTGCTTTCGGACATTATCAAAGAGCATGTACTTGACCGGTTCGATCACAAAAACCTGAACCTGGATACCGAAGAATTTAAAGAGCTGAACCCGACAGCGGAAAATATTGTTTATGTCATCTACAACATATTGAAAAAAGTACTGGACCCGCGGTTCGATCTGCAGATCAGACTTTACGAAACAGAGCGGAATTTTGTAGAATATCCGCACAATATATAATCACCATTATGGCTTACAAGAAGACAGAACAGTACGACGAGAAGATTACGCAGGGATTAGTTACCAGTTACCGGAGCGCACTGGAACTGATAGGGGAAGACCCGGAAAGGGAAGGATTGATTAAAACGCCGGAACGTATCGCCAAAGCTATGCAGTTTATGACCCAGGGGTACCAGATGGACGCGCGATCCATACTGGAATCTGCCAAATTCCAGGAAGATGTGAGTGAGATGGTGATCGTAAAAGACATCGAACTTTACAGCATGTGCGAGCACCATATGCTGCCTTTTTACGGCAAAGCCCACGTGGCCTATATACCCAATGGATGGATCACCGGGCTCAGCAAACTGGCCAGGGTAGTAGATGTATACAGCCGCCGCCTACAGGTGCAGGAAAGACTTACCCACCAGATTATGCTGGCGATTAAAGACACGCTTAATCCCCACGGCGTGGCAGTTGTAGTAGAAGCATCGCACCTTTGCATGATGATGCGGGGAGTGCAAAAACAGAACTCCGTTACCACCACATCGGCCTTTTGCGGCGAGTTCGAAAAAAATGAAACCAGGAGCGAGTTTATCCGGTTAGTGGGTTCCAAATTGCATTAACATAATTTCCTTTATTTTTGCCCGCTAATTACAATCTGAGTATGAAGAATGCTTTCGTATTTCCCGGACAGGGTTCCCAGTACCCGGGAATGGGCAAGAATTATTATGACAATAGCGCATTTGCCAAAAAGCTGTTCGAACAGGCCAATGAGCAACTGGGTTTCCGTATATCCGATATTATGTTTTCCGGTACGGAAGAAGCGTTACGGGAAACCAATATCTCCCAGCCGGCAGTATTTCTTCATTCCATTATAGCATTTAAAAGCGTGGAAGGTATACGGCCGGATATGGTGGCCGGTCATTCCCTGGGTGAATTTTCTGCCCTGGTGGCCAACGGTACGCTGAGTTTCGAAGATGCACTGCAACTGGTTTCTCTCCGGGCAGAAGCCATGCGCAAAGCCTGCATAGCTACCCCTTCTACCATGGCTGCGGTGCTGGGCCTTGAAGCCTCTGCCGTGGAAGCCGTATGCAGCGAAGTACAAAGTGAAAGCGGTGAAGTGGTAGTTCCTGCCAATTATAACCATCCTTCCCAACTGGTAATCTCCGGTTCTCTTAAGGGGGTGGAACTGGCAAGTATCCGTTTAAAGGAAGCAGGTGCTAAAAAGACCGTCCCATTATCAGTGAGCGGCGCATTCCATTCTCCGCTGATGGAGCCCGCCCGCGAGGAATTTAAAATAGCCATCGAAAAAATAAACTTTCACCAGCCAACGGCGCATATTTATCAGAACGTAGTGGCGAAAGCTGTATTCGACCGCGAAGAAATAAAACAAAACCTGATAGACCAGTTGACAGGCGCCGTAAAATGGACGCAGAGTGTGCAGGCAATGATCACGGATGGGGCTACCCGGTTCGTGGAAATAGGTCCGGGCAAAGTGCTACAGGGTCTTATTCTTAAGATCGACAAATCCGTAACGGTGGAAGGGGTCAATTAATATCCCCATTTTAGGAGGCTGGCTCCCCAGGTAAAACCTCCTCCGAAGGCCGCCAGTACAAGGTTGTCTCCTTTCTTTAATTTTGACTCCCAGTCCCACAAACACAAGGGAATAGTAGCTGCCGTGGTGTTACCGTACCGGTGTATGTTAAGCATTACCTTCTCCGGCGGCAGCCCTATGCGGCTGGAAGTGGCATCTATGATCCTTTTATTGGCCTGGTGCGGCACCAGCCAGGCGATATCGTCGCCGGTAAGTTGATTGCGTTCCAGTAATTCGAAGGCAGCATCCGCCATGCCTTTTACCGCATATTTAAATACTGTTGGTCCTTCCTGGTAAATAAAATGCTGCTTACGGGTAACGGTTTCTATGCTGGCCGGGTTAAGCGAGCCACCTGCCTTCTGGTATAGAAAATTTTTACCGATACCATCGCTTTTCAACAGGCTGTCCAGCAGGCCATAACCTTCTTGATTGGGTTCCAGCAGCACGGCTCCGCCGCCATCTCCAAAAAGGATACAGGTATTGCGGTCGGTATAATCCACGATGGCACTCATTTTATCGGCACCTACCACTACCACTTTTTTATAACGCCCGCTTTCGATAAGAGCGGCACCGGTGGTTAGACTGAATAAAAACCCGGAGCATGCAGCGCTTACGTCGAATCCCCAGGCATTTATGGCACCTATCTTATGGCATATTATATTCGCGGTGGCAGGAAAAGGCATATCGGCCGTAACCGTCGCGCAGATAAGGCAATCTATTTCCGAAGGGTCGATGCCTCTTTTGGTACAAAGTTCAAGCACAGCCGGTGCACCCAGGTCGCTGCTGGCTTTACCAGCTCCTTTCAGGATCCTTCTCTCTATCACCCCGGTGCGGGTGCGTATCCATTCATCATTGGTGTCTACTAACAGTTCCAGGTCTTTATTGCTCAATACATCGTCAGGTACATAGCCGCCCACAGCGGTAATTACGGCCGTTAACTTATGGTTCATCAGGTATCGCTTTGAATAAATGGGTGTAAAAGTAATGATTATGTGTCATTTACAACTGTGTTGTTATACCTGTAAGTTTTCTTACATTCGCATCCATGATCGCTTATCTTAAAGGTGAATTCACCTACAAAACCCCCGGCCTGGTGCACATGGAAGTGGATGGTGTAGGGTATGAAGTGCAGATCAGCCTTAATACCTATACCCATATACAGTCGCTGCACAAAGGTATACTGATGACACACCTGCTGGTGCGGGAAGATGCTCATATACTATATGGCTTTTTTGATAAGGCGGAAAAAGAGATGTTCCTTCAACTGATAGGTATCAGCGGTGTGGGATCGTCCACTGCCCGGATGATGCTGAGTTCCATGAAACCGGATGAAATAAGTCGCGCCATTTTACAGGGCAATGCGAAGCAACTGGAAAGCATAAAAGGGATCGGAAAAAAATCGGCTGAACGCATTATACTGGAGCTTCGCGACAAGTTGGGAAAGCAATCTTCCGATCTAAATATTTCACTGCAAATCAACAATAGTTTAGAACAGGATGCGTTAAATGCCTTGATTTCCCTGGGTATCGCCAGGCCAGCGGCAGAGCAGGCTATACGAAAGGTGATGGCTTCCGGAACAGAAAGCGGACAAATTGAAGATATTATAAAAAAAGCACTTAAAACTCTATAGGCCTATCGACCTTACCGCTACCTAACTAATTACTGAGGGAGAATTGACCCGGACCATCTTTAATATCTGCAGGCTTATCACCATGCTTTTTACCATGGCACTCGTTTGCGTGCATGCAAAAGCCGGGGGTACCGATATGCCGGAAAAATATGGTTTCCAGGACACCGTTCCGGGCCGTGCCGCCGATACACTTAAATTTCCCATCCAGGACCGCAGAAGCGATGCATACACCAACCCTTCCCGCAACCCGTTCGATCTGAAGGATCCTTCCAACAAAATAGATTCAGTAGAATACGATCCACGGACGAAAAGGTATTATATCGTGGAAAAAATCGGTACCTCCTATTACCGCACACCTTCCTATCTCACGTTCGACGAATACATGCGGTATGTTTCCCGCAAACAGGAAGAAGATTATTTTCAGAAAAGAGGTAATATACTTAGCGGCCTGAACCGTAAAATGGTGATGCCTAAACTGGCCGTATCGGATAATCTCTTCAACCGGATTTTCGGCAGTGGTAAGGTCGATATTAAACCGCAGGGAAATGTGGATATTACGCTTGGTTATCAGGGACAGAACATCAAAAACCCCACTTTGCCGGAGCGGGCACGCAAAACAGGAAATCTCGATTTCGACCTGAATGCCAATCTGAACGTGGTAGGAAACGTGGGCGATAAACTTAAGTTACCTATTAGTTATAATACCCTGGCCAATTTCGACTTTGAGAACCAGTTGAAACTTGATTATATAGGAAAAGACGATGAAATCATCAAGCGTATAGAAGCCGGGAACGTTTCGTTTTCTTCTAAGGGATCGCTGATACCGGGCGCGCAATCCTTATTCGGACTCAAAACCCAGCTCCAGTTCGGTAAATTATTCGTGACCGCCGTGCTGGCTAACCAGCGGGGTCAGGGCCAGTCGATGGCTTTGCAGGGCGGGTCGGCTTCGGCCAGCTTCCAGTTTAAAGCAAATGACTACGAGGAGAACAGGCACTTCCTGATGGCCCAGTACTTCCGGGGCAATTATAATACGGCCATGTCGCGTTTGCCGGTGGTGAATTCGCAGGTACAGGTGTTAAGGCTGGAAGTGTGGGTCACCAACCGCAATGGCTCCACTACGGATACCCGCGATATCGTTGGTTTAATGGATATCGGGGAAAGCACCCCTTTCAATCCTGTTATCCAGCCCCTGACTCCATTACCGGGCGGACTGCCGGATAACGGTGTAAACGATATTTACCAGCGGCTTAACAACGACCCTACGGCCCGTAACTCTTCCTTTATCACATCGAGGCTAGGCAGCATAGGACTTACACCGGTGCAGGATTTTGAAAAAACCTTTGCGCGAAAGCTTAATCCCAGTGAATATTACTTCAATCCCCAGGTGGGATTTTTGTCGTTAAATCAACCCCTGCAACCCGATGAAGTACTGGCAGTGGCTTACCAGTATACTTATAATGGCCGCACTTACCAGGTGGGGGAATTTTCCCAGGACATTATACCGGACACCACGGCTATCACCTCCGGCAATCAGAAAGTATTATTTCTTAAACTGCTGAAAGCCACTTCCCAGCGGCCGAACCTGCCTATCTGGGATCTGATGATGAAAAACGTTTATGCCCTTCGCACGCCCGATGGAAGTTATCTTTCCAGCGTACAGCAGGCCGATTTTAAACTGAACGTTCTGTATGAAGAGCCCAGCCTGGGTTTAAAACGTTACCTCCCGGAAGGGCCGGCCAGCGGTCAGCCCCTGCTCACTCTGCTCAACCTGGATCGTTTAAATAACCAGCGGGATCCGCAGCCGGACGGCGTGTTCGATTTTATCGATGGATTCACGATCATCAGTCAGCAGGCAAGAGTGATCTTCCCGCTGCTGGAACCTTTCGGGTCCGACCTGGCCCGTGTGGCGTTTACCGGGGCCACGCCGGACATCGTGCAGAAATATGTTTACACCCCCCTTTACGATACTATAAAAGAAATTGCCAAAACTTTTGCAAACCTAGACCGCTTTGTGATAAGCGGAACCGCCAAAGGTCAGTCCACTTCCGAAATCCAACTGGGTGCATTCAATGTACCGCCGGGATCGGTCAACGTAACTTCCGGAGGACAGATACTCAAAGAAGGCATCGACTATAGCGTGGATTACAATTTAGGAACCGTAAAGATTATTAATTCCGCCATCCTGAATGCGGGACTTCCGGTGAATGTATCCTATGAAAACAACGCAGGCTTCGGCATACAGCAACGCAACTTCACCGGGCTGCGGCTCGATTACATGGCCAAGAACAATGCGCGGGAATCCCTTTCCTTCGGGGGGTCTGTCGTGAAACTGGGCGAGCGTCCCTTTTTCACCAAAATGAATTATAACGAAGATCCTATAAAGAACGTTATGTACGGGCTTGATTTCAATTACCGTTCGGAGTTCCCCAGGCTGACCAGGTGGCTCGATAAACTGCCGTTTTACAATACCAACGAAATGAGTACCATTAACGCTTATGGTGAAGCGGCGGCGTTAAAACCCGGTCACCCTTCGCAGATTGGTAAGGGCAGCAGCGGGCTTATATACGTGGATGATTTTGAAGGCACACGTAACAGTATCGATCTGCGCTTCCCCCTCACGAGCTGGACACTTGCTTCCACACCGCAGAACAATGGACTGTTTCCCGAAGGGTCTCTTTCCGATTCCCTACCCTACGGGGTGAACCGCGCCAAGCTGGCCTGGTATAATATAGAGCCCAATCTGCAGGATGCGCGGGGAAACAACAACCCCGTGAAAGGGCTGGGCCCGGAATACTTTGGCGACCCGAGGGTACGTGCCGTGCAGCAGCAGCAGATATACCCGGCCCGATCTCTCGACTATGGACAAACGCAATTGGTGACATTCGACCTTTCCTATTTCCCCGACGAAAAAGGTCCCTATAACTTCGACACCCGGCCGGGCAGCGTGAATGCCAATGGCAAATTGCTGAATCCCAAACAACGATGGGCCGGTATCATGCGCGGCCTCGACCAGGTGGACTTCGAGACAGGCAACGTGGAGTTCATCGAATTCTGGCTCCAGGATCCTTTTCTTAAAAAACCAGGGAGCACCGGCGGACAATTATACTTTAACCTGGGAAACGTATCAGAAGACGTACTGCGCGATGGAAGACGCTTTTTCGAAAACGGATTGCCTACCCCCAATATCAAAGCAGAAGTAGACAATACAACGCAGTGGGGACAGGTGCCTGCCAACCCGATACAGGTAACCCAGGCGTTCAGTAACGACCCGGCAGACAGGCCTTTCCAGGATGTAGGTTTTGACGGGCTCGACAATGCCGCTGAATCTGTTAAGTTCCAGAACTACCTGGGACAACTACAGAATAATTTCGGAGGAGGGTCTGCTGCTTACCTGGATGCCCTGCTCGATCCGGCTTCCGACGATTTCAGGAACTACCGGGACGGGACATACGATAAGTCCGGTGCGGACATACTGGCCCGCTATAAAAACATTAATAGCCCCCAGGGCAATTCACCCATCGCCACGGCAAGTGATAACAGCACTTCTGCGTTTACTCTTACACCCGACCAGGAAGACCTTAACAGGGATAACACACTCAACGAACTCGAAGAATATTTTCAGTATAAACTCGACCTGGTACCAGGCCAGTTACAAGTGGGTCAGAACTATATAACGGATATGATCACCGTAAACCCGGATGTACCCGGAGCAGTACAGGAAAAATGGTACCTGATGCGCATTCCTATTGCCGACTACGAAAGTAAAGTGGGTAATATACCCGATTTTAAATCGATCCGCTTTATGCGTATGTTCCTCACCGGGTTTGAAGATTCGGTTACCTGCCGCTTCGCAAAACTGGAACTGGTGCGTAATCAATGGCGCCGGTTTTCCTTCGACCTGGATACCACCGGCGAATACAAGCCCCTGCCCGAGAACTCGCCTACTACCTTGAACGTACTGGCGGTAAATGTGGAAGAAAATAGCAGACGTGCGCCGGTTAATTATGTGATTCCCCCAGGTATAGAACGCGTGCAGCAACTTAGTAATAACAACGTTAACCTGCTGCAGAACGAACAGTCCATGAGTATGCAGGTATGCAACCTGGAGAATGGTAAATCAAGAGGGGTATTTAAAACCCTTAACCTCGATCTGCGCCAGTATGGTAAAATGCAGATGTTTATACATGCAGAAAGCGTGCAGGCTCAAACATCTCTTAGAAATGATGATCTTACTGCCGTGATTCGCGTTGGTAACGATTTTATCGGTAACTACTATGAAATAAGAATACCGTTGAAGGTAACTGCTTTCGGTGCCACGATCGATTCCCTGGTATGGCCTACGGAGAATGAACTCAATCTCGATCTTACGCGGCTTACCCGGCTTAAAATATCGCGTAACAATAGTACGCCGCCTAACACTTATTATAAAGAAACCGACGGCGATGGTAAAACCTACGCGATACTGGGAAACCCGAACCTGGGTGAAGTACGCGGTATCTTTCTGGGCGTAGAGAACACCCGTTTGCCGGTGGCATGTACAGAAGCGTGGTTCAATGAGCTGCGCCTTTCTTCCATCGATGAAAAGGGAGGGTATGCGGCCGTGGGCAGGGTAGATCTTAAACTGGCCGACCTGGGTACGCTTTCTTTTTCGGGAAGCGTGCGAACAACAGGGTTCGGAACACTGGAGCAACGCGTTAATGAACGTGCCCGGGAGAATACTACCCAGTTTGACGTGGCCACTAATCTGGAACTGGGTAAACTGCTGCCAGCAAAAGTGGGCATGTCGATCCCCGTGTATGCAGGTATAACGCAAACAGTCAATACCCCGGAGTATGATCCGTATGATCTCGATCTTAAATTAAATGAGAAGATCAATAATGCGTCCGCCAACCAGCGTGATTCTATCCGTAATGACGCGATCGATATCATAACGGTAAAAACGGTGAATTTTACGAATGTTAAAAAGATGAACACCACCGGCAAAAAGCAGCGGATATGGAGTATCGAGAACCTGGATGTCAGTTATTCCTATACCAAGCAGGAACATCGTAGCCCGCTGATAGAAAATGAAGAGGTCACCAGGCACCGGGCGGGACTTGGCTACAATTATACAGCCACCCCCCGTTATTGGGAGCCGGTTAAGAAGCTCATTAAGTCGAATTCCCCCTGGTATAACCTGCTTAAAGATTTTAACTTAAACCCAAATCCTTCGCTCCTTAGTTTCAGAGCAGATGTCAACCGGCAGTTCGGTGCTTTCCGGGCAAGGAATGTGGGCGGTCCCAAAGGCACTATCCCGGAAACGTTCGACAAGTATTTTACTTTCGACCGGTATTACAATGCCCGGTGGGATCTGACCCGGTCGCTCAATCTCGACTTCTCCGCCACCAATAAGGCAAGGGTAGACGAAGATACAGGCAGGCTCGATAAGCAGGAAAGAGAGCGGTTAAGGAGAAATTTCTTTAAAGGAGGGCGTAATACGCTGTATGACCAAACGATTAACTTTAGCTATGTGCTGCCTACGGGCAAACTGCCTTTCCTGGACTGGACCACGTTCCGGGCAGGCTATTCCGCCCGTTATAACTGGATGGCTTCTTCACTGGACTCACTGGCCCGCGCACTGGGAAATTTTATCAGTAATGGCCAGGAAAAGAATATAACCGGCGAACTGGATTTTACCAAATTATATAATAAATCGCGCCTCCTGAGGGCACTCGACTGGGATGCACCCAAGCCATTACCACCGCCACCCAACGCGCCTAAAACAACGGATACTACTGCCAATGGTAAGGCAAAAAAGGTTAAAAGACCTCCCGGTGAACTGCCCCAGCTAAACCTTGCCGTAAAAGTGGTAGGAAGAATACTTACTTCCTTTAAACGAATGAGTATTAATTACTCCGAAACGGGTACTACCAACCTGGCGGGGTATATGGACAGCACCCGGCTACTTGGCGTAAATGTGCGCAATAACTTTGCCCCGGGATGGGACTTTGTGCTGGGCCGACAGCCGGATACCAACTACATTAACCGTTTTGCCCAGAAAGGATTACTGACCCACAGTACATTGTTCAATACCCTTAACCGGCAGGATTATAATCAGCGTTTAAGCATCACCGCCCAACTCATACCGGTGCGGGATCTTACCATCGACCTTAACCTCGATAAAACATTCGGTAAAACCTATTCTGAACTGTTTAAGGACACCATCGGTAATTCAAACCTGGTTCGGCTGAATCCTTATACGGCCGGTAGTTTCAGCGTTAGTTATGTATCGTTCCAGACAATGTTCGAGAAGTTTCAGCCCAATGAGATATCTGCCACTTTCGAGAAGTTCCAGGCCAATCGGGTGATATTATCCCAGCGCCTGGGTAAAGAGAACCCGTATGCCGCAGGAGCATCCGTAGACCAGGAAGGATATGTGGAAGGCTATGGAAAATATGCCCAGGATGTGCTGATACCTGCATTTATAGCGGCCTATACCAATAAGGATCCTAACAGCGTACCGCTTATAAAACAGAGTAATCCGAATACCAGATCAAATCCTTTCTCGGGGATACTGCCGAAGCCCAACTGGCGTATAACATACAACGGCCTTACCCGCATCCCCGGGTTCGATAAGATATTCACCAACTTCAGCATTACGCATGGTTATAATAGCACCCTGAGTATGAACAGTTTTAATTCAGCACTGCTTTTCAGGGATCCATTTAGTTTTGGTTATCCGGTGTTCCGGGATACCGTAAGTAATAATTACGTTCCTTATTTCCTGATACCCAACATCACTATATCGGAAGCATTTGCCCCGTTAATCGACCTGGATATGCAGTTTACGAACGAGTTGTCGGCCAGGTTCGAGTATAAAAAATCGCGGCAACTAAGTCTTAGCCTGATCGATTACCAGCTAAGCGAAACAAGGTCTACCGAATTTACCATAGGTGGCGGATTGAGAAAACGCGGATTTAAACTGCCATTCAAACTTCCGTTTACTAAAAAAGACGCAAAAGCGGGTGCTAATGATGTAAACTTCCGCCTGGACCTCAGTCTGCGTGATGATGCCACTTCCAACAGCCGGCTTGACCAGGACGCGGCGTTGCCTACATCGGGCCAGAAAGTGATCACCATTTCGCCTGCGATCGATTATGTACTGAACAATCGGATCAATCTGAAATTCTATTTCGACCAGCGGAGAGTAGAGCCTAAAATATCCACATCACCACCCATCACCACTACGCGGGCAGGTGTGCAGATCAGGGTATCATTAGCTCAGTAGAAATTAAGGGATCTAAATCGCAAAGGAGAAAATGGTTGATGGCGTGATCGCGGTTAAGACGATGGGCTAAAAAAACAAATTACGATGCTGGCGGCAATTTCTTCAGGATCATAATGTATCCGCAAAGTCCTTTCTTCTTTTTCTTATTAACCTGTACGGGTTTGATCATGTGGAGTTCGGTGAACTGCGGAATATAGGGGTAAGCTATAATATTGCCATCTATTTCTGCCCACTGGTTTCTTTTATAGACCACCTGCTTGTCGTTGGAGTCGAACATTCTCACTTCGTACAACCTGGAAGTATTATCTCCGATAAATACGATGTAATACCAGGCACCCTGACGAAGGGGGGCAATTACCGGCATTTCATATTCACTTTCCATAGACATGGAAGCCTCCCGGACGGTAGTGTAACCAAAAGCACTCAATGCCTTCTTGATACTATCCACTTTTGGAGAAAAACTTTCGTTCAGGCAGGCCTGCTGCCGGATGACCTCCCCATACTGCGCCTGACTTTGCGTACAAAGAAAAATAATAGTGATAAAAAATAAAGAGGGGGTTTTCCAATACATCATCGGTAACTGCATTTGTCTGTTCTAACGCAAAAAAAGAGTAATTAATCTACCGATAGCAATAAAAAATGAATTCCACGTGTATGCTCTAATGGTTTTACCGTATAAGTACGACAGTTCCCTTTTTAACCACTGGTTTGCCTGTAAAGTCTACCCCCCTTACCATCCAGACATAAGTTCCCTGATCCTGATCCTTACCTCCCAGTTTACCATCCCAACCACCGGAAACGTTCTGGGCGCTGTATACCATTTGTCCCCACCGGTTAAACACCCGGAAAAAATCGAGCCGGGCGATACCTACCGGTATAGGCCGGAACCGGGAATTGGTTGCCTGGCCGGGAGTAAATGCATTAGGTACAAAAATATCGGGTAGTGTTTTGAATACCTTTACGTTTATGGTGTCGTAGTCGAAACACTGCTCTGCTGTATAGGCTTTTAATATATAGGTGATATTGTCCGATAAGATGGAGGTTGGGTTATTTATGGTGATGTTATTTAGTCCGGTTGCAGGGCTCCATTCATAGAAGTCGGAGCCGGATGCATTAAGAACCAGGGGTTGGCCAACCACCACCGAAGTGTCGTTGCCCGCCCTTGCCTTTATTTCCGGCCTCACCGTTATTCGTACCGTATCTATGCCTGGTTTGGGACAGCCTTTGGTATCATACACTTTTAAAATATAATCAGTTGTTCGTAAAGGAAAAGCCAGTGGTGTGAGCGTATTGGCATTGATCAACCTGTTGGCCGGTGTCCAGTTGAAGCTGGATCCATCAATGGTAGCCGTAAGGCCAGTGGTATCATCGTAACATATTATCGCATCCGGACCGGCATCGGCCAGTGGATAGGGTACAGTGGTGATGCTTACCTGGTCCTGGGCAATGCATTTATTGCTAATGCTTGCCACAACGGTGTACAGTGTGGTGGCTTGCACGGGAGTTGCGACAGGATTGCGTTTGGAAGAGTCATCCAGTGTAACGGCCGGTGTCCACTTAAAGTATAGTCCATCACCCGAGGGTGTTAGGATAACAGGATCGGTAAGACAAATAGTCCGGTCGGCTCCTGCATCGAGCGTTACAAAATCCACTACCCTCACCCGGATGGAGTCTTTACTGATACATCCATTATCGTTTAACGTAACGGCGAAGAAGGTGGTAGCTTTAGGAAATACGTCCGGGTTGGCTGTATTGGTAAACAGGCTGATACCGGGCTGTGCGGGCGTCCAGCTATAAGTACCCAATCCGCTTGCCTTTAACTGAAGCGTATCCTGGCTGCATATAAGCGTATCACGGAACGGCAGTGTAATCAATGGCTTGTCTCTTACATCCAGGTCGTCCACCACCACGGTATCTATACATCCCTTACTGCTTTCTATAATGCATTCCACCCGTTTGATACCGGTAGTGCTGTATTTCCAGGATGGATTGGGAATACTTGATACGTCTGTAGTAGTGGTTTCGTCGCCAAAGTTCCATGTCCATTTATTGATCACGCCAAAATTAGTGGTACTGGTATTTTTAAAATTAAAATTATTGAGTATACAGGAGCCATCGGTAGTAAAAGAAGGAAAAAAACCGGGGTATACTTTTGCTATCGAAGTAATCGAATCGGAACATTGCTCATTGCGGTTCACCACCAGCTTGATCGTATAATCGCCTTCCAGCGGGAAGTTGAAAGTGGGGGTTGCGCTGGTAGAAGTATCTGTATCGGTACCTGCAACGCCAAAATCCCAATACCAGTTTTTTACAAGCGGTGAATTGGAAAGATTTTCGAAGCTAAGGTTGAACCCATCGCAGGTAATATAAGAAGGATTAAGCGATGCGCCTGCTATATTACAGGATTTAACTTCCAGGATAAAATCTTTCCGATGTTCGCCGATGAGCACTTTATCGCGGTATTCATTAACATACACATTAATTACATACTTGCCTCTGGAAGGTGCTATTCCCTTTATGATGCCGGTTACAGGATCTATTTCAACATTCGGTCCCAATGGCTGCGATCCGGAGAATCCTGTAGTATACGTAATAAATTCGAACGGCGGTGAAGAAGATGCATGATCTGCATCCGATCCGGTAGAAGTGCCCCTATTATATGCGCTGGAGAAACTATATGCCAACGAATCCGTCACGTCTGGATCCACCGCTCCGAAATCGAGTATAAAATTATTATCTGCACACACGATGGCGGTATCCTTTACTTTAAATTCGGGGCTTGAATTAACGGCCGCTCCCAATGTTGAAGTACCGGAGATAGTGGCTACATAAGTGGCACCGTCTCCTACGCTTCCCGTACCAATCGGAAAGTTGACCATATTGGTAATGCCATTTGCCCGGCAGCAGGTCTGAAACGCGATCGTATATCCCATTCCGTTTGAAGGCAGATCGGTAGTATAATCATAATAACCTATCTCATACCTGATACTAGGTGCGGGAACAATACAGGGATACGCGCTGGATGTAAGGCTGATCTCTTCCAGCTTGGAGCGGGGAACAGGAAACACGTCCCTGATTCTGGCATAGGAACTAGCTGAGACTTTGCCAAATATGGAGAGGGTTACGGAATTCGGCATCATAGCCACATTATCACCGGTTATATTTTTATCTTTAAAAAGTCTTAGGGTGATTTTATAACGATTAGTGCCGGCACTGGATCCGGGGCCTATATAGCGGTAAAACACCTCTCCACCTGAAATATGGCTTGCATAAACAGGTACAGTATTTACGGAAAATAATAAAGCGATTATTACTGCTAGTCTCTTCATTTACTCACTAAAAAATCAATCAGAATACGGTTGCATTCGGGAGCTTCTTCCCACAACCCCATATGGCCGGATTCGTCCAGTATATGAATGTACGAAAAAAGGGGGAGATGGCATTGTTCCAGTCCATCCTTTAAAGGCACCGCGGTATCGTACCTTCCAAGAATGAAAAGGATGGGCCCTTTGAACTCTTTTAGTACCTCAGTGCGCCCCGGGCGTTGCATCATGGCTTCATAATATGCAATGAGGGCATCCGGATTAAATTTCCGGTACTGGTGGATCAGTTCATTCACTATCGCGGGATTATTTTCCCTGAAAGCCGGACTAAACAGGTTGGGTGTAGCCTGCCGGAGAAACGGGTGTGTGCCGTTTTTACGGATAAATTCGATGCTTTTGCGGCGGGTTTCTTTTTTTTCTTCCGTATCGGGAAATGCCGTGGAATGGAAGAGGCAAAAGGCTTTTAACCGGTCTGCATATTTTTCCGCAAAAGCCAGTGTAATATATCCGCCCATGCTATGGCCCACCAGCGTAACGGTTTCAATATTTTCTGCATCGATGATGGCCCTAACAACATCTGCCATGTTTTCCATGCTTACACTTTCCAGGGCCGGAGATTGTCCGCTGCCCGGCAGGTCGGGTATTATTAAACGGCAATGTGCTTCCAGTACACCTGCCTGGTGCAGCCATATATTGCTGTCTTCTGCAAAGCCATGGATCAACATTACGGCATTACCTTTACCCGCAATTGTATAATAAACAGAATTATCATTATAAATGAGTTCTTTTTTCATCTGGGCTTTTTCTGTAAGCGATACCCCATATTAACAAAATTCCTGCCGCACCGAAAGATATCCTGGAAATAAGATCGCCATATAAAACAAAAAAGGTAAGGTCATTGCGTACAGGCACCTTTCTTTTGATAGCGGCAGCAGTATCCCATGGCTTCGGATCAAGCACTTCACCATAGGGGTCGATCACGCAGGAAATGCCTGTATTTGCGCTCCTGATCACCCATCGCCTGGTTTCAATGGCTCTTAATCTTGCGTACTGCATGTGCTGCCGGTAGCCGGCGGTGTTTTGCCACCATCCATCGTTGGTGATGATGCTTATTACATTGGCGCCGTTGCGGATATAGGAGGTAATAAATTCCCCATAAACGCTTTCGTAACAGATAGCGGGTGCTATTTTATAAACACCGCTTTTGTCTTTCATGACCGTTCTTTCTTCCTGCGAAGCATATCCCCCGGAAGTACCGCCGAATTGCTCGAACCATTTATCGAGGAATCTGAGATACGTAGGCAGTGTTTCTACCCCGGGTACCAGTTTCGACTTATGGTAAAAGATACCCGAATCGCTATTGTGATAAAAAACCACCGCAGAATTAAACACATCTACATACTGACCGGTCTGCGAGGTTTTACGGGCACTGGACGTCTTGTCCTGTTCCGTGTACATTTTGTATCCTTCCACCCCTGTAAATAACGAAACCTGCGGATGCTTTTCGAGGAATATCCATATTGGCAGAAGAGAAGGATAATAGCGGATGCTGCTTTCATTAAAACCATTCACTCCGGAAATAGCCGTTTCCGGCCATACGAGCAATGCGGTGTTTGTATCCACGGACTGTTCGCTGAGCGATAATAGTTTTTCCAGTTGCTCCTGTTGTGTGGATTCATTGAATTTTTCATAGGGGTTGATATTGGGCTGAATAATAACGACATTCTTTACATTGTCTCCATCACCCGAAGCAGGCGCAAATGCTTTTATAAAAAAGGAAAGGATGAAAGGAATCAACAAAAGTGAACAGGTAAGCCATAGCGTTTTATTATAGGCAAATCGTTTTATAAGAACTGCATCATATAGCAGTTTAAAAATTAAAATATTTACAATCATTACCCAAGCCGTTCCGCCACTGGAGCCGGTATACTGGTACCATTGCACCCAATCCGGGTGCATCGCAAATACATTGCCCAGGGTTAACCATGGCCAGCTAAGCTGGATGTTAAGATAGATATATTCGAACGTAAGCCAGAAAACGAACAGGGATAAGAACCCCCATGATTGCCCCAGTTTTTTATAAATAAACCGGTACCCGATCCAGGGCAGCGTCATGAACCCGCTGCTGAAAAGCATGGCCGCAATGCCTCCCGGCAACGATGCATTGCACACCCACCAGGTGGTTCCTATATTCCAAACTAACATACTTAGGTAAACGGAATAGATAAATCTGGCTTTTTTCGTTTCCTGTTGATGCAGCCATAGGAGCGGGATAAAGCCGGTAAAAATAAGACCGGTAAAAGGCGATACCGGCCATGCGGCCCACAACAATATTCCACTCAGTAGGGAGAGCAATAAGGGAGGAAATCTTTTCAAGTTGACATTTATTTTCTGCTGTAATTAGGAGCTTCTCTTGTAATTTCCACATCATGGGTATGACTTTCACGCATGCCGGCGTTTGTAATTTTTACAAACTGCGCATTCTGAAGTGCTTCTATATTTTTTGCCCCGCAATAACCCATGCCGGCTTTAAGTCCTCCCACAAACTGGTAAACGATCTCTTTAAGATAACCTTTATATGCAACACGCCCTTCAATACCTTCGGGTACAAATTTTTTGGCATCCGTTTCCTTGTCCTGGAAATAACGGTCGCTGCTGCCGGTGGCCATGGCACCCAGCGAGCCCATGCCCCTGTATTCTTTAAATTTTCTTCCTTCGTAAATGATGGTCTCTCCCGGACTTTCCTCCGTTCCGGCGAATACACTGCCCATCATCACGGTATCGGCTCCTGCGGCCAGCGCTTTTACCATATCTCCTGTATATCGTATACCACCATCCGCTATAATGGGTATACCTCTTTTACGTAATACCGAAGCGGCTTCCATAATGGCGGTAAGCTGCGGTACGCCGGTACCTGCCACTATACGGGTGGTGCAGATAGAGCCCGGCCCGATACCTACTTTTACGGCGTCTGCACCGGCGTCGGCCAGCGCCGCTGCTCCTTCTGCGGTGGCTATATTACCGGCTATCACACTCAGGTTTTTATAGGTCTTTTTAATTGTCTTTAATGTCTCCAGAATGTTTATTGAATGTCCATGAGCACTATCCAGGCATACTACATCCACCCCCATATGACTGAGAGCGGCTACCCTGTCCAGCACATCCCTGGTAACGCCGATGGCGGCACCGGCCAGCAGTCTGCCGGAACTGTCTTTTATGGAATTGGGAAAGCTGCTTAATTGCAGGATGTCACGATACGTGATTAGTCCTATCAGCTTGCCCGCATTGTTTACCACGGGCAGCTTTTCTATCTTGTAATTGCGCAGTATAGTCTCCGCTTTACGAAGGTCTGTACCTTCCGGGGCGGTTATCAGGTTTTCTTTGGTCATCACCTCGCTCACCTTGCGTTTCATATCCTGTTCGAAGCGGAGGTCCCTGTTGGTGAGTATGCCCGCCAGTTTGCCGTCGGGCGTTACGATAGGAATACCTCCTATACGGTTCTCCCGCATCAGTTGCAGGGCGTCTCCGATGGTGGCATTGTCAGTAAGGGTAATCGGGTCGATGATCATGGCACTTTCACTTCGTTTCACTTTGCGTACTTCGTTGGCCTGTTTCTCGATGCTCATGTTTTTATGCAGTATGCCTAGTCCACCTTCCCTTGCCAGGCCAATAGCGAGTGATGCTTCCGTTACGGTGTCCATGGCTGCGGAAAGCATCGGTATATTCAATGAAATATTGCGTGTAAGTTTTGTTTTGATCTCTACTTCGCTGGGAATTACTTCGGAATATGCCGGAATCAGCAGTACATCGTCAAACGTTAAGCCTTCAAGGAGAATCTTTGGAGTGGAGTTTGTTGCCATGTGCAAAGATAGGGTAGCGGGTAAATTGGTTCCAAAATAATTTTTTGTTAAAACAAACTTGCCTAATGTAACGAAATCATTTACAAGAGTTTATACCTGTTTCCCGGCAAGCTTACGATCTTTTCTTTGAGTTGAAGATTTAGTAGTATGGTCGCAATAGTCCCTCCGTACCAGCCCGTCCGGGTGCTTATCTCGTCGATATCACATACGGGCTGTGACTGTAATATTTCTATTACTGTTACTTCTTCGGGAAGCAGGTTTGTAAATAGCGATGCCTGCATTACCCTGCCGGAAGTTTTATTTCCAGGTTCTTTCTCATCCCATCCCAATGAACGGATAATTTGCTCCGGCCCATTGATGAGGGTGGCTTTATGGTGAATGATCAGTTCATGGCATCCTGCACTTTTAGCATCGGTCGTTTTGCCGGGAAAGGCGAACACTTCCCGGTTGTAGCCATTAGCCAGTTCTGCCGTGATCATGCTTCCTCCTTTAATTCCTGTCTCTATCACTATAACCGCATCGCAGATGCCGGCCACTATACGGTTACGGATGGGAAAATGATGTTTATCCGGTTTGGTGTTACTTATAAATTCCGTTAGTATGCCGCCATGCTGCTGCATTTCTCTGGCCAGTGATTTATTTTCAGGTGGATAAAAGGTGTCGAGTCCGTGTGCCAAAACGCCGACTGTTGGCAAGCCACTTTTTACGGCTGCTTTGTGGGCCAGTGTATCTATGCCGAATGCAAGTCCGCTTACGATCAGTACATTTTCACCAGCCAGACCGGCAATTAACTTTTCCGCCAGGTATTTTCCGTAAGCAGTGTTCAATCTCGTTCCGATAACGGAGAGTATTTTTGTATGATTAAGATCTGCATTGCCTTTATAGAAAAGCAGCGTAGGGGGATCATAGCAATTCAATAGACGTTGGGGATATGCTGCATCGGTAATAAACAAAGGCGTAATGGCCTGCTTTTCGATAAACGCAAGTTCTTTTTCCACCCGCCCGAAATCACGGAAGTTTTTAATGTACCCTGCCCGTATGGGTCCTATGCCCTCGGTGCGTTCCAGCATGGATTTACCCGTATGAAAAACGGTACTTGCATTACCATATTTTTCGATCAGTAATCTTGCCTGTATGGCACCTATATGCGGTACCATGGTAAGGGCCAACCGGTAAAACAGTTCATTATTCATTACGGAAAAGTAATGGTTAGTTCACTGCTTAAAAGGGGGAAAACACCCTTTTTTCCCGGTAATTTTAAGCTATTACGTGCGGCACCGAGCGGCGTTTACTGGCTTATTATTTTGAGTTCGGTTCTCCTGTTGGTGGCACGGCCTTCTTCGGTATTATTATCGGCCATAGACTGCGTGGAGCCAAAGCCGTGGGCCGACAGGCGGGAAGCGGCTATCCCTTTCGATGTTAGGTATTGTATCACCGACTTCGCCCGGTCGTTGGAAAGTTTAAGATTGTCGGCTGGCTTACCTACATTATCGGTATGCCCGTTGATCCGGATATTAAGGGTTGGATTTTCTTTGAGCAATGTTACGATATTATCCAGCTCAACCTGCGATTGCGTTTTGATCTCCGATTGATTGATGTCGAAAAACACATTCTTCAACACAATGATGGCATTGGCTTCCAATGGCTGGAGTGGGATGTTGATGGCGTAGGTACTATCTGCTGTTTTGGAACTTAGCGGAAAGTTCTCTGAAAAAAACAGGTATCCTTTCCGGTTAACGTTGAATGCATAATCCCTCCCGGTTGGCAGGGTAATAAGGTAGTTGCCGGTTTCGTCGGTCTGTACTTTGCTGACGACATCTTTGCTTAAAAGATCGGTAAGTTCCACAGAAGACGGAAGTCCTTTCTGTGTTTTTTTATCAAACACTTTACCCTTTACCCATAAGGTTTTTACCGGCCTTATATCTTTTCTGAGTTCAAAAGTATAAAGATCCAGCCCTCCTTTGGAATCGCTGCGGTCACTGGCATAATAAGCCGTAATGCCATCTGCCGCAATTACAAGGCTTCCTTCATCCTCTATGGTGTTGATCGGATAGCCGAGGTTTCGGGGTTCGCTCCATTGCCCTTTAGGACCTTTGTTTACCATAAACAGATCGTCACCACCATAACCCTGGTGACCATTGGATGTAAAATATAAGGAATGATTGTCGACATGCATAAACGGACAGCTCTCATTGCCAGGGGTATTTACTGTTGCACCCAGGTTTTCGGGCGCGCTCCACCGGCCATCGGGCATCAGGTGAGTAACATAAATGTCGCTGCCTCCATAACCCTCCGGTCGCCGGCTGGCAAAGTACAGATCTCTTTTATCGGGAGATAAGGAAGGGGCAGACTCCCAGGCAGGGGTGTTTATCAGTCCGCCCATATTCTCGGGTGTACTCCATCCATCTTTGGTAAAGTAAGATATGTACAGATCGCAACTGCCGAATCCGTCTGCAAAATTACAACCGGTAAATATCAGCCACTGACCGTCCTGCGATATATTCTGGGCTCCTTCGTTCTGAGCGGTGTTGATATTACCTGCCAGGCTGCGGGAACTGTTCCATGCACTATCTGCGAACCGGGCTCCATAAAAATCTTCATTGAAATTATTTACCCTGCGGGTATATACAAGCTCTTTTCCATCGATGGTAATAGTGGGATAATATTCAGATACATTGGAGTTGATATTATCTCCCATATTCCTGGGGTCAAACTTATAATCGCTGCCCGCCTGCGAGGCGGCAAAGTCCAGGGCGAACTGGTAGCAGCGTTTACGGTATTGTGCCGACTTCAGGCTGCTGGCACTAAGGTCTTTAAGCGTGAGGAATTCGTTGATGGCAGTCATCGCTTTACCGAACTCACCCTTACCAGCCAGGTTGATGGAATAAGGAAGGTTATAATCGGTAAAATAATCAGGGGCAATACTTCTTGCTTTTTCATAACTTTCTATTGCACCATCATATAGCTTTAGCTCGCCATGCATGCCTGCCATGGAAAGATATGCATCCGTATACCTCGGATCTGCTTTAATGGCATCCTGCATCAGCCGGATGCCACCAGTAAGATCTCCCTCCCTGGCAGCATCCAGGGCTTTATCATAAAACTGGATAGCTTTCTTATTGATTTTGCCTGATTTTGGCTGTGCACTGGCAAGCAGGGAGAGAGTAAATGAAAGTATAAACAAAAGGTTTTTCATAGGTGTAAATTACGAAATCCTTCAGATTATGCAATGCCTTAGTAATCAGTTCCTGAATCCTTTCAGCATCATGATGGGATATTCCGGATGATTCCCTACCAGATGTCCGCTGAGCGGATGAACAAAAATATCCATCTCTTCCATAGGTATGGCACCAAACAAAGGTTCGCAACCTTCCGGTAATACGATCGCTTTGCAACTGCTCGTTCGGTCTTTCCATCGGTAATCGACCGGCCCCACTACATCGCATTCGATGATTCGTTCATCTGCCAGTCGGGCTCTTTTTCTTTCTATCACCGGAAAATTGAAAATCTCCTGGATAGTTTCATTGATACAGGGCATCATAGTGCCTGTATCAACGAGCATATGAAAACGCATCTTTTTTAATTCCTCTTCACCCATAATGCCCCGCTGTACTGCTTCCTTTTCAAAGCTATTTGTTATCTCGATATCCGCATATACCATTCCCATAATGTTATTATTTTCAATAAAATTATGGCTTTATCGAGATAAAAAAACAGCATCTTACCATCGTTAAATGAACATTCATTATAACAATATGTAACTCATTTGTTTAGCACGAAAAATAATTTTAAATATTTTTAAGCTGCATACATAATCACCTCTTAAGATCAGGGAACATTAATGTATTTATGTATCTGCAGGCTTAATTCCCATTGGGGATACCGCTTGATATAGTCTATTATAAGGGGTGTTACCGCAGCGGCTTTATCCCATTCAGGCTGTAGATACAGTTTGCAGGAAGGAGATACCATAGCGGCGTATTTTTCTGCCCAGTTAAAATCGGATGGATGAAAGATCACCACTTTCAGCTCATGGGCAAAAGGCACTACTTCCGGTAACGGAGCTTTGAATTTTTTGGGAGATAAACAGATCCAGTCCCACTCGCCACTAAGAGGATGGGAACCGGACGTCTCTATATTGGTTTCGAAACCAGCTTGTTTAAGGGCGGCTGTAAGTTGGTGAAGATTATGCATAAGGGGCTCACCGCCGGTGACTACTGCCAGTCGTCCGGGGTGCGAAGAGGCCTTTTTTACCAGGTCGGGTATGGACGCCAGGGGATGGGCTGCCGCGTCCCAGCTTTCTTTTACATCGCACCATACGCAGCCCACATCGCATCCTCCCAGCCGTATAAAATAAGCAGCGCGGCCCTGGTGGAACCCTTCTCCCTGCAAGGTATAGAAGTATTCCATTACGGGTAACGACTCAACTGCCGGTATATTGATCAGGTCAATCATCGGGGCAAAGTTAATTATAAGCGGAGGATTTGTTAAGTATTTCGTTTTATAAACTAATTCTTTAAATCCTGCTTATATTTGCATCCTGTTATCTACGATCTGCTTCGCCTATATGGCACATAATTACATTACAAAAAAACATCAATCTATGGTACTTGTAGGAAAAAAAGCACCGCTTTTCAGTGCTCCGGCTGTTGTAAACGGAGAGGAGATAGTAGAAAATTTTTCACTCAATCAGTTCATCGGTAAAAAGCATGTGATCTTTTTCTTTTATCCAAAGGATTTTACGTTTGTATGTCCTACGGAATTACATGCATTCCAGTCGAGACTGGAAGAATTTAAAAGCAAGAATTGCGAAATCGTAGGATGCAGTACAGACACAGAAGAAAGTCATTGGGCATGGCTGCAGATAGGCAAAGACAATGGAGGAATAGGCGGCATCACGTATCCGATCGTGGCTGATAGTTCCAAAACCATTTCGTCTAATTTTGGCGTGCTGGCGGGAGAATACGTGTCGGACGAAGAAGGTAATCTCCTGGCCACCGGACCCATGATCGCTTACCGCGGACTATTTCTGATCGATAAGGAAGGCGTGGTTCAGCACCAGGTAGTAAACAATATGCCGCTGGGAAGAAGTGTGGACGAAGCCCTCCGTATGCTGGACGCATTACAGCATTTCGAAGTAAAGGGAGAAGTTTGCCCTGCCAATTGGAAAGAAGGAGAAGAAGCTATGGAAGCCAGCTTTTCCGGCGTGGCCGATTATCTATCCAAGAATTAAATTAATTATCAGGCAGCCAGTATGCTGCCATTTAATAAGGGCCTTCCTGCATAAAAGCACGAAGGCCCTTTCCTATAATGTCAACCGATGGAATTTCTTACCTTCAACGTATAGTTACGGATGGCCTGGGGAAGAGTGGTTTCATTTTCTTTCATATCGTGCAGGCACCAGATGGCCGCCAGTATATGGGTTAACTGCTCTCCCTCATCGTCGCCTTCTACCTGGATGGCCAGTGGCTGCTCGTCCAGCAACATATCCTCCGCTTCCCTTAACTGCTCTATCGTATAGGTCTCGCACAATTTCCTGATGGCGGGTACTTTCATAATGATCAATTTAGTTTTTCCAACAATTCCACCACCGCTTCTTCCTTGCTGGTAGCAGATCCTTCAACCAGTTCGCCGCTCTTGAATACAGCGAAATAAGGCAGGTTCTTAACACCTGCGAGTTTTCTTGCCTCCTGGTTCTCTTCAGCGTTTACGTCTATAAATTTAATCTCGGCGAAGCGGGCATCGTCTGAAAGCCTTTTGTATTTGGGGGAAAATAGTTTGCAATTGCCGCACCAGCCGGCAAAATATTTTACCACTACTTTATCGTTATTTTCCAGTACTTGTTTAAATTGGGCATCCGTTACTATTTCTACCGACATTTTTAATGTAAAAATAAACCATTATGCGTTACTTCGTAAAGATTCCGTTACAGGCCTTTATCTTTCTTTTTTTTCACGGCCTTTGTCAGGCCCAGGAAAATGCACTCTGGCTGCGTAATCCCGCCATTTCTCCGGACGGTAAAACGATCGTTTTCGGATACAAGGGGGATCTCTACAAAGTAGATGCAAAGGGGGGAGACGCGGTTCCGCTAACGATCCATGAGGCACACGACATGATGCCCGTCTGGAGCCACGACGGAAAAAGTATTGCGTTTGCGTCTAACCGTCATGGCAATTTCGATGTGTTTGTAATGCCCGTCACCGGTGGAACCCCTTTGCGGCTTACTTATAATTCATTCAGTGATTATCCGTATGATTTTGCTCCCGGTGATTCCGCCGTTCTGTTTACCAGCGGCCGTAATGCGCCTGCGGAGTCGGTGCGTTTCAGTTCACCCAGGCTTTTCCTGAATCTTTACAAGGTGCCCGTGACAGGAGGCCGCGCGCTCCTGGTTAGTGCAGCCGGTATGCAGTATGCTCACTATAACGGTAAAGGAACCCAGATCGTTTTCGAGGACCGGAAAGGGTATGAAGATGCACTGCGCAAACATCATATATCTTCCGTAACAAGAGATATCTGGATCATGGATGTGAAAAATAAGACCTACCGCCAGATATCCGGATTCGCCGGCGAAGACCGGGAGCCCGTTTTCAGCAGCGACGATCAATATATTTACTATCTAAGTGAAAAAGAAGGTAATCAGAATATTTATAAGACACCGGTGCTTTCGAAAGTAGCGGAGGTGAAACTCACCAGTTTTACCGACAACCCCGTACGACATCTGAGCAGATCCGATAATAACACGCTTTGTTTTACCCAGGATGGTGAAATATACACCTTTAAGGAAGGCAGCACGCCTGAAAAAATAAGCATCCGGATTCTGAACGACGGAAGAGCAGGCGTCAGCAGGAACGTGCCGGTAAATGGCAATATCACCGAGTTCGAACTGAGCCCTAATGGAAAAGAGATTGCTTTTGTAACGCGCGGGGAGGTGTTTGTAACCAGCGTTGAAGGCTCCGAAACCAAGCGCATCACCAATACCCCCCAGCAGGAGCGTATGGTGAAATGGGCACCCGATGGCAGAAGCCTAGTGTATGCAGCGGAAAGAAACGATAACTGGGATATTTACCGCGTAACTATCGCGCGGGCAGACGAGCCTTACTTCTATGCGTCAACGTTGTTGAAAGAAGAGCCGGTGATAGCCACGCCTGCAGAAGAATACCAGCCGATTTTTTCCCCCGACGGCAAGGAACTGGCGTTTATCGAAGAACGTAATATCCTGAAAATTTATAACCTGGCATCGGGCAAAAGCCGTACGGTATTGCCGGAAGGCCGGAATTACAGCTACAGGGATGGGGACTGGTCCTTTTCCTGGAGTGCTGACGGAAAATGGCTGGTGGCCGACGATCAGAGAGGTTTTGCCTTTCGCGCGCATGCGGCGCTGATAAAGACAGATAGCAGTACCAATGCATTTTACCCGGTAAATGGCGGTTTCGAAGAGACTATCGTCAAATGGAACCTTGGCGGGAGGATGCTTACCTGGATAAGCAGCAAACAGGGCCGGCAGCCGGCTGCCAACCAGGGAAACTATGAATCGGACGTGTACGCTGTTTTCTTTGATAAGGCATCATATGACCGGTACAAGCTAAGCAAGGATGATTTTACGCTGGTTAAAGAAAGAGAAGAAAAAGAAAAGAAAGCGGATTCTATTAAGAAGAAAACAAATCCGGTATTTAAGCCCGACCTCGAGGGGCTTTACAACCGGCAGGTACGACTGACGATCAATAGTTCCACCATCAGCGATTATGTATTGAATGAAGATGCCAGTAAACTTTATTATCTTTCTTCATTTGAAAAAGGCTACGATGTATGGGTAACTGAACCCAGAACAAGAGAGACTAAAATACTTGCCAAACTGGAGGGAACCCCTTCCACCATTATGCTCAGCAAAGATGGCAAAACCCTGTTCGTAAATAACAAAGGAGGTCTTGTAAAAATAAATACAGAAAGCGGTAAATTATCTCCCGTGCAGATAGACGGGGAAATGGTACTCGATGCCTTTGCGGAACGCGGTTACATGGTGGATCATATATGCAGGCAGGTCGAAAAGAAATTTTACGACCCTTCTCTTCATGGAGTTGCCTGGAAGAAATATAAACAAACCTATGCACGGTTCCTGCCCCATATCAGTAATAATTTTGATTTCCAGGAATTGCTTAGTGAACTGCTCGGCGAACTGAACGCTTCACATACTGGTGGCAGGTATAGTCCCGAAATTCCTGATGGCGACAATACCGCTTCCCTGGGATTGCTGTACGATGATACCTATTCCGGTAAGGGTATCAAGGTGTCTGAAGTGATTGCCGGCGGACCTTCTGATAAAGCCGGTAGCAGGATCGTCGCTCAAACGATCATCGAAAAGATCGACGGTGAGGAGTTACTGCCTGCTTATGACTGGAACAGGGCATTAAACCGTAAAGTGGGTAAAAACACCTTGTTAAGCCTCTATAATCAATCGACTGGTGCCAGGTGGGAGGAAACGATTAAACCGGTTTCCTATGTGGCTGAAGCGGAACTGATGTACAAAAGGTGGGTGAAGATGATGGAAGATAAAGTAAATAAGCTGAGTGCGGGTAAATTGGGTTATGTGCATGTACGTGCTATGAATGATGAAAGCTATCGTGACGTGGTGGACAATGTGATGGGTAAGAACCTGGATAAACAAGCCCTTATAGTTGACACTCGCTTTAATGGAGGGGGTTGGTTACACGACGATCTTAAAACCCTGCTGAGTGGCAAAGAGTACCTGAAGTTCGAATCGCAGGGCCACCCTATTAAAGGCGGGGAGCCCATTACCAGGTGGAACAAGCCGAGCTGCGTGATCATGAGCGAGGGAAATTATAGTGACGCTTTTATTTTCCCCTATATATACAAACAGGATACCATCGGCAAACTGATCGGAATGCCGGTGGCAGGCACCGGTACCGCCGTTTGGTGGGAACGCCAGATAGATCCTACTATCGTATTCGGTATTCCCATGATTGGCACCATCGGTAAAGAGAAACGGCCTACGGAAAATCTGCAGGTGGAGCCCGACATAACAGTGCCGCTTAAATATGAAAATTTCCTGAACGGCAAAGACGATCAGCTGGAAGCAGCGGTAAAAGAAATGATGAGGAATTAAAACGATTTTAAAACCGCGGACAAAGTACTTTATCGCGGCCTGAATTATCCCTGTCCAGGAAGCCCATCCAGGATACGGAGAGCTCGAACCCGCCCCTGCTCTGGCTTACGGTTCTTAATTGCGAAATATTGACATCATAGCTGATGGCCACCGAAAAAGGATTATAGTCTAATTTTATAACTGGTATAAATGCATCTTTCCAGCGCAGGAAAGCACCGGCGTGCAGGGTGTAGAGTGGCTGTTCGACGTCGCCCAGTTTAAAAGAATAAAGGGCACCACCGATGGTTTCATTAAAATTACCCTGCAGGGAGTGATCTGCCTGTATGGTGAAAAAATGATGATCATCCACATTGTATTTAACCCCGGCAGAAAATACCAGCTTGGGATTTAAAGCAGAAGCAGCCGTACGGTAAAACGAATTACGCGGCCTGTTAAAATGGTGATAGGCTACGCCGGCAAAAAGACTGTTGGCCTGCTCCCTGCCAAAGCTCGTATTAAAGCTGCCACCGAAACTACCATCGAAGTAACTAAAGTTGTTGCCGGAAAACGATTCGCCGGCCGCGAGTGCCGGGTTAAAAGCAGTACCATCAAACTGATTGTTAGTAGTGATCTTACCTCTGTCGATACTTTTCTGCACCAACCCTCCCATAAAACCAAAAGACAGGTACATCAGCTTCTCTTCGCTGAGCGATTTATGGTAGTTGATGGCAGGAAGAATATGTGTGGTGGTAAGTCCCGCGGTGCCAGCCTTATCGAATAATAACTGCAAACCTGCGGTTATAAAATCGTTGCTCTTTCCAACGGGCATTTTATATTCTGCATTAAAAGAACCCGAACGGTAGGCATTGGTGAAACTGTTCCACTGATCGCGGTAAACAAGTTGTGCCCTGATATCGCCCGTAAATATGCCGGCCAGAGATGGATTGCGTAATAGAGGTGCTTCGAAGAACTGGGAAAAATGTATATCCTGCCCGGATGCATATGGCCAATAACATACATTGGTAAAAACAATAATAATTAATATTTTCAGGTGTTTTACGTTCACAGTTTCTTTTTTTCTCCGTGTCATCTTACCAGGGTCACATTTCCTTTAATGGGTACTACCTGCGCATTGTCACAAACGATTTCCAGGATATATACATAAACATCCGATGCGGCCGGCTTGCCCTTAAAAGTGCCGTTCCATCCATCGGTCATACTATTGGGCGACATATTTCGCTTCTCGAATACCAATTCTCCCCAGCGGTTAAAAATGCGGAGAGAAGGGATGTTGTTCAAAGAAGTGCCTCTGGGGTAAAACCAGTCGTTATTACCGTCACCGTTCGGTGAAAAAGTATTGGGTACAAAATAATTGATATTGTTACATATCGTTATCAGCTGTATGGTATCTGTGGCCGTACATCCGTTATTGTCGGTCACCTTCACATTGTAAGTGGTGTTAAACTTGGGATTT
This sequence comes from Chitinophagaceae bacterium, assembly GCA_031399065.1. GTDB lineage: Bacteria > Bacteroidota > Bacteroidia > Chitinophagales > Chitinophagaceae > JADCRZ01. The sequence goes on from JANNOM010000049.1 coordinate 78,988, forward strand.
ACAGCATTAGGTACTGCACAATCGGTGCAATCCAGGTAAGTGGCCGGCTTCCAGGAATAGATCAGCGCAGGATCATTATATGTTACCGGCATAGCTACCGTATATCCGACAGGTGTGGTAATAGAGGGCTGCATGGTGATTACCGGTAACGGATTGACTGTTACCAGTAAAGAAGTGGTATCCCCGCAACCCAGTTTGTTGGCACCTGCCAGATTAACCCGGAACTGGCCAACGCTGGTGGGTGTTATTCTTACTACTGAATCCGTAACGGTGCTGCTGCCGGAAGTCCATTTCCAGGAAGTGGCCGTGTCAGGTATTACTGTAACGGCGTTTAAAACAAGGGTATTGAAGATACATACACTATCGCCTCCGGTTATATTAATTTCAGGGGTCCGGTAAACTCTCACTGTATCAGAAAAGACACTGTTACATCCTGATTGAGTAACAACGGTATTTTTAACCACGTAGGTCCCCGGTTGCAAATAAGTGTGTGATGTATTGTCATCCGGTGAAGTTGCTCCATCGCCAAATTCCCATTGTCGGCTTATAACCGGATCATTACCTACGGTAAAGTCAGTAAAGAAAACCGTACCGTTATCGCAAAATGCCTTTTTATCCATATTAAACAGGGGAAGTGCACCGTTGATCCTTATTGTTCCTGGTCCATTTATACCACCTACTTCGCAGCCCAATGCATCTCTCAATAACAGGGTGGGGGTATATAAACCGGCACCCCTATAAACATGATTGAGTATTTTTCTTCCGGATGAGTCTATTTGACCGTCATTAAAATAAAGATAAAATTTTATATTATCCGGAATGGTGAGTTCGAATCTTACATCTAAAGAATCGCATTTCTGTGTAACGTCATAAAATATCCTGGCGTCTACTGCAGGATTAAGCACTTTCACGGTGACTGAAGCGGAATCAAGACAGCCTCCATATCCGACTGTATAAAGTTTGGCGATATAGGTACCGTATTCGTTATAAAAATTGGCTACGGTATCGAGCGTAGAGAAATTACCATCTCCAAAGTTCCAGTAAAGCGAGTCGTAATCTCTGGAAGTGGAATTAAAGAATGTCTGGAGAGGGGGGCATAACGACACAGTATCTTGGGCGTCGAACCTGGGTTTGGGAGCCACAATACTGATGTAATTTGTTCGGGTTAATGAATCTGCACAACCAACTGCATCTGTCACATACAATTTGACCGAATAGGTTGCGTCACCGCCCGTATATACATGTAGGGGGTTGGCTGTATTAGCGGTGGTATTATCGCCAAATGTCCAGGTATATAGCAGATTGGCTCCTTTGGAAGAATCAATGAATTGTAAAGCCGCTCCGGGACAGAAAAGTGTCTTCTCTGCCCCAAAATTTGCGATATTTTTTGTTATGGTTACTCCGTTTATTTTAAATGCCGTATCCTGGCAGCCATAAGTATCCTCTACATACAGAAACACTGTATAGACCCCGTTATCCGTATATTTTTGTATAAAAGGAGGAGCGTTATAAGATATTATTTGGCCATTACCGTAATCAAATTTCCAGTTTTGGGTGATAGGTGCAGTACTTAGGTCGGTAAACGTAATGTCCGCATCGGCACAGCCGCCCCCATTGACGACATTGAAATCTGCCTCCGTGCCTACAATATTAATAAGGTCAGGTATGGTTTTAGTGCTTGAACATCCAAATGTGTCTATAATAGTTAACGTAACAGGATAGACGCCATTAGCGGATAAGCTGCTATCTACAAACCAGGTGCTTTCAAAAGGCACACTACCTGCAATTTGCCAGTTAAATGATTTGATCTGCGTCGTATCTATATCTTTAATCTTTATCTGAAAGGGTTGATTACGGCATATATCGGCATCATCGATGATAAAATCTGCGTTTTGCACCTTAAGATCGATCGACTTTACAAGTGTATATGAACAGTTGGAACCGCTGGAGCTGGCAACCGTTAGCGATACGTTATATTTACCGGCTGCGGGATAGGTTAAAGGCGGTGGATTCGGGCCGGCAAAGGTGTTGCCTCCAAATCCAAAATCCCATAAATAAGTGGTAGTGGCAGCTTCGGCAGGATCCACCAGTGATTCATTAGTAAAGTTTACCGTTAAGCGTGTCGCCGCCGGCGCAGAACAGTCAACAAAGGTTTCGAATTTAGCCACTGGTCCAATCTTTCTGGGCATTGATTTAATGACCGGAGTCGCTTTACAGCCATTGTTCGAAGCTGTTAAAGACACAACCAATAGACCAGTATCCGCAAACAGATGTATCGGATTTTGCAGGCTGGAAGTTTCACCGTCTCCAAAACTCCATTCCCATTTATCTGCCATGGCAGAAAGATCCGTGAATTGTACAGGGACGCCTGCACAGCCCTCCGTAATAGGTGTGAAGTCAAATGCAGCAACAGGAGGTGATCCTGCCTTTACGGCACCCGGATACGTCACCGAATCCGTGCACCCTCCCAGGGTAGTTATCTTAAGTTTTACATCATAAGTTCCACCGGTATTGTAAATCTTGGTTGGTGCAGCCGACGTACTTGTACTTCCATCGCCAAAGGTCCATAGATAGGAAGCTACTCCATCAGGAGTGTTCACATTGGCAGTCGGGGAAAAGCTAAGTGGAATGCAACCTTCGTTAGGAACACTGTTAACTGAAACAGACAGGTTGGTGTTCACATTAACAAACGAGGATTTGGTAATAGTTGCCGGGCAGCCGTCAACAGTAACCGCGGAAAGCGTTACGTTAAAACTACCGGTTCTGTTGTAGGTATGTGCAGGGTTTGCTTGTGTGGATGTACCCCCGTCCCCAAAATTCCATGAATAACTGATAGCACCAGGCACGTTGCTCTGGAAGTTAACAGTATAAGGAACCGTGCATCCGGTGGAATTGGCGGAGGTAAAGTCGATAGATGGCTGATTGGTTATAAGGATATCTTTAGTAGCAGTACCTTCACACTCGGCATATTTACTGGTTAGTGTAACAGTATAATTTCCCGGTATGGTATATGTTTTTACCGGATTGGCTTGTGTAGACGTGGTTCCGTCACCAAAATTCCAGACAGAAGATATCGGTGCAGGGGTGGAAGCATTGGTAAAGTTAACCGGTTTATTCAGGCATGAAGTTGCTGGCGCACCGATCTGCGTACTGGTACTCCCGAAATTAATAGATTTGGTGATGGTGTTCTCGCAACCGAACGTATTGCTCCTAACCGTTAACTTGACAGGGTATGTACCAAGCGATGAATAGCTGTTAGAAGGATCTTTAGCGGAAGAAGTTTGCCCGTCTCCGAAATCCCAGGCATAATTTAAAACACCCGGTCCGGACGTTTGATTAATAAAATTTGCGCCAATAGGCAAAGCGCAAACCCCGGTGCGGGTAAAATCAAAATCGGCTTGAATCCCGTTGATGATTCTTATGTAACGGGATCCCCCGCCGGATGACTGGCACCCGTTAGCCGTAGTTACAGTAAGTATTACTCCGTAATATCCTGAAACAGTATATAATTTTGTGGGATTTTGCAAATTGGAAGTGGTACCGTCACTAAATCCCCAATTATAGGCTGTTATCGCACCTGCAGGTGCCGACTGATCTATAAATTGAATATTTGCAGGCGAACAAGCTGTCGTCAGGTTTGCCGTAAATGACGCGGTTGGAGAGGGAGTAACGTTTATGTAGTTTACCTTCGTTTCACCATCGGTACCATCCGCGTTTCTCACTACCAGGGTAACAGTGTATAATCCAGGTGTAGGATAAGTTGCAGTCGGATTCTGAAGATTGGATAATTGCCCATTACCAAAATCCCAGTTCCAGAACTTCGGGTCGCCGGAGGACTTATCGGAAAAGAATACTGAAAACGACACGCACCCCGATACCGAAGAAGCCGAAAAATCAGCCACAGGAGACTGCGCCCTTAAAGCCATATTAATGAAAAGGCAACCAGCCAGAAAATATATATAACGAATCAAGTAACAAACATTTTGGTTAACCGGATTATTTTTTTCGGCAGGGTACGGTGGATAACGGTTCAAAAATAGCTTTATTATCTGCTGAATGTTTCATTTTGTTTAAATATTCGTGCGATTTCATTTTTTTGTGATCTTTATACAAAATTCAAAACCAGTAAATGATCCGTACTAACACTTTTATCCATACGTTTTTACTCGGCTTTACACTACTGATTACGACTGGTGTCGATGCCCAGGTGATAGATTCTATGATGAATATCTACAGCCTTAAATCTCCCCATGAAAAGCTGCATATTCATTTCGATAAAAGTTATTATAATCCGGGAGAAACGATATGGTTCAAGGCATACCTGATGAATGGAACGCTGCCCTCGGAAATTAGTAAAAACCTGTATGCAGAACTGCTGGACGATAAAGGCGAAGTGCTGCAACGCATAGTGGCCCCGGTAGTGGGTGGTTCCGCTGCATCCAGCTTCGATATTCCCGCTTCGTTTAATAAACCCGTAATAAATTTCCGGGCATATACTACCTGGATGCTCAATTTTGACGAGGAGTTTTTATACAATAAGAATATCCGCATCATCAGTGCCCCTGCCGCCAAAACCCCCGCCCCCGCCCCGGTATCGCTGCTTCGTTTTTTCCCGGAAGGAGGCGATATGGTGGTAAATGTAGAATCCACACTCGCATTTAAAGCCAATGACGGCCATGGCAGGCCCGTAAATGTAAAAGGACAGATAGTGAATGGTACCGGGAAAAAGATCATGGATTTTGTTTCCACACACAATGGTATGGGTACCGTACTGATGACCCCGTTAAAAGGAGAATCGTACAAAGCCGTCTGGAAAGACCCTGCTGGTAAGGAACAGACCACGGCCCTGCCCGATGCCCTGGAAAGCGGCGTGGTACTTAACCTGATACCTACCACCGGTGCTGTTATTTTTTCCCTGAAAAAAGATCCTGCTGATAGTATCCGTTCAAGAAAGCTGGTACTTATGGGGCATATCAACCAGCAGGTGGTGTATAAAGCCAAAATCAATTTTTCCGCTAAATCTTCCACTGTTAATGGAAGCATACCGGTCGACCAGTTCCCGGCGGGCATCATGCAGGTAACTCTGTTCAACGATATGGATAAACCGCTGCAGGAACGGATCGCTTTCATAAATAATAACGATTATATTTTCGATGCCTACGTAAGTCCATCGGTAAAGAAGCTGGCCAGGCGCGCCAAAAATGTATTCGAGGTAGAAGTACCGGATACCCTGGTATCTAATCTGTCCGTTTCGATCACTGATGCGGATATTAATATCACGGATGAAAACGAGGATAATATTTACAGCCGTTTACTGCTTACCGGCGATCTTAAAGGGTATATATACAATCCCGGTTATTATTTCTCCTCTTTTGCGGACAGTCTCAGTAAGCAACTAGACCTGGTGATGCTCACCAACGGCTGGCGCCGGTTTAAATGGGAAGACCTGGCTCAGGGAAAGGAGTATCCAATAAAATTCGCTCCAGATAATTACCTTACCATACAGGGAACCGTCAATGGTATAGATCCTTCCAAACTACCCACCGGTACCATGCTGAATATGATCGTGCAGTTCAAGGATTCCGGCAAACAGTTTCTGTCGGCACCGTTGGATAAAAAAGGAAATTTTGGGTTGCAGGGATTGCTTTTTTACGATACCGCCAGTATCTATTACCAATTCAACAACGATAAGGGACTGGCCGACAGGGTTTCTCTGTTGATAGATAACGACTTTCGCAAAAAGTCGCTGGTCGCCGCGCTGCCGTCTGCCGCCAGTCCGCTCGCAAGCGCCATAGTGGACAGTGCAGTAGTAAGAAACAAACGCATCGTGCAGCAGTATTCGTTGCTGGAAGCGGAGAGAGCTAAAAAAGCCAGGGTGCTGGAAGAGGTGGTAGTAAAGGGAAGGGTGAAATCCAATAAGGAAAAGCTGGACGAACAGTATACCAGCGGCATGTTTAGCGGAGGGGACGGATACAGTTTCGACCTGATGAACGATCCTTTTGCCCTCAGTTCGCAATCCGTGTTCCAGTACCTGCAGGGAAAGGTAGCCGGACTGCAGATCACGAACGACCAGTCGGGTTCACCCACCCTTACATGGCGTGGCGGCTCCCCCGGTCTTTACCTCGATGAAATGCAGCAGCAGGACGCACAGTCGCTGTCCTCTATTTCCATGGCGGATGTGGCCTATATCAAAGTGTTCCGCCCGCCGTTTATGGGTGGTTTCGGGGGTGCCAATGGGGCCATAGCCGTGTACACCAAAAGAGGAAGTGACCAGTCGCAGAATACGAACTTCAAAGGACTTAAAACGCTGAAACTGTCCGGCTACACGCCCATTAAAGAATTTTATGCCCCCAATTATGCAGAATACAACCCCACACAGGAATTAAACGACTTAAGAACGACGCTTTACTGGAATCCTTTCCTCTTTTTTGATAAAGACAAGAAAAAAGTAGCTATCAATTTTTATAATAGCGATATTACAAAGAAGTTCCGGGTCGTTATAGAAGGAGTAAATATGAATGGTAAATTAACCAGGGTGGAGGAAATTATTCAATAGAGGAATAAGATGCAACACCGGATCCTGTGCTTAACATTTAAACGTATTGTTGTTGAGGAGAGTATTCATCATTTTTGGTATGCTGTTGCTGGCCGGTGTTGCCTATTCTCAGGATAAAAATGAGGATACAATACTGGTTAAGCGCAGGTTTATGAATAATATTTTTCACCAGTTAAGAAACGCACTCACTATTTCTAAGGCCGACAGTGCCGTAAAAGCTACTGTTCTCAATACCAAAAGTGAAAGTCCTTTCGTGCCTTATGAAGGCAAAATAATAAGACGCATAGAAACGGAAGAGCTGGGTTTCGAGAAAACCTTTACCGACACCACTAAACGCATCAGATACTTCGGCACCCGCATTCTTAATGCGCTGCACGCCAATACCAAAAGCTGGGTGATAAGAGACAATCTTTTTATCCGGGAAAATTCCACCCTCAACGCCTATAAGGTAGCCGATAATGAGCGGTACCTGCGTTCCATCGATTTTATCCAGGATGCCAGGATACTTATCAGAACCGTAAAAGGCAACCAGGATTCGGTCGATCTGATCGTGGTTACCAAAGACCTGTTCAGTATTAACGGCAGCCTGACGGTAAATAAGTTCAACCGTGGAAGGGGGCGAATAGCGGAATCAAACCTGGGAGGTATGGGTCAGAAAGTGCAGATAGCGTTGCTTTATGATAAAAACCGTACGCCTACCATGGGGTACGATGCCAGTTATACCAAGAACAGTATCGGTGGATCTTTCATCAACGGAACAGTGGGAACCACTTTTATCAATACCGGTCCCAGCGAGGGACTGGAAGATGAACGCTCGTTTTATATAAGCCTCGACCGCCCCCTTATTTCACCATATAGCAATCTCGCCGGCGGCTATGCTATGAGTTATAATTTTTCCCAGAACCTTTTTAACAAGCCAGACAGCATCTATTACGACTATGCGTATCATGTTTACGACGGCTGGCTGGGTATAAACCTGGGTGCCGATAAACTGATGGCCAGCAAGAACGAAGACCGGATACGTAAATTTATCTCCGCCCGTTATTTTACCAATCACTTCTCCGAAAAGCCGGTTCAGATAGGGGATAAGTTCGATCCTATTTACAATGATAAAAAAGGGGTGCTGGGAGAACTTACTTTTTTCCGCCAGGAGTTCGTAAAAACCAATTATATCTATGGTTTCGGAACCACGGAGGACGTTCCTTATGGATATAATATAGCTTTTACGGGAGGGTGGTACCGGCAGTTGGCGCTGGACAGGCCCTATGCAGGTATCAATGCCAATAAATACGTATTTACTGATAAGGGAGAATTCTTTCAGTACTATCTCCGGAGTGGTGCATTTTTTAATAAGAACCGACTGGAAGATGCCAGCGTGCTGGTAGGGGCCAACCTATACAGCCGCTTATACGTTTTTAAGAATTTTAAATTAAGGGACTACTTAAAAATCAGCTATACCAATCTCACCAACCGCGTTACCTCCGAACCGCTGCGCATAGACAATCCACTGGGGTTGCAGTATATCAGGGCCGACTCCCTGTATGGATCACAACGCTTAAGTCTCTATAGCGAAACCTACCTGGTATCCAGTCGCAAAATATTCGGGTTTCAGTTATCACCCTTCCTTTTCGGCAACCTTACCTTTCTGGCCAAAGAAAAAAAGAGCCTGTTGAAATCGGATCTTTTTACCGGTTTCGGGGGTGGTGTAAGAACGCGGAACGAAAACCTTATCTTCGGTACCATAGAATTGAGAATGATGTATTTCCCCCGAACCGTGCAAGATATGAATTCGTTTAAAATAAGGATAAAGGCCAACCTCCGGTTCCGGTACAACAGCCGTTATATTAAAGCTCCCGATCTTATCCAGTTGAATAACGACGAAGCCAATAATATTTATTAAAATCCATTTCATGTTCATCAGCGATATTATCCATCACCTTGAATCGGTTGCACCCCCTGCTTACCAGGAATCATATGATAATTCCGGGCTAATCATCGGCTCGTCCTCATGGGTATGCAACGGCATACTGGTATGTCTCGACGCCACCGAAGCAGTGATACAGGACGCGGCAAATAACAACTGCAACCTGGTGGTAGCACATCATCCCATCGTTTTCGCGGGACTGAAACGCTTCAGTACAGATACCTACGTGGGAAGAGCGGTAATAGCGGCCATTAAACAGGATATCGCCATTTATGCCATTCATACCAATCTGGATAATGTGTTGCACGGGGTAAACGGGAAAATGGCGGATATACTGGGATTGCGCGACCGCCAGGTACTGCTGCCAAAGCAGGATATATTGATGAAGCCGGCGGATACAAACCCGTCAACCGGCAGCGGATTGATCGGCCATTTACCGGAGCCTATGGAAGCCGGCGATTTTTTTACCCTGCTGAAAAGCCAGTTCCGGCTGAAGGTGATAAAACATACGCCACTGCTTCCCGGTAAAATCGGGAAACTGGCCCTGTGCGGCGGAGCCGGCAGTTTCCTTATTTCCCGGGCCCTGGCTGCCGGAGCTCACCTGTTCCTGAGTTCCGATATCAAATACCATGAGTTTTTCGACGCCAACGACCGGATGGTGATCGCCGATATCGGCCATTACGAAAGCGAGCAATTTACCATCGAACTGCTCAGTGGCATTTTGCAGGAAAAATTCCCTACCTTTGCCGTCCTTAAAACAGGAGTGGAAACCAATCCGGTGCGCTACTTCCTGTAACGGGCAAACTTCAAATTACAAATTAAATATGGCTACTGTAAAAGACTATTCTGTAGAAGAAAAGTTAACCGCACTGGTTACTTTACAAAAGATAGAATCCAAGCTGGATGAGATCCAGATTCTGAAAGGCGAACTTCCTATGGAAGTAAGTGACCTTGAAGACGAGATCACCGGCCTTAATGCGCGCCAGACAAGAGTGGAAGAGGAAATCAATGGCGTTAAGGAGTTTATCGAACAGAAAAAACTCGCTATCAAAGATGCCGAAGCACTTATTAAGAAGTACGAAAAGCAGAGCGAGAACGTAAAGAACAGCCGTGAGTTTGAAGCGATTAACAAGGAAATAGAAATGCAGCAGCTCGAAATCAAGCTGGCCGAAAAACATATCCGCGACGCGAATGAAGAAATAGCCGACAAGGCCGTACTGCTGGAAAGAGCGAAGAAGAACGTGTCTACTAAAGAGGGCGTGCTGAAAGGAAAAAAGGACGAACTGGAAAAGATCGTAGCCACTACCGAAAAGGAAGAAAAGACATACAACAAGTTATCTGCCGAAGCAAGGGAAAAAGTGGACCCGCGTTTACTGTTGTCGTATGACCGTATCCGTAAGAACTATCGTAACGGGCTGGGTGTGGTGTCTGTAATGAGAGACGCCTGCGGCGGCTGCTTCAATGCCATCCCTCCACAGAAGCAAAGCGAGATCAAGCAACGTAAAAAGATCATCATCTGCGAAAACTGCGGACGTATACTGGTCGATTCTGAACTGGCCGATGCAGTGGAAGTGGAATAAAAGAATTTTTTTTAAAGAAAAAGGGCATAATAAACTGGTTAAGAGCCAGCTATATTATGCCCTTTTTCTTTTTTGCAAAAGGGCCCGGTAAGATTGTGAAAAGTTACCTAATTTGCCCTCTATATTTACCTATGCTGCAGAAACTTCATATCCGCAATTACGCTATTATCGACGAACTCTCCATTCATTTCCCGGCTAATCTCAGCATTATCACCGGGGAAACGGGTGCCGGTAAATCCATCCTGATGGGCGCGCTGGCACTGGTGCTCGGGGAGCGGGCAGACAGTAACGTACTGCTTGATCGCAATAGCAAATGCGTGGTGGAAGGAAGTTTTGCCATGACGGAGAAAAGCGGTATCGCAGCCTTCCTGCAACGACACGACCTGGATACAGGTACAGAGCTGATGATACGGCGCGAGATAGCCGCCAGCGGTAAATCAAGAGCTTTTATAAACGATACACCGGTCAACCTTTCCCAACTGCAGGAACTCAGTTCCCTGCTGGTGGACCTGCACCAGCAGTTCGATACGCTGGCATTGGGAGAAATGCATTTTCAGCGCGATGTGATCGATGCCCTGGCTACCCACGGTCCCCTGCTGGAAGAATACCATTCCGTTTGGCAGCAGTTGCAAAACACCGCTAAAGCACTACGGGAGCTTCAGTCGCAAAAAGAGCAATTTACCGCCGCTTTCGATTACAACCAGTTCCTGTTTACCGAGCTGGAAGAAGCCGCTTTCCGGGAAAACGAGGTAGAAGAAGCAGAAACGGAACTGCGGTTGCTGAATAATTCCGAAGGCATCAAGGCCGTATTAAGCAGGGTATCCTACGAGCTGGATGAAGCCGATACCCCCGTAGTGCAGCAACTGAAGCAACTGGTGCAGCAACTACAACCTTTTGCCGACGCGCATGCCGGGCTGCCCCCGCTCATTCAACGTTTACAGAGCGCGCAGCTCGAACTGAAAGATATATCGGCGGAAGTAGAGACCATTAACGATCATGTGCAATACGATGCCGCCCGGATAGAGCTGCTGAACGATAAAATATCGCTTGGTTACAAGCTGCTTAAAAAGCATGGCGTACTTACCACGAACGACCTGCTGGCCGTAAAGGCCTCCCTGGAACAAAAGCTCGCCGCCATAATGAATATCGACGATATGATTATAAAAGCGGAAAGAGAAACCACCCTGCTGCACGTCCGCGCACGCGCGCTGGCAGGCAGTATTTCCGCCAACAGGCAGCGACAGGTAAAACCCCTGGAGGATAACGTGAATAAACTGCTGGCCCAGGTGGGTATGCCCAATGCCCGGCTGAAAGTACAGGTAGACAGCAGTGCAGGAAACGATATTTCTCTAAAGGAATCGGGTGCCGATACTATCGAGTTTTTATTCGACGCCAATAAAAGCAACCAGTTTGCACCGGTACGAAAAGTGGCCAGCGGGGGAGAGCTGAGCCGGCTGATGTTATGCATCAAGTCGCTGGTAGCGGCATCCATCGATCTGCCTACCATGATATTCGACGAAATAGATACCGGCATCTCCGGGGAAGCGGCACGGCAGGTGGGCATCATTCTTAAAAACCTTTCGGAGAAGCGGCAGATTATCTGCATTACACATCAGCCGCAGATTGCCGGCAAAGCCGACGCGCATTTTTATGTATATAAGGAAATAGCGGGCAATGCCGTAAAAACCAATATCCGTTTGCTGACGCAGGACGAAAGAATTACCGCCATCGCCAAGATGCTGAGCGGCGAAAAACCTACTGCCGCTGCACTCGAGAATGCAAGAGAAATGGTCATGAATTAATCCGTTCTCCTTATTTTTACCGCCAATTATAAAATGAACTTATGTCGTACAACTTATTAAAGGGAAAACGCGGAATTATCACAGGAGCACTGGACGAGAATTCGATAGCCTGGAAAGTAGCGGAGAAAGCACACGAAGAAGGGGCCGTTTTTGTATTGACCAACGCGCCCATCGCTATGCGTATGGGTGAAATCAATAAGCTGGCGGAGAAAACAGGTGCTCAAATCATACCTGCGGACGCCACCAGTGTAGAAGAACTCACTACGCTGTTCTCCCAATCGCAGGAAGTGCTGGGCGGTAAGATCGACTTCGTGCTTCATTCCATCGGCATGAGCGTCAATATCCGCAAGAAGATACCGTATACCGAATCCAATTACGATTATTTCATAAAGGGTATCGACGTGTCTGCCCTGTCTTTCCATAAAATGCTGGCGGTGGCCAAAAAGCTGGATGCCATCAGCGAATGGGGCAGCGTGGTGGCTCTCACTTACATGGCCGCCCAGCGTACTTATCCCTTCTATACCGATATGGCCGATATCAAAGCGATGCTGGAATCGATCGCCCGCAGTTTCGGGTACCACTACGGCGTGGATAAAAAAGTGCGTATCAACACCGTTTCCCAGTCTCCCACTAAAACCACCGCCGGCACCGGTATCAAGGGCTTTGGAGATTTCTTCGACTATGCACAGGCTATTGCCCCCCTGGGTAATGCCACTGCCGAAGACTGCGCCAACTACTGTATCACCCTGTTTTCCGACCTCACCCGTATGGTTACCATGCAGAACCTTTTTCACGATGGCGGCTATTCTTCTACCGGCGTAAGTAATGAAGTAATGGCAAGATTAGGAGTGGAAGAATCCAAATAAAAGAAAATCCTATTATATGGAACGGGGAAATATTATCATTAGAATCACTATGATAAGGTAATAGTAAGGTATCAATAAGGTTATCTTTCTAATTTAACTAAAGGATAACCCATAAAATACCCTATGATAACCCTAAGATGACCTTTAGATACTAAATCAATATCCAAGCTACCGGCAGTGCATTACTGTTAAGCCGATAAAAAAGCTAACAAAAAAGCCACCTCCCTTAAGAAGTGGCTTTCAACTAAAATGTTATCGGATGGATTAAAACCGTCTAATATTCGTCTTCATTAAAAAAGAAGTCTTCCTGGCTGGGATAATCCGGCCAGATATCGTCGATGCCTTCATAAATTTCTCCTTCATCTTCCAGTTCCTGCAGATTTTCCACCACTTCCAGAGGTGCACCGCTGCGGATAGCGAAGTCGATCAGTTCGTCCTTTGTTGCCGGCCAGGGGGCATCTTCCAGGTAAGAAGCAAGTTCAAGTGTCCAAAACATGGTATATACTTTAAGGTTTCTTTAAGATCATTTCTCTCCCGTTCCGCCCAATCGTTCTCTTTTTCACCATCCTTTATAAACACACCGACTAATTCCTAATTTTCCGCAAATGTAGTTTTTAATACGAAACAACCAAATATCGAACGAAATTTAATCAGTTCTTTCGGAGGTTTGCAAAAAACAAATATTATCTTGCCACCCTCCGCCCGGTACCGGGAAAGCGACGGGTACAAAAAACTATGCTAAAAGCCGTTAATATACACAAGACCTACGGAAGCCTGGAAGTGTTGAAGGGCGTTGACATCGAGATCAGCCAGGGAGAGATCGTGAGCATAGTGGGCTCCTCGGGGGCAGGTAAAAGCACTTTACTACACATCATGGGAACGCTGGATAACCCCGACCAGGGCCGGGTAGAGCTGGACGGCACCCGCATCGACGACCTGCAGGGCAAAAAACTGGCTGCTTTCCGCAATGCCAATATGGGCTTCGTATTCCAGTTTCACCATTTATTACCGGAATTTACCGCCATGGAAAATGTATGCATACCTGCATGGATAGCCGGTACAAAAAATAAGGAGGCGGAAAAAAAAGCGACCAGGCTGCTGGAAATACTGGGACTGAAAGACCGTTTGCACAATAAGCCCCAGGCACTCTCCGGCGGCGAGCAGCAGCGGGTAGCCGTGGCCAGGGCACTGATTAACAGTCCCCGGATCATTATGGCCGACGAGCCCTCCGGCAATCTCGATTCAGCCAATGCCAAGGAACTGCACGACCTGTTTTTCCGGCTGCGCAAAGAGTTTAACCAGACCTTCCTGATAGTGACGCATAATGAAGAACTGGCCAAAATGAGCGACCGGGAACTGCACATGAAAGACGGTAAATTTTTGTAAGCGCTGTCTATACCCTTGGCTTCCAGGCCACTTCTTCCACTCCCAGCAGGTAGCCGGTATAACGGGCAGTTACAAAAAGGTAATCGCTTAGGCGATTGAGGTATTTTATCACCAGCGGTTCTACGAATAAATCATGTTCCATCATATTCACGCAAAGCCGTTCCGCACGGCGGCAAACGCATCGCGCTACATGTGCCGTGGATACGACGATATTGCCTCCCGGAAGTATGAAAAATTTCATAGGGGAGAGCTTTTCATTCATCCGGTCAATCTCTTTTTCCAAAACGGTAACGTCTGTTTCTAACAGGTCGGGAATCTTCATGCGGGGCTCTTTCTCGGGATCGCAGGCCAGGGAGGCCCCGATGGTAAACAGCCGGTCCTGTATTTCACGGAGGACCGCTTTCACCTCCAGGTCAGTTACCAGGTCGCTTACCATCCCTACGTAGGAGTTAAGCTCGTCTACCGTGCCATAGGTTTCTATGCGTAAATCACTTTTCGGCACTTTGGTACCACCGATCAGGCTGGTCTTACCTAAATCACCCGTTTTGGTATATATCTTAGACCCCATGCACCTTGTTTTTTTTATCCGTTTCAATTAAGCCATCTCTCAGTCGCACTACCCGGTGGGCGTACATGGCAATGTCTTCTTCATGTGTTACCAGTATAACGGTGTTCCCCAGCGCCTGTATGGAACTGAAGATATCCATTATTTCTACGGATGTTTTTGAGTCCAGGTTACCGGTAGGTTCATCGGCAAGAATGATGGAAGGATTGTTGACCAGTGCCCGCGCAATGGCTACGCGCTGTCCCTGGCCACCGCTCATTTCATTGGGCTTGTGGTGACTTCTTTCTGCCAGTCCTACCCGCTCCAGCACCGCCATGGCCATCTCTATCCGCTGCTTTTTGCCCAATCCTGCATATACGAGCGGCAAGGCTACGTTTTCGGCGGCCGTGAGCCGGGGCAGCAGATTAAACTGCTGGAAAACAAACCCGATCTCTTTATTCCTTACATCTGCCAGATCGTCGTCCTGCATTTTGCTTACGTCCTTATTATTAAGAACATAAGCACCTTCGGTGGGGGAATCCAGGCAGCCGAGAATATTCATCAGGGTACTTTTACCGGAACCGGAGGGCCCCATCAGGGCCACGTATTCATTTTTATGGATATCGAGGGTGATGCCTTTTAAAACGGGGATGGGCTGCTTGCCCATATAATAACTTTTGTAGATATTCTGCAGGCGGATAAGCGATGGTTCCATATTATTTGCGGATCACTTTAGGTACTTTAAAATAGTTGCCGTCTGCCCCTGGTGCATTGCGGAGAGCTTCTTCTTTTGGCATCGATCCGTTCACCACATCTTCGCGGTATACATTCATGGCGTCCGTCATATGAAGCAGCGGCTCCACGCCCGTGGTATCCACTTCATTCAGCTTATCCACGAAGCTGATCATCTTCTGAAGGTCTTTTTTTATTTCCTCTTTTTCCTGTTCGTTAAAAGATAAGCGGCTCAGGTTAGCCAGGTTTTCTACCAGTTTGTCCGTTACTTGCATGAATCAAAGGTATGGATTTAAAAAATCAACAAAAAGCCAAAGCTATTAATATACAATCCGGGAAATCTTGTAAATTCGTTAAAATAATAGATGATGAACGCCCTATCAATTAAACAGCAGCTACATGGTTATTTAGAAGTAGCCGATGACAAGAAGCTGAAGGCTATATATACAATGGTAGAAGCCGAAATTAAAGAAGCAACTATAGAATATACGCCTTCTCTTAAAGCTGAACTTGATCGCCGGGTTGATTATTATTTGAATGGAGGCAAAATGGTCTCCTCTTCAGAAATGAATAAAAGACTTCAGAAGATCAGGAAAAAGCGAAAATAAATAATGTCTTATAAATATATTTTTGACCCCACTGCCGCCGATGAGTATGAAGAAGCTTTTGAATGGTATGAAGAAAAAAGTGTAGTCGCTGCCGATAATCTAATTCTGGCAGTTCAGAAAGCATTTACGGCAATTTGCGAAGAACCCTCTAGGTACCGGAACACATATAAGAACTTTTACGAGTTATCGCTTAAAAGCTATCCATATAATCTTATTTATATTATTGATGAAGTCAAGAAATTAATTACTATCACTTCATTATATCATCACAAGCGCAGTCCAAAGCGCAAATTTGATAAATAATAATAGACCAGAAGAATGTAAATAAGTGATAAAAGTATCGTGAGGTATTTGAAAACATTCATGGTTAAATTGCTTGGGGTTAAAGGTGTTTAACAAAACCAGGCGGTAAATATTTAAATAAACGCTGGATTTTCAAATGAGGCCACCTGCAGCGCGGCCGATAAAGTAATACCCGGTTTTCTTATCTTCGCGGCCTTATGCAAAAGGAAATCGTCGTAAGCGGCATCAGGCCCACGGGCTTTTTACACCTGGGCAATTATTTTGGCGCCATGCGAAATTACGTGCGCATGCAGGATGAATATAACTGTTACTTTTTTGTAGCCAACTGGCACTCGCTTACCACGCACCCGGATACGAAAGAATTGCGAAAATCCGTACACCGGGTAATAGCCGAAAATATCGCCTGCGGCCTCGACCCGGAGAAAGTGGCCCTCTTCCTGCAAAGCGACCTGCCGGAAATCGCGGAACTGTATCTTTATCTCAATACCCTCGCTTATAAAGGGGAACTCGAAAAGACTCCCACGTTCAAAGATAAGGTTCGGCAGAACCCGGACAATGTCAATGCCGGCCTGCTCACGTACCCCGTACTGATGGCAGCGGACATCCTGATACACCGGGGCATTAAAGTGCCGGTGGGTAAAGACCAGGAGCAGCATCTTGAGATTGCGCGCAACTTCGCACAACGGTTCAATCACCGGTATGGCGAAGTGTTCCCGGAACCGCAGGCATTCAACTACGGCGGCCAGCTCGTTAAGATATTAAGCCTGGATGGTAATGGAAAAATGAGCAAGAGCGAGAACCAGATGAATACCCTCTTCCTTGCCGATGAAGATGATATGATCCGTAAAAAAATAATGAAGGCCAAAACCGACAGCGGCCCCGAAATGAACTATTCCGTTAAACCGGATTATATCGATAATCTTTTTACCTTACTCCATCTGGTAAGTGATGCAGGTACGGTGCGCCGCTTCGAAGACGATTTCAATAACAGCAGTGCAGGTAACTGCGTGATACGGTACGGCGACCTCAAAAAACAACTGGCGGAAGATATGGTTCGGTTTATTGCCCCTATCCGCGAAAAGGTAAACACTATGCTGTCTGATGAAACATACCTTAAAACGATGATGAAAAACGGTGCCGAAAAAGCACGGATCAGCGCGAAAGCCACTATAGAAGCCGTACGCAATGCCATGGATCTGAACTATTATTAATAATTTGACGGGTTAAACTAATTGTATATTTTTAAGGGTATGGCAAAAAGCAAGAAACCGAAGCATATAGCGGTGGCAGGTAATATAGGCGCAGGAAAAACTACCCTTACCGAGTTACTCAGTAAACACTATAAATGGCTGCCGCAGTTCGAAGATGTGGAGAACAATCCGTACCTGAACGACTTTTATGAAGATATGCCCCGATGGAGCTTTAACCTGCAGATCTATTTCCTGAACAACCGGCTGAATAACCTGATCGATATCCAGAGCGGCAATGACACGGTAATACAAGATAGAACCATTTATGAAGATGCCCATATATTTGCCCCCAACCTGCACGAGATGGGCCTTATGAGTAAAAGGGACTTCGATAACTACGTCAGTTTTTTTCAAACCCTGCGGCGCATGGTACAGCCACCCGATCTGCTCATTTACCTGAAAGCGTCCGTACCCACACTGGTGGCCCAGATCCAGAAAAGAGGAAGGGAATACGAGGAAAATATACGGCTCGATTACCTCAAGAAATTAAACGACTATTATAATAAATGGACGGAAAGTTATAAAGAAGGCCCTATCCTTATCATCAATGTGGATCAGAACAAATTCCCGGAGAACGAAGAACACCTGGGTGACATCATTACCCGGATAGACGGCCAGTTGTACGGCCTGTTTTAATAATCGGAATAGTCGTTCAGCTCCCGCAACTCCGTCGCTATTTTTACCAGCCATTCCTTCTGTTCCGGTAACTTCTTCGAGTGCTCCGTTTCACGGTCGTACCTTGCCTGTAACTGTTCCTGCTCCGTCATCAGCTTCGCGTAAATGGATTGCAGTTCCTTTTCGGAAGATTTACCTTTAAAGGCATATCCTTTCAGTGCTTTATGCAGCTTACGCGCATAGATCTCCGTAATATCGAAATGCCCCTGTTCGTGCGCGAGGATATGATCGTTTTTGATACGACCCCAGGATTTCTGTTTATCGAACGAGCATTTGACTGTATAGGAGAATCCTTTTTCATCGAAGCCCCAGCCGAAGCCAATGGCACTGCTGGTAAGGGCGGCGTTCTCCGTACCCGGGTCGGGCTTCGCCTTAAAATCGGCCCATTCCAGTTTCCTGTCTTTACTCCAGGGTATCAGTTCTTCTTTACCTGCAGGTATAATAAAAGAAGAAAAAACAAGCAATGCCGTCAATAATCGGATTATCATGTTACAAAAATAATGATCTTCGCCGCTATGTCCGCATTACCGTTCCAATTACAACATTCCGATAACAATTCGAAAGCCAGAGCAGGCACACTTACAACGGCTCATGGTACTATACAGACACCGATCTTTATGCCGGTAGGTACGGCAGGAAGCGTAAAAGCCCTTACGCAACAGCACCTTGAAAACGATGTAAAGGCGCAGATCATCCTGGGAAATACCTACCACCTCTACCTGCGGCCCGGATTGGACGTACTGGAACAGGCAGGAGGACTACATAAGTTTAACGGATGGCACCGCCCGTTGCTGACCGATAGCGGTGGGTACCAGGTATTTTCACTGGCCAATAACCGTAAGATAACGGAAGAGGGGGTAGTGTTCCAGTCGCATATCGACGGCTCCAAACATCTCTTTACGCCGGAAAGCGTGATGGATATACAACGCACCATTGGTGCGGACATCATCATGGCGTTCGATGAGTGCCCTCCTTACCCGAGCGACTATAGCTATGCATCGGCGTCTATGGAACTTACCCACCGCTGGCTCGAACGGTGTATTACACGTTTTAACGGGACGGAGAGCAAATATGGTTATACCCAATACCTCTTTCCCATCGTGCAGGGCAGTACTTATCCCGATCTCCGAAGGCGGTCCAGTGAGTTCATTACCTCGATGGGAGCGGCAGGCAATGCCATCGGCGGCTTAAGCGTAGGGGAGCCCACTGAGATGATGTACGAGATGTGCGCCCTATGCTGCGATATACTACCGGCAGATAAGCCCCGCTACCTGATGGG